>JAXHUM010000081.1:0-62150 GCA_034189325.1 Thermodesulfobacteriota bacterium
GAGTTGACCAATGAGGTCTATTCCTGCTCGGGTAAAGGCGCCTTTGCTAAAGATTTTGGCCTTCGTGATCAGATACGGCGGGCCGCAGTGTCTATCATGTCAAATATGGATGAGGGTTTTGTCCGATCCGGCGTACCGAAACCTTGACAACAGCATGGACGAAGAACGGGCCGGAGGCAAACGAGCCGAACTGTTCAACCTGATTGAGGAATTAGTTCGGTGGGAAAATATAAACAATCCAGTCGTAATCGACAAAGCGAGGGCGGAAATTTATCGTTGTGTCTCTTCCCGGAAAATCGAACTGGGTGAACTGCAAAAAGAGACCATTATATTCGACCCTGAGGAAGGCGAGTCACATCCTGATGGGCCTCTGCCCAACGATGGACGATTTACAGCTTGGCAGATCAATTGCCGTATATTGCCCTCCAGGCCGTCACACTTCAGGATTTCTGTGCAGAGTGCTCCGAACCTCTTGCGCCATTCGGCGCGCACGGCCATTCCTTTTGATTCCAACAAGATCCGAAACCCTCACTCCGGTCTGGCAATGCCACATGGCATAGAAAGGGTCCTGGACGTTATCAATATCAATAATAATATTGCCCCGGCGATTAAATAGGCGAACTATCTTGCATACGCGATTCTTGGATGCTTGAAATATTTCATCACTCGCTTTGGTAACTTTCGCATCTTTCTCAAATGGGGCACTGTCTTTTTCATTAGTTGTTTTTTCGTCATGGCTGTTGTTCCAGAATGCACGCTGACCTTTTGGGTCACAATTGAGGTATTCGTCCGGATTTAACCCCGGTGAGTAAGATGGCAAAAAAATACTTCTATTTGTTCTTTATGCTCTTCCAGCCAGTCCTTGACTGCATAGCTGTGATGCACTTTAGGATTGTCGAGAATCAGGAGCATCTCCTTTTTAGAATTTTTGATAAAGCGTTCCATAGATTTAATTAAAGTGGCCGACGTAGAGGGAAATATGGTGGGGATGTACACCATTCAAACCCTGGTATCTACGGCCGAAGGCGGCATGGTCGGCCTAATAGAAGATATGGTGGTGTCCCCCTGCTTCCGAGGCAAGGCCGTTGTCGGTGTCTACCACTGGCACGGGCCATCGGGTTGGTTCAGACCATGGGCACGTCCCCCCGCTCTATTTTGTTGTTTCTATTGGCATGTTTACGGCGTAACTTCAGGAAGGCTCATATCCTCAGTCGTCGGCTCAAACAGGGCCGGCAGAATGGACATGTGCCAATGGCGAGGACAAATTCTTGTGGGGATTACGTGCATAACGCTATCTCAAACGAGCGGGGAATCGAACGTATATTCCATATCCGCCTACACCGTAACATCGAAGCTCACAGGCTTTCCTCCAAGAATACTTCCTAGCTGGTTGTTTAGGTTGGTCGTCGTATAAGAGGGGCGTCCAAATAATACATAAACGATGTTTTCTTGTATGTAAACTTCAGATTTGTAGTTTTTCTTGCCATCTTCGGTGGTTTCAATCCACACAATAAGGTTGTAATCTGGCCTGTTTTTAGGCACATACGCAGACAACCGCCTATTGGCATTTGTTTTGCTGAAGTACTTATCAAACGGGCCTCACTTTTCTCCGTTCTCATCTGGATTCTGAAATCCCAAAGAACGTTGTTGGCGTTTTAAAGTGCCTGAAGAGAGGCTTTTTCAATATCGGCTCATCAGATGACTCAGCAAATCAATTACCAATGGATCAATTGCTCCGGAAAAACAATGAACTCAGCGCGATCCTGGAGGTCAGCCGGGTTTTGACCAGTTCGTTTGACCTTCAAAAGAATCTCATGTCGGTCATGAAAATTCTTTCCACGCGTCTTGAGATGCAACGGGGGTGTGTATTCCTCTTACATAAGCCCTCCATGGATCTTCGAATTGTGGCGGCCCATGGATTGTCTATCGAGGAAATCCGGCGTGGAACGTATCGCATCGGCGAGGGCATCGTCGGCAGGGTGATAGAAACCGAATCTCCCATGTTCATATCGAATATCGGAAATGAGCCGAAGTTTTTGAACAAGACCGCCTCCAGGCCCCAAAAGAGCGGTGTGTCTTTTATCTGCGTCCCCATAGCCCTGGACAGGGAGATTCTTGGCGTCATCAGTGTCGACAGAATCTATGCCGAAGAACGTGGGACAGTGGAGGACGACCTGCGGGCGCTTCACATTGTCGCATCCTTCATTGCTCAGTTTGTAACACTCTGGGAAAATTTCAGAAAAACCAAAAGGGAGTGTGGAGACCTGCGCTCTCAACTGGAAGAAAAGTACAGCCTGCCCAATATTATCGGAGAATCGGCCCCTTTTCAGCAGGTGCTCAAATCTGTTCGGAAAGTCGCCTCCACCGATACAACGGTCCTGCTTCTGGGGGAAAGCGGTACCGGAAAGGAACTCATCGCCCAGACCCTTCATTATCAAAGCCGCCGTGCAAAGGGGCGCTTTGTTCCCATCAACCTGGCGGCCCTGCCGGAAAATCTCATTGAAGTGGAGCTTTTCGGGGTTGAAAAAGGGGCCTACACCGGCGCTGCGTCCCGCCGTATCGGGAGGTTTGAAACCGCGGATCACGGCACTCTGTTTTTGGATGAAATCGGAGAGATGCCTCTTTCGCTTCAGGTCAAATTGCTCAGGGTCCTCCAGGAGCAAACCTTTGAGCGAATCGGGAGCTCAACGCCGATCCAAGCGGATGTCAGGGTGGTTACGGCTACGCACCGATCCCTGTTAGATGAAGTGAAAAAGGGCAATTTCCGGGAAGATCTTTATTGGCGATTAAATGTGGTGCCTATTGTGCTGCCGCCATTGAGAGAAAGGGAGACCGATATTCCATTGTTGCTGGATTTCTACATGGAAAAATTTAACCGTAGATATGGACGAAACATCCACTTGAGCGAAGCCGTAAAATCCTCTATGGCGCGCTATCCGTGGCCGGGCAATGTCAGGGAGCTGGCCAATGCCGTGGAGCGGCTCGTGGTCATGGCCGAGAACAATGCCGTCCAGATGGAGGATCTGCCCTCCAACTTTAGAGCATCCCCGCCTAAGGGGCAGGGGGCCAATCATGTTTTTCCCCCAAGAGAGGATAACATGTGCGAAGAAGTTGAAAAATTTGAAAAACGTGAAATCATAAAAGCCCTTCGGGACAGCAACTTCGTCAAACAACGAGCATCCCGGATGCTGGGCATCACCCCCCGTCAGTTATCCTATCGAATCAAAAAGTACGCTATTGATATACGAAAAATCTAGCAGATTCATAGAAGGCCTTCCCGATATCTTCCATTGTTCTCTCAAGCTCGTCCCAGGTCCCATTCATAAACACCCTTCTGGAGAACCTCAATCACTTCATCCCAACGAAGTGAAGGCCCCCCTTTTGAAGATATAGGGACGCCCACACAAAGATCCTCCCTTAAGCGACCTTCAGGGCTGAACATTATTGTTAATGTTGACAATTATGTTCGGTCCCGAAGGAATCGCAGCTATTGCCTTATGTCCATATCAGTCTGCCCACTCTATTATGATTAGATGTTAAATCAATAGGTTAATAGGCGCTATCGTTTCGAAGGGTCGTTTTGGCACAGACATTGTTTAATGATTAATACAACGTCATGACAACCTGGAATACAAGACTTCTACTTTGCAAGGAGAAACGCTATGCGGAAGATAGCCATTTACGGAAAAGGAGGGATCGGAAAATCCACTACGACTCAGAACACGGTGGCCGGCCTTGTGGAAATGGGAAACAAGATCATGGTGGTCGGTTGCGATCCGAAGGCGGATTCAACGAGGCTGCTGTTGGGCGGCCTGAATCAGAGCACGGTCCTGGATACCCTCAGGGAAGAGGGAGAAGATGTGGAACTCGATGACGTCAGAAAGAGAGGTTTCGGGGGGACATTGTGTACCGAATCAGGCGGGCCTGAGCCGGGCGTCGGCTGCGCGGGCCGTGGAATTATCACTTCCATCAACCTCCTGGAACAGTTGGGCGCCTATTCGGAGGATGAAAATATCGACTTCGTCTTTTATGACGTATTGGGCGATGTGGTCTGCGGGGGGTTTGCCATGCCCATGCGCGAGGGCAAGGCAAAGGAGATCTACATTGTGGCCTCCGGCGAGATGATGGCCATGTATGCGGCAAACAACATATGCAAGGGTATCCTGAAATTTGCGGAATCAGGGGGAATCCGGCTGGCAGGACTCATATGCAACAGCCGCAAGGTGGATAATGAGGAGGAAATGATCAAGGCATTTGCCGAAAAGCTCGGTTCCCAAATGATCCACTTTATTCCCAGGGACAATATGGTTCAACGGGCGGAGATAAACAAAAAGACGGTCATCGAGTTTGACCCGGAGCACCCACAGGCGGACGAGTATCGAACCCTGGCCAAAAAAATGTCTGAAAATGAGATGCTTGTCATACCAAAACCTCTCAAGATAAACGAGCTTGAAGAACTTCTGATCAACTACGGCATAGCAGCCTGATCGATTGACCCTTGGATTCAAGACAGAGCGAAAGGAAGAAGAAAATGATAATGATCAGATCAATCGTAAGACCTGACAAATCAGACGATGTCCTTGCCGCCCTCATGGATGCCGGTTTTCCCGCGGTTACCCGGATAAGCGTGGTGGGAAGGGGCAAGCAGCGGGGAATAAAAATTGGAGAAGTCACCTACGATGAAATCCCCAAGGAAATGCTCATGACCGTTGTAAAGGACAAAGACAAGGACTTTGTCATAAAAACGGTCATACAGGCGGCAAGGAGCAGAGAGAAGGGGGCTTTCGGAGATGGAAAGATTTTTGTTTCCCCTGTTGGAGAGGTCTACACAATCAGTTCGGGAATAAAAGAAACCAACGACGGAGAGCCCGAAGAGGTGAAGATATGAAAGAGATTATGGCTATTATCCGCATGAATATGATCAATCAAACCAAGAGGGCCCTCGCGGAAGCAGGTATTTTTTCCGTCACTGCCAAGGAAGCCCTGGGAAGGGGAAAAGGCTTGGTTGACATAAAACTGCTGAAAGGCGCTGAACAGGGTTACGAGGAAGCGATTTCACAGTTGGGCCAGAGTCAGCGCCTGATTCCGAAAAGGCTCCTTTTGATCGTTGTGAAGGAAAAGTATGTGGAGAAGACCGTCAGGACAATCATAAAGGTAAACCAGACCGGGAAGCCGGGTGACGGAAAAATCTTTGTGATGCCCGTATCCGATTCCGTGAGCGTTAGAACCGGAGAAAAGGGAGATACCACCCTAGATGACCTGTAGGAGTTTAAATATGAATTTCATGCCTAAAGAAGACACTGGATATGAAGAGGCGGATTTCCGAAAAAACATCGATCCCGAAGAGGTGAAAAAGGAGATTATGTGTAAGTATCCTCCCAAGGTGGCGAGGAAAAGATCCAAGCATTTTGTAGTAAACAAAAAGATTGATGAACATTATTACGCGGAAATTGAGGCCAACGTGAGGACCATACCGGGCATTATCTCGCAGCGGGGCTGTTGTTACGCAGGGTGCAAGGGTGTGGTGATGGGGCCCACCCGGGATATTATCAATCTGACGCATGGTCCCATCGGATGCGGTTTTTACTCCTGGTTGACCCGTCGTAACCAGACGGACCCGTCCACAACGCCGGACAACCATAATTTTATGACCTACTGTTTTTCCACCGACATGCAGGAAAGGGAGATTGTCTTTGGTGGTGAAAAAAAGCTCAAAGCTGCTATCCAGGAGGCCTACGATATCTTCAAACCCAAGATGATCTCGGTCTTTTCAACATGTCCGGTAGGTCTGATCGGAGATGATGTCCACTCGGTAACAAGGGAGATGCAGGAGAAACTGGGCATCACCATATTCGGTTTCAGTTGCGAAGGGTACAAAGGGGTCAGCCAGTCCGCAGGGCACCATGTGGCCAACAACGGTCTTTTCACGCACGTGATCGGGCGGGACGACACGGTCCGGGAAGGGGATTACAAGGTAAACCTCCTGGGGGAATATAACATAGGTGGGGACGAGTTTCTGGTGAGGGAACTGTTCGACAAATGCGGACTCACACTCATTTCCACGTTCAGCGGAAACTCAAGCGTGGATCATTTTGCAAACTCCCATACGGCCGACCTGAATCTCATCATGTGTCACCGTTCCATCAACTACGTGGCCGACATGATGGAACAAAAATACGGGATACCCTGGATCAAAATCAATTTCTTGGGGGCCCGGGCAACCTCCAGCTCGCTTCGGAAAATCGCCCGGTATTACGGAGACCAGAAGCTGATCGACCGGGTGGAAGAGGTGATCTCAGAAGAAATGCCCGCCGTGGAAAAGGCCCAGGCCGAGATAAGACCCAGGCTCGAAGGAAAACTGGCCATGATGTTCGTGGGGGGCTCCCGGGCCCATCATTACCAGGAACTGTTCAGGGAAGTGGGGATGGAAACCATTGCAGCCGGTTATGAGTTTGCCCACAGGGATGATTATGAGGGACGGCACGTCCTGCCTCGAATCAAGGTGGATGCGGACAGCAGAAACATAGAAGAGATACAGGTCCTAAGAGACCCTGAGAAATACCGCCCGAGAATCCATGAAAACGAGTTTGAAGCACAGGAAAAAAACGGCATACGCCTGAAATACTATGAAGGGATGATGGCGGATATGGAGGCAGGGACCACCTTTTCCATTGACGATATCAGCCAGTATGAAACGGAGAGACTTATTGAAATCTACAAGCCGGCCATATTCTGCGCCGGGATTAAGGAAAAATACATGATCCAGAAACATGGTCTCCCCATGAAACAACTGCACAGCTACGACTCGGGTGGGCCCTATGCCGCTTATAAGGGGGCGATCAATTTCTACCATGAACTGGACCGCATGATCAACACCAAGGTATGGGACCATATCCGGGCGCCATGGGAAAAGAGTCCCGAACTTGCCGCCATGTACGCGGATGAATAGTCGGCCCTGTCCAAAAGAGAGGAATGTAAAGATGTTACTGCGACACACATCCAAAGAAATAAGTGAACGCAAGGCGTTGACCGTCAATCCGGCAAAGACATGCCAGCCCATAGGCGCCATGTATGCCTCCCTTGGCATTCACGGCTGCCTGCCGCACAGCCACGGCTCCCAGGGATGTTACGCCTATCACAGGTCTACTCTGACCAGGCACTACAAGGAACCGGTGATGGCCGCGACCAGTTCCTTTACGGAAGGGGCCTCCGTGTTCGGGGGCCAGGCCAACCTGCTTCAGGCCATCAACAATATCTTCACCATTTACGAGCCGGAGGTGATAGCGGTTCACACGACCTGCCTGTCCGAGACCATAGGGGACGATATCACCCAGATACTCGCCAAGGCCGGGGCAGATGGAAAGATTCCCGAAGGCAGGTATGTGTTTCATGCCAATACCCCTAGTTATGTGGGGACTCATGTAACCGGTTTCGCCAACATGACAAAGGCTATGGTCGATTACTTTGCAACATCAAACGGGCACAGAGAAAAGCGCGTCAACCTGATCCCCGGATGGGTGGAACCTTCGGACATGATGGAAATCAAGCGTATCGCAGGTGAACTGGGAGTCAGGACCATCCTTTTTCCAGACACGGAAAATGTGCTCAACGGCCCCCAGACGGGAAAGTTCACCATGTATCCCAAGGGGGGGGTCACCATCCATCAGTTGAAGGAGACCGGGAGCAGCAGAGGGACCATCGCCCTGGGTCGTCTGGCATCCGGCCCGGCCGCCCTCGCCCTGGACGGAAAATGCAAGGTTCCCTGTCAGATACTCGATCTGCCCATAGGCCTCCAGGCGACCGACAGGTTTGTGGACGCCCTGAGAAAGATGGCCGGGGTAATCGTGCCGGACTCCCTAAACCTGGAACGGGGACAATTGCTCGACATCATCACCGACATGGAGGCCTATTTTTATCACAAAAAGGTCGGCCTGGTGGGAGATCCGGATCAACTGGAGGCCCTTACGGAGTTTCTGGTGGCAATCGATATGATACCGATACATGTCGTCACCGGTACGAAAGATAAGGCCTTTGAAAGAAGGATTCGGACCCTCACAGAAGGCCTTCCCTGTGAAGTGAATGTCAAGAGCGGCGGCGATATGATGCTTTTTCACCAGTGGGTCAAAAACGATCCCGTGGATCTGCTCATCGGCAATACCTACGTGAAGTATATTTCCAGGGATGAGGACACCCCGTTTATCCGGTTCGGTTTCCCGATCCTGGACAGGATCGGACACAGTTACTTTCCCACTGTGGGCTACAGGGGGGGGATGCGTATCCTGGAAAAGATACTCGACGCCCTTATGGACCGGAGGGACAGGGATTCTTCTGAAATCGAGTTCGATCTGGTCATGTGATCGTGAGGCAGGGGAAATGGACAACATATCCATATTAAAGGAAAGAGAAACACAGATCTATCAAAAGGGGAGTCGGCGGTTTGATATCTCATGTGGAAAGAAGAGCCTGGCCGGTTCCATCAGTCAGCGGGCCTGTGTGTTTTGCGGCTCCAGGGTGGTGCTCTACCCCATTGCTGATGCGCTGCATCTCATACACGGCCCCATCGGGTGCGCCTCCTACACCTGGGATATCCGTGGATCCCTTTCATCGGGCCCCGAACTCCACCGGATGAGTTTTTCCACGGATCTCGACGAGCGCGATATTATCTTCGGAGGCGAAAAAAAACTCTACAAGGCCCTGGTCGCGCTCATCGACAAGTACAAACCCAATGCGACCTTTGTTTACGCCACCTGTATTGTGGGTTTGATCGGAGATGATATCGATTCCATCTGCAAACGGGTGTCCCGGGAAAGAGGCATACCCGTCCTTCCGGTACATTCGGAAGGGTTTAAAGGGACCAAAAGAGATGGATACAAGGCGGCGTGTGATGCCATGGCAAAGATTGTCGGGACCGGGCCAACAGAAAGCATCGGGCATTTGAGCCTCAACATCATGGGTGAATTCAATATTGCCGGTGAAGCATGGACCATTCGAAAATACTACGAACAGATGGGCCTGGAGGTGGTGTCTGTTTTTACGGGGGATGGCCGGGTCGATAATATCAAGCGTTCTCACGGGGCCGCTCTTAACGTGGTTCAATGTTCGGGATCCATGATGCCTCTGGCCGAGATCATGAAGAGAAAATACGGCATCCCCTTTAAGCGCGTATCTTATTTCGGAATCGAGGACATGTCAAAGGCCCTTTACGATGTGGCCGGACATTTCGAAGAATACCCTCAGGTCATGGAAAAGGCCCGGTCCATTGTCCTGGACGAGGTAAAGGCGATACAACCGGTGCTGAAGAGATACAAAGGAAAACTCGATGGCAAAAAGGCCGCCGTTTATGTGGGAGGGGCCTTTAAGGCCTTCTCCATGATCAAGGCCTTGAGATCGCTCGGGATGGATGTTGTCCTGGTCGGATCTCAGACAGGCAACAGGGATGATTACAGACTGTTAAAGGAAATGTGCGAAGAGGGGACCGTGATAGTGGATGACGCAAACCCCCTCGAGCTTTCCAAATACTGCATCGAGAAAGGGGTGGAACTCTTTATCGGCGGCGTCAAGGAAAGGCCCATGGCGTATAAGCTGGGGATCGGTTTTTGCGATCACAATCATGAAAGAAAACTCCCCCTGGCAGGGTACAGCGGGATGCTCCATTTTGCCGAGGAGGTCTATGCTTCAGTGACCAGTCCGGTATGGCAATTCGCGCCGGAAAGGAAGTTCTCCTGAAAGGGAAAAAATGAAAGCAGAGGAAAAAACAGAATACAAGCCCACCAGTAACGCCTGCAAGCTCTGCAGCCCCCTGGGTGCGTCCCTGGTTTTCCGGGGCATTGAAAAATCCGTGCCCCTGCTCCACGGTTCCCAGGGGTGCTCCACCTATATACGACGTTACTTGATCAGCCACTTTAAGGAACCTGTGGATATTGCATCGTCCAATTTCACTGAAGAGACCGCTGTTTTCGGCGGGGGTGCCAATCTGAAGCTGGCCATAGACAACATCATCAAACAGTATGGTCCGGACCTGATAGGCGTTGCCACCACATGCCTGAGTGAGACCATTGGAGACGATGTCCCTGGAATTGTCAGAAACTACCTCCAGGACAATTGCCATGTAAAGGCTCCATCCATCGTTACCGTATCCACACCCAGTTATTCAGGGACCCATATGGAGGGGTTCCACAGAGCGGTGAGGGAAACGGTTGCGTCACTAGCTGAGAGGAAAAACAGCGGCAGAGCGCCGCACATCAATGTTTTCCCTGGGATGTTGTCTCCGGCCGATTACCGACATCTTAAAGAGATATTCTCCGATTTCGGCGTGAAGTGCCACATGGTTCCCGATTATTCAGAGACCCTTGATGGTCCCCTGTGGGCTGAATACCGGAAAATACCCAAAGGGGGAACGCCTGTAAGACATATCATTGCCATGGGAGACGCTTTGGCAAGCATAGAGATGGGAAGGATCCTTACCGAAACAGAGAGCGCCGGGAAATTACTGAAACAGAAGTTTGAGGTCCCCTGCTACAGCCCCGGGCTTCCCCTGGGCATCCGTGAGACGGATGTCTTTTTTGATGTTGTATCGGAAATTACCGGAAAACCGATGCCGGAGAAGTATGCAGCGGAAAGAGGCAGGCTCATTGACGCCTATGCTGACGGGCACAAATATGTTTTCGAGGCCCGGGCCGTGGTCTACGGAGAAGAAGATCTGGTGGTGGGGCTGGCCTCTTTTTTATCGGAGATAGGCGTGGTTCCGGCTATGTGCGCATCAGCAGGGACAAGCGGTCATTTAAGGGCCAGGCTACGCCGGGTCATTGATGACTTTGATGACAGAGGCATTCAGGTGCTGGACGGAGTCGATTTTGTGGAGATCGGGGATGCTTCCAAAAAAATGGCCCCTGATTTTTTAATTGGGAGCAGCAAGGGATACAGGCTTGCCCGGGAAATGAACACGCCTCTGATCAGAGTCGGATTTCCGATCCACGACCGAATGGGTGGCGCAAGGATCGTCCATATCGGTTACAGGGGCGCCCAGCAGTTGTTCGATATGATTTCAAACACCATTATAGCATCCAAACAGGATACGTCGCCCGTGGGTTATACCTATATGTGATGCATTAGGAGAAAAGAATGGACCTGTCCAATCATCCCTGTTTCAACGCCAAAATGCGCGGTGTTTACGGAAGGGTACATCTCCCGATCGCCCCGAGGTGCAACATCCAATGCAGATACTGCGATCGTAAATACGACTGCGTCAATGAAAGCCGGCCCGGCGTGACCAGCGCGGTTCTCACTCCGAGGCAGGCCATGATCTATCTCGATTTTGTGATTGAAGAAGTCAAAAACATTTCGGTCGTGGGAATAGCCGGTCCGGGAGATCCCTTTGCCAACCCCCGGGAGACCATGGAAACGCTTCGCCTGGTTCGGAAAAACCACCCTGAAATGATCTGTTGTGTGGCCACGAACGGTTTGGGCATAGGGCCTTATATTGATGAACTTGCCGAGATCAACGTCAGCCATGTGACCATCACCTTAAACGCCATAGACGCGGAAATCGGATCCAAAATCTATTCCTTTGTCCGATGTGGGAAAAAGGTGCTGAGTCCGAAAGCGGGCTTTAAGGTCTTGCTGGAAAGGCAGATGGAAGCCATCACACGACTAAAAGAGAAAAACGTCACGACCAAAATCAATACCATCATCATGCCGGGAATCAACGAGGATCACATTGAAGCAGTAGCCAGGAAAGTGTCTGATCTGGGAGTGGATATTCTGAATTGCATTCCTTTTTATCCCAACAAGGGCGCTGCCTTTGCCCATATGAAAGAGCCTTCCAAAGAAATAGTGGCACGGATTCGAAAGAAGGCTGCTCAATATCTTCCCCAGATGCTTCACTGCAAACGATGCAGGGCCGATGCCGTGGGAATTCTGGGAGAAAACAACAGCGTTAAAATCATGGAAAAGCTGCAGGAATGCTCCGAACTTCCTGAAATTCATGGTGAGAAAAGACCCTATGTAGCGGTTGCCAGCCTGGAGGGGGTTCTGGTCAATCAGAAGCTGGGCAAAGCCAGAGAACTTCTCATTTACGGAAATGAGGATGGAAAAATTATCTATGTTGAGATGCGGAAGACGCCGGAGCCGGGCGGAGGCCTGAAGCGGTGGACGGAACTCGCTGCATTGATCAGCGATTGTCGCGCCCTTCTTGTGGCTGGTATCGGCGACAATCCCCGGCGTGTGCTGCAGCAAAAAGGTATCGACATCCTGGAACTGGACGGTTTGATAGAAGATGCTGCAGAGGCGGTTTTTGAAGGGCACAGCATGAATTACATGGTGCGAAGGGATATCAGGGCCTGCAATGGAGCGCATCCCATGGCAGGAATGGGCTGCATGTAAATCAAGCGAATTGGATGGAACATATTAGGAGAGGCTCCGACACCATAATAAACAGGAGGGACCATAGATAATGGAAAAACCAACACACCATATTTTTGTCTGTTCAAGTTTCAGGGCATCCGGCGAGATGAAAGGGGCGTGCAACAAAAAAGGATCAACGGATTTACTCCTCTATACGGAAAACGAAATATCAGACAGGGGCATGGATGTATTGCTGACAAGTACCGGATGCATGAAACAGTGTGATAACGGCCCTGTTATGGTGATCTACCCGGAAAACTACTGGTACGGTAACGTGGAGAGCGAAGAGGCGGTCGATGAAATCCTTGATGCCCTGGAAGAGGGAGAGGCGGCTCTGAATTTGTTGTTATGACATCTTCGATTTTCATCAAAAAAGTCGGGCCTTGGTTCTTGAGAAGTTACAACGCTTTCACCTTTGACGATCCTGTTCAGAGATGAGGAGAATAATAATGACCGTACCAAGAATTGCCGTGGTCTCAACGGATGGAAAGACCGTAAACGACCACTTTGGCAGGGCGGAAAGATTCCTAATATATGACCTTCGCGACCGATTAACATTCGTAGAAGAACGTCTTACGGAAAAATATTCGGCCAAAGACCCAAGTCATTCTTTTGAGCCGGACAGATTTAACCATGCTGCGGCCCTGCTCAGAGATTGCAGTAAAATTTATGTGACGCGGATAGGCGAGATTCCTGCCGCAAAACTAAAAGAGCTTGGGATCGAACCGATAGTCTATGAAGGCGATATTGCCGGTATAGTATAAGCCAGGGCTGAGGGTGGCACGTCTTCAAGAAGTCGAGGCGTCTTGAAAACTGTGATGGCAAATCTCCTGAAAAGCCTCCCAAGGGATAGAAAAAGATTACGATAATGCCCGTCTTTTTGAGAACATACAAAATCTGTTTAGTAGCCTTGCTGGCATGTTTTGCCTCTTCCACTGTTTGTGCCCAGAAAGGACCTAAAGAACTTCTCGTCTTTGCCGGGGCAGGAATGAGGATGCCTCTCAATGAAATAGGTCAGAGAATTAAGGATCTGCATGGGATAACGGTCTTGTACGATTATGGAGGTAGTGGAAGGCTGGGCAATAAAATACTTGCAGGGCAAATCCCTGACCTCTTTATTCCCGGGAGCGACAAGTGGGCAAAAATCTTAAAGACCGAAGGCTATGTGGAATATTGCTTTCCTCTTGCCTGGCATGGGTCTGTCATCATCACGCCTAAAGAAAATAATAGGGTAAACTCCCTCGGTGATTTTACAGACAGGAGCAACCGACTTGTGCTGGGCGATATCCGGGCGTGTGCCATAGGCGGCGCTTCTGCTGAAATATTCAAAAAAGCAGGCCTTGAAGAATCCAGGATGAATATAAGGGCCAGGGCCGTGACCGTTAAACAATTGATCTTATGGATCGAGGGAAATAATGCCGAGGCCGCTGTGGTATGGAGAGCGGACGCTGTCCAGTCCGGCAGAGTCAGGATTATCGGCATCCCGGAGCCGTATAATATCAAGAACATTATTCCGGTCTGCAGGATGGTAAGGCACGGAAAAGAGGCAGAGATATACGTTCATTATCTTTTGAGCGTTGAAGGCAAAGAGATTTTCAAGAAATATGGGTTTGAGGTAATGGAATAAATGAAGAATTTTTTTTTGACCTGACGGTTTCGATCATTGCAGCCATCTTTGTGTGTCTGATAGCCTTCCCCATTCTAGCCCTTTTCACTGCGACTTCGTTTGGAGAGCTGGCATGTCGATTTGGATCGCCCAGTGTATTATCTTCTGTTCTCATAAGCCTTGAAACATCGCTGAGTGTCGTCTTCCTGTCATTATGTCTGGGAATCCCCGTGGCCTACTTGCTTGCGATGAAGAGCTTTAAAGGCAAAGAGATACTCGATACGCTGGTTGATCTTCCTATTTCCATGCCTCCCCTTGTGGCAGGTCTGGCCCTTTTGATCTTGCTGGGGGGGAACAGCAAGTTTGGCAGATTGTTGATCGACCATGGTGTGGATCTGTTGTTCTCTAAGAAGGGAATCATCATTGCGCAACTTTTTGTTTCTATCCCCTTTCTAATAAAATCGACAAAGGACGCCTTTGAATCGATAAACAAAGATCTTATCAAGGCCGCATTGAGCCTGGGAGCGTCAGAATTTCGGATGTTTAGAACGATCCTGCTCCCCCTGGCCAAAAAAGGTATTTATACTGGCATGATTATGACCTGGGCCAGGGCGCTGGGGGAGTTCGGCGCTACCTCGATGGTGGCCGGCTGCATTCCCTCTAGAACCGAAACAATGACAGTGGCCATTTACCAGAATGCCATGTCAGGGGAGGCACCCGCTGCAATCGCTGTTGCCCTGCTCTTGCTGGTGTTTTCATTCACATTGTTGCTGGTTTTTAAATCACGGGTCAGAGTACAGGTGGGATAAAGGACAAGTGAGTATTTTATTAAAGGGAATATCAAAAAGCTATAATGGACGGTCTGTGCTGAGGAATTTAGACCTAGAGATTAATCAGGGAGAATTTCATATGCTTTTAGGACCAAGCGGCGGCGGCAAAACAACGGCACTGTCGATTATGGCCGGGCTGGTTAAACAGGATAGGGGGTCAGTTTTCATCGGCAGCAGGGATGTAAGCGATCTTCCTCCCGGCAAGAGAAAAATAGGGTTTGTCTTTCAGGATCATGCCCTGTTTCCCCATCTAAACGTGTTTGAAAACATCGCTTATGGGCTGAGACAGAGAAAAATCAAGAGACAAGAGATAATCAGGAAGGTCGATAGTTGTTTGAAGGGATTGGGCATGGCAAAAGAAAAAGACAAATTTCCACATCAGTTAAGCGGGGGGCAAAAGCAAAGGGTTGCTCTGGCCAGGGCCCTGGTTCTTGAGCCTGAAGCCCTCTTGATGGACGAGCCTATGTGCAGTCTGGACACTATGACCAAGGAGATAGTGCGGGATCAATTGAAACGCATTCAAAGGAAAACAGGGGTGACCACGGTCTACGTGACACATGACCAGGAGGAGGCCGCCTGTTTGGGAGACCGCGTTTCAGTGCTTAACAAGGGGCAGGTGGATCAGACAGACTCTCCTTTCGGGCTGTTCCATCATCCCAGAACCAGGTTTGTGGCCCGCTTTGTGGGGACGAACAATATCCTGAGGGTTGGTGTAACCAGTCTAAAACAGCAGGAAGCGATCGTCCATGTGCGTCATGAAAGGATCAAACGAGTTTTTCCAATAAGGGTCAGGAGATATCCTCTCTTTGACAAAAGAAAAGAAATTGACCTGTGTATTCATCCCGGAAGTATATTGTTAAAAAAGAAGAATGGTGTTGTTGACGACCGCCTTAACAGGATTGAAGGTTCGATTACCCACATACGCTCCAACCTTCATGTTGTAAGCGTGAATATTGACGCCAAAGGGTTGGCTTTGCAGGCAACAGTTCCCCGGAATCGCTTTTCTTTTCATATTGGTGAAGAGATATGGGCCTGCTTCGCCATGGATGCGCCCCACCCCCTGTGTGGAAGATCGTGCAGAGAGGACGAGCCTTTAAGGAAATGCGGGAAGATGCCCCCCATCTCTGTTTGGAGGGATGATTATGAATGTTGAGATCTCGCAGAAGTCCCAATATCTGCGTTATAGGGGATCCTTCATCACTGTGCCGTAGGATAACGATCCATCATCTTTCAGGATCAAGGCCTTCAAAAAGGGAATGCGCGATCTTCTTGTGCCCAATGGACATGAACAGGGACCTTGAATGGAGAGAAAACCAATAGGAGCGCTGTTTGCCATGAACATCACAATTCGAAATGCTCGTTTTGACGATTTGGACACCATGACGGAGCTTCTCAGTGAACTGTTTTCCATTGAAGCTGATTTTGCAGTCGATGAACAACGCCAGCGTCGGGGGCTTTCCCTGATAATGAGCACCTTGGGTGAAACCGGTTTAATTAAAGTGGCCGAAGTAGACGGAGAGGTGGTGGGGATGTGTACCATTCAAACCCTGGTATCTACGGCCGAAGGCGGCAAGGTCGGCCTAATAGAAGATATGGTGGTGTCCCCCTGCTTCCGAGGTAAGGGCGTAGGTCGGTTGCTGATGGAGCAGATCGAGGATTGGGCCGTGAGGCACGATATGACCCGGCTACAATTATTGGCTGATCGTACCAATATTTCGGCCTTAAATTTTTACCGTGAAATGGATTGGAATCCCACCCGACTTATCTGCATGAGACGCACATGGAATGATTAGACGCGATTCTTTCTCGTAACAGCCCCATTCTAATCGGGGCAGTCCGCTCTATTTCGTATTTATTGGCATGTTTATTGCATAAGCTGGTGGAGGCTCTTGTCCTCAGTCGTCGGCTCAAAATCGGCCGGCCATCCACAAATGACCAGGACCTGTGATGCAGGGAAAGGGACTTCGGCATGCCAATGAAAACGGTTTGTGATTTTCATCCCACAAGAGCGGCGGAGTGGACATGTCCCAATTGCGATGACAATTTTTGTGGGGACTGCATTGACACTCGCGTTGTCAACCAGTACGGAAAGAAAAACTCCTACCATTTTTGCCCAAAGTGCAATGTTGAGGCAAACAGGCTCGCCTTTGAGAATATTGCTGAGCCTTTCTGGAACAGACTTCCGAAGTTTTTCGCCTACCCTTTCCATCCCCGCCCCCTGATCTTAATGGCTGTTACGGCCATGATCAGCATATTGGCCTCCAGGCCGGGGCTATTCTGGATGCTGATCCGATTCGCCGTTTGGGCGGTCGTCCTGAAATACTCCTTTGCGGCCCTCAAAGAGACGGCAAACGGGAGGCTCGTTGCACCGAAGATAAACCTTCAGACCATCTCTGATGATTTTGAACTTGTTTTTAAGCAGATCGCCCTGTATGCGATCCTGGGGTTTGTCCTCTTCAAGGTGTTTCAAGGCATGGGGTTAGTCGTCGGATTGCTCTTTCTGGCTTTTTCAGCCCTCTCCATACCTGCCATGATCACGGTTCTTGTGGCCAGCAACAGCCTGTTGAGCGCCATCAATCCCATGGTCTTTGTCAGGATGGCGTGGAGGATCGGTTGGGCCTATCTCCTGATGTGTCTTTTCCTGCTCTTCCTGGGGGCCGGGCCTGCAGTGGTCGGGCAATATATCTTCGCCTATCTCCCTGACAGTCTCCACGGTTTTCTTTTTAGCATGGCTAAGAGCTTCTATACTATCATCACCTACCATCTGATGGGGTATGTTATTTTTCAATACCACGAAGAGATAGGATACACCGTTGATATGGATGATGAGGAGATCGGAGAGGCGAACGCACCTGTCAAGAGTCAAGAAGACTTGCTACTGAATAAAGTGGATATCCTTATCAAGGAGGGGCGTATGGATGATGCGATCTCTTTGATACGAGAAGAGAGTGGGGGTGTTTTTACTGATCTGAGTCTTGCCGAGCGTTACTTCAATCTTCTCAAGATCAAGCAGTTGACTCCGGAGATGTTGGAACATGGGAAGGTCTACTTGGAGCTCCTTTCCAAAGCGGGCCAAAAGGACAGGGTATGCGAGGTCTACCTGGAATGTGTTTCAAAAGAGGCCATGTTTAACGTGTCCCCGGCCGTGGGCTTTCAAATAGCGAGTTGCTTAAAGGAATATGGCCGTCCAAAAGATGCCGTAGGGGCCTACAACAGATTCATCAAGCAAAACCCCAAACATCCCTTGATTCCCAAGGCCTACTTTCTTGCGGCGAACGTGATCAATGAACAATTGAAAAACCCGCCAAAAGCACTTGAGATCCTCAACAGTCTGGCGAAGAGATACCCTGAGCACGAAATCCTTCCCTATGTTCAGCGCTACATCAAGCAGATGAGCTCTTCATGAGTTTTTGCAGGCGACATGTTGGCGCAGAGACAGCGATTTCTCAACAGGCCCTGGTCTAAAAAAGGCCTTGGGAGTGTATCCCCGACCCTTTGACATAACCGGCTCTTCCCTATCCCTGTTGAAATTCAGGGGCCATGCCTTTTGAGTAATTGGTGGGCTACGCGTGATTCAGTCGATTCAGGGTATTGACTGCAGATGAAATGGAGGTATTGGATTCCTTTTTGGTCGGCTCCCCCCTTCTGAAAGGCGGTTGCGAGCTTCAACACCCCGGTGGGGATCATCTGAAAGCTTGGAATAGTCTTGATAAAGAGGCCGAAGATCCTCTCGGCTTCATCAAGATGTCCATGTTCACAGAAGATGGAAGCGATGCGAAAGAGAAGATCCCGATGGAGTTTCAGGCTCTTTGAAAGCCCTCCATACTCTTGATAAATTCTATGCAGCTCCTTATGAGCCTTTCCATCATTGCTGAGATGCCGCAACAGTCTTGCGGCTGAGTCGTGAAATCTCTGGCTGTGGGGCTCCAACTTGTCCATATTATAAAGCTGTATAAGCGCATCATGATTGTCTGGATCCATTTCAAGGACCTGCTCAAAGATCGGCCTGGCCCCCACCATGTCAAGGCGCGCAACGCGATCCAGAGCCTTTTCCAAAAGCCCCGGTATCTTGTCTGTCGGATCATCTTCAAACATCTTCTCATCAGCAGGGCGCAAAAACATCAGGTTGGCGGCCCCTAAGCCGGCACCGCCTATCAGGCCCCCGATATGGGCCATGTAGGCCACCTGGGAATGACCGCCGAAGAGCAACTGAAAAACCTCATTGCCTATCCAAACCGGCAGGAGGATGATGGCCGGGACATGGGCGTAGTTGAAATAGAACCCCAACGAATAGAAGACCTTGATCTTTTTCCTTCCATACATGACCGTAAAGGCCCCCATCAACCCTGAAATCGCGCCTGATGCGCCGATACAGGGGATGGTGCTGTGCATGTTGGCCAGGGCAAAGAGGACGGTGGCGCAAAAACCCCCGACAAAATACAACAGCACGTAGAAAGGCCTGCCGCATCCCAGTTCCAGGACAGCACCTACAAGCCACAGGAAGACCATGTTTCCTACAAGATGCATAACGCTTCCATGGAGAAACATGCAGGTTATAGAGGTTATAAGCTCCCTTTCCGCCGGCTTGAAGCCGTATCGGTAAGTGACAACCTTGGATAAAAGCCCCTCATATTCCGTCCTCAACCGCTTCCATTCTATAAACACTTCCTCGCCAGGAGTGATTATTTGATGGCTTTTGAGTCTTGTCATAAAGAGGTCATCCCTCTGCATCCTTGCATAAAGGAGGGCGATGGAGTCCCTTTGGTTCCTTTTTTGAATGAGCGAGTCAGAAATCGGCTCATCAGGTTTCTCGCTCTGAAGATAGTCCAGATACCTGGATGTCTCTATCTTTGCGAGGCCCGAATCAAAATAGAATGCCATGGCCTTCCCATGGTTTTTCCTATCCCCTGCCTGTAAAACAAAAAAGACAAAGGCATTGATCAGTATCAACGCAATAGTCACATATGGAAGGTTTTGCCGGCTGATTTTGCCGGTCAAAGGAACGATGAGCATAATGGACCTACCCCTCAGTCTGGATTGTTAGAAAAACCTCTTAAGAAAGTCGGATTCATCATGAACTTTGGAAGCAAGGAGGTAACGGTGCCCTATCCAAGGGGCCATCACCACCTTCTGAATGAATGGGCCCTATACGAGGGCAATGATCCCCTGGTCTGGCCTCAATGGTCATGCAAAAGCGCTGCCGTTTTGTTGGATGGGCCTGGAAGTGAGGGAATGAGTAAGAGACGTTTACTTCAGTGTAGAGAACCACGACCTATGGACGTGGTCGTGCGGGACCGGCTATGCCGCCGGCCCCGTATCGGTTTGGCTGAAAGCCCACTCATTGCTAATCCTTGCCTCGAGTTGCGGCGGCATCATCATGAAAAGAGAGCAATGAGTCGATTCTGTGAATTGTCACAAACAATATGGCATTGTCACTATCTCATCGCATGAGTTCCAAAATATCGATACTTGGTTCTTGACGGTTCCGCGTGCTTTGGGCGGGGTTTTTACAGATCGCACAATACTGATGAATGCAGGGATCCTCCAATTCATGCGTGAACAATCATTTGGAGACAGGTCGTCCACTTGAGATCCCGCACACTCTATTAATCGAATATTTAAAATATCCTCGAGTATTTATCTGGAGACCTTATAGCCCGCCTTTTCCCTATCCCACGTCTTATCGGTGACCCCTGCTTCTCTCAGAATATTCTTCCTTACCTTTTCATTAGGTGTCTTAGGGAGCTGATCTTCGACAAGGACATATCTGGGGACGGCAAAATAGGGCATACGGGGCACACACCAGTCGAGGAGCTCTTCGTAGGCTATCTTTTTCCCCTCTTTCGGGACTACGACGACCATTACTTCATCTTCAGAGTATTCGGACTTCACAGATATGGCAGCGCATTCAGCTACATCCGGGTGGCCCAGGAAGACCCTTTCAACCTCGAAAGAGGAGATATTTTCACCCCTGCGACGGATGTAGTCTTTGACCCGGTCCCTGAAATAAAGATACCCCTTCTCGTCCATGATGCCGGCATCACCTGTATGGAAGTAGAAGTTGCGAAAAACTTCCACGGTCTTTTCCGGCATCTTGTAATAGCCAAGGCACATCGTGTAAGGGGTTTTGCTTCTCACGACAATTTCTCCCAATGTATTGGGCGGTACCTCATTATCGTCGTTGTCAAAGATCTTGACTTCATAATTGGGTGTTGCCTTGCCACAAGAACCGATTACGGTTTCTTCCCATGGATTGTAAGTGATCATTCCTGTTTCAGTGAGGCCGTAGCCTTCAATAACCTTAAGCTGAAATCTTCCTTCAAAATCCTTGAAGATATTTGCAGGCATGGGAGCTGCCATGCAGGCTCGAACAGTATTATCCATTTCTGCTTGCGATTTTTCTTGATTATAGATGAATGGCGCCATTGCTCCGAGCGAATTGAATATCGTAGCCTGTGAGCCTTGGATCTGCTCCCAAAACTGGGTGCTCGAAAACCGTTCGTAAATCGCCGCTCGAGACCCGCAAATAAGCGCGGGCAAAACACACAGTAATTGAGCATTGCCGTGAAAAAGAGGGAGGCATGTATAGAAGACATCATTTTCCGTACACCGCATCACCTCGAGATACTCCTTTGCTGCCATCAATGCTTCACCTGCAGGAGCTAAAACTCCTTTAGAAGGCCCCGTTGTTCCAGAGGTGTAGATCATACTGACAGGGTCACCCTCTTTAACCTCTACCTCTGGTGATGTGGATGAGCCCTCCAATAGGTCGTCAAAGGCATGCATTTCAAATTTCATGGAAGGCAGTGAGGGTTTGCCTGTCTCAGACCAGACCACGACATGCCTCAGGTGGGCCAGATCCTTTTGAACAAAGTCCACCCGATCCATCAGTTTATGGTCTACGATGAGCACGGAGGATTCGGAGTTATTGATAATGTAAGAGAGAAAATCACCTCTATTTGCCAGGTTTATCGGAACTTCTATGGCCCCTAATTTGTTTGCAGCGAACCAAGAGTAGACAATTTCCAAAGAGTTGGGCATGAACATTGCCACCTTCTCCCCCTTCTCCACCCCCAGATCTGCCAACCTGTTGGCCAGACGATTAATGATTTCATTGAGGTCTTTGTACGACACCGATTTTTTATTCTCAAATGTTAGGGCAATTCTGTCACCATATTTCTCAGCCCCTTCATCGAAAATAGATCCGACAATATTGACCATTTAAGCCCTCCTTAAGCACTTATTAACGCGAGAGTTTTCTGAAACAGAGACGACCCAAGAACACCCCGAAACGCGTTTTCAGATGCCTATCGCTGGATTCAGACATGGGCACAGCAAAGTAAGGTAACCCACAGCGAAGCGTTTTACAGCACGTGCCAACACCCTTCCCAGAGAACATATTTCTATAACATCATGCGCAAATTGATCCGTTTATCCTCGCTCCGAAAGGACTTCTTGAAGGCGAAGAAGGCTGATCGGGTGTGTGATCATTCCTTTGACTCGAGTCTTGCCGATCAAGAGTTTCCATAAGATATGACGCAAACCAAAAGGGGTGTAGTATCCCACTGGAAAGCCCCAGAAACATTTAACATTGGTCATTGCTATCAAGCCATCCAGGTCAGCGGAAACGATAAGCGTCGGGTCGGCCTTTGCCCCGTCGGTGATCGTCAGATCACCCTTCTGAAATGCTAGAGTTACCGTCCTCCCAGTATCAACGGCGTTGATTTGGATCGTACAATCCATCTTCCGGGCACGTTTTTCTTTCTTCAACGAACTTTCGCAGTTGCTTTTCACTAAATCTGCGAATGTATCAATCAAAGGATTGACCTCTTCTCCCTCATTCGTGGTGATCTGAAGCATGATAGTATTTCCCTCGTGTTCTGGTTTCTGTGAGATACATCTGCCCCAAGTCTATTGACCATCCGACATGATTTGTTGAGTCCCAACCGGAAGATGAAAATAGGGTCTCACCCTCTTCAGGTCGTTAATATGCCGGAACTTCCTTTATAGAGCGCCTACTTTTTTTCCAAAGACAACATATCCTTTGCCGGCTATATTGATCAGAGAGGAGGTGACATCTATCTTAATTCGTCTCTCCTTGACCATCCGGGAATAAATTGCCAGGAAGTCATCGTGGTCTTTGGCCTTGCCAAGTTCGTCGAGGACTCTGTAATCAGCGTAACGAATGACGCAATCAGGTTTTCCATGGGGCCATGGTCCCTGTTCGATGAACCATTTGGGACCCTCATTGTGATAATTGAAGACCTCCTTGCCATTTTCCAGGTCCAGATTGAAAAAGGCATTCTTTTCTTCCTTTACGTAGTGCAGTACGCTCAGCCCTATGGAACCCTCATCTGTCCACATTTTTTTCAGCCTTTCCAAAGTATCGCTCATTTCTATTCCTCCTTTTATGTGGGTTAATCATGCCTTCTGGTATTTTTGTCCTATGTCAGGACCGTATTTATCAACGAGGTCGGCCATCTCCTCCAATACCTCGTAAACTGCATCCATTGCTTCAGGGACTTCCTGTGCCACATTAAAGGCCGGGCTTTCCCACCATCTGTCCTTATTTTTGAATATGGGATTCCCTCCACCCGGGAATCCACCGAAATGTGTCGGACAGGTCCGGAAAAGGCTGCCGAGAGCGTCTTCATAGGAGAATTTCTTAGTCATTGACGACCGGCTCCACCACACGAGGTCACGGGTGGGTCCTAAAGGCAGTCCGATGTATGCGGAAGTCCCAGGCATGTACCCCAGCATGGCGGCTACAGCTCCTGAATCCCCCTGTATTCGATTGTCAACTTTGTATTGGGCCGCAGCGGCAGCAGCCCAATCGCAGGCTATTCCGTAATCAATAACCTTCCAGTTGCATGACGGACCGGCCCAGAGTTGACCTACATTTTTGTTTTCGTGAGCATATTTGTTGAACTCGTTGCAGGTTGGAAAACCACATGCCCCGCAGTCCCATCCCATTTGAGATGTGGTCAGGTCTCCGAACAAGAGCACCAGGACGGGTGGAGTCCCTGCATCATAATTGCTTTTGAATGTCTCATAATCCCAACGTATGAATTGATTGATCTTGGCCAGTGCTCCCAGCATCTCAATGATTGGAACCAGATCGTCCCCTGTCACGATCTCAGCTTCCAATTTTGTATTTCCAGTTATCTGAGGAGCCTTAAAATAGGCATGGACGCAGTGCTTGGCCACATCCAGCAAATGTTCCTGGCTCACATCTTTACCTGAATATCTCATTTGCCCTCATCCTCCTTTCTCTTAGGTATCCACCTGTAGTAATCGAATGTGGTAACCGTTCTTGCCGTGATGAACTGTTTGCGAGTCGTATCGACAATTTTCCCCATATTGAAGAGATGATAGTCAGGACAGATGTCGACGAATGGATTCTTTGCCTGCCCAGCCACCAGAATACCGGCCACCATCGCTGAATTGGGACAGTAGTCGAGCTTTTGTCCAGCCAGACCCACACTCATAAATGGGCGGGCATCAACAAAACAATTGACCGCTTGCCACAATGCAGATCCAACTGCGTAGCCCAGATCATCTACTCTCGCACTGCAAAGAGGACCTTTGATTGGGGTCTCGGATCGGCGATCCGTGATATCGACTATCCCAAACTTGGTCTCACGCCCTTCATAGAAATAGCTGCAGTCGGCCCGCCCTCCGCAGAGGCCGCAACCGGCATCCAAGGGTGTTTCATGGCACCGGTAGTTTCCCAAGAAAAGGATTGCGTCGCTTTCACGAACCATGACCGCCTCATATTTGAATATCTCCTCCCACCGAGAGTTGGTAAAGGCCATCTCCTCCATTTTTCGCGCCAATTTTTCCTGCTCCTGCTGCCCGTAAACTATATGTCCCTCGATTTGCGGGACGCCTCCGGCAAAGGGGGCCGTCATAGCTCCGATCAGCATCTGCCGTGTAATATCAAGAATGACCTCCTTTCTCCTCAGATCGGAAGGAGAGTTCGGTGGCCATTCTTGATAATGCTCCTCGCCTCTAAATTGATCGTAATCTTTCACTGTTACCTCCTTTCCAAACTCTAGTTTGATTGTGATATGGATTAACCAACCACCGGGAACTCAATTGTGTCTTCCTGGGTATCCCGGAATTTCTCCAGATCGCAACACCTGCTGATTTGATCCAGGAGTCCTTGAAAAATATGGGAAAGCGGACAGCATCCACCAATGAAAAACCCGCGGTCTTTCTCTTCCGAAGCGCAGTTGCCAACGACTACGACAATGCCCTCTGTCTTCTCCTCGATCCGGCAATTTCGCCCTACAATTATCGTGATTGGTTGCGTTAGATCGGCCAGAATCCCGACGGCGAGAAGTTGATCAAGGTAGATCCGCAGGTGGCTCAAGCATCCACTACATGCCTCCCCCTCATATATAACCACGTTGGGATAGACACCCTTCAACCCAATGCTGGGCGGTCGGAATTGTCTTCGGCATACATCGATAGGAGTTCCTACCATGGAAAGGGACTCCTCATCCCACCCCCCAAGTCCATCCTCAGCTGCCATGGCCAATAAAGGAATGTCCTTTGGGTCAAAACCCATGAGCATTGCGCCCACAGCATCAACAGCAATCGGATTTTTGCCGGCAACCAGAATATTCATGTCCTTAATGAGGTCTTCTGGAAAGGGTGACGTGGGACCCTGTCCCTGCATTGCCCACAAACCATCAATAATAGACAAATGGGGTCTGATTATTTTAAGAAGATCCAATAGTTTCTCAGTGAGAGACCTGCCATGGAACCTCATTTTTTCTGAGGTGGGAATGGAACCTTGGTTCAGTTTTATGCTCAGCGTCACTCCGCATGCGACGTGTACCTTCATGTGTGGCACAAAGATGAGCGTATCTGCGTCTAGAATTGTGCGCGGCACAAGGCACTGGGTCATGACTCTAGCATCCGGGACCCTTATTTCCGTGTGCACATCGTTTTCCAAGGCAGCCAGTTTGACTTGATTTCTCTCAGCCACATCAGAAAGCCCACAGGCCTGAAAACACTCCATTGTGGTCGCGCCTATACCGATTGCTTCAAACATGTGAAAGTCGGCTGCGTTTTCTGCAAGGATTATTTCTCGAGGCCCCACTTCCTCGTTCAGGAGAAGAATCAGGGCCTCGACCACACGAGGGTCGGTCGTATGTACGGCAGGTGGCCCGCAGAAGCCCGCATTGACCTTGATGACCACGACTGAGCCCGGCCCGGCAAAGGAGGGGAGTCCGCCTAGGGGGGCAAGGCATCCCTTCAGCATTTTTTTTACGACGTTGAGTTCATCAAGGGAATAAGATGTGGGATCTCCCACGCTCTCTTTTGTATGACTAACAGCTACAAGCTCTTGCATCACTATCAGAGTCTTGAAAGAATGGTGGTTGGGTGGCGATAAACCTAATGAATTCTTGTGATCCTCCGTAACGAATTGAGGCCAGCGGGAACTGTAGAATAATGATAGCCTTTGCCTTACCTTTTTGCTTCTACTCGACAGTCCTTTTACGTTCCCAGAGGAATAGGAAATCCTGCTGATAAAGCACCTCTCCGGCGCGCAATTCGTGCTTACCCCAAAACGAAAGCGTTCTTATTTATGCGAATAGCCTTTGAGATCAGCCCCATGCACCGCCTTTGTATAAAGTGCCAGTCTTTCGGGCACAGGACACTGGGGGTCAGAGGCCATGTAATCACCCGTATAAGCCCTGGCACGGGCGCGACAACCTCCGCAAGATGCTCCATAGGCGCAATCCCGGCAGATCCCTTTAATTTTGTCTCGATCTCTGAGGTTGATCAGTATGGGGCTCCTGTTCCACAGATCCGCCAGTTTTTGATCTCGAACGTTCCCTACCTCTTCCGGCAAAAAGATGCATGGGACCACTCTGCCGTCCGCTTTAATGCCCAAATAGTACCGTCCTGCCATGCATGCCGTGGATGCCTTGAGCATGGTTTGATAGTCTTCAGTGAAGATTGGCTCGTAATAATGGGTAGGCGATAGAGAGGTTTTCCCACCCAAGATTTTGCCGAATACGGATAATTGCGGGGCGAATGAAAGCCATCTGGTCTTACTGCAATGCCGAGCCTCTTCAAATAAATTTGACCAGAGTTCGTCCTTTTGACCGGTGTCCAGATCAAGATCCGCCGTCCCCCGGCCTGATGGTAGGTAATTGTACGTGACGAACCAGTCCACCTGGAGGTCTTCTGAGAGCCTCAATATTCCCACCATCTCCGAAACGTTTAATCTTGTGGGTGTCGCTGCCAGGGCAACCTGAATCCCCTCACTATGGCAGCCCTTTATTGCCTTCATCACCTTTTCAAAAGACCCCGGACAGCCCCTAAAATGATCGTGAGACCGAGCATTATGACCGTCAAGGCTGATATGGATTAAACAGAGACCGGCATTTTTTAATTCCTTAATAGTCCGTTCGGTAAGTAACAGACCATTAGTGGCCATATAACAACAGATCCCACGGTTGGTGGCATGGGTGACCAGATCGAGAAAATCGGGCCAAAGCAGCGATTCTCCTCCAGTGAAGGCGATACCCTCCACCCCCCAATCGGCCAATTGATTTACCACCTCCTTTGCCTCCAAAAAAGAAAGCTCCGAGTCCAATCCTTCACCCTTCCCAGCCCCGATATGGCAATGCATACAGGTCCCCATATTGCAGCGCGTGGTAAGCTCCCAAGTCACGAGGATCGGAGCTGCCGGTATTATATGATGTTTCAGCCCAAAGCGATGGATTCCACCTAATAGATTCGCCTGAATCCTTCTCTCAATGGGGTCGGGCAAAGGGGGTACCACTTTGCGAAGGGTAACGCAGGCCCTATTGCATTCTTCGCAATCAGATATGCCCATGTCACGATACATGGCAAGGATATGATCGAACTGTTCCCTGCCACAGAGGGGACACGTTTTTATCTGCTTCTGATTTACATATCTTATCAACCCCCTGGTGAGTGCAGACTCCTGAGATAGATTTGATAGGGCCTGATTAATCGGATCCACCATTAAGGGCAAATGTACATTGCATCCGTTTCCAAGCATTGGATTCTCCTCCCAAACATTTACCAAAGACGGGAACGTCTTTTCTTCTCTTCATTTTCTTGCTTGATCCGTTCGTCTCTTTCTTCCGGGGTAAGCTTCTCCCATTCCTCCTTCTCTTTTGCCTCACGAATTTTCTTGGCCTTCAAAAACTGTTCAACCCATCGTGCAGTCGGTGTTCCTGAGGTCATGATCGCCCTCGTGCAAATGAGGCGGAAATAGGCGCCTCAATACCACTTATTTTTTATGCCACTGATCGAAGTGGTTACGAAACCTGTCATTTATGTACCCATCGGCATAGTATCTGTCGTAGAATTCCGTATCCACATGGTGAATCTGTATTTGGATATGCATATGATAGGGAGAGAAGTAAACGGGGAAGTGTCCATATTTGTCCATCATATAACGGAGGTAAGATTTGGTGGCGTCTTGGACCCATTGGGGGATCTGCATCTTGGGATGGTCAATGATAGTGGGTATGACTTCAGACTTAAACGGGCCGCCGCAGCGTTCCATCCAGTTGTCTTCCTTGGCGTAAAAAGAGCCCTTTCGGTACTTTCTGGCAACAACTTCATCTACCACATCGTCAGGATTTTTCCACCAGGGGGCAGGGAGACCAAAACCTTCCAATATCCCAGGGATTCCCATATAGAAGTTCCCTCCGGAGAAAGATTCATAAGAAAACCCTAAGCCCTTGGACTCATTTGGGAAACCTCCTAAGACCAAGTCTTCGCTGGTGCCGCCGAATATCCAGCACCCCAGGCCCATCGCTTCAGATGCCAGACGCATATTCTGCATTGCCGCGCCCGCCTGGAAATCATCGGCATGCAAAAGGAGTTCTTCCAAGAGCTTTTGGGTCATAGGGATCTCTAATTTGTCCGGTACCGCCCATTCCTCCATCCCCGCAGGCATTCCCGTATCATCATCCACCACCATAAAGCCTGAAAATTCCATGTAGCACATAAGGGCATTGAGGCACTCCTTGGCCACGTCATATACAGGAATGAAGAGAGTGGTCCCCGGTCGATTCCAGTTGTATTGCCAGGGGGAGGCGATGGTCCCAGGGGCCATGATGGCCCAATCGAAGTCCGGCCGTTTGTCGCTGATCTTGATCAGGCCGTTGCGATACCAATCAAGTATCTTGTGATAATCCTCCTCTCCTTGAATCTCAACGACATCTGAACGCTCCTCTCCCGGACGGTACAGGTAGGTCCCCGAATCGTTGATAACAAAGAGCTCCACCGCCAGATCATTGCAGGGTGAAGGAATTGTCCTTCCCGCATATGAGACAAAGGTGTTTTGCCCAAAATTGGGTGTAAGGTCTGCGGTGATAATACCGGTTGGTCCACAGGCAGCCCAGCACAGCAATGCCTCTTCCAACTCGGTCAAAGGCACTGGATCTTGTTTGGACTCGAATTTGAGAGGACCTTCCGGGGCATGTAGGGTCCGCCCGGTAACAGGATGTTCCTCCGGCTGACCTGTATCATATCTGTAACCATAACCTATCCTTCTAGAACGAACCGTACTCAGTGCGGAAAAAACACTCTCCCCCTTTTCAAAGGCATACTTCAACAACGATTGCTCTTTCTTATCCAACATGCTCCAACCTCCTTTTTTTATACTGTACTGTTAGAAAAGCTGCTTAAGGCCGAGACGGATTTAAGAATGAGCAAGATCCATGCCCGAAGTGAGATGCATGAAATAGCTTGATATCATTGAATAATAATAGAGATGGTTTGCGAAATTGCCCTTATAGGGCCATCCTTATGTCGGTATAAGGACATTTGTGCTTGAAACAGAATACAGCCTAGGCTATGATCACGATTCCAATCCAGCTAGAGCAACAAACAGAAACAGGATGTATCAGAAAACCTGTTCTCTCATGCTACGGTAGTTTATCAGCGTTGTTCTCTATACAGCTTTTCTTGTGTTACGATATGGACCTCAAATTCATAAACAAGAAGTCATTCCATTACTGTTCAATAGTGCTGCGTACTGTTGACCATTCTTATCATTCTCCAGGCTGGATTCCTTGTCGAGAGAGTATTGTTTTGCCCGGTGGTGCCGGCACGATAAAGACGCCTTAACCCTTTGTCCAAAAGAGGAAAGGGCTCAGTTTCTTCGTAAACGATCTCTGGAAGACAGTCCTTTTCAAGGTGGCTATCTTCAGGGGTACGCCCTTCAGTAAAGTCATAGCTTCAGAAGAGGCTATTGTTTTCCTTTAATGCGGCTGGAGGTAGTTTATGGATACCCGTCTTTATATTCAATCCCCTCCCAAGGCAGAGGCGGCACGTTTGGAGTGGGGTTTGGCTTGTGCCGCCCTCAAGGCAAATGATCAAATAACCGCAAGAACACATCTGTACAACATTTTGGACCGACTTGTTCCTCATGTGAATGAACCCGAATGTGCCTCATTGTTTATTTCCACAACCCTTGAATTGTCTAACACCTGTTTTGTCCTGGGACAGGGATTTGGCAACTTGCTCATTGCCCTCCAAACAGCATTACGTGGGGCAGAGATCCTGGGTGATCGACGTTCTTGTGCCCTTATAGAGTTGCATCTGGGCCGTTTGTATTATTTTTCCGAGCGCCGCCCTGAGGCCCTAAGAGCGTTTGCTGAAGGGAAGAGGGAAATAGAAGAGCTGAACGACGATGATATCTTGACCCAGTCGGGTGAGTTTTTGGGGCTTTATTTCCATATGCAGGGTCTATTCCGGGAAGCTCAGAAGTATTTTGAACTGGGGGTAAAAAGCTTTGAGTCCGACAAAGAGGGAAGTCCGATTAATCCCTCCGCAACTATGTGGCTGAGCTACTGTGCAGCCTATCTGGGGCAATTTCACCAGGCCATTGGGAGCCTTGACTATTACCGCCGATTGGCTCTCGAGAAGTCAGACCATACCTTGGCGACAACCCTTCGATCGGTCCTGGGCCTTGTGCTCTTAATGATACACAAAAAGAAGGAAGCCGCTTTTGAACTCTCCTGCGCCCTTAAGATGGCAACAAAGAATAAAAATGATCTGGCCCTCTATTTTGCCAGGGGCGGTATAGCCTATTATCACTTGTTGGAGGGTCGACCCAGAGAAGCGAGAAAATGGCTGGCACTGACCATGACAGAGGGCGCCTCGTCCGGTTTGATACGGCAATATGCGTCTCCCTTTGTCCTGGAAATGCTTTACGAATTCGATCGTATCCGTCTGGAACCGATTCCCGACTTCAGTTTTCAACGGGAAGTGCACCGGGTTATGAATGAGCCCAATATCCATCTGCACGGGGTGGCATTACGCCTCAGAGCCATGTCAGAAGCCGCCAGAGGAGCTTCCAGTAACACAGTCCAGTCCGACCTCGAAGCGAGTGAGCACTATCTTAAGCGGTCCGGAGACCCCGTCCAATTGGCCAAGACCAGAATAGAGATGGCCCGGTTGAATTTGGAGAAAGGAGAAGATGAAAAGGCACGGAGGTTGGCCCAAAAATCCTGGAGAGGTTTTTCAGGCTACGAGAATGTATTCTATCCGGATGATCTCAGGCATCTGCTGGCAATCAAGAACGACGTTGATTCGGATCGCGAATCGCAGGAAGCCTATGTTCAGCTCTTTATGGACATCTTTCAGGAACTGGTCCCAAGCACAGACCTCGACAAGCTTCTGAGCCGGACCGTAATGGCGACGAATCGTCTTTTTGGGGCGGAGCGGGGCGGTGTGTTCTGGTTTAGTCGACGCAACACCAAGAAGGGACCCGTCCTCCGGTCCTCCTGTAATCTGTCTCAAGCCGATGTGGACAGTAAAGCATTTCGATCCAATTTGGCGATGGTCTTTAAAGCATACCGTGACAACAGGCCCCAGGTGGCTCGCCATGAAGACAACAGCCACCGCCCCAACCAGGCAAAGGCTGTTCTCTGCTTGCCCTTTCAAGTCCGAGGTCATGTGCAAGGGGTCCTTTACCATGATAACTCTTTTGTCAAAGACTGTTTCGACTATTTTGATGGGTGGCAGTTGGTTCGGATTGCTCAGTCAATAACCAGCTATGTTGAGAATATTTCAGGGATGACCCAACGTATGGAGCGGAAGGTTTCGATAAACTTGAGACAATTAGGACAGGCAAATGCCCCTGAGATCCTCACTGAGAGTCCGATGATGCTCAAGACTCTGGACGAGTCGGATCGGATAGCCGCTTCAGATAGCACGGTCCTTATTCTTGGGGAGACAGGTGTTGGAAAAGAACTGTTGACACAACGCATCCACAGGATGAGCCTCCGAAAAGGGAACCCCTTTGTTGTTGTGGATCCAACGACAATGCCCGAAAGTCTCATAGAAAGCGAACTTTTTGGCCACGAAAAGGGGGCCTTTACAGGCGCTGATCGACAAAAACCAGGGCGCCTGGAATTGGCTAACCATGGTACACTGTTTATTGATGAGGTTGGTGAAATTCCCAAAGCAGTCCAGTCTAAACTCCTCCGGGCACTTCAAGAAAAGACCTTTGTTCGTGTTGGGGGGACGAAGACTATTTTTGCAGATTTTAGGCTTGTAGCTGCAACCAATCGTGATCTGGCGGAAGAGGTAGCAGCCGGCCGCTTTCGTGAAGATCTCTATTACCGTATCAACGTGGTTCAGATAACGATTCCACCTTTGCGGGAACGCATAGAGGATGTCCCTCTGCTTGCCCGACTTTTTTTGGAAAGATATGCAGCAAAACACAGTCGTCCTCGGCTTCAGCTTTCACTCCATGATGAAGAGCTTCTGATGAACTATCATTGGCCCGGCAACGTGCGGGAATTACAGAACGTTATTGAGCGAGCCGTCATTCTGTGTGACGGCGATCGAATAAAACTCCATCTCCCTACGGGCAATGATGCAATGATAAACCATTCCTTCAAAGACATGCCCACACTCGATGAGCTGCAACGCCGCTACATCAGCTACACCCTCGAGAAGACCAAAGGTAAGATCAGCGGGGCTAATGGGGCAGCCGAGGTCTTGGGCATGAAGAGGTCCAGTTTATACAATCGCATGAGGAAGTTGGGTTTGCGCTAGACTGCACCAGGGGAGGGACCTTTTTCCTTGTTGGATTGTGTTTATGCTTCATCAGATTTCCCCGGAATTCCCACCTCATTTCCAGATTCGGCACTGGCCAAGGGATTGACCGCCTCAATTAGCAAGTAGACGAATATGTGAAGAAGAAATGAATGTGTCATAGGGCTCCTGGCGTGCGGTCTTGACTATGGAAGGGAGTGTCCATATTCGGACATCTTATCGGCCTTATAAGGGCAGAACAATATGCCTATAACTGGATTAATAAATTAATTTAGCAAGTTATAATGCGAGGTTTACGGGCACAACTCTTGCTGTAACAATGGTCGTCAAGATTTTTCCGTTTCGATAGGGGGATAGAATCGAGTTCACTCGTAGGTGAGAAATCTAGAGTCGATCAAAAGAGCGTTGAATTCTTTGAAATGATGAGGAGGTCTTCTGTGAAGATCCTAGTCACGGCAAAGCGTGTAATTGATCCTGATATGAAGATCCAGGTAAAGCCGGATGGGTCAGGTATCGAGCTGTCCAGCATGAGCTTCAAAATAAACCCTTTCGATGAGATCGCCATTGAGGAAGCCCTGCGAATACGGGAGGAAAAAGGGGGGGAAGTGATTGTTGTTGGGATCGGTGGTGAAAAGACAATAACGGAGATTAGAGCGGGCCTGGCCATGGGCGCTGACCGAGGTATTCTCGTAAATGCCGACAATGATGCCGATTCCGATGCCGTTGCTCGTATCTTGGCGAGGATCATTGAACATGAGAAGCCCGATCTGGTGCTTTTGGGAAAACAGGCCGTTGATGTTGATGATAACCAGGTGGCTCAACTGCTGGCCGAGCATCTGGACTGGGGGCAGGCCTGCTTCGCTTCAAAGGTAGAATGTGGGGACGGCAGGGCCAGAGTTCACAGGGAAGTGGACGGCGGCATTGAAGTGGTTGAAATCGATCTTCCAGGAATAATAAGTGCGGATCTCCGTTTGAATGAGCCCCGTTATCCAAAGGTATCGGATGTGTTGAAGGCGGATAGAAAAGAGGTCAGAGAGATAACACCGGAAGATTTGGGAGTGGATGTGTCACCCAAGGTAGTCATCAAGAAATTTGTTGAACCGCCGCAGCGCCAAGGCGGGCGACTTGTAGCAGATGTTGACGAATTGGTCCGGGCGCTAAAAGAGGCAAAGGCTATATAAGAAAGGACGCTCTTGCCAACGGCTCATGGGAGATTTGAATAGGGAGAAGATACCATGTCGGGCATTTGTATCGTGGCAGAACACTGGAAGGGAGAGTTGAAACGGTCTACGCTTAATGCCCTTACTTTCGGAAGGGAAGCTGCGGAGAAACTGGGAGTAGATCTTTCCCTCATTGTTGTTGGAAGCAATGTTTCCCATGTTGCGGACCAACTCAAGTTTTACGGAGCCGCAAAGATCTACGTCATTGATGACCCACAGCTTGAACACTATACAGCAGAGACCTGGGGACATGCTGTGGCCGAGACTTCCAAAGCTTGTCATGCCAAGATCGTCGCCATGAGTTTCGGTACTACCGGAAAGGATCTTATGCCGCGCGTTGCGGCTAAATTAAAAGCTGGGATGGCCTCAGGCATCCTGAGTTTTGACGGCCATAGCTTTACCCGTGAAATGTGGGCCGGCAGTGTCATAGCCGAGGTGGAGATCAAAACAGAGGTCCAGGTCGTCACTGTCCAAGGGACCCATTTTGTCCCTGCCAATCCTGTTGGAAGTGAAACGCCCATAGAGCATTTGTCTATTTCAATTCCAAGGGGCAGAACGCATTTCATTGAGACACGGGAAGCTCGGAGTGACCGGCCCGACCCGACCGAGGCCAGGTTCGTCATATCCGGAGGCCGTGGAATGGGAGAGGCGGGGAACTTCACACTGCTTGAAGAAATAGCAGACATATTTGAGGGGGCTGTGGGCGCGACAAGGGCCGCTGTGGACTCAGGCTGGGTGTCCAATGACCTGCAAGTCGGTCAAACCGGGAAAAAAGTAGCCCCTGATCTCTACATAGCGGTTGGTCTTTCCGGGTCTATTCAACATATGGCCGGTATGAAGAACAGCAAAGTCATTGTTTCCATAAACAAGGATGAAGAGGCTCCCATTCATGGTATCGCAGACTTCGGCCTTGTTGCCGACCTATTCAAGGCAGTCCCCGAGTTAAGCCAGGCTTTGAAAAAGGAGCTAAACTGAACTTCCGGGCGAAAGCCTTCAAAGCATTGCCTTTACTCATGATCCTTTTGTGTCCGGCAACCTTCATACCTATTCGAGCTTCAGGTGATACGACATGCCACACACCCTGTTCGCCTGCTCAATATCATCCGACAGATGCAGGTCTTCCGGTTTGACTGAGAGATGTGAGAGATGAATCCTGTTGCTATGGGTATCTTGCTGTCCTTTGCAGTCGGATTTTTCCTGTGGACACTGATCCGCCGCTTACTGCCGTTGTCTGTTATGCAACCAGATGTGAGATGGGATAGGCCCTATGAACGTTTTAAAAGAACACTCAAATACGCTTTCGGACAACGTCGATTTCTCCGACGATTTGAGCTAATCCACGGTATTGCCCATGTCTTGATCTTCTGGGGTGTGATTGTTGTCACCATCAACACATTACATTTGATAGGAAGGGGCTTTGTATTGCACTGGTCCCTTCCCGGGTTTCATGGTACTTCTCTCGCCTTTATCTATATCTTTCTGAAAAACCTGTTCACTCTTTTTGTGATTGCCGGAACACTTTTAGCGCTCAGTCGGAGGATCTTTCTAAAACCTGAAAGGATGATCCTTTCTTTAGAAGCCAACCTGATTTTATGGTGGATTTTCGGGATGATGGTTTTGGACGTTATTTATGAAGGTACAATGTTCATGATCTATCCGAATAATCCCGAAAAAAAGATGGCGTTTTTAGGCATCTTATTCATGGAGACATGTGAGGGTTTTGGGTACAAGGGCACTTCAGAATTTATCCTGGGCCTCAATGCTTTTAGTTTCTGGGGCCATATAGTCATGGCATTTTCTTTCCTGAATTATCTCCCTTATTGCAAGCAATTTCATGAGATCACCTCCCTGTTCAATATCTTCTTTGGGGACCTGAAGAGAAAAGGGGAACTGTCAAAACAGGACTTTGAACAAGACGACATATTGCTCGGCGTCGGTAAAATCGAGGAATACTCTTGGAAGCGCGCATTTGACATGTATACCTGCGCCGAATGCGGACGTTGTCATGCCAACTGCCCCGCCCACCTCACAGACAAGCCACTCTCTCCTATGTATCTCATTTTAGATGAACGAGACCATCTGAAAAAGAAGACACCGTTGATGTGTAAGGCTGCCTATTACGGGATCCGGAATCGAGCGGAAAAGGGGCAAGGAATCCTTGACTCGTGGGAGGGCGATGAACTGACTGGGGGGGTAATTGAAGAAGATGTCATCTGGTCCTGTACCACATGTGGACATTGTATCCAAAACTGCCCTCTGTTGATTGAACATGTGGATCACATCATAGACATGCGTAGATTCCTGATCCAGGAGCAAAGTCGTTTCCCCAAGGAATTGTCCGCGGTATTTAAGGGAATGGAGAACATGTCCAATCCCTGGGGCCTTGCATCCAACACACGGGCTGACTGGTTCGCAGGGATGGGCGTAAGGACACCGCACGAAGACAAGGACTTCGAGTATCTCTTCTATGTAGGATGTGCCGGTTCATTTGACGATCGCAACAAGGGGGTTTCCGCTGCCGTTGTTGCTCTCATGAAAATGGCGAACATCAAGTTTGTCTGTCTTGGAAACGAAGAGAAATGTTGCGGAGAAACAGTACGGCGCCTGGGTAATGAATTTCTTGCACAGAGGATTATGGCGGCCAATGTCGATTCCTGGAATGATATGGGTGTGACAAGAATCATCACAGCCTGTCCCCATTGCTACAATACAATCAAAAATGAGTATGGACAGTTTGGCGGCCATTATGAGGTGATTCATCACACGGAACTTTTCCAAAAGCTTCTTCACAAAGGAGTGCTGAATCCGAGTCTCCATTTTGGTCGCGATGGTCCGGTCGTTTACCACGACTCTTGTTACCTGGGTCGTTACAATGAGATTTATGAGCCCCCACGCCGGGCGGTGTTATCTGTCCCAGGTGTTAAGCTTGTTGAGCCCGAACGTAGCAGGCGCATCAGTTTTTGTTGCGGAGGCGGTGGGGGACGGATGTGGATGGAAGAAAAACAGGGAAAAATGATCAACGAAATGCGTTGTGGACAACTCGAGATAACAGGGGCAAACACATTTGCCACTGCCTGCCCTTATTGTCTGATTATGTTGGACGACGCTGTCAAAAGCAAGGGACTCGATAATGACATAAAGGTTATGGACGTGGCTCAGATTATCCAAATCTCCATTATCGGCTAAAAAAATGTAGTGGGTTGTCATAAATTCTTTTTATTCGATCTTTGGGAGAGTCAATAATAGCAGGAGTGAATTCACCAAAACGTGGCATAGATATCCAACTCAGGAGGAATATCAATGTATACTGAACTCAATCTCAGACTTACCGAGCGCCAGGAAGCACTGAAAGCAAGTGTTCATAAGTTTGCGAAGGAGGTATTTCGTCCGGCTGGTGAGCAGATCGAGAAACTCGCTCCAGATGATATTGTTAGAGAAAATTCTGTTTGGTGGGAGTGTAAAAGAAAATTCAGGGATATAGAGCTACACACCACCTTCATTCCTGAGAAATTTGGTGGGCTGGGCATGGGTCCTTTAGAGCATCATATCGTATGGGAAGAACTTGGATGGGGCTCTGCAGGTCTTGCCCTTTCTCAGGACGTGGATGTCTATCCCGCGTCGTGGTGTTTGCGGATAAGCCCGAAGAATGAATTTTTGATTGAAGAGTTTGTAAAACCTTACGTCAATGATACGGAAGCAAAAATGGTCGGTTGTTGGGGAATGACCGAACCTAACCGTGGATCTGATTCTCTGATAGCCGGCCTTCCCGAGTTTAGAGATCCGGATATAAAGCATAATGTGAAAGCCCGCCAAGATGGAAATAGATGGATCATATCGGGTCAAAAATCCGCATGGGTGTCGGATGGTCCCGCAGCAACGCACACATTGCTTTTCCTCGGCATTGATCAATCCAAAGGCATGAAAGGAGGCGGTATTGCGGTCGTCCCGCTTGATCTCCCAGGCGTTTCAAAGGGCCCAATCCTCCGCAAGCTGGGGCAGATAGATCTACCGCAAGGAGAGCTCTTTTTTGATGATGTGGAAATACCAAACGAGTATATGCTTACAGGACCAAATCGCTACGAATTCTGGGTACAACAGGTGCTTAGTGTGGCGAATTGCGGGATGTCTTCTGTGTTTACCGGAGTGGCACGAGCCGCTTTTGAACTGGCCCTTGATTACGCAAAGGAACGGGTTCAGGGAGGGAAACTCCTGAGTCGCCACCAACTCATTCAAAAAAAACTTTTTGACATGTTTGTCAGGGTTGAGACGGCTAGGGCTTTTTCCCGCGCAGCCGTAGAATATTGTTTTTCGGTGATCCCCGCGCCTATAGAATATGCCGTATCAGCCAAGGTGTACTGTACGCAAGCTGCTTATCAAAATGCGGATGAGGCCCTGCAAATCTATGGTGGGTATGGTTTGAGTAAAGAGTACCCTGTTGAAAAAATATACAGGGACACAAGAGCGTCCCTCATAGAAGATGGAACCAGCGAAGTCCTAAGCCTCATAGGGGCCCACAATATCATCAAGACCTATTTTGCTTGATGTTCAAATGAGGATATGTGCTCGGTCTTGGTGTATTGAGAACCTTCAAAAAAAGCATGTGAAAAGGAGTGGCAAAATGGCTGGATCGACCATAAAGAGTGACGATGATCTCAAGCGTCTGCTTGAGCAAATCTGGATTTCACCTCTTGGATTGGAAGCCTCGCAGGATCTGCATGAAGGTGTTCTGCTGGAGCAGCACTATGAAAACATGCAAGTCGCTTGGGCATTAAAGACAAGGGACGGATGGGAAGTGAGCGCGGGAAAGGCTCCGGAGCTACCTAATATGAGGCTCTTCTACTCTGGCGATGCACTGGAGAGACTGTCACAATCGAGAGACCTGGAAGACTTTTCCACCAAGTTGCAGGACCTGATCGGAGATAGGGATCTTGTATTCATCCCTTTGAGATCTCCGGACATGCTGGCTGAAGTAGGTTTTGGTGAATTCGCGGAACGACTCGGATTGCCCGGAAAGTAGTGGTGAAACCTCTGCTTTTCGCCGTTGAAGCCCCTTTCTGAAATGACATCTCGGCCCTGTCTGCCACTTCGGAGTGATATTATAGGATGGATAAGAAGGATATCCAGAGGTTAAGATCCGCCTTTGAACGTACACCGACATTGTTCCGACTCCTATCTACTGTGCGTTCTCGTCGCGTAGGCGCGGGATACTCTCTCGAATCGGGTCAACCTGATACCCATGGTGTCACAGGCCGCAGCCTAGAGAGTCGGACCGGCCCTCTTGGTTTTGTCTCTTGTAAGAAGCCTGAACCGCTCAGTGAAGTTGAGACAGCCTTGCTATGCTGGGCCGCATGCGGACCCAACGGCATTATCACTGGAGATATTGCCGGGACACATGATATAGGGACCTTGATGAGCTTCGGAGGAAGGACGATACCTTCTGCCGCCAATGACTGGTGTGTGGATCTGATCTTCACAAACGATCAAGGCACTTTTTTGTATCGTCCGACTCGTCAAAGGTCCAAGGTGATCGAAATTGAGTCGGAGGAAGACTACCCCAAGATTATTGAGTGGTTTCAGGAAGGTCTAACCCAACTCAGTAAACAGCGTCTGGATATCGATTGGACCATATCTCCTGGTCGTCCTATGGGGGTTTGGCAATACAACCTCAACAGACCCGGTTCCACATGGTTTATCCCCGTCGTCGATATAGCCAAGGGAATGATCAACCTCTACTTTTCAGTATTCGAACATATGCAATGGCTCATAACGGATGACCAAACGGGCAAACCGTGCGGCCTGGAAGAATGGGCCAAGCCGGGGATGTTGGAGTTGCCCATCACACAGCATACCTATGAAGAGGCAATGTTGCATATGGCCGATTATCAACATGGGATGTTGATCCAAAACCTTCGATTGGCAGCAGAAGCCATGGGCCTTGGTTGTTGGATATTTGGAGGGTTTTGCGAAGATGTGGTACTGGGAGGTTTCAGGCCCCTGGCCAAGGGCCTGCGCTTCAGGTACAGGGTTATTGATGGAAAACGAAATTACATCGGGATTCCTAAAGTATTGGAGGGCTTCGGCATGCCCGCCCCCTGGAATAAGTCTATAGATGATCTTATAAACCGTGTGTTGGCATTGAAAAAACAGGCATTGGTCCACCTCCCTTATTCTGGTAAGACCGACGTCGACATGCGACCGTTCTTAAACAGAGGGCCCTCGGACTGGTGTATAGAAGCCGTCAAGTCTGTGTTGAGTTATCTTTACGAGAGATATGGTAGATTTCCTGTTTACTATTCCGCATTTCACTCAAATCTGCACGCACAGATCCATCATTTGGACCCCGATTTTTATGATACCTATCTGAAGGAAGGTTATATTCCCGATCAACACAGAAATCATTCCAAGGCGTGGCACGAATAGGGAGGATCCTTTATACCCTGATGAAACGGAGAAATACCCAGAATCCCAATGGTGGCTGACATCCCTCTTGATCATTCCGCACACCAGCATCCACCCCCCCGATCGACGCCACGGCTACAAAACAGATTGGCCTTGTTGTTGCCGCTCATGGGGAAGCTGAAAGCCCAACGCAAAAGAATCATGATTTATCTCTGAGCTTGCCTGGAATCACTAACCTGCTTTTTCGCTAAGAGGTTATGTTGAAGTCAAGATATTTTCCTTGAGGAGTGCAGACACAGTAAAAAAGTCTCCTGTCATATTCTCATTCAATGATATAGATCAAAGGAGTTGAAGCGCTTGATCGATAAGGGTATTCATTGAGAACTTGATAGTCTCCCAGAGGGGGTCATGTCGTTTGCCGCGGCGATGGAGGTTGAGATTGAAACCGGTGATCAGGGCAAATTTATATGCGGCCAGGGCGCGATACCAATTAAGATTGTGGAGGGGTTGGCCCCAGGCCTCCGTATAGAGATCGATTAAGACGTCAGGGGAGAGGAATCGGGTCTGGCCACCCCATTCCAAAGACCACATGGCAGGGTCGCTGAATGTGACGAACCACCCTAAATCATTGAGCGTAGCCCCAATTCCCACCAGTTCCCAATCGATCACCGCCAATAAACGGCCCTCAAGAGAACAGAACAGATTAGCGAGCTGAAAATCACCATGGAAGATTCCCACGGTGATATCCGAAGGCTGGTTATCCAGGAGCTTTTGCCGTACTTCCGAGGCATGCTCCAGTCGTTCAGGGTCGGCGGCCCGCTGGAGGAACCAGTCCCATCGCTTCACATCATCGGCACAGGACAGCGGCCTTCCCAGATAAGGCGTGTCTCGTTGCCAATTCACTCGATGGATGCCTGCCAATGCGCTCATGGCTTGTCTCGCCAAGTCATAACGCTGCTCTTTAGAAAGACTCTCTCCCCACTCTCCCCGGCCCATACGTATCACATCCCCCTCCAGTTTAGGGACAATGAAATAGGGGCATCCGAACCATTTAAGGTCTTTCCCGCTCCATTTTACTCTACAGTGAGGGACGTCCGTTTTATCAAGGGCCTTCAGGACCTCCACCTGGCGGAGAACGTCGGCCGTGCCCTCCCATTTCGCATGAGGCGGCGGCAATCTGAGAAACCAGGATTCCACCCCCTCATCCATGCGAACCGAAAAACCATAGGAGAAACCGGCATGTCCCGGCATTTTATGGACATCCTCTACTGTCGCGCCGTTATCCTCGTATTTGGCGTGGCAAAAGATCTCGAGTCGTTTTGTCAGTTCATCCAGATCCATGGCACTTCTCCTTTCCTTCCTCGGAAGAACATGTTAGGTTCCTGAAAAAACAACCTGAAGGCGTCAAAATGTTATGAGTGCATCAAACAGTCCTATCATCGGCATTACCATGGGGGACCCGGCTGGCATTGGCCCGGAGATAATTGTCAAGGCCCTTGCGGATCCATCGGTCTACGAATGCTCTCGACCTGTTGTCCTGGGAGATTCGGAGGTTCTCTCCTCTATTGTATTAAAGCTTTCCGATCGTACGGCATTAAATGCCGTGGCCCATGCCGCCGAGGCAGAGGCGATTCCCGGCAGGATTAATCTCCTGGAGATCTCGCGTCTCAAGAGCGGGTCTATCCTGCCGGGAAAACCTACTGTGGACGGCGGTAAGGCCATGGTCGCCTACATCACACGTGGCGTCAACCTGACCCTTAAGGGAGAACTCGATGCACTCGTGACCTGCCCCATCAATAAGGCGCTGATGCAGAGGGCAGGCCATCACTTTGAAGGACATACGCAGCTCATCGCGCATCTCACGGGAAGCCATGACTACGTGATGATGCTTGCCGGTAAGAGACTCCGCGTTTCATTGGTGACCATTCACTGCCCCTTGAAGGAGGTCCCGGTTATCCTCACGGCTGAGGCGATCCTTAAGACCATTGTTATCACGGCCAGGGCCCTTGTGGAGGATTTTGGGCTCAAGAAACCATGTGTGGCGGTCTGTGCCCTGAACCCCCACGCGGGTGAATCAGGGTTGTTTGGATCTGAAGAGGAGGAGATCATCGGGCCTGCTATAGAAAAGGCCAGAGCACTTGGGTACTCGGTTGAGGGCCCCTTGCCCTCAGACACACTGTTTTTCAAGGCGGCCTCCGGGCGGTTTGACGCGGTCGTGGCCATGTATCATGACCAAGGGCTCATCCCCCTCAAGCTGCTTCATTTTTCCGATGCGGTCAACACGACCCTGGGCCTCCCCATTATCAGGACCTCCGTGGACCATGGAACGGCCTATGATATTGCGGGGCATGGAAAGGCCGATCCCTCCAGTCTTGTCGCGGCCATAGGCATGGCCGCCGAGATGATTAAAAACAGAATGTCGCCCAAAAAAGGTTAGGGCTCCTTTGTTACCGCAATGCAATCTCTTTGTAAGGCAGTCCTAGGCTCTCGGCAAGGGATATCATCTCTTTTTCAAGGGTCACTTCCTCACCGTCTTGGCCTCTCAACACCCTGTTTTTGTCGCCGACAACAAATATTTGAAGCTGTTTGGGGTCCAGGAAGGTCCGGGCCAGGTTCGCCAGCTCATCCGCCTTGGTCAGGAGGTAGACGTCCTGGATCCTTGCAAGGGTATCCAGGGGTTCCCGGCGCATCTCGTACCTGGCATAGGCATTGACAAGTTCATGTGCCGTGTCCACGTTAAAGACGAAACCGTTGAGCACATCGAGCCGCTTCTGTTCCAGGACCTCCTTCGGTATACCTTGATGAAGGCCTTTCATCAGGTCGATGGTCTCCTGAATCGCCTGGCCGGTCTTGTCTGCCTTACAGCCGATATATCCCTTCAGTATGCCGGCCCGCCACTTGTAGGTCTGGTAGAATGCGCCCGCGTAAATCAGTCCCAGGTCATCTCTCAATCGGGTATACATCATGGAATCGCTGCCGCCGAAAATATCCATCAGCAGGCTTATCTTCCAAAAGTCCGGGTGCGTCCTCACCACGCTGGGGAGAAGTAAGCGCACCTGGGACTGGAGTTGCCCCGGCTTATGAATCAGGGCAAAGAGGGGGGGTGGTGGTGTGGGATCGCCTATTCCCCGTTTCAGCGCCTCGGTCTCAGGGAATGCCTCAAAAAACAGCATCAGGCCCTGGAGAACATCCCCCTTGTCGATATCGCCTGAAACCGCCACAATCATGTTTGAGGAGACCATATGCTCTTTCATGAAACGTCTCAGGTCTTCCGCCCCAATACCTGGAATCGTTACAAGCCCCTCCAGGGGATCACGACCATAGACATGCCCCTTGAAATGCCGGATGGAAGACTCGCGACTCAAGAGGGCTTGCGCGTCTCCACCCTGTCTTTTGAGGCTCGTCAATATCTGCTTTTTGGCCACCTCTATAACCTTGGGCTCGAAAGAAGGCCTGGCAAGGACCTCTTCGAGAAGAGACAGACCTTTCCGCCAGTCATCTCTCAGGACGGACATCCGGATCAGGGTCTCCTCTTCACGGACCGATACGGAGATCTGAATGGCCCGGTCGTCCATGGCCTCAGCCAGTTCTTCGGGGGAATAACGGCTGGTCCCCCCGCGCATGAGGGATAAATCGAGAATGCCGGAAAGACCGATCTTGTCGGCCGGAACATCAACGGCACCAGCCTTGACAAAGATAGTCATGTCTATGAGAGGCAATTCCTTGTCGGGCAGGTAGAAAATCTTGGCCCCCTTCATCTCGGCAATCTCAGCCTTTGTGTATTCGATCTTTTCGGGCACCCTGGAGAAGGTAAGAGGATGTTTCCAGGCATCGTGGGTCGGATAGATAGAGCGGTTGATCGACAGATCTGTTTGGGAAGGTCTTGCGTGGCGGGTGCCCCCGGCCGAACGGATCTCGCTGTATTGTTCGGCCGGACGGTCGGGCCTGCCGCCGGGGATCACATACACGGAGGTCTTGTTGTCTTCCCTGATATATCTTTTTGCCACCCGTACGACATCTTCAGGGGCGATCTGGTCGATTTTTTCCAGGTAGGTGGTGAGGTAATTCCAACCCGCAAGGACCTCGATGGTTGCCAGAGTCTCGGCAAGAGATTCGTTGCTGCGCATTCGATCGAGAAATCCTCGTTCGTTCAATTTCTTTATCCTTGCCAGTTCCTCTGACAAAACCGGCTCATTCTTCAACCTTTCAGCCTCAGCTAGGAGCATTCTCTCAAACTCTTCACAGTCCTTCACATAGGCCTCGGGCGTTTGAAGGTCTTGCGTGGCCGGTTCGTTGGGACTCCCCCCCAGTACGACCATGCCTCCATACCGATTATCCGGATTCCCCGACCATGCCTGGACAGCCCGTCCGGCGTTGGTGATGTTGCGGGTTATCCTCGCGCTTCGTCCATGGCTCAGTATCATGGTCATCACGTCAAGGGCGTAGAAATCGTCCGTCCCCATACGAGGTCCGTGAAAGCCGATTCTGACAATCGGGGTTCGGGCCCCCTTGAGAAAACGAATACTCCTGCGAGGGCCCTTTTGGGGCGGTTCGTCAGTCACTGTCTCAGGGGCGCGTCTGCCGGGTGCATACCGCTTAAAATAGACCTCTGCCAGCCTTTTTGCCTGTGCGGTTGTCACATCACCTACCAGGACACAGACCGCGTTTGCCGGGTTGTAGTACTCGGAATGGAATGCTATGGCATCCCTCGTACTGTAACCCTCCATATCCGATCTCCAGCCAATGGTCGGATTTCGGTAGGGATGGGCATGATAGGCCGTGGCGTTCAGATCGAGCCATGCAGCCCCTCGCGCATTGTTGATATACCTGAAGGCCCATTCCCGCTTGATGACCTCCTTCTCCACATAAAACTCCCGCCACGAAGGCTCAAACAACTGCTCGCTGACAGTCGAAAACCATTGCTCGATCATATCAGACGGTACGGACATGTAATACTGCGTCTGATCTTTCGATGTGAAGGCGTTAATCCCGACAGCCCCGTTTCGCTCCAGGTTGGAGGAAAAGGCCTGGGGCACGTAGATTTTTTGGACTTCAAGGCGCAGGGAATCCATTTCCACGAGTTTCTTCCTGATCAGGTCCCTGTCGGGACGGCGCTTGCGCTCCTCTGCAAGGATGGTCTGATAGGCCCTTTCTATACGTTCCTGGAGTTCCTGATCCTTGACAACGTCGAGGGTGCCGAAATTCTTGGTGCCTTTGAACATCATATGCTCCAGCAGGTGGGCAATACCTGTCTTTCCCGCCTGTTCAAGGGCGGATCCGGCCCGAATCGCGACTCTGCAGGCGACCTGAGGGGTTGTGGGACGTTCGACAACCAAAAACTGCATGCCGTTTTCGAGTTCAAACTCCTTGACATCCAGCTTTATCTCCAGAGCATGACTCGTTGCCATGCCGGCAAAAATCGTGAGTGCGCACAGGAAAAACCTGATGCTCCATTTTGGTTGGAATCTCATGAGCAGAACCTCATCATGTTATGAACAAAAAAGCCGCTTGTGAAAGCGGCTTCAAATTTTTGGTGGTCGGGACGACTGGATTTGAACCAGCGACTCCCGCGTCCCGAACGCGGTGCTCTACCAGGCTGAGCCACGTCCCGACTTAGTGATATAGGATTGATTTCTGTCTTATAACCTATTTCTCAATACCCTGCAAGGGCAAATGATTGCCCATAATGCTGACAAAATTCGCCATGATCCTGGCGGTTGCCCCCCAGATCACGTCATTTTCATATTCCCATGCAACTCCCCAATAAGTCACCCCTTCATAGACAAATGAATCTCTTCTGGTATCCCTGTTTTCAGGGTGAAAGACATCCAGCGGCACAAGTAGGATCCTTTCCACCTCCCTTCGGTTGATGGTGAAGTCATAGGGATAGGGCGCCATACCCACAAAGGGATGAACAATGAAATTCGACTCAACCGTCATGATGTCATCTACCTTTCCCAAGATGTCCACATCTTTGCCGGCGAGACCTATTTCTTCTTCCGTCTCTCTCAGGGCGGTCTCCTCAAACGTGCCGTCCCCCTCATCCTTGGCCCCACCTGGGAATGAGATTTGCCCTTTGTGCGTTTGAACATCATTCGTCCTTTTGGTGAAAAGGACCTTGTATTCAGTGCCATCCCCAATAATCGGTATCAATACGCTTGCATCCTGATAGGGGGTTTTCCCATTCTCAATACGCTTCGGGGTCCTGGTTCCCAAAATATCATTGATAACCTCAGGCAAAGTCATCCTCATGGCTCCTTTATGCTGATGATCTCTTTGCTAATCAACACCGTAAACCTCCAGGTATCGATCGAAACGTGCCTTGGTCTTCTCATCGATCGGCAGCCTCTTGCCTCGGACCATCACGGGAATCCTATCCTGATAGAGATACTCCACCACCTCCCTGATCCCCGCCACGGAATAAACGGGCACCCCGGTTTGCGCGACAAACTCCCCAATGGCGTGGTCTCCTTTTTCATCGAGGATAACCTTGCCCCCATGGTCATAGACCGCGGTGGTCTGCTCCCTGTCTATTCCAATGCCGATTCCCACCACCTCGAATTTCATGTGGCACAAGCGGGCCTCATTCTCTATCTTCGTAAGAAGATCATGTTTCGTCCCCATAGAGGTGGCCACATCATCTACGACGAATATCCGGCACCCATCAAAAAGGGTCCGATTGACAAAGAGGCCCTTTCCCTCAGTCGCTTCTCCATGGGTCTTGGCCTCTTTGCGGTCGTACTCAAAGAAAAGATCGTATCCATGGTCTTTCCAGAGCGCGATCGTGGCGGCAAGGGCAATAGAACTTCCCTTGTAAGAAGGCCCCAGAACAATGTCTATACCGCCAATCAGGCCCTCCGAAATCATCATCCCGGCAAAGAAGCCCCCCAGCTCCAGGCTGAGACGCCCGCTCTTAAACATGCCCATGTTGACGAAATAGGGTGTGGGTCGTCCATCCTTAAGAACAAGATTTTCGTCGAAAAACAACGCCCCCGTTTCTGCAAGAGTCCCTGCGAATCTTTTTTTGTAATCTTCCATCCTCTAATTCTAAGTGAAACAGATCTCTCCCGCAACAACAAATTCATGGGATTCCCTCCTGTTAGACTCCTTATTCAGCACAAAGCACTTGACATCACTTAGGTATGTCAATATTATTTAGATATATCTAATTATCCGTTTTGGATGATTCATTGTTCAACCTTTGAGACCTTATGAGAGGCCCTCTCAAGGACTGCGGGCAGGTAAATCCTACCCCTCTAGAGTATGTGAGAAGGGACCTCATTATATTATATTTTAGGGAGGATATCATTTGGGTCGTATCATTATGAGGCATATGGAGAAAGATCAGTCAGGAACCATAACGGCTGTCAAGGTCGGAGGAGAGCTTGGCAGGCGTATCCGGGATATGGGCCTTGTTCCCGGGACTCCTATAAGGATCCAGGGAAGAGCGCCGCTCTATGATCCCGTTGCCCTGAAAGTGAGGGGTTTTACACTCACCTTGCGAAACAGTGAGGCCGATTACATAGAGGTTGAGGTGGAATAAAGCATGGCGATAACCGTTGCCCTGGCAGGGAACCCGAATTCCGGCAAGACCACGCTTTTCAATGAGCTGACCGGAGCGCGCCAGCACGTGGGAAATTACCCTGGAGTGACCGTCGCAAAGAAGGAGGGATATTACTCGTCAAACGGCCGTGACATGCATATTGTCGACCTTCCAGGCATCTATTCCTTGACTGCCTACTCCGTCGAAGAGGTTGTGACCAGGGATTTCCTGGCAAACGACAGACCGGATGTTGTCATTGACATTGTCGACGCATCCAACCTGGAGAGAAATCTCTACCTGTTGATCCAATTCCGAGAGATGGGCGTGCCCTTGTGCATCGCCATGAACATGATCGATGCCGCCAAAAACAGGGGGATACATGTCCAAGCGGAGAAACTCTCCGAATTGCTTGATGTCCCTGTTATCCCCACTATTGCCAGGTCCGGTTTCGGCAAAAAGGAGCTTATGGAATCGGCTTGGGCCGTTGCCCAGTCGCAGGAGGGCATCGCACCCCTTAGAATCTCTTACGGAGATGATCTGGACAGGGCCCTTCTTGAAATGGAAGAGATCATTGCGGCGAGCGGTTTTTTGAGTCATCTCTACCATGCCAGGTGGATTGCGATGAAGTATCTCGAAAAGGATAGCCAGATCCTGGCCCTTGGAAAGAGAGAGGCCCCTGACCGTGCGGAAAGGCTTGAGAGGATAGTCGAGAAGGTATCAACGCACCTGGAGAAAACAGTACAAACAGACCCGGAGGCGATTATTTCCGATTATCGCTATGGTTATATCAGTGCCATTATCAAAAAAGGGGTCATCCAACGAAGGTACGATCAAAACAGGCTTTACGTCTCAGACAAGATAGACAATGTGCTGACACAGCGATTTGTCGGGCCTGTCATCATGCTTCTGGTCCTGCTGGGGCTCTATGAATTCACTTTTACCTACAGTGAAATTCCCGTGGGGTGGTTCGAGTCGTTTTTTAGGTGGCTTGGAGATGGGGTTAGCCTTCTCTTGCCTGACAGCCTCCTCAAATCTCTGATTGTGTCGGGTGTTATTGACGGGGTGGGTGGTGTGCTCGGCTTTGTTCCTCTCATCCTTTTCATGTTTTTCGGGATCGCCATCCTAGAGGACTCCGGCTATTTGGCAAGGGTCGCCTTTATGCTGGATAGGGTATTTCGAATTTTCGGCCTTCACGGCAGTTCGGTTATGGCCTATATTGTATCCGGTGGTATTGCGGGGGGATGTGCGGTTCCGGGAGTCATGGCGACCAGGACACTGAGGTCCCGACGGGAACGCCTGGCCACAGTGTTGACCGTGCCCTTTATGAACTGCGGGGCAAAATTGCCCCTCTTCGCCCTCCTGATCGCGGCCTTTTTTTCCGAAAACGAGGCCTCCATTATGTTGCTGCTGACGATCATCTCTTGGGCCGGAGCACTGGTTGTGGCAAAGGTGCTGAGAATGACCGTTATCAGAGGGCCGGCCACTCCCTTTGTCATGGAGCTTCCGCCCTATCGCTTCCCCACGATGAAGGGGCTTCTCATACATACGTGGGAAAGGACCTGGCAGTATGTGAAGAAAGCAGGGACCGTGATCCTCGGAATTTCCATCATACTCTGGGCCATGATGACCTTCCCCCGGCTTCCTGAATCCAAGGTCGAGGATTTTTCCCGCCAACGGGACGCCTTGAAGGCTGTTTATCCCTCCGACATTGTCGGTGAAATGGAGAGGACCGACAGAGACATACCTCTTCCCGACCTGACCGTGAGACTCAACAAGCAGCTTGCCGTGATCGACACCCAGGAGGCGGAGGCCGCTCTCAGAAACTCTGTGGCGGGCCGGATCGGCACCGCGATAGAGTATGTGTCTCAATGGGCAGGTTTTGATTGGAGAATCAATATCGCCCTTATAGGCGGGTTTGCCGCAAAAGAGGTTGTCGTGTCGACTCTGGGGACGGTCTACTCTTTGGAGGCCTCCGAGACTGAAAGCAGGGCCTCCCTGGCCGCCTATCTGGCCGCCTCCCCTAAATGGAGCCCCCTGCTGGCATTGAGCCTGATCATATTCACCATTTTTTACGCCCCCTGTTTTGTCACGATCATTGTCATTTCGAAAGAGGCCGGTTCATGGAGTTGGGGAGCCTTTTCCATGGTATTCAATACGGCGGTCGCCTCCCTGCTGGCTGTCGGGGTGTTTCAAGTAGGATCCGCCCTGGGCTATTAGGCAGTGTTTATCAGGGCGGGGTCGTGGTCGCTGTTTTTTTCACAGACTTCTTGAGCGATCGCAGGTTTAGCGAAGCAGAGGCATCCGTCTCATGTCTCTTAGGATCTGTCTTCGTCTCTTGACGATAAACGGGGTCGGCCTTGTCGGAGACCATCTGTGGGGGTTCGGCAGAATAGCGGTAAGGGAGGCGGCCTGGAACGCGGAAATCCGAGAGCAGGAGGCATGGTAATAGGCCCTGGATGCGGCCTCAACCCCAAAGATACCGTTCCCCCAGTCTACCGTATTGAGATAGACTTCCAGGATCCTCTCCTTGCTCCACAAGAGTTCCATAAGGAGGGAATAATAGGCCTCGACGATTTTCCTGAGGAGGCTTCTCTCGGGCCAGAGAAACAGGGTCCGGGCGGCCTGCATGGTAATGGTGCTCGCTCCACGAACATTTCCGTTCATGACCATATCTCTCATTGCCCGGTTTATCTCGGTAAAATCAAAGCCCCGGTGGGAAGTGAACCGCTGGTCCTCACCTGCAAGGACGGCTCTCCTGAGATGAGGGGATATCTCGTTGAGGGGACGCCACGTGTTTAGGTGCCAATTGTGTGGAGTCTCATTGCGATCGAATAGCCGGTTGACAAGCATCATCGTTGTGAAGGGAGGATCAATATATCTTAAAGAAAGGACCTGAAGGACCGATAGAACCACCAGGCATAAGAAGAGTGTCCAGACCCACCTCATGATTCTCCTTATGATCGACCGTTCCTTTTTCTTGGGCAAACCTTAGAGTCCCCTTTTGTTCTTTATCCTTTCCCAGGCTTGATCCATCTGTTTGGGTGAGGCATCCTCAAGACTCAGACCGGAAGACTCCAATTCCTGATGCATCTTTTCAATACGTCTCAGGAATTTTCCATTGGCAAGTCGCAAGAGATTTTCAGCATTGAGGCCCCAATGCCTGGATAGATTGACAATGCTGAAGAGGAGATCGCCTATCTCCTCCCCTATCTCCTCCCTATCTCCCACCTCAAGGGCCTTCCTCAATTCCTCGAATTCTTCCTCGACCTTCTCCCAGATTTCTTTAGGGCCGGCCCAATCAAAATCCACCTTGGCGGCCCTTTCGCTCAACCTGTGGGCCCTCAAGAGGGCGGGGAGATGGATCGGGACACTGTGAAAAGAGGAGAGTTTGTCATTCTCTGCCTCTCTTTCCTCCTGTTTAATCTTCTCCCAGTTGGACGCCACATCTTCCGCATTGAGGAGCTCTTGATCACCAAAGACATGAGGATGGCGACGAATCATCTTGTCTGTTGTCTTTTCAATCACATCAACGAGGTTGAACTCGCCCCTTTCTGAGGCCAGTTCAACCAGAAATAGGATCTGAAACAGGAGATCCCCCAGTTCTTCACAGATATCTTCGGACGACGATGTCTCAATCGCTTCAAGGACCTCGTAAGCCTCTTCCAGGAGGTAAATCTTGATGGTCCCGTCTGTCTGCTTGGCATCCCAGGGACATCCACCCGGTCCTCTCAGCCGTCTGACCAATGCCTGAAGAACTAAAACCGCCTTGGATAACCTTTCAGATTCATTTTTTTTGGGGGGACTCATCGGTATTCTCCACAACAGCCTCTTTGATCTCTTCCGTCTTTCCAAGCAATTTCTCCCGGAGATTTTCGTATGCCCTGGGAGAAATAAGGCTGGTCATGGACTGATAAGAGGTGATAATGAGGGGAGCCAATCTGGACTTGGCGATAATAGGTGTCTTGGAGGGGAGATAGAATGTGAGGAGCACGATCATAAGATAGGTGATAATGATGCCCTTTAGAATGGCCAAACAGGCCCCGAGGGACCTATCGGCCCAGCCGAGAGAGGCCTTTTTCAACATCAACTTCAGGGCCCAGCCGGCCATGTTGCCGGACACGAGGACCAAAATAAAGATCGCTGCAAAACTGACCAGGGGGAGATATACCCCGGGGGGCAGATATCCTTTGAGATATTCCGTCATCTGGGGTTGGTAGGTATTGGCGAGCAATATACCCAGAACCACCCCTGCCAAGGAGCCTATCTCTCTGAAGAAGCCCCGCAGGAGACCCCGGACGAGAATCAAAACCATCATACCGATAATGATCATATCCAGAAGGTTCATGGTAACCTCTTATCAGAGCTGTCTGGAACTCGTCAAGCCGAATATGAACCGCCCCCTATTTTTTCCCCTTGGTTGTGCGATAGCCTTTTTTGTGATAAAACTTAAGACAATCCATCTCAATGATTCGGAGAGAGGAATCCGTCGATGATTAGTGAAACCAAGAGAGCTGAACTCATTACCCAGATCAGTCTGGACATTAATGAAGTCAAAGACCTGGATATCCTTCTTGAAAGAATACTCTCCCGTGCCAGGGAGTTTTTCAATGCCGATGCAGGCTCTATCTACCTCAAACAGGGAAACGATTTGAAATTCAGTTATACACAGAACAATACCCTTGAAGAGAGATTGGGGCCCGGCAATAAATTGATTTATAACACCTATCTCGTTCCTATCAATAATGATTCGATTGCCGGGTATGTTGCCAAGAACCGGGATCTGGTCAATATCGAGGATGCTTACAAAATGAGCGGTTCCGAACCCTTTGCCTTTGATTCTCATTTTGATACGCTCTCGGATTACAGGACATCCTCCATACTCACGGTTCCTGCCATGAACCAGCGCGGCGATCTCCTCGGAGTGATGCAGTTGATCAATGCCACGGACGATCAAGGTCGCGTCACGGCCTTTTCCCGCGCCGATGAATCACTGGCAAAATACTTCGCGGCCAGCGCGGCCCTGGCCCTGGAGCGAGCTCAAATGACGCGGAATATTATTATGCGCATGGTGGGAATGGCCGAATTAAGAGACCCGGAGGAAACAGGGGCCCATGTCAACAGAGTGGCTTCCTTCGCGGTCGAGATTTACGAGGCCTGGGCCCGGAAGGAGGGGATGGCTCTCTCGGAGGTTGAAAGAGACAAAGATGTCCTGAGGATGGCAGCCATGTTGCACGACGTGGGAAAGGTGGCCGTTAGCGATATGATCCTCAAAAAACCGGGTCCACTCACGGCAAATGAGTTCGAGGAGATGAAGAGCCATACCTATATGGGCGCCAGGCTTTTTCAAGAGATCAACTCGGACTTTGACGAGGTCGCCGCACAGGTCACGCTCAACCATCATGAAAAGTGGGACGGTACGGGATACCCGGGGCATATGGACCCCTTTTCCAAGAGATCGATTCCAGGTCACGAAGACTCGCAAGGAAGCCCCCTGCCTAAGAAGGGAGACGAGATCCCCCTTTTCAGCAGGTTCGTGGCTGTGGCTGATGTCTATGATGCCCTTGTATCCCGAAGGGCTTATAAGGAGGCCTGGGATCAGGACCGGGTCCTGGAGGAGATGCATCGGAACAGCGGCACACATTTCGACCCCAAGGTGATGGATGCCTTTTTTTCACGCACCGAGGTCCTGGCCTCCATCATTGATCGTTATCCCGATAGAATGGATCCACTATCCTGAATCCACCGGATCCTTTTGGTCCTAAGCCTGCCTCTTCCGGTCGACCTTCAAAGATCATGCTTTTCCGATTCTCCTTGAAAGCCGCCTATCGATCCTGCAACCCCTCGTGAAATCACCTGTTGAGTCATTCCATTGACGAGGAGCGTCGTTGTTTTGACGATGTATAAAGAGATGTCGGATCAAAAAGCCCTGGGTCTATGGAACCCTGTTTTATCCGAAGAATTCTTTATTCATCCCAGAGTCGATCCATACGCTTGCAAAAGGCCTGCCTCGATCATACCCGGACAACCTTGGAGAGAGGACATTTCAACAAGATCCGCGGCAACTGGCATGTCAATTGCAAAATCCAAATATCGAAGTGTCCGGATTCAGACGACCCCGTTCAATACTTTCGTCCTGTTTCACGATTTCGCTACTCATCGCATCAGGTGGGTTTCCGGTCCGTTCTTCAACTCCCGCTCCCGTCGTTACGATAAGAATACCCTAAGACGGACACTTGCGATAATCATCGTCATCATCAGACTAGCCGGGTTACCGGAAAATAACCCAACCTCTCAAAGCCTCGGGAGAAAGATCCTCAGGATACTACGCTGAGCGTGGGCATCTTTTTCTGCCGGCAGTTTTTGAAGAGGCAGTCACCGCCCCGCAAAGAGGTGCGAGGGAGCTTTTCATAGGCTATCCGTTATAGGAGGAGAACATGGGCAACTCAAATGGAAATTCGCTGCATCATCATATCGTTGCGTTCAAGGAGGGAAGGCGTCGTTTTGAAAATGCCTTTAAGGGTGTGGCCCGTATGATCCTTGAAAGCGAGATGGAAAAAATCGTGGTGAAAGGCAAGACAACCTATGATTTCAGTATGTTCAGTTCAGGAGAGAAACATATTATCGGTATGTATGATGAGATCAATAGTTTTGTCTCGTTCGTCAAGGATGCGTCCGAAGGCGGCTCATCAAAAGAAATGGCCTATGTCCTGGTGGGTGAACCAGGCAATGGGAAGACTTTTTTTGTGGAGTTTTTGTGTAACAGTTACAGAAAATTTCTTTCAAAAGATGAGAACAGGAAATTCACTTTCAGATTTATCCATTTGGATAAGTTGGGGACTTACGGGAAGATCCCTGCTGTTGAATCGCAGACCTTTGAAGACCCCATGATCCTTGGAATGAATCTTTTCGAAGATCAAGACGAAAACCGGGAATACCTGATCCAAAGATTTGAATTCACGGACAAGGAGATAGGCGACCTGTACAGGGACTATCGGCCTATGGGCGCCTGCAGCGGATATATCTGGAACGACATCCGCAGTTTTACCGACAATAAAATGGAGGACATGCTCAAGTTTGTGGAGGTCGTGCCGGTTCCTCTTATTGAGAGCCTCGGCACAATAACGGGTAAATATCCCGCCAAAGACAAGATCACGTCATCTGCCGTGGATCTTTTGGGTGAGGAATCTATCCAGAGACTACTCCATATCACGGACACCAACAACCCCTATCGCTTCGATTTGAGACGAGGCGCCTTGGCCAGGGTTGCCGGCGGCGGCATTCACTTCAGCGATGAATTGTTCAAAAACAAAAAGGACCTGGTCCAGGTGTATCTCGGGGTCATTCAAAATCGGACTATCGAGGTGGACGGTTTTAAATGGCCGATCGATACGCTCATTATCGCCACCAGCAACAACTCCGAATTCAATCGATTCCTTGCAGAAAAGGAGGAGGCCCCCATTGTTGACAGGTGTCGTATCTGCTATGTCTCTCACAATACGGACTATAAACTCCAGAAAGACCTTACCTCGTATGCTATCGGAAACGAGGCCAAGACGACGCTATCCAACCAAGCGCTCCACCAGGATCCCAACCTGAATTACGCGGCATCCACCTCCGTGGTGTTGACCCGCCTGCCCCGATCCGAAAAATTGACGCCTATCGAGACCATGAAATTGGCGGCAGGTGAAGTGGCCGGAGAGAAGAGCATCAAGACCCTTGCTGAAGTCATTGACACCCTCAACCATGATCCGGACATTACCAAACGTTTTGGACAGAAAGGGCTTGGTCAGAGAAATCTGGGAAGGGCGATTCAGCTGATGCTCGAGAGTTCAGAGACCAATGAGGGCAAATGCATGTTTGCCCTGGACGTGTTCAAGGCGATCGAGCGGACCATATTGGACTATGTCAACGAAGCAGGTGACAGGGCGAAGTACCTTGAAGATCTCAAAACAGCTAAAGGGCTCTACCGGGAACGTATTATGACGGAGATGTTCAATGCCTACATGGATGAACCCCAAGCCATTAGAAAAGATGTGATGAACTACGTGAATATGGTGATCGGCATTGATGCCGAGAACCTCGGTCCTGATATGATGTGGAAATACAAGGACCCCCAGACAGGAGAACTCAGGGCGCTGAAGATAGACGAACGTTATATCAAGAGCGTTGAGGAAAGACTCGGCCTTAAGACCCACGAACAGATAGAGTCTTTCAGGACGTCGATTCGTAAGATATACGGCCAGAAGATCTCCATCCATCCCAATTACGACTTCATGGATAACCTGGAACTGGTCAAGGCAGTGACGGACGTCCGGCTGAAATCCGATATTGCCGGTGCGGGCAGTCTCATCGGCGCCCTTGCAAACCGCACCAATGAAGAGAACCAAAAGCTATACGATCGTATGATTGAGACGATGCTGAAAAAGCTGAATTATTGCAAAACCTGCGCACAAAAGACCATTGAGTACTTCTGTACACAAGAGGATGAGAACTAAAGCGCCGAAAGAGTGCCTTAGGGCCGGCTCACGGGTGATGGTGAATATCATGACAAAGAGGGACCTCCTCGAACTCTATGAAAGAGTAAAGATCAACGGCCTTTCCCCCGAACAGGAACGCATCCTCCTGACTGAATTGCGCTCTCAGTTAGGAGGCCATGCCTTTGAGGCGTCTGACGGTGGAGGCGCCGTTGAAAGACCGATTCCCTTTTCTTCCATGGGAGATCTCTATTCCTATCACGACTTTTTGCATTTCATGGCCATGTCTGGGCCCCAGAGCCCATATACCATGAATATCCAGTCGATTGACAGGCTCCTGGAAAGGGATAGGCAACGAGAAGAGGATGGGTTTCCCCGTAAGATCCGTATCGGACGTTTGATCAAGCCGGGCAAGGGCAGTAAAAGCAAAGTTGTTGTTGTCCCGACTACTGTTGAAGAGAAACTTATCCATGATCACCTGTCGGCTCAAAATCAAGAGGAGCCGTCAGGAGGAGGTTCAGGAGAGGGAGAAGAAGGGGAAGTCATAGGTGAGGAGCCGGTCCGTAAAGAGAACGGGAGTGGCGCGGGAGATGGACAGGGCCAAGACACGCCCCATGAAATCGAATCCAATGCCTATGATCTCGGCAGAATCCTGACGGAACAGTTTCACCTTCCCAACCTCAAAGACAAGGGTAAAAAACGGAGCCTTACACGTTACACCTATGAAATGACCGACAAACATCAGGGTTTCGGTCAGATTCTCGACAAGAAGGCTACCTTGAAAAAAATCCTGGAGACGAATCACAACCTGGGGAATCTCCCGGAGGATGGACAGATCAATCCTGCAGACCTCTTGATGGCTCCTTCAGACAAGATCTATCGGATACTGTCGCGGGAAAAAGACTACGAATCCCAGGCCATGGTGTTTTTCCTCAGAGATTACTCCGGGTCCATGTGGGGCAAGCCTACGGAACTCATTGTCACACAGCATGTCCTCATCTACAGTTGGCTTTTGTACCAGTACGAGGGGCAGGTCGAATGCCGTTTCATACTCCATGATACCGAGGCCAAGGAAGTCCCTGATTTTTACACCTACTATAATCTAATGGTCGCCGGTGGAACAAAGGTGGCCTCTGCGTACAAATTAGTCAACGAGATGGTGGAGAAGGATAATCTGAAGGCCGACTATAATATCTATGTCTTTCATGGGACAGACGGTGACGACTGGGACAAAGAGGGGAGGGAAACCGTTCCTGAACTGGAAAAGATGCTCTCATACGCCAATCGAGTGGGGATCACCATCGCAACCCGATCCTATGATGCAGGGCGGACGAGTGAATTGGCACGATATATCGAGATGTCCGGTCTTCTTAAAAAGAAAGGCGATTTGCTGAAGATAGACACTGTCTTAGAGGATTCAGGCGAGAAGGCCCTCATTGAAGGTATCAGGAAGCTCATGGCCGACTGAGGCCTGTGATCTGTGTCCGTTCGAAAAGAGGATGCTTACGTTGACGTCGCTTTTATATGTACAACAATTAGGTCCGATACAATGGAATTGATAGACCAACGCACAAAAAAGATAATGGAAGGTTGCAAGGAGAGGGCCGCCGACGCAGGGCTCCGATTTCAGGATGAGTCTCTGGAATACATAGTCACCAACCGGGATTTGCTTGAATTGTCCCCCAAGGCGATGATCCCCACGCTCTATGATTACTGGGTTCACGAAGTGGATGTCTTGAAGGAAAAGGGTAAGTATGAACTCTATCCCACGAATCCTTATGAAACCGTGATCAACACGCGCCCGGCCATTTCATTCTATAACGACAACAACCCCGATTGGTTGAACGTGATGATATTCTATCATGTATTGGCACACGTTGATTTCTTTCAGAACAACCTCTGCTTCAGTCATACCTGGGGGTACGATTTTGCGGGTGAAGCCCTTTCGGACAAACGAGTCATTGCCAACCTCAGGGCCGAACATGGGAGATGGGTCGATTACGTGATTGAGTTTTCCAGGGGTATCGATAACCTGGTGGGGTTCCACCACGAGCTTTCAAAGGAAAGTCTACCGCTCGTGACCTCCCAGTCCGGAATGCTCAACTACTATTTCGATGTCTTCTTACAGTCCGTCAAACATGAGAAAGTCAGCACATATATCAAAGAGATCGAAAGGTATAACAAGTGCCTTGACCAAGACCCTGCGTATGGCGAAAGGACGTTTTTTTCGGAAGTCAAAAAGAAATACCCCGAATTCGACGCCATTTATATGAAGAGCCTGGAGGAAAAGAGTACCGGCAAAGCCGATGTGATTCAGTTTTTGATCGAACACTCAGAGGTGTTTCAAAAGGATGAAAACGTCTGGATGAAGACGGTCCTGGAAATCGTTCGTAAGACCTCCCTGTTTTTTCAACCGCAAATCCGAACGAAGATAATGAACGAAGGTTGGGCCAGTTTCTGGCATGAAACACTTTTTCTTGAAGATGACCGTATAAAGGGGCATGAGGTGGACTTTGCAAGGGTCAACGCAGGCGTTACAGCCATGCCGCGTGTAGGCCTTAACCCATATGCATTGGGTATGCGACTCTTCTACTATATTAAAGAGATGGTGGACAAGGGCAAGTACTCTGTAGAGTTCCGACGTATTATGGACGCTGAACAACGAGAGCAATTTGATTCCAAGAAGGGAACGGGCCTGGATTTTCTTTTCCGAGCACGAAGGAACTACACTGATTTTACTTTTGTCAACGCCTTTGTTGATCAGGATTTTGTCTCCCGCTATAAACTGTTTGTGGCCGGTAAACGTCTCAACAAGAGTCAGGACGCCTGGGAGTATTACGTGAAAAGCAGGAAAGCCGAGGACTACAAAGAGATGCTTGTAGAGGCCCTGTATCATCCTCCCCATGTAGAGATAGATCAGGAAAAGAGCAGCAAGGGCCCCCTCTATCTGGTACATCACTTCGAAGGAAAACCTTTGGTCAAAGATTTCATTACAAATACCCTAATAGGCATCGAGTACCTTTGGGGGAGGCCTGTTCAGCTTGAGACAAGTGAAATAGTGGAGGTTGGACCGTCACCGGAGAGTTACTTCGCCGGATACATGATTCCCCCTATGGAGGAAGAGCAAAAAAAGAAAGAAGCGTGGCGACGCATACTCTATACCATGAAAGACCGGAAGCTCACAAGACGGGTCATATGATGAAACAGTATTGTCTTTTCATCCGCCCGGGATCTTATCCGGGGGGGGATCGTTCAAGACAACAGGAAGATCACCTCAGCGCCCTTAAACAACCCAAAACGCCATACGGGAAAAATGGACAACCAAATAAGAAAAGCCCTTAAACTTCTCGATTGCAGCCTGAAAAATGAGGATGAATATCGCCTTTATTCATCCGAGGAGTTTCTCAAGATACTGTCTGATAGGCCTCATCTGGTCATTCGTAGCGTCTTCCAGGTATTTTATGACATGATTCGGACCTCCATTGACGAAGGGATTGATGAATATCCGGATGATCCGGAGTCGATCAATTATAAGGACTACGACTGCAGTAAACTCTTTGTCGAGGGTTCTGACCAGCCCTTTTTTGCCGATAGGCTGTTTGCCAATAAGCTCGTGAACCTTGTAGAGGCCATGAAGCGAGGAACACAGCAGAACAGGATCTATATTTTTGAAGGCCCTCACGGCTCAGGGAAAAGCACTTTTTTGAACAATCTCCTCATGAAATTCGAGCAATATGCCAATACCGAACTGGGGAGCCGTTTCGAGACGGTTTGGCGTCTGGACCGAAATCTCCTTGGGGGCGCTGCCAATGATGAAGCGTTGTACGGGCTGGAAAAATTAGTGGAGATACTCAATAAAACACAGGATGAGAGGCTTGAGAACAGCATTAGGAACATCCAGATCCAGCCTGATGAGCGATACATCGAAGTCCCCTGCCCCAGCCATGACAATCCAATCCTTATGATACCCAAAACGTATCGTAGATCCTTTTTCGAAGAGCTCTTCAGGGGAAATGAGTTTAAAGAGCGGCTTTTCACACAAAAGGAGTATGACTGGGTCTTTAGGGACAGCCCCTGCACTGTATGCAGCTCCCTCTACACGGCCATCGTCAACCGGCTGAAAAACCCCCGCAAAGCCTTTGAGATGCTCTACGCACGAAGATCTTATTTTAACCGTCGGCTGGGAAACGGTATTACCGTCTTCAGCCCGGGAGACAAGCCGAGAAAGAACACTGTCCTTGACAACGAAATGATACAAAAGAGGATCAACAGTGTCTTCAAGGACAGTAACGAGGTGCGCTATATCTATTCAAGGTATGCCAAGACAAATAACGGTATTCACGCCTTGATGGACATAAAGTCCCATAACAAAGAACGCCTTGTGAGTCTCCACAACATCATCAGTGAAGGGGTCCATAAGGTGGACGACATCGAGGAGAATGTGACCTCTCTCTTTCTGGCCCTTATGAATCCTGAAGACAAGGAGTTTATCAGAGAGACGCATTCCTTTTCAGATCGGATTGAACGTATAAGTTTTCCCTATGTCATGGATTTAAAAACGGAGGTCAAGATCTACCGCAATGTCTTCGGCGGTCAGATCGATCAAAGCTTCCTGCCCATGGTCCTCCATAATTTCGCCCGGGTGATTATCGCCTCTCGGCTCAATCCCAAATCAGAGGCCATGTCGGAGTGGATTGAAGACCCCAAAAAATACAGTCTCTACTGCGACGAAAACATGCTGCTTCTAAAAATGGAGATCTATACGGGATACATTCCTCTATGGCTGTCGGACCAGGATAGAAAAGGGTTAACAGCCAAACGGCGGCGGAGGATTATCGGCGAGTCGGAAATTGAAGGGAAACAGGGCTGCTCCGGCCGTGACTCCATCAAGCTGTTCGGCGCTTTCTATTCCACCTATGCCAAAGAGGATAGGCTCATCAACATGTCTGTCCTGTGCAAATATTTCAAGTCTCTTCAAAATGAATCAAAGGTGACGGTGCCGGAGGGGTTTCTGGAATCTTTGCAGCAGATGTACGACTATACCATTCTACAGCAGGTGAAAGAATCCCTTTACTATTACAACGAAGCGCAGATCGCAAAGGATATCCAGAACTACATTTTTGCCGTCAATTTCGAAAAGGGTTCAGTTGAAACCTGCCGATATACGGGTGATAAGCTTATCATTAACGATGATTTCTTCCGAAACATAGAGCACAATCTCTTCGGATCGGAAATGAGTGAGGAAGATCTCCTTTCATTCAGGAAAGATATCCAGAGAGAATACACCGCTAAGACACTTACGCAGGAAATAATGCTCGAAGGTACGGCCCTGACCGGAACCAAACTCTTTCAGTCTCTTCATGGCCGATACGTGCATAATCTGAAAGAGAGAGTCTTTGATCCGTTCCTCGAAAACAGGAATTTCAGGCAGGCAATCAAAGACTTCAACAAGGAAGATTTCAATGCCTATGACAAGCGGATCAGAAATGATGTGAAATTCCTGATCAAAAACCTGTGCGCAAAATACCGTTACACCCGGCAGGGGGCCCAGGAAGTCTGTATCTACGTATTGGACAACGACCTACCCAAGAAATTTAAAAACCG
>JAXHUM010000082.1:0-13925 GCA_034189325.1 Thermodesulfobacteriota bacterium
GAAGACACGGTCACGACCGTCTGAGTGATCTCCTCCAACGAGACCCCCATGGTCTCTTCTACGGTGACACCCCCGGCTTCCCGCGTCCTCCTGTTCACGATTTCCTTGATGGAAATGTCCACACCACTTGCCTCTGCTATCCTGTCAAGGTCCTCTTTCAGAATCGCTTCAAACGGCCCGGAGGCAGGCCCCATAGGATAGTATCTCATCTTGGCGATAATCTCTTCCATTGCACAACCTCCTTCCTTCTCATGAGCGAGGTTCACGATCGAGGTTCAGGTAATCCTTATATTTTTTTCTTTTTTCTTTAAGAAGCGGCCAGGTCTTGGCGAAATAGTCTTTGGAAGGTTTGATCTCGTAGGTATGATGACAATGCATGTTCTTCTCTGAGAAACGGTGCCATCGGATCTGTTCCTCAAAAAAGTCGACTCTGATCTCGCCATCTTCCATCGCTATCCTGCCTCTGATCCCGCAGAGTCCGCACTCAACCGTTTTATTGTCTTTAAAAATGCGGATGTGGCGATCATGGCAGATAGGGCATATGCCCGGCTCCCCTCGATAGCTTGTGTCTCCCGTCCTGATCGCTTCTACAACTTCCGCCCCGATATCTCGCGCTTTTTCCAGTGCCCTTTGGTCACCTGCCACCTCGCTCATACCCTGGATATGGATGAGAGCCCGGTCGATGACCTCCATCCCAAGAATAAGCAGCATGAGATTCGGCTGGAGCATGGCATAGGTTGTCCATCCCCGAGTAGCATAGGGGACAATAATGGCCGCTGGTTTTCCTCTCCTCTCAGGTGGAGCACTCATCAGGACAAACAGGCGGTCGATAAACTGCTTTACAACGGCCGGGACTTCTAACAGATAACAGGGAGCGCCAAACACCAGACCATCGCATTGATAGATTTTTTCAAGCATGTAATGGTGATCGTCCTTATCGCCATGCTTGCATCCCTTGCCGCTGAAAAGACAGGTCGCCAAACCTTCGCAAACATTTATGTCGTAGTCCGTCCACCTCATTATCTCCACTTCAGCTCCATTCTTCTCTGCGCTGGACAAAGCCTCTTTGACCAGTATTTCCGTGTTCCCCAATTGCCTGTGGCTTGCCACAATACCCAAGACCTTCATGGCGCGCGACCTCCTTTCAGAGTCACTCTCCTCTTATGGTTTGTTTCCCCTTTTCCAGTCAACATCAGGGAGGATGCGGACTGTCCTTCTCGGCCCCCAACTCTTTCAATTTGTTCATAATAACCGCATACCTTTGCTGAGACAATTAGAAACAAGATATATGATAGGATATCCCAGAAATTCTTGTGGTGTGACCCTTAGTCGACTTACCCCTTGAGAAAGATTGACAGGAATTTCGTTTGGGATCATAGTAAAAAAATATCCTATTATGGCAGAGGCTGATGACAGGAACATATGAACTTAAAAAGTCATACGGGAGGTGTCACATGACTCTATTTGCTTCGAAGAGGACGGAAGAACTCAAAAAGGCAGCAATTCCCAAAGGCCATGTCGGTCAGGAATCCCCTCACCAATGTCGTGTTCCGGTATCACAATGATGTAAATCCTGATACCCTTTCCAAGGTTATTGACTGTATGAGGGCTGGGCTGGGCTATCCTTCCCTGTTCAATGATTCCGCAATAATAGACATCATGTCCGGCTACGGGATCCCTCTTGAAGAGGCCCGGAACTACACGATACCCGCATGTGTCGGTTGGACGGTGATAGGCAAATATGTCGGGGTCTACACGCCGAATCCAGGGGTGATAAGCTTGGGCAAGTGTTTTGATCTGGCCTTGAATGAAGGCGAGGATGCCTTTACCGGCAAGCAGCTGGGCTGCCGCACACCTGATCCAAAGACCTTTGCATCCATTGAGGACATCATGCAGGCCTATCTCAGCCAGGTGGGATTTATCGCCGGCAAGATGACCAAGATTAATGACCTTGCCCAAGACATCATGAGTCGCTATGTACAGCGGCCTTACTACGCCGTCCTCTTTGATGGGAATATCGAAAACGGAAATGCCACCAAAAGCCTTGAAAAAAGATATTCCGTCTATCCTCTTCTCCTTATCACGGGCAGCATTGATATTGCCGATTCTTTGGCGGCAGTCAAAAAGTTTGTCTTTGATGACAAAGTGCTTTCATGGGAAGAAATGATAGATGTGCTGAGAAACAACTTTGAAGGGAGGGAAGACCTTCGCCAAAGACTGATCACAGAGGCCCCTAAATATGGCAATGATGATGATTATGTTGACCTCCTCGCGCAGGAGATTCATCATCGAACACTGGAAGAGGTGGCAAAAATAACCGATTACTGGGGCTCCCCCTATGCGGTTGATGGAAGCATTGCCGGAGCCTACTATCCATGGGGTCGAAAGATTGGTGCCTTTCCCAACGGTCGGAAGGCCAAGGAGACCCTCGCCGATGGCAGCCTCTCTCCCTGTCCCGGTATGGATAAGTCCGGACCGACAGCCGTTATCAAATCGATGAGCAAGGTGCGGCCCAGGTTTGCCGAGCTGGCCAATCAGCGCTTTATGCCCCAATTCCTTGAGGGAGAAAACAAACAGCAATTTGCCGCGTACCTGAAGACCTGGGCAGACCTGGGGAACTACCATATTCAGTTCAATATCATTGATGATAATACGCTTTTAAAGGCCCAGCAAAAACCTGATGATTATCCCGATCTGATTGTAAGGGTTGCAGGTTACAGCGCCTACTTTGTTGACCTCAGCAAAGGGGTACAGGATGAAATCATAGCCAGGACTCCCCAGAGCATTGACTGTACCGGGTAGGGGTCTATCGTATTCTGGAAAGAGCGTCGGCAACGCGCGGTTCCTAAGATGAAAACCATCTCTTTTTTCGCTTGTAGTGCTTGATCTCTCTAAAACTTTTTCTGGTTCCGGTCTCATCGATCCCTAAGTAGAATTCTTTGACATTCTTGTGGACTTTGAGCTCATCCACCGGTCCCTCAAGAACGATCTGCCCCTTTTCCATGATGTAGCCGTAGCTTGCAATATCAAGAGCGATATTGGCGTTTTGCTCGACTAACAGGATAGCACATTTCTCTTCTTGGTTGATTCTCACGATAATTTCAAAAAGCCCTTCAACCACCAGAGGGGCCAGCCCAAGGGAGGGTTCATCGAGAAGGAGGAGTCTCGGCCCGGTCATAAAGGCCCGGCCTATGGCGAGCATCTGCTGTTCTCCTCCGCTCATGTACCCGGCCACCCGTTTTCTGAGTTTTTTGAGGACAGGGAAGTATTCGTATACTTTTTCTATATCATCTCTAAATTGGCCGGCCTTCCTATTAACATGTGAGCCTGCAATAAGATTCTCTTCGACTGTCAGTTCTTCGAAGATATGTCTTCCTTCCATGACCTGCACAATTCCCAGCCGGACAATGGCCTCCGGAGAGAGGCCATCGATTCTCTGCCCCGACATTGCAATCGTTCCCCTGGTGGTTTCACCGTTTTCCGGCTTCAAAAGACCTGAAGTCGCTTTGAGCGTGGTGCTCTTTCCCGCGCCATTTGACCCCAGAAGGGTAACGATACTGGATTCCGGCACCTCAAGGGACATCCCCTTCAGGACCAGGATGACTTCATTGTATATGACCTCAATATTGTTGACTTCTAATAGCATGATGGCCTTTCAAGGTCGGCCTTTCGACGGTTTGGTAAAATGATCAAGATCAAGGCTTGACAGTCCTGAGAATGAGGCGTCGTTTTCCTGCGCTGCAGCGGCTAAGGATGCAACGCAACGCACAGATAGTGGACTCTTTACGAGACCGCCATGGCATAGGCCCTCGGTCATCCTCAATGGATGGTGGACAGTACAGCAAGATTTCCTGTCCGAGTATTGTTATTTTCGGATCTGGAGGTATTCGCTTATCGGGGTCCATTTGCCGTTCTTTACCTGCATAATCTTTGCGGCGATGAAACCCTGGTGATTTGCGTAGGTAATAAGCGGGAGACCCCCACCGCAATCAAAATTGACCAGACCTTCCAGTTCATCCCGAACCATTTTTCGAAATTTTTTGATATCGTTGGGAACCTTGTTGCCTGTCTTACCCAAGGCATTATTGATCGCTTCAACCACTGTCACGCCTTTCAACCATCCTCTGACGTAGTACCAAGTGCCTGCTTTTTTTCTTCTGTGCTTCCCCAAAAACTCGCTAATCTCATCTCCAGCCTTTAGTTTCCTTGCCTTCAGCTCGGCGAGGTCCGGGATGATCATGAAGGAACGGTAACCCTCGGCAGCTTTCCCAGTGGCCTTTGGTATGGCATCGTGCTTTGACCAGTGAACTGCAAAAAATTTCGAGACATCCAGTCCCACCTTATTAGCGTCCCTCACCGTCGCAATGCTTCCTTCCACCGAATCATTTACCCAAATAAAGTCTGGATTCAGTTTTTTCAGACGAAGCATCTCAGATGTCAGATCTGTTGGCCTGGCAGGATAGGTCATATCCGTCAGGAACTCCATCCCCAGCTTCTTACAGTATTCTTCCGCTATAATCCTTTTCCGCGGGGACTGACACCAGTCAAGGTTGCACCCGATAAAAGCAATCCTCTTGGCGCCCTGTGATTTGGCGTAATCAAGGCCGATTCGAATCTGATCCTCATAGGTAGGTCCGAAGATAAAATTGTAGGGGAGACTTTTGGGGTCTACCAGTTCTTCAGACATGCTTTCCGACATGATAGGTATTTTATCCACTTTGTTGACCTGTCTTCTCAAGGCCTTCGACGCCCCTGTGCTCCACACGAATATCAAGACGGGCTTCTGGCGGGTGATCAACCGCTTGTAATTGCTCACCTCGATCGGGATAACCTCTGCCCCATCCACGAGCAGAAAATCAATTTCATGGCCCTTAATCCCCCCTTTATCATTCAGGTAGAGGAAGTAATCCCTTATACCGTAGGCCATCTCAGCCAGGGCACTAGTGGGTCCGGAGAGATCACCGATAATCCCAATAGAAACCGGTTTCAAGTCATCACCTTCGGCGGCAAAAGTAGTGCCATGGAAAAGGAAACATGATAAAACTGATAAAATGATCCAAAGCTTTTTCATAACTCCCCTCCTTCTTTTGATGTTTGACTTCCTTCACATGCGGTTTTCACATACGGTTATTTCTAATGGTTATCGATCCTCCTTGTTGGATGTTAATACGAAAAGGGCCAAAGCTTCCAATACGCCTTTATGTTCCACCAGATTTTTGCAAGACCTTCCGGTTCGAAGATAAGAAAAAAGACAATGATGAATCCGAATAGGATCTCCCGAATAGCCGGGAAGACTTCATCAATCGGAAGATACTGGGCGGCGAATTCGATCCAGATTTTTAAAAATTCGGGAAAAAGAACAATAAAAATGGCCCCGTATATGGCGCCGAGAACACTCCCCAGTCCTCCTATGATAATCATTGCCAGATAATCTATTGAGAGATGGATAGAAAAGCTCTGAGGGTTAATGACGGTAATATAATAGGCGAGAAGAGCCCCGGCCACACCTGCGTAGAAGGAACTGATGGCAAACGACATGATTTTGTATTTAAAAATATCAACGCCGATGAGTTCCGCGGCAATATCCCTGTCTCTAATGGAGATGAAGGCCCTCCCCACCCTGGTTCGAAGGAGATTCCGTGCGCCAAGAGTGGCCAATATGGCGATAGTGGCGCCCAAAAAGTAGAATTGCCGATCCGTATCTAGGACAAGCCCGAAGATGGAAGGCCTCTCCAGATACAATCCCTCTGAACCGCCCGTAATAGGCCTTAGCTCCATAAAAAGGTATTCCATCAGAAATTGCAGGGCCAAGGTGGCCATGGCAAGATAAAACCCCTTGATTCTCAGTGACGGAACACCAACCATCACTCCGATCAATGCTGACGCGCATCCGGCTGCCGGCAAGACAACCCAGACCGAAAAGCCCAGCTTTGTTGAAAAAACCCCTGCCGTGTAAGCGCCGATTCCGATAAAGGCGCCATGTCCCAGTGAGATTTGCCCGGTAAATCCAGTGAGGATGTTGATCCCTTGGGCACCGAGAATGGCGATGAAGACCAGGTTCAAGAGATAGAGGTAAAAGTCCCCAAGAAACAGGGGCAAACAATAGAGTGTTAAGACGAACAAAGGGATAACGACCTTTATAAAACGCGTCTGAAGGATCGCTTCCTCTTGACTGTAGTTTCTCTTGAAATCTCCGCAGGGCCTAAGCATCGATCTATCCTTGTTATATGCCTCTTGTTCTCTAGAGCCTCTCGATCTCCTCGGTCCCGAACAATCCATAAGGTTTGATGACAAGGACAAAAAGGAGAAAGACAAAAGGTGCAACGGATTTCACTCCCCCTCCTATGATTCCCTCCAGATATCCTCCTGTCAGATTCTCCAGGACAGCTATGATAATGCCGCCCACTATGGCACCTGGGATACTGTCCAGTCCTCCTAAAATAACAACGGGAAAGACCTTCAATCCGATATATCCCAGGTTCATATCCAAAACACTGATACTCCCCAAAAGGACACCGCCTATGGCTCCTACCAGGGCCGCGATGGCCCAACTCAGGGCAAAAACCCTCTTCACGCTTATCCCCAAAGATAGTGTGGCTGTCTGATCATTCGCCGTAGAACGCATGACGATCCCCAGCCGGGAGTATTTGAAGAAAATGGCAAATACGATCAAAAGAAAGATCGAAATGATAAAGCTCCAAAAGAAAGGCGGAGGTACGGATATGGGACCGATCGTGATAAGGGTATCAGGAAATATAGTTGGAAAGGGACGATTGACAGAGCCCCAAATCGCTCGGCATGATCCCTTCAAGATGCTTGACAGGCCGATGGTCAGCATGATCACTGAAATGACAGGCTCTCCGATCATCGGCCGCAGTGCGGTCCTCTCGATCAGAAGCCCCAGGAGCACTGAGATAATCATAGTGAGAGGCAGTGCAATCCACGGCCCGACCCCGACTTGAGAAAGAAAGGCAAAGGCGACGAATGCCCCGATCAGGACAAGTTCTCCCTGGGCGAAGTTAAGGACACGTGTTGATTTGTATATCAGCACAAAGCCTAGGGCAACAAGTGAATAAATGCTCCCGACAGCTATCCCGCTTATCAAAAGTTCGGCTAGAAACATTCAGACCTCCTGAGTTAGCGCTTTGATGTCCTCCTCAGGGTAGAGGGACTGTATCTGGGTTATGTACTTGTCGACGATGGCATTTCTCCTCAGTTTTTGTGTCTGCGTGAGTTCATCGTCCTCAGGATCAAGCTCCTTAGACAAAAGACAGAATTTTTCGACCCTCGCCACATCGGGAAGTTTCTTGTTCAAACGATTGACTTCATCCGAGATCAATTGAAACACCTCTGTCTTTTGGCTAAGATCTTCAAATGTCGTGTAAGGGATCTGATTGTCTTCAGCCCACTTTCCCACGACATCCATATCAATCTGAATGAGTGCCGCCACATATTTCAACTGGTGCCCCAACACAATGGCCTCCCTTATGTAGGGGCTGAATTTCATCTTGTTCTCGATATACTGAGGAGAGAACTTCTTCCCACCGACAAGTTCCATGACATCGCCCATGCGGTCGATGATGACGAGATGTCCGTCATCGAGATATCCCTGGTCGCCCGAGCAGAGCCACCCATCAACAATCGTCTCTTCCGTGGCTTTGGGGTTATTGTAGTACCCCTTACACACGGCATCGCTCTTGAAAAGGACCTCTCCGATATCACTGATCCTTACTTCTGTTTCCGGTAGGGGTTGTCCTACGGTCTCCACCCTCACATCATCGGACCGATGAACAGTTGCAATCCCTCCGATCTCTGTCTGACCATAGACCTGTTTGATTTTCACTCTCATCATCTGAAAAAACCGGAAGGTATCATCCCCAAGAGGGGCGCCGCCGGTATAGACAATTCTCAGCCTTGTCAATCCCAGGTGGTCTCTCAATTTTCTAAAAACAAAGGTGTTTGCCACTACCTGTAAAGCCTTGTCCGAGAGTGACAAGGCAACATTTTCCGATGTTTTTTCGATGACCCTTTCCGATCTAGGGAGAAAAAACTGATATATCTTCCTCTTTAGGGCACTGGCATCCTGAATCTTGACGATGACATCTGCAAGCATCTTTTCCCAGATCCTTGGGGGGGCAAGCATAATGCTCGGCCCAATTTCTCGGATGTCTCGCCGCACTGTTTCAGGCCTCTCGGGGAAGTTGACGGTGAAACCTGAAAAGAGAGACCAACCTAAAGACAACATCCGTTCTCCAATCCAGGCGGGTGGGAGAAAGGAAACAAATTCATCCCCTTCCACAATGGGATCCACTTCGGCAAGTCCTTTTGCCATATGGATGAGATTCCTGTGGGTGAGCAGCGCCAGCTTGGGGAGTCCTGTTGTGCCTGACGTGGTGCTCATTATGGCCACGTCCTTATTCTCTATATCTGCCACCTTTTTTCGGAAGATTTCCCCGTCTTTCTGATGCAACCCGGCCCCACGATCCAGGATGTCTCTAAAGCTTATCAGTTCGGGATTTTCGTAACCATCGACCTCGTCGAAATCATCGACAATGATCTTTTCCAATTTCGGCAATTTGTCTTTTACAGCAAGGATTTTATCGGTCTGCTCCTGGTTTTCGGTCATGATGATACGTGTATCCGAAAAATCGAGCAGATACTGGAGCTGTTCAAGGTTTTCCATGTCTGAATAAAGGCCGAGGGAAATAGCCCCGATACATTGGGCTCCCAACTCGGTGTACATCCATTCCGGACGGTTGTCGCTGATAAATGCAACGACATCTCCCTTCTTTATTCCCAGATCATACAATCCGAGCGAAAAGTTCCTTACGTTTTCCAGGTACTTCCCCCACGTCACCTCCTTCCAGATAGAAAATTCCTTTTCCCGAAGCGCTGTTTTCGTTTCACCGTATTGACCGGCCTTTTGAATCAACATATCGGGCAGTGTATACTTCATGGTCTTACCATCGACGCTTTTTGCCTAAGTAGGCATCAATGACAGCGGGGTCCTTCATCACATGCTCCGGGGATCCTTCAGCGATCTTGATACCGAAATTAAGCACGACAACCCTGTCTGAAATATCCATAACCACCTTCATATCATGCTCAATCAACACAGTAGTCAAATCCCAGTTCTTCCGGATAAGGAGAATATATCGGACCATATCTTCTGTTTCCTCAATATTCATTCCCCCTGTCGGCTCATCAAGGAGCAATATCTTCGGCTCCATGGCAAGGGCCCTTCCCAGCTCCACCCTCTTTTGAAGTCCGTAAGGGAGCATGCCGACAAGCTCATGGCGAATATCTTCCAGCTCCAACAGGTCGATAATCTTTTCCTCAATATGCTTCCTGTGATCCACCTCTTCCCGGCGGGCCCTGCCCAGATACAGGCAGGATGAGAAAGGGCCGGACTTCATCAAGAGATGCCGCCCCAGCTTGATGTTATCAATAACTGGCATCCCTCCGAAAAGCTCGATGTTTTGAAAAGTCCTTGCTATTCCTCTCTTGGCTATCTCATGGGATTTCAGGCCGTTTATTGTTGATCCCTCATACAGGATCTCGCCGCTCTCAGGGTGGTAGAAACTGTTGATACAGTTTAAGAGGCTGGTTTTACCGGCGCCGTTGGGGCCGATAATCGAATAGAGGAGTCCTTTTTCAAGGCCAAAGCTTACATCACTTAACGCCCTGAGACCCCTAAAACTGAGACAGAGTTTTCTTATTTCCAGCTGGAACATAGTCTAAATCTGTCAGTGTCCGGATTTGTCGCGTGAAATTAGGCTGTTTGTTTCGGTAACAACTTGGTAAAAGGATGAACGTTGGACAGTATGGCAAGGATGCCTAAAACAGGTTCAGGACGATGGCATGTGTATTTTAGGTAAAATGAAATACTGCGGATTCGCAGACTGTCCAAGTTGGCTTATATGGCGAAGAGTTCCACGATGTCAAGATTTTTTTTAGAAAGATTTTCCAGAGGGACGAAAAGGGCCCTATCGAGCATCCCCTTTCTGTCTCATTTAGTCATTGAGATGCCTATAGAATCAGAAGGTTACATGTCCCAGAGACTCAGTTGCTCCTCCACTACTCACTAGACCACCAGAAATCATTCATTTCCAACGGGTCATAATGCTTCCACTCCCCATTGACAAAGATCCTTGACGACAGGGCCATTTCATCGCGTCCACACCGCATGAGCCGATCACAGGTCATGATCCATCCCATGAAAAAGCCATGTTTTTGGACGCACCGGATGCTGTATTCTGAACAGGAAGGATACATGGGGCATCCTGATTGCTTGACGGAGGAAAGGTGATTAAGGGGTCCTTGATAAAACTTGATCAGGAAGGCGGCCGGGCTCACATCGTTGTCGCCTTTAGGGCTCTCGGACGGGTGAGCACAGGAAATAAGCAAGCCGAGGGCCGCCAGGAATAGGGCCTGTAGGTGCAGAGCGTTTTTCAAGTTTGATCTCATTGGACCTCATTTGTCAAGAAGTGGGATCTCAGTACCTCCCGGCAGTTTTTTTTGCAATCTTCACCACACCAAGGAGCATCCCCCCAACCATAATTATGGAGGCCCCGGATGGAAACGCAATCAGGTAGGAGAAGAAAAGACCTGTCCAGCAGATAAAAACACCCAGCGCCGCAGAGATTATCATGACATTGCTAAAGGCATTGGAAAATTCCTCGGCAATGGCCACCGGGATGGTGAGAAGCGCGATGACAAGGATGATTCCCACTACCTGGATAAGGGTAATAATCGAAAGCCCGATCAGGAGGAGAAGGGCAATATCCAGCCATCTTACAGGCAGTCTCCTTGCCATTGCATATTCTTCATCAAAGGCGATTGAGACAAAACCCCTGTAAAATATGCTGACCGTGAGCAAGACAACCAAAACCAGGACAGACATGATAAAGAGATCAGACCGCGGTACTGTCAGGATGTTTCCAAAAAGAAAAGTCATCAGGTCAGGAGTGTATCCTGGCGTCAGATGAATAAAGATAATCCCGATGGCCATACCGATAGCCCATAGAATGCCTATAAAGAGATCACTTTTCCCTGTCTTTTCCTTTAGTAGTCCAAGGCCTCCTGCCGACAATAAAACAAATGCCGTGGCACCATAAAGGGGATTGATTCCTAAGAAGTAGGCTATTCCCAAACCGCCAAAGGCGGCGTGACTCAGGCCTCCACTGATAAAGACCATCTGCCTGGCCACCACAAATGGGCCGATAACGCCGCAGACCATACTCGCCAATAGACCGGCCAAGACGGCATTTTGCATGAATTCGTATGATAGGATACTGAAAAACTCAGTCATGGTCTTTCAGTATGGTGTGGGGAATGCCATGCCCAAGCAGTTCCACCGGACAGCCATATACCTTTTCCAGGACATGGGAATCCAATTCTCCCTTTCCATGATAGTAGATGTCTCTATTAATGCAGGCAATATGATCGTAAGACTTGGAAAACGGAATCGGGTCATGGGTAACCACAACGATGGCCATACGTGAATTAAGTCCATCCAGGAAATCTGTTAAACTCATTTTGGACGTCATGTCAATCGACGCTGTCGGCTCATCCAGCAGCAATACCGCCGGCTCGGCCACCAGAGAGCGGGCTATCAATGCCCTCTGAAGCTGGCCCCCGGACAGATTGTTGATATTTTCATTACGCTTCTCATACAGGCCAACCTTCTCAAGGATGCCTTCCGTCTTAGCTATATCCTCCTTTTTGTATCGCTTAAAAAAGCTCTTAGGACTTATACATCCCATAGAGACCATGTCGAAAAGTGTGATCGGGAAACTCTTGTTGAAACTCGAAAACTGAGGGACATAACCTAGTCTGGTGGAAACGCCTTTGCTGAAATTGATTGAGCCGCTCCAAGGTGTTATTATTCCAAGTATGAGCTTCACTAAGGTTGTCTTTCCTCCACCATTGGGGCCAATAATCAAGATATAATCGTTGCTGAAAATGTTAAGATCAACATTCTGAAGGACAGGGATATCTTTATACCCAAAGGAAAGGTCTTTTACTTCAATCAGTTTTTTCATAATCTTTTTATTCTAGCACCTGATTAAAGACTCCTGCAATTTTTTTCATATTCTTGATCCAGTCTTTTTCCAGTGGATCGATCTCTATCACTCCTCCGCCGATCTCGTCTGCGACTGCCTTGGCGCTCTTTGTATCAAAACCTTTTTGAATAAATATGACTTTGATATGTTTTTCCCTTGCCGAATCTATCATCTTCTTAACGTGTGAGGCACTCGGGGACTTTCCTCCCAACTCGATAGGGAGCTGCATCAGACCATATTGGTCCGCGAAATAGCCCCAGGCAGGATGGAAGACCATGAAGGCACTTCCTCTCCTGGTGGAAAGGATTCTCTCTATTTCATGATCCAGACTCTCAATATCGGCGAGAAACAGGTCGAGGTTCTCCTTGTAATAGTCTTTTCCGGTTGGATCAATCTGCGTCAAGGCGCGATAGATATTGTATGCAGCCACTTTCACTGTAGAGGGAGCCACCCATACATGGGGATCTTGTGTCCCCTTCTTGAACAGAAAAGAACGGTATTTGACGCCGTCCGACATGCTCACAACGACCATTTCCCTGTTTCTTTTGATAAAGGAGCTGAAGTGCTTTTTTTCAAAGGGGAAAGTGACTACGCCCACTTTGATATAGAGCCTGGCTTCGGATAATCGGACCATTTGTCTGGGGGTCGGTTCATAGGTGGCAGGTGTTGCGCCCGGTGGGATCATGACCTGGACCTCAACCCGATCTCCGCCAACCCTTTCCACAAAATAGGCCTGAGGCAACACGCTGACCGAGACCTTGATTCTGTCTGCGGCGCTGCTGACTTTCACGCAAACTCCCTGGAAAAGGCTCAGAAAAACAAAGGATAACAGAAAAACTACTATTTGTTTCATGTCTCGTCTCTTGGTTCTATTTGTAACATTATAGATAAACGCTCAGATGTTTTTCTACCCAAAGGTACCAAGCTTCAGGAAGAATAAACCGCGATACTTTCACTGCCATTTTTCTTATAAGCCGACCAAGATACTTTGCCCAATACATAAAATAGACAATCCCTTCTTTAAATGACAGTCTTTCAGTTTCAACAAGTTCATATCCGTATCGAGTCAGTGTATCACCTGCAATATTCTGAATGGTCACAAGCTCTGTTTTGGTCAACTCATACTGCCAGGCCCGGACGCGATTCTCTTGAGGAGGATTGCGAATATTTGCATGTAGATGCTTTTGTTCTAGGGGAATTCTATCATAATAATCGCCTCGGGTCTTTTTCGTGCTGCTTCCCAAAAAATATAATAACTTAATAATCTCATTTTCTCCATTGGAAACCAAGTCTTCATACTTCAAAACATAAAGCCAGTCATTTTCAGGCTGCTTTTCGATTGTGAGTGGTAGCCTGTTGAACAATGCGGCCGCTATAATTGGGTAGCTGGCCATCGGCTTTCCATCCTTGCTGCGATAGGCAGCTTTTTGAGAGTTGTAGACCGCTCTCACGTCTCTTAAGATGAATATGAATTTGGCGTCAGGGAAAATCTTCCTGAGGGTATCTATATGCCAAATATATTCACCACATTTATAGATGAGTATCTTTGGATTTTCCTTCTTGAAGTATTCGCTCAGTAGAACATTTAATAATCCACCGAATCCAATTGGAAAATCCGTTTTTAGAAGTTCTTCTCCAAGACTTTTTCGGCCAATATTCCATGCGACGAATTTTGCATTGCTATACAACCTATCCAGAATAGCATGAATGTCATCGACACTTTCAATATGCATCCCTTCGTGCAAGATACCGTCAGGAAGATCAGCCTCGAGGCTGACACCTATGTCAGAGTATTCGCTAAGGAGCCTTGCCAAAAGCGTTGAACCGGACCGACTCATGTATGTAAGAAAGACAAGATTT
>JAXHUM010000083.1:0-3306 GCA_034189325.1 Thermodesulfobacteriota bacterium
ACGAACCGGATTAATCAACCGAACCGCCATGGTACGTGATCCGTATGCCTGTCGAAGTTTCTGCTTTCGGGGGTGGTGTGGGAGGAGGGGAGGTCGCGAGGCCCCTCCCTATCCGGATTAGACCGCTATTAGAACAAAAAGGCGTATGAAGAGAAATAATTGATATGATACAATATTTCGGCATCAGGCAGCAAGAATGCGGAAATTTAAGAAGCCTCTTCAGTTTTGAATCCGGTTATCCAGCCAACTGGCTTGTGCCAAAGAATAGCTTAGGAGGTGTCTTTTGTCCAAAGCTCATGAAGAAGTGATGCGTCGTTTTATCGAGGAGGTCGTCAATAACGGAAACTTCTCGGTTTTAAGCGAGTTAATTCACCCGAACTATGTTTATCGGAGTCCCGATCAAGAATTTTATGGACCTGAGGGTCTTAAAGGTTTCTTCGCTGCCTACCGTGCCGCTTTTCCCGATCTGAAAATAGAAATTGACGACTTGGTTGCTGCTGATGAAAAAGTTGTGATCTCCTTCAGCTTAACCGGTACACACAAGGACGACCTTATGGGAATCGCAGCAACTGATAAGCAAGTGAAGGTACACGGAATTGTGATGAGTCGATTCGAGGAGGGGAAGATCATCGAGGAGTGGGAGATTTTGGATCAGCTGACTATGTTCCAGCAGCTCGGTATCGTTTCTCTACCCTCATGAATCGGACGTTAGAATTCAATGCCATGAAACGTTCTTCAGCATTTGGCGAGGCCCAACAAATAAAGGATTCGTTCCGAGTTGCGGGACGAAAGCTCGGAACCAATCCTAAAAAACGCCTATCTTTGGAATGATATTCCCTGGGCACGGGGACACGTGCTGGCACGCTGCCGGGTTTCCTCTCGCCCAATCTGGCTAACGTGCGGGTTGAGAAGTTCGACATCAAGCCAATAGGTATTGACGATTAGGACATCCCGGCTATCATGGCAGGAAAATAGGAACCACGGTTGAACCGCCAACCCATATAGACAAGGAGTGAAATATGGAACAAACAGAGCGCATTAAGAACATCCCATTTTCGGAAGCCCATGTTCTTGCTGACATGGTGGATTATGAAAAAGGAAGGGTCGTGAGCCGCACCTTTGCTCAGAACGATGCATTAAGCCTAACTCTCTTTGCCTTTGATCAAGGAGAAGGGCTGAGCACCCATGCCGCGTCCGGCGACGCCATGGTGCTGGTCCTTGATGGTGAAGTGTCGCTGACGATCGGGGGCAAGGAAGTCGTGGCCAAGTCTGGAGAGATTGTCGTAATGCCTGCAGACATCCCTCATTCGGTCAATGCCCTAAAGCCATTCAAGATGCTGCTCACGGTAATTAGAAAACCGAAGAAGGAATGAATATAGATTCTCTTCATGACAAGGGAAAGGAGAAATGTATGAAACCACGTGAAATTCGTCAAAACATACATTGGCTCGGTGCTATCGATTGGGACAGACGGCTTTTCGATTCCTTGATACCCTTGCCGGATGGGACAAGCTATAATTCCTATCTTGTCAAGGGAGCTTCAAAGACGGCGATGATCGACTCAGTAGATCCGGCAATGTCTGATACGCTGATGACACAGCTACAGGAGATAGACAGGGTCGATTATGTCATCTCCCATCATGCGGAGCAGGATCATTCCGGCACTATTCCCCTGGTCCTTTCAAGATATCCCGGAGCAAAGGTCATATCCACGCCTAAGGCCAAGGGGATGCTCATGGACCTTCTCGGCATATCCGATGAGTCTTTTCTGACGGTTGAAGATGGTGAAGAGATATCTCTGGGTGACAAGACGCTCAAATTTCTGTATACCCCGTGGGTCCATTGGCCGGAAACAATGGTTACCTATCTGAAGGAGGACAAGATCCTCTTCAGCTGCGACTTCTTCGGTTCCCACATTGCAACGACAGAACTCTACGTCGAGGATGAGGGGAGGGTCTACGAGGCGGCGAAACGCTACTTTGCAGAAATCATGATGCCCTTTAGGGGCGCGATCGAAAAGAACCTCGAAAAGATCGCTCCATACGAAATAGAGATGATTGCCCCGAGCCATGGGCCTATCTATCCCAAACCATCATTCATCAAGGAAGCATACAGGGATTGGGTCCTGGGCAATCCCAGAAATACGGTGGTATTGCCATATGTATCCATGCACGGGAGCACAAGACAAATGGTGGATTATCTTGTTGCTTCACTCGTGGAGAGAGGCGTCAATGTGGAGAAGTTCAATCTGGCCGTCAGCGACATCGGTAAAGTGGCCACAACCCTTGTAGATGCGGCGACCATCATTGTGGGGACACCGACCGTCCTTGCAGGTCCTCACCCGTTGGCTGCCCACGGCGTGTTCCTGGTCAATGCGCTTCGCCCCAAGGCCAGGTTCCTTTCCATCGTCGGCTCTTATGGTTGGGGAGGAAAGACCATCGAGGTACTGTCGGGAATGATACCCAATCTAAAGGTGGAGGTCCTTGAACCCGTTCTTTCTAAGGGGATGCCCAAGGAGAAGGATCGGAAATCTCTTGAAAAACTGGCTGAAACCATTTCCAGAAAACATGAAGAAGGCGGGTTCAAATAGATGCTCGCCGCTGTCAGGTAGGCTGTTCAGCGAGGAGAGACAATAGCAAAGGAGAAAGGCGACCCTTTTAAGTTGGATTCATCTTGCAGCTCTGCAAAGGTTGATTTGACCAGGTGAGTGTATGAGATACTTTAGACAAGAAACAGTAGGGGCGATGAGGGGATCTGCTTTTTTCTTAAGTAGTTTAATAATTATCCTCTTTATAGGGTGCACTTCAATGACCGAAACACAAAAAGAAAGAGAGGAGCGACTGAAGTCATCTCCTCATTTCAATAATGGTTCGTTTTTCAACCCCAACGGGGTCTCCACCAAACTGTTCTCATCAGAAACCTGGCAAGTGGCAAAAGAGTATATCTTTGTCAAGCGAATCGACCCAAAGCCGCAAACCGATGTTCCTGTTCATCAGTTGAAGCCTGAACAATGGGTGAATCATGGAGAGAATCCGTTTTCTTTTTCTTGGCTAGGGCATTCCAGTATCTTAATTTCAATGGAAAACCATCTGATATTGGTTGATCCGGTTCTGGAAGAGCGTGCCTCTCCTTTCTCATGGGCAGGTCCTAAGCGGTTCCATCCGTCGCCAGTTACAGCAGAGGAGCTTCCAGGTATCGATTTCGTTGTCATTACCCATGACCACTATGATCATTTGGAAGAATCAACTCTGATTGAGATCCATAAAAAGGCCAAGTGTTTTATCGTACCCCTGGGTGTCGGCGCCC
>JAXHUM010000084.1:0-53369 GCA_034189325.1 Thermodesulfobacteriota bacterium
TAGAAGATCTTAAAATGTCTTCGCTGCCTTTTTGTATTCTCACGATTATTGGGGCATCCTTGACAAAGCCTCTAGAGTCCTTTGCCGGAGAGTGACCTGAGGTGTAAGGAGGTGAACCGCACTCACACCCGCCTCCAAGCGTGACAGGATATCCAACTGGATTGCGATTGTTGTCAGCGTCAAAGACAAACAGATAGGCAGTCCCGCTATCAGGTAATTTCCCAAGATTGACCGTACATGTGATGGAGTTCCCATTGCTATTCCATGCGGTAGGTATTTGTGGCTCCAGAATTGTACACGAATCATAGTCCTCATCATCCCCAAGCATGACTCTTGCCAAAGTACAATCAATGTATATGTCATCAAAATACCGGAAGGCATCGCTGTGCTGAAATGAACCACCCTCGGGGTTATACCGGTATCTGTAGAAACCACCGATTGTGACGGATCGTATGCCGCTGGCCACCGCAGTCAATTCTTCTACCCATCCAGGCCTCCCTTCACCTTTCCAAACGGAGTGATTATTCATCAGAACTTCAAGAAATCCCAGATCATTAGATAATTGGGTTTCCATCTTTACCCACCCAAGCGCGGGATTATCTCCTCGCCAAATGGTCCCACTCCCGATCGGGCTACCCGGAGGGCATGCTGTGGGATTCTGATACCATAATTCACACCAGCCAGTTGCTAGATTCCCCATGCTTTTCACCCCGACCCAAGAATCTTTGTGGCATGGGTGGTTGGAAAAATCTATATAGAAATACTCGTTGGTATAGGGTGAGTTAGAGTACGGCATAACTCCGGATTGAAAGACAATCCATTTGTGATTCATGCCCTCCCCACACGACGGCCAGGAGGGGTCCAACCTATAGTACCAGTTTGTAAACCAGCGATTCCTCATATCGCCATCTGTTGGAGTTGAAACTGTCAGACTGACACCTTGGGCATGTAATCCCTCATAATTCTCATAGTGTCCACCACCAATGAACTTAGTGCTTCTTCCATGTGGTGCTTCAACAGGGACACTGACTGCAGTAAATGGTGCATTTCGATACATGATCTGGTGAGAACCGGGTATTGGCGCAAGCGGTTCAACGTTGCAATATCCGGACGCAATTACACTAGCAGGTGTCTCGGTTGTCTTATCTTCACCATCGTCCCACATCAGGGGGGCAGCAGGTTCCTTGACCCCAAAACCGGTACCATTAATGGTTGCTGTTCCTTTATGTACCCACGAATCCGATCTTGATTCTATAGATGGTTGCGCAAAGGAAGAAGTGCAAAAGAGAACAATTACAAGAAAGAATCCACTGGCGATTATATTTTTCCCCATGAGGCCTCCTAAAATCTTTTATCGTTTAGACCATCAGTTGGAGTCATTAAACTGCAAAAGACACAGAATCTACCTGATGAGCCGGGTGTTTCACTGACATTTCGTTGAACATAAGCTGGTACTGTATGAAACAGCCCCGCATCCGACGTGTAAAAATTGCAAATGCTATGCCAGCTTTATCCCTTTATGGCGGCCAATGTGAAGATGAAACACCGCCCAAAAAACTGCACCCGTAATTGAGGACACTGGTAAATAAGCGAGCTTCCTGTCTAGCTGTGTTGATCTAAGGTTATCTCATGCCAGTCAAGCCAGCCTTGACGCACCTAGTGTCTTGCACCACATCGTGATCCGAGGTAGTAAACAGGCGCTGAAGGTTGAAGCAAGGAGTCTTTATTGTTGTTGGTTGGAAAAGGAGAGGGGAGAACTTATCGCTCGTGCAAATGGCTATTGCCGCAAAAAGATAGAAAATTACTGTTTTACCAGAGGGTCCCCATTGCCACATATTGACGGAGACCCTCTTCAGTGATACCTTCTAAGTCCTTATTGTAAAAGCCTTGCAGACGCTAGACGGAACCAGCGTACGATTCAGTAGTTCTTTTGGCATAACCGGCTAGCTGGAGATATTCTTTAAAACGTTTGATCAAACAATATACATCGAGAAATCCTGACCTGCCGCGTAGCGGTTTACTTGAACTATCTCTTCAACCTGACTGGATTTTCGCTGGTGCTCAAACCGGCAGGTTAGGGGCACTTTGGCTATGGTGCCAGCATGAAATCATCAATAAAGAATATGCTATATGAAAAAGTTTCCAGATTTCATAAAAAAGACCCTTAACAAAGTTGATCCCTCACAGCAGAATACCACTGATATCGAAGGGTATTATTTTCAAGGCGCGGACGAAACTCAGATAGCTTTTTGGGAGTGCCATTCTGACAGGGTTTCACAAAAGCATGCTCATCCTTTTGATGAGTATATGGTTTGCGTAAGCGGTGAATACAGGGCTTATTTGAACGAAAAGGAAGTCATCTTGAGACCAGGGGATGAACTGTTTATCCCAAAAGGCACGGAACAGTGGGGTAAGTGTGTGGCTGGAACAAGAACCATTCATGCGTTTGGTGGTATACGGATAAAAAGGTGATGGCCAACCACTTTCTTCAGTTGAATCGGTTTCCTCTCCACTGAGAAATACGTTGTGAGTCAATACAAATGGAAATCGTAGAAATTCCAAAAGACAGGATTGATGAAATCGAACCTTTATGGCGTGAGCTAAATTCACACCATCATGAGAGATCAGAAAACTTCAAAGGCCATTTTTCATCTTTTACTTTTGAAGAACGCTGTAAAAAGCTGCTTGAGATGGAAAAATTAGCAATATTTGCAGCCAAGGAAAATTCCGAACTGGTGGGGTATTGCATAGCATCATGGAACAATGGGGATGGAGAAATAGATTCACTCTATGTCATGCCGCAGTTACGAGGAGCATCACTTGGTATGTTACTCACAGAATCTGCTATGTCATGGCTAACCGGTCTTAACTGTCATCAAATCAGCGTTTGCGTGGCTGAGGGGAATGAAGAGGCTATCCCATTCTATGAGAAATTCGGATTTAAAAAGAGATTTCATGTGCTGCAAATTAAAAGCTCATAACAAGGCAAATTAACTGGGACTGGGAAAAGCCGGGCCGCTTCGGTCTGCGTCTTTTTCCATCCGGTTGTTTGCAGTGCTCGGCGAGGAACGCTCGGCGTATGTTTCAGGGTATTAAAGAAGGGCACCCGTTAATGTGGAATGGGGCACGTCCATCACTAGGTAAATAACATCACATGAATGAAAATGAGCCTCAACTTCGGGTGGGATAAAGCCAGGTGAATGGAGGGAAGAGTTCTATTTTGCAGGGCTTGTGAGCATAAACTTTCTACCCGCAAATTCCTAAGAGGAGCCTCTAAACATAAATGGTCGGATCAACAATGCCAGCCTCATGAAATCCCTTTTTTCTCAATAAACAACTGTCGCACTTCCCGCAAGCCTTGCCCTCTGGTGTGGGATCATAGCAACTATGAGTGATACCGTAATCAATTCCCAGTTCGATGCCTCTCTGAATAATCTCTGCTTTGGTCATATGAATGAGCGGAGCATTGATTACTAGTTCGGTTTTGCCCTCGACACCTGCTTTGGTGGCGAGATTGGCCATTCGCTCGAAGGCCTCAATGAATTCCGGACGACAATCCGGATAACCGCTGTAATCAACAGCATTGACACCTATAAAGATATCGGATGCTGCGAGTACCTCTGCCCAAGCAAGAGCCAATGACAAAAACACCGTGTTTCGTGCTGGAACATATGTGACAGGAATTTCTTCCTGCCTCTCTTTTTCATTTTGGTTTTTTGGGACTTCGATATTGTCTGTAAGTGCAGAACCTCCTATCTTTGATAGATCGACATCCATAATCAGGTGTTCTTTTGCCCCCAATGTCTTGGCCACCTTCTGGGCTGCATCCAGTTCCAGGGCATGCCGTTGGCCATAACGAAAACTAATGCTGTAGACCTCATAACCCTCTGATCTGGCAATGGCCAAAGCAGTAGTGGAATCAATCCCCCCACTGGATAGAACCACTGCCCTTTTTCCGTTTCTCATGAGTTTCGTCCCCTATCAAACTCCCCTCTGCCCTGGGTCCCAAATGAATTTGTGCAGTTGAAGTTGCAATCTTACGTCCAAATGGTCTTTTAATATCCACTTTGCCATGATGGCCGGATCCATCTTTCCGAAGGCAGGGGAAAGGTGAGTTACATCTGTCTTTGAATGTTTTTGGTTCATACCTGCCAGAATTCCTTTGGCGTACTCAAAATCCTCACGATCAGCTATCACAAATTTGAGTTCATCATCCTTATTCAGTTTTTCCAGGTTTCTTAAATCATTTTTATCTGACTCTCCACTAGAAGGGCATTTGATATCAATGATCTTTATGCAGCGTTTGTCGACCCGACTTATGTCTTGACTACCGTTTGTCTCCAACAGTACTTGATAACCTTCATCAAGCAATCTGCGGAGCAGAAATGGAGTTTCTTTTTGAATTAAGGGTTCTCCTCCTGTTACTTCAACCAAGGGACAGGTATAAGATTTCACTCTTCTTAAGATTTCATCGATCTCCAGTTCATTCCCTTCTTCATAGGCATATCGAGTATCGCAATAGGAACACCTGAGGTTACACCCTGTGAGTCTGACAAAAACGCAAGGTCGTCCTGCAAAGGTAGATTCCCCTTGGATGCTGTAAAAAATCTCATTAACCTTTAGGGACACCTATTCCTCCCTTTGCTCCTCAAATCTTAAATATCAGACTTGAGGCTAATTCTATTGGATCATCTAAAGTAGAGGTCACCGGCCTTAAGATCGACATCGTCTTTCGGTAATGTATAGAAAGTCCTATGAGTCAGAGGCTGGTTTAATGATCAGAAAGAGAATTCAAATCGTTGTTCATTGACCTCTGTTCCCCACTGTGTCCCTTGGCGCTCCTCAACCAGCCTGAATCCAACCTTCTCGTAGAGATGCCGTGCGGGGTTAAGCCCATCAAATGTCCACAGATAGATCTTATTGTATTTTTTGCGCTGACAAAAACTGACGGCTCTCTTGATAAGATGGTTTCCTGCTCCTTTTCCTCGCAGGGCATCAGACATTATGAACCACCGTAAATGCGCCCCTTTGGTTTTGTGATGAATGCCATCAATTGTGATGGAGCCTTCAACACGGCCATCCACCAAAACCGCCCAAAAGCCATCGCGCGCGTCGTCATACCCCTTTAAGAATCTAGAGAGTTCCACTGCAACTTTGGCTTCGAAGAAAAGTCCAAAGTCCCAATGAGCATGGTAATATTTCCCATGTAGTTCAGCGACTCTTCCAATCGAGCCGGGAACATAGCCCTTAGCTATCTTAATCTCTGACATGCCAATCTCTGCAGGGTGCTTTCATTTAAATTGTGAATAGAAGAATTATTAACAGGGAAGATGCCAGACTCGCAAAGACCGTCCGAATTGAGTTCCATAGATTCCAACGAGGTTCAAAGACTTGACGGGCAGATCTTTGCGTAGTTTCATCTAGATCGTCTATATTCACACCTTGCAGTCTGTTATTCATCGGTATGTTAATCGTCATTGTGGGCAATTGGACGCCTATAAGATAAAACATTGCCGCGAGGATAATGAGAAGACTTCCGGTCCCATCCAAATGCCTGATACTGAGAAGAACCGAAGCCACCAGAGTCACAATTGAACCGACCCAGACGAACACAAAGAGAGGCTGGTTGTTCTGTATAACGCGATCCATCACCTGAAAGGCTTTGAGAAAGTCCCGGTCATCTAACCTCCTTATCCCCGGCATCACCACCAAGGCAAAGGCAAATAAAAAACCGGCCACAAGAGAACATAAAAACGTTGATGATATCAAGGCGATCTGAAAAATCTCCATCTTATCTAGAGTCCTCTACACCCTGACTATACCGGCTGTAAGGATGACGCAAAGTCACGGGCGTATTGAGAAAAGGGTCTCGGATCACGACCGGTTAAATCTTTGATGTCTTTTGTAAGGCGGCTTGCCTTTCCTTCGCGGAAGTACCGCTCCAAATCGAGCATCCGATCGGCAAGTTCCTCGGGCATCCCATCTGCAAGCATACTCTGCTTCAGGTCCGAAGGTTCAAGACTGATGTGACTGATCGATCGCCCAAGCACGTCTGAGAGTTCCTTTGCAAGTTCGTTATAGGACAGTGCCTCGGGCCCGGTTAGTGTATAGGCCTTTCCCTCGTGGGAAGGTTCCGTGAGCGCTTTAACTGCTACCGCGGCAATGTCGCGGACATCCACATGGCTAACCTTTGCATCGCCGCTGGCGCTGTAAAATGCGGCTTCAGTTCTGATCGTTTCGCCCATGTACGTGACGACGTTCTGCATAAAGCTGTTGGGCCGGAGAAAGGTCCATGCAAGGCCGCTCGATTCAATCGCCTTCTCCACGGGACGATGTATCTTCGCCAGGCTGAATGCCTCATCGGCCGCTCCCATGACCGATTGCTTGACGATGTGCACCACCCCGACGGCCCTCGCCGCTTCGACGACGTTTAATTCCAACTGCGTTTGGCCGGGCACGTTCGGTCCGAGCAGAAACAGTTTGTCACATCCCTGAAACGCCTCACGAAGCATCTCCGATTGTTTATAGTCGATGATAACGGCCTCGATTCCTCTCGAACGTTCCGCTTCCGCCTTTTTTTTTGAAAAGTAGGCGCCGCGAAAAGGCACGTTTGACGACACAAGCTGGCGGATCACTTCGCTGCTTAGAGTTCCACTTGCCCCTGTGATGCATATCATCGTGTTGTGACCTCCTTTCGACTTCATGGATACCGACTACCTGGGGTAATCCCCAATGGCGCTGAGCCATTGAGTACTTTCAAAGAGAGACGGTGAAGAGATATAAAGAAGACATGACTACGATATAAGAGTCCCTACTTAGGTGGAATAGCTGATACGCAAAATCGTTAAGGGGCGTTCCCCGTTCACTTGTGGATCATACAAAAATGTTTATTGAGGCTTCGAAGTGTGACGAACACAATTTTTTCGCACCTCTTTCTATTTCTTGAGCTTTGCTATCATCTCCTTTGCTTCTTTGTTACACTCCCGATAAAAGTTTTCTCTACCGGAATCCCGCTCCCAGAACAAGCGCAGGAATTCTCCGGCATGTTCCTTTCCTTAATATTTTATAGAGAACATCAAAGGGGCGATAGCCATGGGCTCCCTGCGCCTGAGGACGGCCTGTAGGAACCTGAACGCATGGAGTTTCGGTGCTCTGAACGTGAATCCGGTTAACCTCTTCAACAGATTAACAGAGGCATTCGCAGAAGACAAGAGCGGAGCCGGGAGGGACCTTGTGCATGATCCCAATTTCACCATCCAGAATTTGGTACGGACACTCTTGAAAACAGGACCATCGAAATAGGAGAAATCTCCTAATCTGCAGGGTCTAAAATTGCCTCATTTTGGTTATAATATATACAATTGAGGGCGGTTAAGGTAAAAATAGATTATTGTGCAATGAATCTTGAGTAAAAAACAGGAGTGTTTTCAATCAATGTCGATGGCCTGAAAAACCCCTCTTTAAGAGCGACTCAGCGCCAATTCCCCAGGCCTTGAGTGCCGGAATTTTCGGAATTCTAGGCTTGACTTTGCTTTGATGAATGGTATAGACAATAAAGTTTATGGTTCAATGCGGTTTAATAGCCTACTTTCGCGCAAGTTTGATATCAGCTTTTACCCCGCGTCAGACTGTGGTTCTGGGAATATTCAATACATTCAAGCGTTTAAACCCATTGCGGCGGGACGCTTTCCTTGACCCAAGAAATACCAACCCATTTTATGGAAGGCTTTGAGTATAAGGGGGTCTGTGATACCCAGGGCGGGCAGTCTTAAGGGTCGCATTAATTAAACGGATTTACAGGTAGCGCGAGGCATGGTGGTGATCAACAAGAAAGGGTAAATTTATGGACAGAAAAACAGAACAGTTAAGAAATGTTGCATTTGTTGCCCATGGGGGTGCGGGTAAAACCTCATTGTCGGAGGCCGTCATTTTCAATGGAAAGGCAACGACCAGGCTTGGCAAGGTGGATGACGGCACATCCAACTTCGACTTTGAGCCTGAAGAGATCAAACGCAGAGCTTCCGTCAGTACCTCTTTTCATCACTGTGCCTGGAAGAAGCACATCATAAATGTTATTGACACACCCGGCGATGACAACTTCCTTTCCGATACCAAGTCTTCCCTCCAAGCGGCTGACGGCGTTGTTGTCGCCATAGACGCAACCTCCGGAGTAAAGGTCGGGACTGAAAAGGTCTGGAAATTTGCCGATGAACTGAAGTTGCCGAGGATCGTCTTCATTAACAAGATGGACAGGGAAAGGGCTGACTTCTTCAAGGTCATGGATGACGTGGCAAACGCTTTTGATGTCAAGGCAACGCCCGTTTTTCTCCCCATCGGCGCGGAGAGCGATTTTTCCGGTCTGGTTGACCTGATCAAGGGCAACGCCCACATCGGAAGCAGGGATGGGAGTGGAAAATCGGAAAACGGAGACATCCCTTCTGAGATGGATGAGATTGTCAGTGAGTGGCGTGAGAAAATGATAGAGAATATCATTGAGATCGATGATGAACTCATGGAGAAATACCTTGAAGGGGAAGAACTCTCCGTACCCGAGATTGAAAACGCCTTGGTTAAAGGTATGAAAACCGGTCAGGTGATTCCTATTGTCGGCGGCTCGGCTCTGTTGAATATGGGAGTCACGCAACTTATGGACCTGATCACTAAAGGACTTCCATCTCCCCTCGAAAGGGAGAAGAAATCCGGGACCAGGCCGGGCAATAACGAAGCGGTGGAGAGGGCCCCAGAGGAAGATGCGCCCTTTTCCGCACTGGTATTCAAGACCATTGCAGATCCCTTTGCAGGCAAACTCAGCCTGATAAGAGTCTTTTCAGGGTCAATGGTTCCCGATTCAAACTTTTACAATTCCACCAAAGAGGTGAAAGAGAGGTATGGTCAGGTTCTGTTGTTGGAGGGGAAAAAACAGCAGCCCCTGGAAAAGGCCGGTCCCGGTGACATTGTAGCCATTCCAAAGCTGAAGGAAACATCGACCGGAGATACCCTCTGCCCTGTGGATGATCCGATTGTTTATCATCCTTCCGAGCCCTTGCCTCCGGTGCTTTCTTATGCTGTCACGGCAAAAGTCAAGGGGAGTGAAGACAAGGTCTTCTCCTCTCTAGCAAAACTCCTCGAAGAGGATCCCACCCTTAGACTGGAGAGGGATCAAACGACATCGGAAATTATCCTGTCCGGAACAGGTCAGATACACCTGGAGACGACTTGTGAAAAATTGAACCGGAAGTTCGGTGTGGAAGTGAATCTGGGTCCTGTTTCAGTACCCTATAGGGAAACCATCAAAAAACCTGTACAAAAGATTATTTACCGCCATAAAAAGCAGACCGGTGGAAGGGGGCAATTTGCCGAGGTCCATTTTGACGTCACACCGTTGGAACGGGGGGCCGGGTTCGAGTTTCATGAAGACCTTACAGGGATGAACGTGCCCCGTAGTTTCGTTCCCGCCGTGGAAAAAGGACTCAACGAGGCACTCCAGGCTGGTAACCTGGCTGGTTACCCTATCGTGGATCTGAAGGTCCGCTTTTATGACGGGAAATCACACGACGTGGATTCTTCGGAAATGGCGTTCAAGATAGCGGCGAGTATGTGTCTCAAAAAGGCCATGGAAGATGCGACCCCCACCCTCCTTGAACCTATCATGAAACTGGAGATAATTGTTCCGGAAGATGTGATGGGCGATGTCATGGGAGACCTGAACGGTCGGCGGGGCCGCGTCATCGGGATGGACAGTGAAGGCCGGTATCAGGTCATTAAGGCACAGGTCCCAATGGCCGAGGTCCTGAAATACGCACTGGACCTGAACTCCCTCTCCGGAGGCAGGGGGAGCTTTAAGATGGAATATTCTCATTATGAAGAGGTTCCGGCCCAGCTCTCTGAAAAGGTGATCGCCGCTGCCCAGGAAGAGGAATAGGTCTGAATGAGAATCAATAGAGGGGCCGGTATCCTGACCATCAGCGACAAGGCGTATGAGGGTCGTAGGGAGGATGCAAGTGGCCTTTCCATCTCGAGGATGCTTGAACAGGAGGGATATACTGTCCTGAACAGAAAGATCATCCCCGATGATCTTGATCAGATTGTAAAGACCCTGGTCGAATGGGCTGATACGGATCAGACGCCTCTGATTATAACGTCCGGAGGCACCGGACTGAGCCCCAGAGATTTGACTCCCCAGGCCATGAAACGTGTCATCGACTATGAGGTCCCCGGGATGGCGGAGGCCATGCGGGCCGCCAGCCTCAAAAAGACACCTCATGCCATGATATCCCGAGCCGTTGTCGGTGTTCGAGGGGCTTCTCTTATTGTCAACCTCCCTGGGAGCCCCAGAGGCGCTGAGGAGAATCTCTCTGTGTTGTTTCCCGCGTTGGTCCATGCTCTGGCAAAACTCCAGGGAGATCCTTCCGAGTGCGCTCAATAGGATTCACCCCCCCAATGAGCTTTCAATGAAGTTTCACACCTCCTGCGTCTTGGATTCAATTTGATCCTGGTTTTTTTCCTTGACAGGGAGGTGTCAATATCCTACTAAGAGTACCTCCGAAAGGTTGATTGCTTCAAAGCCTAAACCAATAGGCAACCCATTTCGGAAGATTTTTTAACGGAAGCGAGACTTATAATACACTATTCTCTCTCGGCTTTTCTTGACTTGTGCCGTATATGCCCTGAAAATTTTATTCGTGATTTCGGATACAGTAGAAAAATTATGCTCGATTTCGTTATTAACATAACCCACAAAGAAAAATCTCCGTTCAATCAGGAAACACAACCCCTTCCAATAACATCTAATTCTGCTGACCTGAAACACGTAAGGTTTCAGATCGCGACCCGGGCGTTTCTATTCGATGATCATCAAACGGTATTATCAGTATCTCATCTTAGTCGACGCACAGGCCACCTTCATTAACAGCATAACATTGTAACCGGCAATTATTCCTAATAAAACAATTCTAACGGCTTTCGACTGTAACTCTCTCTGAATCTTAAGACGGGTCAGCATGACTTTCTTTATTGAGTTGATTCTGAGCGGTTTCATGAATGGGGCGATATATGCTGTGCTTGCGCTGGGTCTTGTTGTCCTTTATAAATCCTCCAGCATACTGAATTTCGCCCACGGTGAACTTGCTCTTCTGGGAGCCTTTCTGTGCTACGCCGCTATCAACCAGGCAGGTCTTTCCATTGCCATTGCCCTCTCGGCAACCCTGCTCATGTCAGCAGGAATAGGACTCTTTATTGAAGTCGCTTTCTTGCGTCGTTTGACCGGACAACCCTTGATATCGGCCATCATGATGACATTGGGTCTGGCAGCCCTTCTGAGAGGAGTAGTGCTGCTGATGTGGGGCCCTCAACCAAGAAGTTTCGAACTCTTTCCAAGTAAATTGTTGTTCATTGGCGATCTCGTTGTCTCTCTTGAGCAGATTATCCTCCTTATCCTATTGATAGGGGTCGTTCTTATGGTGGGCCTGTTTTTTAAAAGAACCAACATGGGGCTTGCGATGAGAGCCGCAAGTGAAGATCACCAGGCCGCCAGAGCTACCGGCGTAAATCTGAAAAATGTTTTTCGTCTTGCCCTTGTTGTGGTCTGTGTAACCGCCACTACCGGGGGGCTCATCATAAGCGGGTTATACGGGCTTGACTTCAATATAAGTGATATAGGTCTCAAGGCCTTTGCCGTGATTCTTCTTGGAGGGATGGATTCCATTGCAGGTGCCATTGTCGCAGGTCTTTTAGTGGGTGTCTTGGAAACCCTGGCCGCGGGCTATCTGGATCCTTTTGTCGGCGGCGGGGTGGCGGAGATATTCCCCTATGTAGTATTGCTTCTGCTGCTCATGATAAGACCATACGGTCTCTTTGGATTGATTCGGATTGAAAGGATATAACAGTGCTTCCCTGCGGTGTATTCAACACGACCTATGAAAAGGATATTGCCATTGTCCGTACAAAAACACACTGGTCCATGCTGATCGGTTTTGTGATTCTGGTGCTTTTGGGCCCCCAATTCCTTGGCCCTAAGCTCCTTGACATTCTCAATTATCTGGCAATCGACCTCATCGCAGTCCTCGGCCTCAATATAGTGATCGGATATTGTGGTCAGATCGCGCTGGCCCAATCCGCCTTTATGGCGGTAGGCGGATACACATCCGCCATACTCTACGGTGAACTCGGTCTTCCCTTTTTTGCCTGCCTGTTTGCGGCAGGCCTTTCCAGCGGTTTGGCAGGCCTTGTGTTCGGGAGTCCTGCCGTCCGAATAAAGGGTTTCTACCTTGCCATGGCAACGTTGGCCGCTCAGTTTATCATTATCTGGATTATTGATCATACGCCGACGGTTTCAGGAGGGTATCTGGGGATGGAAGTCGGTAAACCCGGTTTTTTTGGGGTTTCAATAGACTCCATCAAAGCACACTCCTATCTCATCTTTCCCATAACCCTCATAATGATCTATTTGCACAAAAATCTGGGGCGTAGCAGGACAGGGCGCGCTTTCATGGCTATCCGGGACAATGATATCGCCGCAGAGGTCATGGGCGTGGGACCTTCCGGTCACAAATTACTGGCCTTCTTCCTTAGTGCCTTTTATGCAGGTATTGCCGGATGCCTGTGGGCCCATTATGTGGGTCGTCTCCATCCTGAGGCCTTTGGTTTGATGGATTCGATTTGGTATGTAGGGTTTCTGGTCGTGGGCGGCATGGGAAGTACAATGGGCCCCATTTTCGGGACCCTGTTTCTCGTATCTCTCACTGAGTTTGTCCGTTTTATTTCTCCTGTTTTGGCAGGGAGTTTCCCAGGTCTTTCGGGGAGCATATTCGCGGCCAGTGCCCAACTTATTTTCGGATTAATTGTCGTTCTCTTTGTCGTCTTTGAACCCAGAGGAATTAATCATAGGTGGGAGCTATTCAAAAACTATTACCGACTCCATCCCTACTCTTATTGAATATGAATCGAAAGAGGATGTTCCGAGAAAGCTTTGTTGAACGACACGAAAACACAATAGTGAAGGAGGTAGAATCATGAAGAAGACTGTCTGCTTTTTGTTATGTGTCTTACTTGTATTCTGTATCTCACTAGGTCTTGCTATTTCAGAATCATCCGCCGCCGAAGACAAGGTCGTTCGTATCATCTCACTTCCCGATATGACGGGAATGTATTCCGTAGTGTGGGTGGGTGCCGCTTTTGACGCTCTGGATACGGTAATCAGGGAAACGAATGAAAAGGGAGGAATCAAGTATCATGACCCTGTTACCAATAAAACAGAGCACGTCAAAATAAAACATGTCTGGGAGGATACAGGAGGAAAGGTCGACCGCTCCTTAAGCATATTCAAACGTCATATGAACGAACCAAAGACTTTGACCGTCTTGGGATTGAACTCTTTGGACGCAGAGGCGATCAAACCGGTGGTCAAGGAGGTGAAAATTCCCGCATTATGGACCGCATGCAGTCTAAAAATGCATACACCTCCGGAATGGGTCTTTTCACCAATCAGCAGCATTTACAGCGAACAGATGTACGCGCTCCTGGATTGGATGAAGAGGCATGGGCTGAAAAGCATAGCCACTATCGGCTGGAACGCCGGGGCCTCGTGGAGCTGGCACATGTCCTTGAAGTATTTTGCTCCACAATTCGGCATTGAGGTGATCGAACCGATGGAGATTCTCCCCTTTGTCCCAATGGACACATCCATCCAGTTGAGGCGAATCAAGAGCAAAAAACCGGACGTCATTTTCCCTGCTCTGCTCTCAAAGGCCCTTGTCCAGGTCCTTAAAGATTCTTACAAATTAGGGCTTATGGATCGCCTGGTCTTGGCCGCCAATGGAATAGACGCAGTCCCCATCAAGATGGCAGGAGAGAAGAAATGCAATGGGGTCCGGGGACAGATCATGGGGACTATGACGGTTGAGGACGTGAGAGAGAATCCCGGTGTCCTAAAGGCCGATGAAATTGTGAAGAAGCATTACCCACGCTGCAGAACTCCCTTGCGGCTGAATTTAGGCGGCTGGGCTGGTTGGTCTATTAGTGAAGTGGCCATCCAAGCCGTAAAAATGGCGCTGGAAGAGGTCGGTTATGAAAAGGTGAATGGACAGGCGGTTTATGACGTTCTGACGAGCGGCGTCAAACTGGATACTCTCTTTACGAAACCTGTCGTACTCTCAAAAGACGTCACTTATGGTGCGCATTTTGGTACCTTTGGCCAGTGGAGGGATGGAGATTTTCATCGACTCGAAGACTGGAGAGACTACAAGATCGTCACGGAGAAAGAACATCGGGAGATTATCAAGATGATGGGGAAGTAGTCTTTCTCTTTAAGGAGGTATCTCATTGTATTTCTTTATTCAACTAGTCATCAGTGGTCTTGTGTTGGGCGGTGTTTATGCGCTTATAGCCCTTGCCATCGTTGTCATTTACAAAACAACGCAGGTCTTTAATTTCGCCCAAGGTGCGCTGATGCTGATAGGGGCCTATTTTTGCTGGTCTTTGAGCGTCCAGTTCGGAATACCTATGGTGGCCGGGATCGCCCTCACTCTCGTATTTTCAGTGCTGTTAGGTCTATTCGTCACAAAAACGTTTGTAGAACCTCTCATTGGACAACCGATTATTTCTGCTGTGATGATGACTCTGGTCCTCTCCCTCCTCATGGAAAACGTTGTGAACCTTTTGTGGGGAGGGCCTGCAGGGGCTTATCCTCAGATCTTTCCGGATGAACCGATCATGTTCGGAGAGTTTGTGATCTCCAGCCAGCATCTTATCATCCTGGTTTTTATTTTTATCATATTCGGCCTTATGGTCGGCCTCTTTAAATACAGCAACTGGGGTCTGCAGATGAGGACGGTTGCCGAAGACCATCAAGCGGCCAGATCGTGCGGTCTGAATGTGAAGACTGTTTTCGGTTTATGCTGGGCCATTGCGGCTGTTCTGGCGGCAATAAGCGGCGTCTTGCAGGCCAGTATCAGCGGCGTTGATGCCAGTCTGATAAGCTTTGGCCTCAAGGGTTTTGCGGCTGTCCTTGTCGGAGGGCTTGAGTCTGTTGGCGGCGCGATCATCGGCGGCTTGCTCATAGGAGTCCTGGAAAACCTGACCGGAGGATATTTAGGGTCCTTTGGAGGAGGCGGTGTCAAAGAGGTGATCCCTTATATCATATTGATCGTGATACTCATTTTTAGGCCTCACGGCCTCTTCGGCCTCCATCGAATAGAAAGGATTTGAGCGATGTTTGATCTTCCTTGCGGCGTCTTTGATATGAACTACAAAAAGGACATGGCCATTGTCCGGACAAAGGTGCACTGGGGCCTGTTGATCAGTTTCCTTGTCTTTCTCTTTTGTGTTCCCCTTATCGCCAATGAATATTGGATTACCATGATCGATTTTATGGCGATCAGTCTTATATCTGTCCTGGGTCTTAACATTGTCACCGGGTATTGCGGCCAGATCAACGTGGGGCAGGCGGCCTTTATGGCTGTCGGGGCCTATACTTCAGGTATCCTGACCCATCATTACGGTTTCAACTTCTGGATCGCCTTCCCTTGTGCCGGTCTGGTTGCCGCCGCGACAGGGATACTCTTCGGGCTCCCCTCTTTAAGACTCAAAGGGTTCTATCTGGCAATGGCCACTCTGTCCGCACAGTTCATTATTATTTGGGTCATTATGCGACCACTGATGAAGTGGAGCGGCGGTGATTACGGCCTGGAAGTCCCCTATGTCACTCTCGGGAACATCACCTTTAACAAGAGTGTGAATTCCTTCTATCTGATCATACCCGTGGCGCTCTTTCTCATATATCTCTCGAAGAACATCAGCAGGATGAGGGTGGGGAGGGCCTTTGTGGCTATCAGGGACAATGATCTGGCCGCCGAGGTGATGGGAATCAATATATTTCAATACAAGCTGCTCGCTTTTGCCATAAGCTCCTTTTACGCCGGTATTGCCGGATCACTCCTCGCGCATACCGTGGGAAGGGCCAGCGTCGATCACTTTGGTCTCATGGAATCCGTATGGGTACTGGGGATGCTGATCGTGGGAGGTATGGGCAGTACCATGGGCGCTGTTTTTGGGACGGTCTTCATCAAGGTCCTGGAAGAGATGGCTCTTCTTTTGACACCGCTGATCGGATCCCTTTTTCCTTCACTCTCCATTAATGTCAGTACATCCCTGGGACCTATCACATTCAGTTTGGTTGTCATCTTCTTCTTGATCTATGAGCCGAGGGGATGGGCTCATCGATGGGAGATATTCAAGAACTACTACAGACTGCACCCCTTTGCGTATTGAGATGCTCGGATAGAACTGAGGCGCTGGTTGTCGGCCGAGCAAACAGGAGAGATATGGAGTTGGAATGACCTACGAAGGTTTTGTCCCTTTGGGGCATCGCGGCCGTTGTTCAGCACATAAGTTCGGTCTAACTTCAACCAAATGCTAACAAGGAGGAGAGATATGAAAGAATGGAAGGGAAAGACCATGAGAGCATGCCTTATTTCGGTGCTGGTGGCGACGTTTTTCTTCGGGATGGGTATAATCAGTGATGTCAGTGCTGAGAGAAAGTCCATAAAAATATGGAACACCCTGGCCATGACCGGTCCGGCATCAAGCCATTATCGACCCATATGGTACGCAATTGACAGTTATTGGAAGGTTGTCAATGAAAGGGACGGCGGTGTTGGAGGTATCCCGGTGGAGGTGATTGCCCATGATAACCAGTACAATATTCAAAAGGTCCTGACCGGGTACGCCAGGATCCGACAAGATCCCCACATCCTGATGACCTGCTCTTCCATGTCGGCCATACAGGAGGCCCTGAAGCCAAAACTGATGGAAGACAACATGCCGATGGTGGCCGCAGGAAGTGTCGCGGTGAACACGAGACCGACGACGCAGTTCTCACCTCTTGGGGACTACACCCTTATGGCCGGGGCCTGGATAAAGTGGTTTAAAGAGAATTGGGAAAAAGAGGGAGGCATTGGACCGATAAAGATAGGGGCCATACTCCAACCGATAGGGTGTTTCAGGGATGACTGGGCCGGAATTCAAAAGTTCGCCCGTGATATGCAGGTAGAAGTTGTCGGCCATGCCGAAGTGCCGCTTGCGCCCGGTGAATACACCCCGGAACTTTTGAAACTAAAATCAAACGGAGCTAATTTGATTTTCGCAGGCACGATTGCAAGTACGCTGGTCCCCCTGATGAAAGACGCCTATAAACTCGGCCTTACCAAGAAGATTAAATTCATATCTTCCGCTGCCGTGTCAGGGACCTATGTTATCACGGAACTGGCCGGCAAGGCTGCTGAAGGCCTGTATGGGGTGTACTTCGGCGATCACAATGCCGATACCGAAGCTGCCAGGGAGATGGTCGCGGCAACGAACAAATACCATAATTTCAACAAGTATGAACTGGCTAATGCCGCTGGCTGGTGGTACATGTGGTTGATCCATAAGGCTTTTGACAGTGCGGCCAATAAGGTGGGGGCCTCCGCAATGACCCATCAGGATGTGCTTGCGGCGCTTCAGGGAATGGGGAAGATCGACGCACCTCCCGGTATGAGCGGACCTCTGGATTTTACCGATGCGAATCCTTTGACCATGGGTGGTACTACTGCGTCGATCATAAAGGTTGTCAACGGGAAGCATGTTCGGTGCGAGCCGAAGCTCCTGAAGCTCCCCTTTCACAAACCGGAGGCCTTTAAAGAATTCAGGAAATAACATTCCGATAGCTGTTACTCCTCCTCCTGATTGCGGTCGATCCCACATCTATCTGAGAGACCGGAACAGGAGGGGAAAATGGCGTGTACAGTAATAATGAAGAGGTGATTCTATGCCTGAGGAAATCAACCTACCCAGTTTTATGCTGAAGAACTACAAAAGATATGGTGATAACGTTGCCATGAGGGTCAAGGATCGTGGTATCTGGAATGAGATTACCTGGAGTGAATACTTTCTCAGCGTCAAAGAAATTTCATTAGGGCTCATGAGCCTCGGCCTGGAAAAAAGCGATAAGATTGCAGTCATAGGCGAGAATTCGCCGGAGTATTACTGGATCGAGGTGGCGGCCTTGTGTTGCAGGGCGGTTGTGTTGGGGATTTATGCTGACTCCAAAGATTTGGAAATTGAGTATATCATAAATGATTCAGGTGCCAAGTTTGTCTTTGCCGAGGATCAGGAACAGGTTGACAAGATGCTCGAAATCAAGGACTCCGTTCCTGTTGAAAAGGTCATTTATTGGGACGAAAGAGGCCTTTGGTCCTATGAAGATTTGTGGCTGATGAGTCTGGATGATTTGAGGGCTTTGGGAAGGAAGTATGATCAGGAACACCCAGGTTTATTTGAAGAGAATATAAAGAAGGTTCAGGATGATGATATGACCTTCTTGAACTATACCTCGGGCACGACAGGCAAGCCAAAGGGGGTGATTTGGACACACAAGCATACCTATAGCGCCCTTGAGGCATGGATGAGCCGTGATGCCTGGCCGGAGGGATGCAACTATCTGAGCTATATCTCGCCTGCCTGGGCCACAGAACAGTTTATGGGTGTGGCGGGCGGGCTGGCCCGCAGGTTTGTCATTAATTTCCCTGAAGAACCGGAGACGGTTAATGAGAATATCAGGGAGATCGGCCCCTATATTCTTATGTTCAATCCGAGATTGTGGGAAAGTATTACTTCGACGATCCAGGGAAAGATGCTCGATTCCTCACCGGAGAAGAGGCTCCTCTACCGTCTTGCATTGCCTATCGGATATAAACGCGTGGAGCTTCAGCAGGACAAGAAAGGGGCCAATATTTATTGGAAAATCCTCTTCGGCCTTGCCTATATTTCGGTATTCAGACCGCTATTGAGCAAGATAGGTTTACTCAGAACGAGGTATGCTTATACAGGGGGAGGGCCTCTCAGTCCCAGTAATTTCAAATACCTCAGGGCGATAGGGGTCAATCTCAAACAGTTTTACGGCATCACTGAGGGGGGTGGTATTACACTCCATGAGGATGATGATATTCAATTCGAGACGGTTGGTCCCCTCTTGCCAGGAGTTGAAATCAAAATAACCGAAGAGGGTGAAGTGGCCGTCAAAAGCGATCAGCTTTCCCCGGGGTATTATGGGAAAACCGAGGCCACTGCCAAAGTTTTTAAGGAGGATGGCTTTTACTATACCGGAGACGCGGCTATCTTCACCAAAGATAAGCATATGGTTTTCCTGGATAGGGTAAAGGATATGATGCAGTTGAGGGGGGGAGAAAAGTTTTCTCCCTCATATATTGAAGGGTCCCTCAAATTCAGCCCTTATATAAAGGATGTTATTGTCACAGGGGGGCCTGATAAGGATTATGTTGGGGCGATTATACAGATAGACTATGAAAATGTGAGCCGGTGGGCTGAAAAGAGCCGAATCAACTACACGACATTTACAGATCTCTCGCAAAAAACAGAGGTCTATGAATTGATACGGAAGGAGATTGAAGGCGCCAGCAGGGTTCTACCGGATAACATGAAGGTGAAAAAATATGTCAACCTGTATAAGGAATTTGATCCTGACGAGGAGGAGTTGACACGGACAAGAAAACTGAGACGCGCTTATGTCGAAAAGAAGTATAAGGAACTTATTGACGGCATTTATGGGGACCGGTCAGAGATTCTGGTAGAGACGGAAATTGGGTATGAAGATGGGAGAAAAGGGGTCATTAAGACAACCATGAGAGTGGCCGTATTAGACTGAAAATTATGTCCCGGAGTGAAAAGATGATCAGCATAGAAAACGACAACGCCATACTGAAATGTGAGAATCTTACCCTGACATTTGGTGGTGTTACAGCCCTGAACGATTTCAGTTTTGAAATGAAAAGGGATGAGATCCTTGGGATTATAGGCCCTAACGGTGCCGGAAAAAGCTGTGTCCTCAATTGTATCAACGGGTTTTATCATCCACAAAAGGGAGATATCTATTTTGATGGAAAACGTATTACAGACGTGAAGTCTCACAAGATTGCCGAATTGGGTGTGGCTCGCACTTTCCAGCAGATTGAACTCTATGCGGGCATGACGGTCCTGGACAATCTTATGGCGGCCAGGCACATCAAGATGCGTTCGAATTTCTTGATGGAATCGATCTTCTTCGGACCGGCTCGAAATGAAGAGATAAGGCACAGAAATATTGTGGAAGATATCATCGATCTGTTGGAAATGGAATCGATTCGGAAAAAGATCGTGGGCACCCTTCCTTATGGTCAAAGAAAGAAAGTGGAGTTGGGCCGGGCTCTTGCCCTGGAGCCGAAAGTCCTTTTGTTGGATGAACCTATGGCCGGAATGAATGTGGAAGAGAAGGAGGATATGGCCAGGTATTTCCTGGACGTTTTCGAACAGAGTCACATACCTATTTTTCTGGTTGAGCATGACATGGAAGTGATCATGGATATTGTCGACCGCCTTATAGCGATTGAATTCGGTTGCAAGATTGCCGAGGGTTCTCCAGATGAAATCATATCCAATCCAAAAGTGATTGACGCCTATCTGGGATCATGAACGAATGAAGTAAAAGGTTTAGAGAAACCGTATATGTGAATCCTTCGAAGGGGTGTAAAGGCATGCTTTCAATGAATAATGTCGAGGTGAAATACAGCAATGTGATTCTGGTACTCAAAGGACTCTCACTGCAGGTGGATGAAGGACACATTGTCGGGCTGCTTGGAGGAAACGGGGCCGGGAAGAGTACGACCCTCAAAGCGATTTCAGGATTGTTGAGCACCGAATTGGGTAAGGTAACGGACGGCAACATCATGTTCGATGGTGAGAGGATTGACAACCAAGATCCGGAAAACATTGTCAAATACGGTATCATCCAGGTGATGGAAGGCAGAAGGATCTTTGAGCATCTCACTGTTGAAGAAAACTTGAGGGTCGGTAGTTTTGCCTGCAAGGGGCAGAAGGGGAATATTAGAAAGGACATTGAATCGGTCTATTACTATTTTCCGGTTCTCAAGAGATTAAGCGGCCAGACCAGCGGATATCTTTCCGGTGGTGAACAGCAGATGCTATTGATAGGCCGTGCCCTCATGGCGCATCCCAGGTTGATGCTTCTTGACGAGCCCTCTCTGGGTTTGTCTCCACTTCTGGTAAAGGGTATATTCGAGATCCTAGGACAGATAAATGAAGAAGAAAAGACCACACTCCTTCTCGTGGAGCAGAATGCCAAGATAGCCCTTTCATTGGTAGAATATGCCTATGTCGTGGAAACAGGCCGGGTAGTTCTAGATGGGCCGACAGAAAGTCTCAAAGAAAACGAAGATATTAAAGAATTCTACCTCGGTTTGAGCCGTGTGGGACAGCGGAAGAGCTACCGACATGTTAAGCATTACAAGCGCAGAAAACGATGGTTGGGTTAGAATACCCTTTTTGTCTGAGACTTTTTTACCTATAATATGAACGCTGGAAAGTGACGCCATATTTGTCATAGCCCAGCACCCTTGGTGCCTCCCCTGACCAGCTTTTGTGGCTGAGCCTGATCACATTTCTGTCTCAACATTGACGCTGCATTATATCGAATTGTATCCGAATCGAACTCAACGATAGTATGATAAAACAAAGACGATTGGAAGAGACGGTGGACACCGAGCGATGAAGTCCTTATCTCAAACAATAGAAAGAGGTGTGCTATGGAAAATGTATTGAGAAGAATCAATGAGATTACCTCCGATCCCTATGCCTATGTTTCACAACATAAAGAGGAGAAGGGGAAAAAGGTCGTCGGGTGCTTCCCTATGCACATTCCGGAGGAGATGATCCACGCTGCCGGGATGATCCCCGTAGTGATGTGGAGAGGCAATGAGCCGGTAACGTGGGGACATGCCCATGTGCCCCCTTATGACTGTGGTATCACCAGGAGTTTTGTCGATGACGCCGTAAGGGGGAAACTGGGGTTTATGGATGGCATGGCCTTTCATGTGAGGCAGTGTCTACAGGCGGGGGAGTTCCCTTTTATAATGAAAAGACATGTGAAACCGGACTATCTCAAAATCCTTTATCTCCCTGCCCTTTATCCCGGCAATGCCACAAGGAATTTTACACTCAAAGAGCTCGAATCTTTTAAAAACTCCCTGGAGGCGTTCGGAGGAACCGTGGTAAAGGATGATGATTTGAGGGAGAGTATTGAGATATACAATGAAAACAGAAAACTCCTGGAAAGGGTCTATGAGATAAGGAGAGAAAGACCCGAGGTGTTGAAGGCCCGTGAAATGATGCAGATCGTGTGGTCGGGCATGCTTATGTTAAAGGAAGATCACAATGAGCTTTTAAAGGAACTTATCAAGGGTATGGAAGGGGCGCCTGGTGAACCGAAAAAAGAGAAAATAAAGGTTATTCCCGTAGGTTGTCTCTGTCAGACATTACAGTTCGATATCCTGGATATTATTGAAGACCTCGGCATGATCGTCCCTGATGATGATCTGTATATCGGCTCCAGATATTTTGCCAATCCGGTCGCACTGAACGGCGACCCGATCGCCGCACTTGCCGACCGCTATCTTGCGAAGACGCCTCTTTGTCCTACCAAGGGTGTGTGGGACATACACTGGGGAGATGAGGCAATAGCAAGGATGAAAGCTAATGGCGCAAAAGGTATTATCAGTTTAATGGTCAAGTACTGCCCACCTCATACCTGTTATTACCCTGATTTCAAGAGCAAAATGGAAAGAGAGGGGGTTAATGAGGTGATGATCCAGATAGAGCACGAAATCATCACGCTTGAGGCCATAAAGACAAGATTGCAGTCATTTGCGGAAATGATAGGGGGTGTCTAATGACAATAAGATACAAGGTGAATCGGCTGAAAACGACCAATGAAATACGACCTCTTGTGGACAAACATTGGGCCGATCTTCGATCGGCCAAGGAAAGGGGGGAACAAGTCGCATGGGCATCAGGACCAACCTTTATCTTTGCCTATGCCATGGGCATGAAGTGCCATTTCATGGCTGGATATGCCGCTTATTGCGGCGGTATAGGGGCAGGTGAGGAGGTGCTCAAGGTGGCTGAGATGGCAGGGGACCTCCCGGAGACCTGTTCTTATCACCGCCTCCATATGGGGATGGGGGAGGCTGTGGCCAGAGGGATCCCTATTAAAGAACAGGCCCTACTTCCCATGCCGGATCTCATGGTTGCGGGCCGTCTTTGTCCTGAAATGTCTCATTACGCAGAGGGCTTGAGTCGTCGATTCGGGATCAGGGTATTGCCGATCGATCTCCCAAGCGTCCATAACCTCGAAGATATGCCGCGTATAAGGGAGTATGTGTACAATCAGTTTAACGAGGTGGTGATACCCACTATTGAAGAGGTGTGCGGGAGACCCTTCGATTATGATCGCATGAGTGAAATCTTGACCGTACTGAAGGAAGTGGCCACCCTTAGAAATGAATGTTGGGAGTTCTTTAAAGAAAAACCGTCTCTCTGGACACTCTGGGATTACGGGGTAAGTATAGCCCCTGTCTTTTACCTCATGGGGAATCCTGCGGGGGTGGACTATTATAAAAAACTACTTGCGGAGCTGCAGGAAAGGAAGAAGAAGGGGATTCCCGCCCTGGCCCCGGACGGAGAGAAATACAGGCTCTATTGGGATGGGTGGCTTCCCTGGGCCTTTCTGGGGAAATTTATGCGGAAATTCACACCTCATGGTGCGGTTTGTCTATGTGGAAGGTATCCCTGGGAGTTTTTTCCCCATCCCGAGTTAATCGACCCGGAACACCCTGTTGAGACATGGGCCGATCTTTACTACGGTCCTGAGAGTCATCTGGTCTATAGTTTCTCTCCAAATGGGACTGTAGAACTGATAAGCGAATTGATAGAGGATTACTCCATCGACGGGTTGCTCATGTTTTCCTCCAAATCCTGTAGGGTCATGAACCTTTCCCAACCCGACGTCATAGACGTGCTGGATAAGAAGCATGGTGTGCCGGGTGTTATTATCGAAGGGGATATGATTGACGCTGCCATGATCTCAGACTCTCAAATAGAGACCAGACTGGAAGCGCTCTACGAAATGATCGATTCAAGGAGAGGATAGGAGGTTATCCTCCGGAGAGCCTACGGCGGCGTTGGAAAAGCCAACGCCGCATGATTACGGGTAAGCATGGAGGCGCTATTTCATATACATGCCTCCGCTCAAACACATGGTTTCACCGGTCATATAGCTGGATTCGGATGATGCCAGAAAGAGTATGGCGTTCGCAATATCTTGCGGTTCTCCTTCTCTTCCCAGGGGGATCATCTCCTTTGCCTTTTCAAAGAATTCTTGAGGATATATGCGGCGCAAGAACTCATTCATGATGAGCCCCGGTGCTATAGTATTCGCCCTTATGCCGTATCGCGCCACCTCCTTGGCCAGGCATTTGGTAAATGCCATGACCCCGGCCTTTGCAGCGCAGTAATGGGCCTCACCATCATTCGTACCGATCCACCCAGCAATGGATGAGATGTTGATGATACTACCGCTTTTTTGTTCGATCATTTTCGGTAAGACAGCCCTGCAAGTGTAAAATGTGCCTTTGAGGCATACATCGATAACGGTATTCCACTGTTCGTCCGTCATATCCTTTATCTGGGCGAGGACCTCCCTTCCGGCATTATTGACTAATATGTCTATCCTGCCGAACCTCTTGAGCGTCTCTCCTACCAGGTGGTCCACCTGATCTTTCTCGGATACGTCACATAAGACCGATAAGGTGTCCCGCCCGGTCTGGGACTTGATATCTTCCGCGACGCTCTTGATTCTCTTCTCATGCATATCCGTCACCACCACATTCGCGCCCTCTTTGGCCATGGCCCATACCGCGGCCTTTCCAATGCCCGCCCCGGCTGACGCCGTTACAATTGCGACCTTCCCCTCTAACCTCATGTCTGTCCCTCCTTTTTTTGGATAGATTAATAATTAGAATTGGACAACTGTTCTGCGTCGAATAAGAAATTATCACATGGGATTTGCCCATGTAAATATCATATTGTGTTTTTCCCTTTGCCCATGTAACATGATGACCCTAATAAGCTTCAGAAAGGATTTGATATTAAATACATGGAATTGGATTGTGGAAGAAATTAAGAAGATAAGAAACATAGGAATAAGCGCCCACATTGATTCGGGTAAGACTACCCTGACCGAGAGGATTCTCTATTACACGAAAAGGATCTCGACTATCCATGAGGTGAAGGGAAAGGACGGTGTGGGTGCCACCATGGACTCCATGGAGCTGGAGAAGGAGAGAGGCATAACAATTTCCTCTGCGGCCACTCATTGTGAATGGAAGGGGCACAAGATCAATATCATCGATACTCCCGGGCATGTGGACTTCACCATCGAAGTCGAGAGGACTCTTCGGGTCATGGATGGTGCTATTCTTATTCTCTGTGCCGTGGGAGGGGTCCAATCCCAATCGGTTACGGTAGACCGTCAGATGAAACGCTACAAAGTGCCAAGGATCGCCTTTATCAATAAATGTGACCGTTCCGGTGCAAACCCTTACAGGGTGAAGGATCAGTTGTCTCAGAATTTGAAGCATAATGCCGCCTTCCTGCAGATTCCTATCGGACTGGAGGGACGACATAGGGGAGTCGTGGATTTGATCTCGATGAAGGCGAACCTATTCGAAGGTCCGAATGGTGAAAATGTTCGATTTACGGAGATTCCCGATGAGTTCATGGATGAGGCCGAGGCCAAGAGAGAAGAACTTCTTGATAAGGTCTCCATGTTTTCTGATGAATTGACCGAAGCGATTCTGGAGGAGAGGGTCACGGAAGATCTGATTCATGATGCCATAAGGGCTGGAACTCTGTCAGGCCAATTAACGCCCGTGCTGATGGGATCGGCTTACAAGAACGTTGGAGTTCAGCCTGTACTGGACGCCGTCAACAGATACTTGCCCGCACCGGATGAGGTGAAGAATGTGGCCCTTGATCTTGACCTGGAAGAGGAAGAGGTTCCCCTATACAGTGATCCTGAAATGCCTACCGTGGCTCTCGCGTTTAAGCTGGAGGTAACGCCGTATGGGCAGTTGACCTACCTCAGGGTCTACCAAGGATCTATAACCAAAGGGGATTCTTTGGTTATCACCGGTTCGCGGAAGAGGATCAAGGTGGGAAGACTGGTGAGGATGCATGCCGATCAGATGGAGGAAATAAAGACCGCCCATCCCGGAGATATTGTGGCAATTTTCGGGGTGGAGTGTTATTCGGGAGATACGTTCACCGACGGACGCATCAGGTACAATATGTCATCCATGTTTATACCCAAGCCGGTTATATCGTTCGCCGTGACCCCCGAAGACGCCAAAGCCGAAAAGAATATGAGCAAGGCACTCAGTCGATTTGTGAGGGAGGACCCCACATTCAAATATCACGTCGATCACGAGTCGAGTGAAACCATCATATCCGGTATGGGGGAACTCCACCTGGAAGTCTATGTCGAGAGGATGAAAAGGGAATTCAATGCGGCCGTGACCACAGGGCTTCCCCAGGTGGCCTATCGGGAATCGATTACCTCAAAGGCCTCGTTCGACTATATCCACAAGAAGCAAACAGGGGGTGCCGGCCAGTATGGACGGGTGGCCGGTTTTCTGGAGCCCTCCCCTACGGGAGATTACGAATTCGTCAACGAGGTTAAGGGAGGGGCCATTCCTACTGAGTTCTTACCTGCGGTGGATAAGGGTTTCCAGTCCTGTTTGGAGAAAGGACTTATGACCGGGTTTCCAGTCGTGGGGATGAAGGTGACGGTTAACGATGGTCGGGCACACAGCGTGGACTCCTCCGAAAAGGCCTTTACCTTTGCCGCCATCGGTGCTTTTAAGCAGGCTTATTCGAAGGCCAAGCCGGTCCTCCTTGAGCCGGTTATGAGGGTCTCAGTCGAATGTCCTACTGAATTTCAGGGCAATGTCATGTCTTTCCTGAACCAGCGTCGGGGCCTTATTACGAGTTCCGCGGAAGAGGGCACATTCTCCACAATAGAGGCGGAAGTCCCTCTGGGCGAGATGTTCGGTTGCGCGACTACGCTTCGGTCCTTGACCCAAGGAAAGGCCGAGTTTGCCATGGAGTTTTCCAAATATGCAAAGATCCCGACAGCCTTAGCCGAAGACATCAAAAAACAATTGAGAACCAAATCAATAAAAGGAGCGAAAGCTAATGAGTGATTTTAGTACCGTCAGTCCCTTAAAAATCCTCGACCATTCCGTTCAAAGAGGATTGGGTGCCGGAAATCTTGGCGTTCTTGTTGCCAGGGCCGGAGTTGGGAAGACCGCCTGTCTCATACAGATCGCCCTTGATAAGATTCTCCGCAACGAAAAATTGGTACACGTATCTCTTGAAGAGGGTCCCGAAAAGGTGATATCATATTATAGGGTGCTTTTGGGTGAGCAGACGAAGTCGTTAAATCGAGCCGATGAGAGTGAGGCCCATGCCCTGGTCGAAGCGAATAGAATGATTCTGGCCTTTATGAATCAGAGTTTTGATATAAAGCGTCTCCTCGCCAATCTAAAAAATCTGAGAGAGTCGCTCCAGTTCCAGGCCCGTTCACTCATTATTGATGGACTTGATTTCAAAAGTGGAGGAAAGCCCCTTTTTCAGGGTCTCAAAGAGATCGCTGCCGAATTCCAGTTGGAAGTGTGGCTTTCGGCCCTGTCTCATCGCCATATCAACGATGTCAATGAAAGGGGGGTACCCTATCCCTGTCATGAATTTGAGGAGTTTTTTAGCATTATTATCCAGCTACAACCACAGGCCGAAGGGGTCTTTTTGAGACTGCTGAAGGATCATGACAGCACTGAGATCTCGAAAACATTGATTAGGCTTGATCCGAATACCTTTCTGGTTTCGGAGAAGACCTGAGCGTTTCAGTAACCTTAAAAAGGGAGGATCAAAATGAGCGGATTTGCAACTCAACGGACAGAAGAACTGAAGAACGATATCATCCCAAAAGGTCATGTTGTGAAAAAGATAGAAGGACGCCCGGCACAACACACGTACAGACCGGGAGTCAGGCTCTGTGTGGAGAGAGCGCGTTTCTTGACGGAGTCGTACAAACAGACAGAAGGTGAGCCTGAAGTCTTAAGACGGGCAAAAGCCTTGGCTCACATCCTTGAAAATATGACCATCTGTATAAGGGATAATGAGCTTATCGCAGGTTACTGGGCCTCAATCCCCGAAGGATTGGTCTTTTACCCTGAATTATCGGCAAGAGAGATAGAAGAGGGCCTGGATAATGTTTTCAGGGATATCACCACAGAGGAAGAGGTTGAGGAGATCAAAGAGATCTGCGCCTACTGGGAAGGCATTTCCATAGAGGATAGGGTCTTGAAGGTTATGCCGGAGGACCTGAAGGATTATGTAAGGTTTTCAACTCGATTCAATACAATATGTACAAGCAACAATTTCAGCGCCGGCTTAGGGGTCCCCGTGCCTGATAATGAAAAATTGCTTCAATTAGGCCTGAATGGGATTATCGAGCAGATCGATAATAGGCTGGCTGAACTCAAAAAGAGCATGAAGGATATCGATACAAAGGAGTATATCGAACAACTCATTGATCTGGAGGCCATGAAAATAAGCTGTCAAGGTGTCATCCGTTTTGCCGAGAGATTCTCTCAAAAGGCGGGGGAGATGGCGGAGGCCGTAGCAGATCCACAAAGAAAGAAGGATCTGGAGAAGATCGCCGAGATCTGTGCTCACGTGCCGGCGAATCCTCCCAGGACTCTCCACGAGGCCATGCAGGCTTATGTGCTGAGTTATATCGTCGCCTACTTGATTGAATACAGGAGTCAGGGATGCGGCGCCAGGTGGGATGTCCTTTTCAGGCCTTATTACGAGAAAGACCTGGAAGAGGGCAGGATCGATAGGCGGGGGGCTCAAGAGTTGTGCGAGGCTCTCCTGATAAAAATGGAGGAGATGGGGAGGGTCCTTCCCCGCGAACAGCACGGAATCTTCAGCGGTGGGTCCATGCTTCAAAATGTCATGATTGGAGGTGTGACCAAAGATGGAGAAGATGCATGTAATGAATTGACTCACATTGTTCTTGACGCTGCCATGGCAGTCAAGAACCCATTAACCAACTTGGTTTTCAGGTATCATGACAAGGCAAACCCCGACACTATCTCCAAGGTGATCGATTGTATTCGGGTCGGCCTCGGGTACCCGGCGATTTTCAATGATGCCTGTGCATTGGATATGATGGAGGGTTATGATATCCCCCTTGAGGAGGCCCGCAACTACACTATCCCCGCCTGCGTGGGCTGGGCTGTTACGGGAAAATTTGTTGGGGTCTATACGCCTGATCCAGGGGTTTTGAGCCTGGGAAAATGCTTTGATCTCGCCTTGAGTGAAGGTTGGGATGTCTTTACCCAGAAGCAACTTGGTTGCCGGACGCCCGATCCAATGTCCTTTACCAACACCGAGGATATTATGCAGGCCTATCTCCAGCAGGTGAGGTTTATTGCGGAGAAGATGGCCGCAATCGACGATATGGGCCAGGATATAATGAGTCAATATGTACAACGGCCCTACTTCTCGGTCCTTTTTGACGGCAATATTGAAAAGGGGAATGCCACGAAATGTGAAAGAAAGAAATGGTCGGTCAATCCCATGATAATTATTACGGGAACCGTTGATATTGCTGATTCTCTGGCGGCCATAAAGAAATTTGTCTTTGACGACAAAGTGCTGACATGGGAAGAGATGCTAGATGCTCTCAAGAACAACTTTGAAGGAAGGGAAGACCTCCGCCAAAGATTGTTGAAAGAGGCACCGAAATTCGGAAACGACGATGATTATGTCGATCTCCTGCTCAAAGAGGTACAGCACCGTACGCAGAAGGAAGTGGCGAAAATTGTCGGCTATTGGGACATTCCCTATACCATAGATGGGAGCATTGCCGGGGCGTACTATCCCTGGGGTCGCAAAATCGGCGCTTTTCCCAATGGGAGAATGGCAAAAGAGACTCTTGCCGACGGGAGTCTCTCACCTTATCCTGACTGGAGTACCAGCGGACCTACTGCTGTGATCAAGTCTATGAGCAAGGTGAAACCGGTATTTGCCGAACTTGCCAATCAGAGGTTTATGCCCCAATTTCTTGAGGGAGAAAATAAAGAGCAGTTTGCCGCCTACCTAAAGACATGGTCTGACATGGGAAATTACCACATCCAGTTCAATGTGGTGAACGATGAGGAGTTGCATGACGCGCAAGAACACCCGGAGAATCATGCGAATCTCACCGTAAGGGTGGCAGGTTACAGTGCCTATTTCGTGGATCTGAGCAAAGGGGTTCAGGACGAAATAATAAAACGGGTTAGTCAATCCTTCTAAGTTCTTGATTGAGAAGGAGAGTTGATAGTCGCGCAGGTCATGGCGGCCAAATATTCTTAAGAGGAACCTAACCGGTTCCTCTTTTCTTATAGGCAGCGCACGAGCGCATGCGGGACCAAGGCTGTTACGCTACCTGCTCGATAGGTCAACACGATAGTGCAAAAAGCTTCAGAGTCCCTGAAGCCCCATACATCCCTGAAGTCTTTCAAGATACCTTTAATATTATGGTAAGGTTTATCAGCCTCAATTCATTTATAGCAATATACAGCATTATCATGTGCTTGTGGGTAATTCTGCTTTCTTTCTTTGACAGGAGCGGAAGAAAAATACATTTCTTTGGTGCTGTTCCCTGGGCAAAAATCATCCTCTGGGTTTGCGGCATCAAGGTGAGAGCCGTGGGAGAGGCCAATATCGATCCCCTATTGCCTCGAATCTATATGTGTAATCATCAGAGCTATTTTGATATCTTGGCGTTGCTGGCCTATTTGCCGGTTGATTTCAAATTCATCATGAAGCAAGAGTTGATGAAGATTCCTTTACTCGGATTCTGCATGAAGAGGGCCGGCTATATCAGTATTTCAAGAGAAGATCCGAGAAAGGCAATAAAGGGGATGAAAGAAGCCGCAGAAAAGGCACGGGAGGGGATTTCCATACTTATCTTCCCCGAGGGAACCCGAAGCGTTGACGGCAGGCTTCAAGATTTCAAGAAAGGGGGATTCAACCTTGCCTTGAAATCGGGCTGTGACATTGTCCCTGTCACAATCAAGAATAGTTATCGCATTGTGCCGAAAGGGAGTCTCAGAATCAACCGAGGTTCCTTTGAGATTCATTTTGCTCGGCCCATTCCTCTCGGCTCCTATAGTAAGAGAAACATCGTCGAGTTGATGGAGAGGGTCAAAGGCGTCATGTCCGGCCGGATTAATGGAGAAGGCATTGGCTGACGCGACTCCCGAGGCGTGCCGCGGCAATGGAAGTTGCAGAGCGGGAAGGGGACTTACAGTGACCGGTGAAAGACCCAACCACTTAAAAGAAAGGACTTCATCCTATCCACGGTCCAGTATAGGACGGTTCAGCGCGTGGATTCCTATCCTGGTGATTGCCATACCCATGAACCTTATTGTTTGTATGGATACGCAGGCCTATATCATGCCTATCGAACAGCTCGCAGGATTGATGGGAGAGAATTTCTCAGGGAACGACACATTTATCGTCACCCAAACAAGCCGTTTGATTAACGCGGAAGATGGTTCCGAGGCCTTGGTTTGGGAGGAAAAAATATCGGCAAAATCCCCTCACTTCATTCGATCGGCGATAACGGGCCGTCCCGGAACAGACAAGCTCTCTCCGGATGGTGTTGGTGTGGATCCGCCGGTAATAGATGCTTCTTTTTACAGATTGTTTATGGCCAATGATAAAACCCGTCTCATCGCGCTTCTCTCAGAGATGGGTATCAATACGGAAGTTGTATCCTTCACCCGTCTGGAGGGAATCATCGGCTATAGGGTGGGCAACAAATACGGCAATGATCCGATCCTTATCATCGAAAAAGAACGATTTCTCCCACTCTTTCTGAGGTACAGATACCTGAGAGATTCGGAATGGAAAACCGTGAGCGTGAAATTTGATGATTACCGGACGAGGCTGAAGAGATGGTTTCCGGGTAAGATCAACCTGTTCCTTGGAGAGGAGTTCGATGTCAAGTCCGTGGTCACGGGAGTGCAGGTCAATATTCCTCTTGAAGATTCGCTGTTTGAGGGGGGAGAAGAACCGGGAATGGATGGAGACTCTCGGCATGAGCAGGGAGTGTTAAAAGACAGGCCCCTTCAAGAAATGATCAAGACATTGAGAGAGAAATATGGAACGGATCAATGAGAGGGCCCATGAAGGTATCGCAATAGTCTAAAAAAACTCTTGACATGTTAAATGGGATTGTTTAGAGTATTTTATTAAATTAAAAACGAGCACGATTTTATTATGATTACTATGAACCGCAACATTATCGTCATTATCGCCGCAATAGGGCTCCTCCAATCCCTATTGCTTCTCCTTGTTTTGGGCAAGCTTCCACGCCCGGGCCTGATAATGACATAGTTTGTTCATTCGATTAGAAACCGTTATCAGGCCAGCCTGATAACGGTTTTTTTTTGCAGAAAAGGCGGTGAGACCATGTCCAGGCACATAGCCATTTATGATACGACCTTGAGAGATGGAACACAGGGTGAGCAGGTAAACCTTTCTGCCGAAGATAAACTTCGAATAGCCCACAAGCTCGACGAGTTCGGAATGAAATATGTCGAGGGTGGATGGCCTGACTCTAATCCCAAGGATGCCCGGTTTTTTGAAATGGCTCGTAAAACGGTCTTTCAGAACGCAAACATCGTTGCTTTTGGAAGCACCCGGTTGGCAGGCACCCGCACGGAAAATGCCCCGAATCTGGCGGCACTTTTGAGTACGGAAACTGAGACTGTCGCCATATTCGGCAAGAGTTGGGATTTTCAGGTCTCCGAGATCCTTGAGGTGAGTCTGGAAGAAAATCGCTCCATGATCTATGAATCGATCGCCTACCTGAAGAGGGCGGACCGGGAAGTGATCTACGACGCGGAGCATTTCTTTGATGGATACAGGCATAACCCCGAATATGCCCTCAAGACGTTGGATGCAGCCCAAGAGGGGGGCGCTGATATGATCGTTTTGTGTGACACCAACGGGGGCAGCATGCCAGGGGATATCCTGAGGGCCTTTCAGGATGTCACGGCCCACTGTACGGTCCCTCTGGGAATCCACGCGCACAACGACTGTGGATTGGCCCTTGCCAATTCACTCGTGGCGGTTGAAGCAGGAGCCTCAATAGTCCAGGGGACGATTAATGGATATGGGGAAAGATGTGGAAATGTGGACCTGATATCATTGATCGGCAATCTCCAACTCAAGATGGAGTACCGATGTGTTCCGCCGCAGAAGCTGCAGCAACTCACAGAGCTTTCCCGTTTTGTGAGTGGAGTCGCCAATGTCCCGCCCTTTAACCAAAGACCTTTTGTAGGGCGAAGTGCTTTCGCCCATAAGGCGGGCGTACATGTGAGCGCGATCCAGAAGAGTCCTGTTGCTTATGAACATATTGATCCGAAACAGGTCGGTAACAGACGACGTGTGCTTGTCTCCGACCTTTCTGGAAAAAGCAATATCGAGTACAAAAGCCGGGAACTGGGAATCAAGCTGGACCAAAATGGAGAGGAGAGTCGAAAGATAGTCAGCAAAATAAAAAAAATGGAAGACCAAGGATACCAGTTTGATTCTGCGGAAGGATCCTTGGAACTCCTGATCAAAAAGATAACCGGTCAATTCAAAGAACCCTTTGTCCTTGAATCATTAAGGGTGACCATTGAGAAAAATCGGTCAACCCCGAGTACCTCCCACGCGACCATCAAGATTTCAGTAGGTCAAGAGGAAGAGATCACAGCGGCCGAAGGGGTCGGTCCTGTCAACGCCCTTGATAATGCCCTGAGAAAGGCACTGACCAAGTTTTTTCCGGAAATTAAGGAGATGGGGCTTGTAGATTTCAAGGTGCGAGTCATTGACGGCAGCGATGCAACGGCCGCCAAGGTAAGGGTTCAGATAGAATCGAGGGATACCGGTGAAATATGGTCTACCATAGGCGTTTCGGAAAATATCATTGAAGCAAGTTGGCAGGCACTCGTGGATAGTGTGCAATACAGGCTCTCAAAATCGTGAAAGGATAGGAAGGAAAATGATGGAATGTAGGGGAGGCAAAATCGTCGCAGATTCTCTGTCAAGAGAGCATCTGCGACGTACCCTTGAGAATAATCTCGTCAGTGGTTGAGTGTGAACGGTAAGCCGATACCGAAAATCGGAACAACAAAAAAAAGGAGATTATTCCATGAACGATCGAGTAGTTATTTTTGATACGACCCTCAGGGACGGTGAGCAGTCGCCCGGAGCCACTATGAACGCAGCTGAAAAGATGCGACTGGCCATGCAACTGGAAAGACTGGGCGTTGACGCCATTGAGGCGGGGTTTCCTGCTTCCTCCCCAGGCGATCATGAGGCAGTGACATTGATCGCCCATAAGCTTGAGAAGACAGAGGTAACCGCCCTTGCCAGGACCTCGAAGGATGATATCGACCAGGCATGGGCAGCGATTAAGGATGCTGTCAAGCCAAGGATTCATACCTTTATCGCTCTGTCCGACATCCACCTTGAACACAAACTGAATATGACTCGTGAGGAGGCCCTCAAGGAGGCTGTTGAGGCTGTTAGGTATGCCAAGTCTTTTACGGATAATGTAGAGTTTTCCTCGGAAGACGGCACCCGAACCGATAGGGATTTCATCTGTAAGGCATTTGAAGCGGTCATTGAGGCGGGAGCAACGACCGTCAATCTCCCGGACACGGTGGGTTACAGGTTGCCTGACGAGTATTCAGAGTTAATCACTTATGTTCGGCAACACACGCCCAACATTCACAAGGCGATTCTCAGCGTCCATTGCCATAACGACCTTGGCCTCGCAACAGCCAATACCCTGGCCGGAATCAGGGCCGGGGCCCGTCAGGCCGAAGTGACCATTAACGGCATAGGGGAAAGAGCGGGGAATACCTCTCTCGAAGAGGTGGTTATGGGCCTCCATACCCGCAGGGCAAATCTCGGGCTTACCACGAATATCAAAACAGAGGAAATCTATCCATCCAGTCGTTTGGTCAGCATGATAACCGGTATTGTGGTGCAGCCGAACAAGGCGGTGGTAGGGGCCAATGCCTTTGCCCATGAGGCGGGCATACACCAGGACGGTGTCCTCAAGAATCCAATGACCTACGAGATTATGAAACCCGAGATTGTCGGCCTTTCCAGCAACAAACTCGTCATGGGAAAACACTCGGGCCGACATGCCTTTAAAAATCGCTTGGCCGATATGGGGTATGACCTGGAAAAGAAGGATCTCAATCGCCTGTTCAAAAAGTTCAAGGAATTGGCGGATAAGAGAAAGGAGATCCTCGACGAAGATATTGAGGCCCTGGTTGCGGAAGAAATATTACGAATTCCGGACACCTATAAGCTAGACTACCTGAACGTCGTCAGCGGTACCATGGCTGTTCCTACGGCAACCGTCAAAATGCGGGTCAGAGATGAAGATCTGCAGGAAGCGGGTTTCGGCGTCGGACCTATTGACGCGACTTTCAACACGATTGCCAAGATGACAGGTACGGAATCAGAGCTCCTCCGTTTCTCGGTCAATGCGATCAGCGGGGGAATGGACGCCCAGGGAGAGGTCACCGTCAGGCTGAAAAGAAACGGCTTCGTCGCCCTGGGTAAAGGTGCCGACCCGGACATTATCACGGCAAGTGCCAAAGCCTTTATCAATGGCCTGAACCGTCTTGAATACATGGAAAAAAACCCTCCCCAAGATTGATGAATTCGGAAAAAGTCAGCATGTGGAAGGTTTCGTGAAATCTTCAAGATCAAGGCCTGCACATCCTCTAGGATGGGGGGCACTTATCGCACGCCCAAGTGACGAAGGATGCAGCGTAGTGCAGATATTGGACTTTTTGCGAGAGCGCCGAGATTCATCAAAGAGTGCTTGACAGGAGGACTCATGGATTGCCATGCGGTGTCCATTTGAAAGGGATCATGGATAAGTGGACGTCCGCATTTACACTCATTCTTTTCGTGATTTTACATGCAGATTTTGGGTACAAATAAAAAGGAGTAAGGCCTATGCCTATGACAATAACTGAAAAGATTTTAGCTGCCCATGCTGGTGCCGACTCTGTAATGCCTGGAGAGATAATCCAGGTTGACGTGGATCTCGCCCTGGCGAACGATATTACCGCACCGTTGGCAATAGAGGTTTTTTACAAACTAGGGACGCAGGAGGTGTTTCACAAAGATAAGGTGGCCTTGGTACCGGACCATTTTGTTCCCAATAAGGATATTGCCTCTGCTGAACAGGCAAAAACAATGAGGCTCTTTGCCCGTAAACATCAGATCACGCATTATTTTGAACCGGGAGAATCGGGGATCGAGCACGTAATCCTACCCGAGAAAGGCCTGGTTGTCCCGGGAGATCTGGTTATGGGGGCGGACAGTCATACCTGTACCTATGGGGCACTCGGGGCCTTTGCAACAGGAGTTGGAAGCACCGACCTGGGCGTAGTCATGGCAACGGGACAGACTTGGCTCAAGGTTCCACCCACTATCAAGCTGGTCTATGAGGGCACTGCTGGACCCTGGGTCGGAGGAAAAGACTTGATCCTCCGTGCTTTGGGCCTGTTGGGGGTGGATGGCGCTGCTTACAAGGCATTGGAGTTTTCAGGTCCGACCATCAAAGATCTCTCTATGGATCAGCGGTTCACAATGGCCAACATGGCGATTGAGGCAGGGGCGAAGAACGGGATTTTCGAACCGGACCAGATAACAAAGGACTATGCCGAGCCACGCTCCAGTCGCAAACAGGTCTGTTTTTCAAGTGATCCGGACGCGGTCTATGAAAGAACAGTCCATATAGATGTCAATTCACTGGAGCCCCAGATCGCTCTCCCTCATTCACCCGATCATGTGAGGCCTCTTTCCAAGGTCGATCCTGTGCGCCTTGACCAGGTCTTTATCGGCTCCTGTACCAACGGGCGGATGGAAGACCTTAGGGCAGCAGCGGATATCCTGAAGGGCCGTTCAGTGGCCGGGGATACGCGGCTGATTGTGATCCCTGGATCTCCCGACATCTATCGAGAGGCTGTCCGGGACGGGATCATTGAGACCCTCCTCGACGGGGGGGCTGTTATCGGGCCACCCTGTTGCGGACCATGCCTAGGTGGTCACATGGGTGTTCTAGCAGCGGGAGAGAAGGCCCTGTCAACGACGAACAGGAATTTTGTCGGCCGTATGGGCCATCCAACCAGTGAGATCTATCTGAGCAATCCGTCCGTTGCTGCCGCCTCAGCCGTATTGGGACGGATAGGGGGACCGGGCGAGCTGTAAACAGAGTCATGAAGAGTGTGAGTTGGGAGAGCAAAGGATGAAATGTGAAGGTAAGGTTTGGAAATTCGGGGATGATATTGACACTGATTTGATTATACCGGCAAGATTCTTAAATGTCTCGGATGAGAAGAGTCTGGCTGAAAACTGTTTCGCTGACGTGAGACCCGGCTTTGCCCAAAATATCGGGCCGGGAGATATCATTGTCGCCGGTCGGAATTTTGGGTGCGGATCTTCGAGAGAACACGCTCCCATAGCGATTAAGGGCGTGGGGATCAGCATGGTTATCGCTAAGAGTTTTGCCAGAATATTTTACAGGAATGCCTTTAATATCGGCCTCCCTATCGTGGAGTCTGAAGCGGCCGTGGATGTTATTTCAGAGGGTGATTGGGTTTCAGTGGACCTGGAAGCAGGTACACTCAAGACCGAGAATGACTCCGAGTCTTTCGTGATCCAGGCGATACCCGCCTTTATGAGGGAGATTATACGGGCCGGAGGACTGGTGGACTACGTAAAACAAAGAGGCCTGAAATAGAGGAGGAGGGTGTTCGGAAAATGAGGAGCGATTCAGTCAAAAAGGGTATTGAGCGAGCACCTCACAGGGCCCTTTTTAAGGCCATGGGGTACACGGATGATGAACTGAACAGGCCGATGGTCGGGATAGCCTGCTCGGCCAACGAGATTATTCCTGGTCATATTCATCTCAATCGAATAGCAGACGCGGTCAAGGCCGGTGTGTATATGGCCGGGGGCACCCCCATGGTTTTCGGTACTATCGGCGTATGTGATGGTATTGCCATGAATCACAGAGGCATGAAGTATTCACTGGCAAGCCGTGAGTTGATTGCCGATTCGGTTGAAGTCACGGCAATGGCCCATGCCTTTGACGGGCTCGTCCTTATCCCAAGCTGCGACAAGATCGTGCCCGGCATGCTGATGGCGGCAGCGCGATTGGACATACCGGCAGTTGTTGTCAGCGGCGGGCCTATGCTCGCGGGGAGGGACCCTGATGATAGGAGGGGAGGCAAAAAGATAGATCTGGTGAGCGTGTTTGAATCGGTGGGAAGCGTCGTCGCAGGCACCATGACGCACCATGGCCTGGCATCCATGGAGAATGAGGCCTGTCCCACGTGCGGTTCCTGCGCAGGCATGTTTACTGCCAACTCCATGAATTGCCTGACAGAGACCCTGGGAATGGCTCTTCCTGGAAACGGGACGATTCCTGCTGTCATGTCGGCACGTATCAGGTTGGCAAAGCAGACGGGTGTGGAAATTATGAGTCTTATTAAGGAAGATATCACACCCAGGCAGATCATGACAAAAGACGCCTTTCTCAATGCCCTCACAGTGGATATGGCCCTTGGGTGCTCGACCAACACTATCCTTCACCTCTGGGCCATAGCGAGGGAATCGGGGATAGCCCTTGATATCAAACAGGTCAATCCAATCAGCCTCAGGACCCCCCACTTGTGTTCGCTCAGCCCCTCTGGAGAGTATCATCTGGAGGATCTCGACCGATCGGGCGGCATGCCGGCGGTCCACAAAGAGCTCTTAGAGGCCGGACTGCTGGACGGTAGTTGTCTTAATGTGGAGGGAAGAAAACTGGACGAGGTCGTTGAGAGTGTCGAGACTACAGGCGAGACGGGCATTATAAGGCCTGTCTCCGATCCCTATCACAGTGAAGGGGGGCTTGCCGTATTATTCGGTAACCTGGCTCCCTCCGGATCAGTCGTGAAACAATCGGCCGTGTCAACTCAAATGCTTCAGCATCAAGGGGCCGCCAGGACCTTTGACTCAGAGGAAGAGGCCACTGAGGCTATCTTGAATGGTCGAATCACAAAGGGATCGGTCGTGATTATCCGATACGAAGGTCCTAAAGGAGGACCGGGCATGCGAGAAATGCTCACTCCCACGTCAGCCCTCGCAGGCATGGGACTTGATGGACATGTGGCCTTGGTAACGGACGGCCGGTTCTCAGGCGGCACAAGGGGTGCTGCTATCGGGCATGTCTCGCCGGAGGCGATGGAGGGTGGAACCATCGCCCTGATCCGCGATGGAGATATCATAGACATCAATATACTGGATAAAAAAATAGATGTTCTTGTGGACGATAAGGAGTTGGAAAAACGCCGTCTTGCCTGGACCTCACCGGAACCTAAGATAACCGGCGGCTACCTTTATCGGTATGCCCAGGCAGTGTCTTCAGCAATCGATGGGGCCGTGTTGTAAGGCCTTTATCAGGCCTTTTAGGGCGGAAGGGGCGGCCCGGAGTCCTGAGACCTAACGGCGTTTCTTTAATAGCGAGGTGTTAATCATATGAAGTATTCCGGATCACAGATTCTTCTGCAGGCGCTGAAGAACGAGGGGGTGGACACCATCTTCGGCTACCCCGGAGGAGCTGTCTTGGATATCTACGATGCCCTGGTCAAAACAGATATCCGACACATCCTTGTGCGGCACGAACAGGGAGCGGTCCATGCGGCCGACGGCTATGCCAGGGCATCCGGCGGCGTAGGCGTGTGTCTTGTTACCTCGGGACCGGGCGCGACCAACACAGTCACCGGCATTGCCTCGGCATATATGGATTCAATACCGGTGGTCGTGTTAACCGGTCAGGTATCAACCCAACTTATTGGAAACGATGCCTTTCAGGAGGTGGATATTATCGGTATTACACGACCATGCACCAAACACAATTACCAGGTGACCCGTATCGAGGATATCTCTAGAATCATCAAAGAGGCATTCCATATTGCCAAGTCCGGGCGCCCGGGTCCGGTCGTTGTAGATCTCCCAAAAGACCTCATGGGCATGACGACTGATCTTATTGCCTCGCAAGAAATCAACTTGAAGTACTACAACCCGACGTATAGGCCAAACCCGAAACAATTGGGAAAGGCATTGGATCTCATCAAGAGGTCTCAAAAGCCATTGATACTGGCGGGAGGCGGTGTGGTCCTTTCAAAAGGTCCCGAGGCTCTTTCAAGGTTTGCGCACAAAATTCAGGCCCCCGTCGCATCGACACTTATGGGCCTGGGTGTATTTCCGTCAAAAGACCCCCTCTGGTTGGGGATGGTCGGCATGCACGGCACTTACTGGGCGAACATGTCGTTACATGAATGCGATCTCCTTGTCGCTATAGGTGTTCGTTTTGATGATAGGGTGACTGGAAAAAACGAGGCCTTTGCCCAAAACGCCACAATCATCCACATTGATATTGATCCCACCTCTATTCGGAAGAATATCCCTGTGACTATTCCGATTGTAGGGGACTGCAAATGGACCCTCGAGATGCTGAATGATCTCTTGGAGGCGAAAGGTGTCGACTATTCTGTGGAAGATCGGCAACCGTGGTTGTCTCAGATAGATGAATGGCGAGAGGACAGGCCCCTGTCTTATCAGAAGAGCGAGGTGATCAAGCCTCAATATGTTATTGAAAAACTGTATGAGTTGACACGTGGGGAAGCGATCATCACGACCGAGGTAGGACAGAACCAGATGTGGGCTGCCCAGTACTACCATTTTGAACGTCCGAATCGATTCATTACCTCAGGCGGCTTGGGATGTATGGGATTCGGTCTGCCGGCCGCAATCGGGGCACAGGTGGCGTGTCCCGACAAGTTGGTGGTGGATATTGCCGGTGACGGCAGTATACAGATGAATATCCAGGAACTGGCCACAGCCGTCCAGCACCAACTGCCGATCAAAATCGTGATCTTGAACAACCAATATCTGGGTATGGTCCGGCAATGGCAAGAACTTTTCTACGACAGGTGTTATGCCTTTACCGGCATGGAGCATGCCCCTGATTTTTTGAAACTTGCAGATGCTTACGGTGCTGTCGGTATAAAAGCTGTTCACCCGGAAGATGTGCAACCTGTCCTTGAACAGGGTCTTTCGACTCCGAAAACAGTTGTAATGGAGTTTGAGGTGGACCGCGAAGAAAAGGTCTATCCCATGGTTCCGGCAGGTGCTCCCATTAATGATATGCTGCTGGTCTAGTCCGGTCTCGGCCTTGCCCGTAGGATTCTCCTTTTAAAGAGAAATGGATATCGAAAGAAACATGAAAAAAGACAAACATATACTGGGCCTTATGGTTGAGAATCAGCCTGGTGTGCTTTCTCGCATTACAGGCCTTTTCAGCGGAAGGGGCTTTAATATAGAAAGCCTATCCGTTGCTGAGACAACAGATCCCCTTATCTCCAGAATTACATTGGTGACCTCTGGAAACATGAGAATTATTGAACAGATCAAGAAGCACCTCAACAGACTGATCAATGTCATAAAGGTGTGCGATTACACGGATGTCCCCTGCGTTGAGCGAGAGATGCTCCTGGTCAAGGTGCGTCCCGGATCCGAGCGTCAAGAGGAGCTCTTGAGAGTAGTCGATATTTTCAAGTGTCATATTGTCGATGTAGGCGCTGGATTCTATACGATTGAAGTGACGGGTGACAACGAAAAGATTATGGCGTTTTTGAACTTGATCAAGCCGATAGGTATTAAGGAAATCGTAAGGACCGGGACCATTGCTTTGGCCCGGGAAAGCTGATTCAAAAGGGCTGCTACATTTATTAAGCATAGAGAAAGAGAGAAAAAACATGGCGAAAATCGACTTTGGTGGTGTTATGGAAGATGTCGTGACTTCAGCCGAGTTCACGATTGAGAAGTCACGCGAGATTTTACAGGATGAAACGGTCGCTGTCCTCGGGTATGGTGTTCAAGGACCGGGACAGGCAATGAACATGCGGGACAACGGTATTAATGTTATTGTCGGCCAGCGGGAAGGGGGAGAGTCTTGGGAAAGGGCTGTTCGTGACGGTTTTGTTCCGGGAAAGACACTCTTTCCCCTGGCTGAAGCAGCTGAAAAGGGGACTGTTCTGCAGTATCTGATATCGGATGCAGGCCAGGTGGCCACGTGGCCCCTGATCAGGCAGGGCCTGAAAGAGGGGAATGCCCTTTACTTTTCTCATGGATTTGCTGTTGTTTATCATGACCAGACCGGCATTGTGCCGCCTGACAATATCGACGTGATTTTGGTCGCACCAAAGGGATCGGGGCGAAGCGTTCGAACTCAATTCCTGAACAATAGCGGCATTAATTCAAGCTACGCCGTATTTCAGGACTATACGGGACGGGCCCAGGAAAGGGTATTGGCACTGGGCATCGCCATTGGATCGGGGTATCTCTTCCCGACAACATTCGAAAAAGAGGTGTATAGCGATCTGACAGGTGAACGAGGGGTCCTCATGGGGTGCTTGGCCGGAGTGATGGAGGCGCAATACACCCTGTTGCGCAAACATGGCCACTCGCCCAGTGAGGCGTTTAATGAAACAGTTGAAGAGCTTACCCAAAGCCTGATCAGGTTGGTGGCGGATGAGGGTATGGACTGGATGTTCGCCAACTGCAGCACCACGGCCCAAAGGGGAGCCCTTGACTGGAGAGGAAAATTCCGTGCCGCAGTTGCACCGGTCTTTGACGAGCTCTATGGACGAGTCGTATCGGGAGAAGAAACTAAGGTTGTGATTCAGGCCAACAGCGCTCCCAATTACAGAGAAGAACTCGAAAAGGAATTAGATGAGATCAGAAATTCGGAGATGTGGAGAGCAGGGGCGGCTGTCAGGGCCTTGAGGCCGGAAAAACAAAGAAGAAGCTAGGGCTTGGGAAGGATCTTTTATGGGAAAAATATTCAATATTGGTGTTATACCGGGCGATGGGACAGGACCGGAAGTAGTCAACGAAGGCCTGAAGGCCCTCCATGCCGTATCATCCAAGTGTGGGATTGATTTCACATTTGAAAACTTTGATCTTGGTGGAGAACGATATCTGAAAGAGGGATTCCTCTTGTCCGACGAAGTGATCAAGGAACTCGGAGAAATGGACGCTGTTTTTCTGGGAGCCATAGGACATCCGGATGTGAAGCCGGGAATCCTCGAAACGGAAATCTTGCTCCGTCTTCGTTTTGAACTTGATTTGTATATCAATCTTCGGCCCGTTGTTCTTCTCCCTGGCGTTTACACTCCCTTGCGGGACAAGGGACCTGAGGAGATTGATTTTGTCGTTGTCAGAGAAAACACAGAGGGAGTGTATGCAGGTGGAGGAGGATTCTTGAAGAAGGGGACTCCCGATGAAGTCGCTGTTCAGGAATCGATTAACACCAGAAAGGGTGTGGAACGTTGTGTTCGATACGCCTTTGAGTTTTGCAGGGAACGCGGTCGTAAAAGAGAACTGACCCTCTGCGGCAAAACCAACGTTCTGGTCTATGAATCAGATCTGTGGTATCGTGTCTTTCACGAGGTCCACTCTGATTATCCGGATATTTCCATATCCTATCAACATGTGGATGCCATGTGTATGTGGATGATCAAAAACCCGGAATGCTTTGATGTTATCGTCACCGGCAATATGTTCGGCGACATTATTACGGATATCGGCGCCATTATACAGGGTGGTCTCGGCGTAGCAGCGGGCGGAAATATCAATCCCCAAGGGACTGCCATGTTTGAGCCGATCGGAGGGTCCGCACCCAAATACTCGAATCTCGGTATCATCAATCCGATTGCCGCCATATGTTCAGCGCAGATGATGTTGGATCATCTCGGTGAAAAGGAGGCCTCGGGTTTGGTCTTTGAGGCCGTAAAAAAGGTGGTAGCCGATGATCTGTTGAGCCTCGAGGCCGGGAAGATGGGTCATAGTACCAGTGAAGTGGGCAGCCTTGTCGAACAGTATATCTTGAGATGACAACAAACAGTGGATGACCTAAAGATAGCCGCAGTGTGCATGAACGCCGAACCGGGCCATATCGAGACTAATCTTAATGCGATCCAGGGGTTTTTGTCCAAGGCCGTATCTGAAGGAGCCCAGATCATCTGTTTTCCGGAACTATCCGTCACCGGTTACACCCTTAAGGCCCCCAGGGATGTTTACCGGTCGATTCCCTATGAAAGGGTCATGGAAAGGCTCACCCATATGGCTGAAGAGGCGGGTGCTGTTTTTCTCGTTGGGTTGATAGATATTTCGAGACCCTCCCGGCCGTCCATTTCTCAGGCGGTCTTTGGGCCGAAAGGTCTGATCGGGGTCTATCAAAAGACGCACCTTTCTTATCCTGAAGAAAACCTGTATGAGCCTGGTCAAGACAACAGGGTGTTCTCTCATGGGAGCACGACCTTCGGCATCCAGATCTGTTATGAGACGCATTTCCCTGAAATCAGTACCACCCTGGCCCTTATGGGCGCTGAACTCCTCTTTATCCCCTATGCCTCACCAAGGGGCGATCCTGAAGAAAAACTGAAAAGCTGGATGCGAGTCCTCCCTGCCAGGGCCTTTGACAACGGGGTCTTCATCGTTGCCTGCAACCAGACGGGAGAGACAGAAGAGGGCCTTTCATTTCCAGGAGTCGCCGTTGTGCTGGGACCTGACGGTCAGGTTCTTGAGAAATACGTCGGCTGGGATGAAGGCATGGTCTTGGCCGAACTCAGGGCTGAGATGTTGATCGATATCCGGGAGAACAAAATGAAGTACTTCCTGGATAAGAGAAGACCTGAGCTTTACGGAAATATAGTCGCGTCACGGAAGCCTTTACAGAAAGACATCTAAGGGTTCTGGGTTCTTTAGATATCTTCCACTGTCGGATCAATCTCTGTTCGCGAGTTCAGGGCCTGGAGGACCTCCTCTCGATTATCCTTTGTTGATTGTGAGATACAATAAAAATAGAGGGATATGGCGGCAAAGGGTTTCGGAAGATAGGTCTTGTTCCATGAATTGGGGAAGTCCCACTTGCGGCGGCAATGGACAAGGCATTGATAAATGGGCAACCCCGACTTATAGGCGATCAAATGGATCCCCGGCTTTGCCTTATGACGAGGACCATTTGGGCCGTCAATAGCAAAGCTGACATAGTAATGATCCTTTTTCAGTTCTTTGAGCATAGAGACAAGTGCCCGTGTGCCCCCTCGAGTGCTGGACCCCCGTATGATATGGAAGCCCATAGACTTCAAGGCCGTAGCCATGATCGTCCCATCTCTTGACTCACTGGCAAAGGTCAGTACCTTTGAATGTCTGCAAAAACCTATCAGGGCCAGTTCATCGCCGTGCCAATGGGCAAAGATAGAGGAGCGGTCCGGGTTTTTCAGACGGAAATCCACTGGAGGGGCACTATCGAGAAAATGCAGCCTGTACCTCCAGGTTGCGCTGAGCAGGGTATAGACAGCGCCGGCAGCAGCGCCTAGAATTTTCTCCTTTAAGAATTTCGGCACGGTTGTTAGTCTATTCTCATGATAGGTTGTGATTGGATTCCTGTTTTCCTATTCCTTGATTTTACAACAAATAGCGCCTCATAACCATGAAAAACAGTATTGGCTAGATTTGCCGAGTGTTCTGTTAGTATCTTGAAAGCGATTCCACAGAGAGCATGGGCTTGATCGGGCATTCCAAGAAGATTTCCTTTATTGTCAATCCTCATTCGGCCAATGGACGAACAGGTAAAAAATGGCCTGAAATAAGGAAAAAGGCTGCAAATCGACTGGGGCCGTTCAACATCCGGATGACCAGTGGACCCGGGGATGCGACTGATATGGCAAGGCAGTGCCTTAGAGAGGGCTCGAAAATAGTGGTATCCGTTGGCGGGGATGGTACCCTTAATGAAGTGATCAACGGGCTTGGGAACCAAAAGGGGGCCATTGACCCTGGAGTCAGCTTGGGGATTGTTCCCTCGGGCACGGGTTGTGATTTTTCCAGGTCCCTGGATATTCCCCATGAACTCGATGCCGCCCTGGAGCTTATTGCCCGTACCAGCCGCCGGCGCATAGACCTCGGAAGACTCACCTACGAGACCGCCGACGGTCTTTCATCATGTCGCTATTTTGTCAATATCGTGAGTTTTGGCCTAGGTGGAGAGGTGGACAGGCGTGTAAATGGATCAACAAAAGTGTTTGGAGGCTTTCTCTCCTTTGTGTGGGCCACTTTTATCTCTCTGCTAAGCTATAAAAAGAAAAATATAGATCTGAGCATTGACCACGATTTCCACGAGAATGTCACGGTATGGAATGTGGTTGTTGCCAACGGTAATTACCATGGAGGTGGTATGTTCATCGCTCCGGGAGCTGATACGAGCGACGGACTGTTCCAGGTGACGGTCATCGGCGACCTCAAGATCCATGAGGTCTTTAGGAACCTTCCAAAGCTCTATAACGGAAGGATATACGATCACGACAGAATAACAGAGTACAGCGGGCGAGAGATACGGGCCAACTCTTCAGAGGAAGTCCTCATCGATATGGACGGAGAACAACCAGGGAGACTGCCCCTTTATATTGAGATGATACCCTCCGCCGTTAATCTCATCTGCACGTGATCTCTCAAACATAGGGATTATCAATGGGAGATTCACATTGGGCGCTCTTTATTGATCGTGATGATGGCGCTATTCATCCTGCAATTGGTTCCTCCTTGACACACTCCTGTAATTTCCCTATGCTCCCTTTCTGAAATAGCGGACTGCTCTTGTCAGTCCCTGATGAACAACAAGATTCGCGGTCTGTGCATTCAGAGGCCAAAAAGATTAAATCAGCCATGAAATCTAGAGAACTCAAAGTCGAAGAGTACCACATAACAGAAGAACCCTTTTACCTTCCCCTCAAGGATGAAGTCGATCTCTTTCAAGCTGCTTTTCGATCGAAAATCCCCGTACTCCTTAAAGGACCAACCGGAACAGGAAAGACCAGGTTTGTCGAATATATGACGTATATCATGAGCCGGGAAATGGGCTTATCAGATAAAGAGGAAGGAAAGTCCCTTCCTCTTATAACTGTTGCTTGCCATGAGGATCTTACTTCTACGGATCTTGTTGGAAAGTTTCTCTTAAAGGGCGATGAAACGGTCTGGGTCGACGGGCCGCTGACCAAGGCAGTCAAGGCCGGGGCCATATGTTATCTTGATGAAATTGTGGAAGCCAGAAAGGACACTACCGTCATTATACATCCCCTTACAGATCACCGGAGAATCCTGCCGATAGATAAGACCGGAAATATCGTTGAGGCCCATGAAAATTTTTTGCTGGTTATATCTTATAATCCAGGCTACCAGAGCACAATGAAGGATCTGAAACAGAGCACGAGACAGCGCTTTGTGGCCATTGATTTTCAATATCCTTCCAGGCAACAGGAAACCCAGATCATCCAACATGAGAGTTCAGTTGGCGAAGAGATTGCATATGAACTTTCCAAGGTCGGAGAGAAGGTAAGAAACCTGAAAGGTCATACATTAACAGAAGGGGCAAGTACCCGCCTCTTGATCTATGCGGGAAGACTCATTAAGGAGGGGATACCTGCCAGGAGGGCTTGTGAAATCGCCATCAGTGCTTCGCTCTCCGACGAAAGTGAGGTCCAAAGGGCCATTTCAGAAGTCATATACGCAATTTTTCCTTAGAAAAGGGCCCCGCCGACATTCAAGATCGATTTGACGGGCTGGTTTAGCAGGCATGAGAACTCTGCCGGATGATTACAGGGAAGATAAACCCTATCAAGAAATTCATTGGTCAAGACATTTATCTCACCATGAGATCTTGACGATTGCTGAAACTCTCGGGGATTTCTCACCTGTGATCGTCTCTGTTTTCCGGGAAGTCCTAAGATCCGTCCTTCCTTTCCTCACCAGAAAAGAATTCGACCAATGGGTGCTCCTCGGCAAGACAGTTTACAATGGAACTCCAGCCGGGGTTGAGCTCTGCACAAACTATCTTCAGTCAAGCCCGAAGCTCATATCAACAGGGTCATTCTATCACCTAAAGGGATGGGTGGAGCAGGGCCTGGAGTTGGCAAAGCGATCTTCCCTTACCGCGCTCCTCTATTTTCAAATAACACCGACGTTTCTGGAGCGTGGGGAGATTTTTCATCTCAGACCTTGGGGGGATACGGCCCTACAGATCCTGAGCATGGGGGACAAAAAAGGAGAGGCTGCCGTCTCTTTTCTCAAAGGAAGCGCCGACCTGTTACAGTTCGTACCTTTCAGACAACTAAAGGACTGGATAGCAGCAGGGATTGATATGGTGAAGCAGTCACCAGGCCTTGCATCCCTCTATTTTGCCTTGAAACCCAAAGGGTTGGACCTCCTTTATGCAACTGAAATACTCAGGATATTTCAACTCTGCTTCCTGATATCCAAGACCCATCCTGAGAAGGCCCTAGAACTATACGAGAATTCTCCTCAAACCATTCTCGACTTGAGTCCCACCGTTCGTGGCATGGCTATGGATGCTGCGAAGAAGATCTCTTCCGACAAACCGGAAGGCATGGTTCGGACCCTGGAGGGGATCGCAGCCAACCTTGCGCTCCTCACCTATCCCGACCAAGAGAGCGTCTTGGAAAATGAGATCCCCATCGGGGAAATCTCTATCAAAGCATCCAAGGCTTATCTGAATCACGTCGGCATCCTTTTCGAAACGATCCCGGAAACATTTCTCCCCCATTGGGTGGACAAAGGGCTCTCCATTCTTAAGAGGGATGAACAAAGGGGAATCAATTATTTCTCCTTAAATTCAAAAACGTGCCGAAAGGAACTCTCTCAATTGAAAGAGGCGATTCTGCTGGAGGATCATCAGCACCTCCTGACTCTCTATGCTCATGCCCTGTCAGGAGAAGAGTTGCGTCTTAAAAGCACAAAGGAACTGGACCCTGATGAAAGCTCTCCTCTTAGAGACTACCCCTCCTGTGACGGGCACACCATATTTCTCCCACCGTTTGCTGCTGGGGAAGAAGAGCGTGAGGAGAATTTCCGCAATTACAAGATAGCGGTAGCCCATCAGGCCGGCTGCGTGGAATTCGGTTCGTTTGAATCGGGCTTCCCCATTATATTGTCCATTCTCCACTCCTTTCCAATAAGGGCACTAGCCAAAGACATCTTCTTTATCCTCGAAGATGGCAGGATAGATCGAAAGCTCACACAAGAATATAGGGGCCTGAAACAGGAGATGGATCTGGTCCTTTCGAGGGCCATGAAAAGACGCCCACCCCTTTGTGAACTCCCGATCCAAGAGGCCCTTGTAGAGGTTTTATTGAGGTTCACCCTCGACTGCCTGGATGAAGGAGAGGTTCCCCCAGATATTACTGAGCATCTGTTTTTCATCAAGGAAAACCTGAAGGGTTTTTATGAAGAGGCCCGAGGCATTTGGGACTGTTATAATAAAACGCTCATTCTTTACGATTATTTGAGCCGACTGCCGACCAGCAGTTCTTATCTCCCCTCCATTCCCCTCTACTATAGGGGGAGGCTCGACCCGGAGCTCTTTCCCGATCCGGGACCATGGCAATGCCCTCCTGATGAGATACTGGGTGATAGGCATAAGGAAGGGCAGGCGGTGTCCATCTCAATGGAAGACCTGGAAAGGATTTTGGATCGGCTCAAAGATTCAAAGGACCTGGAGTTCATTCAGGGAGAAGAACTCTCTTCCCAAGGTCTCTCTATCACGGATACTGAAGGTGTCACGACAAAGAGCAGTGAAGATGATCGGTGTGAATATGAACAGAGGAATCAAACTTTTTTCCTTCCTGCCACCCATGGAAAGACCGGTCAGGAAGGCCCATTCTATTACGATGAGTGGGATTATAGGACAAGGACCTATCGTCGTAAATGGTGCTGCCTTCGAGAAAGGGTGATCGAACCTCTGGAATCGGGATTGGTGGATGAGATCTACAAAGATCACATGGACCTTATTCAGAAGGTAAAGAGACAATTCCAGCGAATACGTCCCGAGGTCCTCGAAATCGTTCGAAGCGTGGAATGGGGGGATGAGATCGACTTCCCCGCGATGATCCGCAGTGTTGTAGAGAAGAAGGCCGGCTCCATCCCTTCAGAGAAGGTTTTTACCCGACGGGAGAAAAAGACAAGAAGGATATCAACGCTTTTCCTTATGGACATGAGCGCTTCAACAGACGAATTGATTCCGAATGAGCAGGGAAAAAAAGGAAAAGACAAGAAGGTTATCGATATTGAGATAGAGAGCCTCGTGGTTATGATGGAGGCCCTTGAGGCCCTCGCCGATGAATATGCTATCTTTGGATTTTCCGGTTATGGAAGGGAACACGTCGATTTTTACAGGATAAAGGATTTTTCTGACAATTACTCGGAATCGCTTAAAAGACGCATCAGCAATATCCGCCCCAAACAGGGCACGCGCATGGGCCCTGTAATCCGTCACGCCATTGAAAAATTGCGTTCTATGGAATCGGATCAGCGCCTCCTTCTCCTCCTCAGCGATGGGTTTCCTCAAGATCATGGTTATGGAGAAGACAGACGTTCAAATGAATACGCTCTTCACGATACCATGATGGCCCTGCTGGAAGCAAAAAAGGAAGGGATCCAACCATTTTGTATTACGATGGATCAAGGTGGGCACGATTACCTGAGAAAAATGTGTGACCCGAGAAGCTATCTTGTCATCCAGGATATCTACTCTCTTCCCGAGAAATTGCCGAATATTGTTGAATCGTTGATGTCTTGGTGAGACAAGAATTTGCCAAAGGATTTTTCAGAAACACTCGGCGGACTATACGTAGAAAACGCCCGACTCGATCACCTGGGGGTCTTCCTCTTCAATCACCCGGACAATATCGCGGTAGAGCCTTTTCTTCAATTCGAGGATGGTGGATCGTTTCTTTTTCAGCCCCTTGGCAAAGCCGAGGGCCTCGCCCATCAAATCATCACGGTGGCAGGCCTTTGAAACAATACGGCGTTCCCGGCACTCCTCAGCAGTGAGGCGAGATCCGGTATACTGCAACTCTTCGAAGAGATTCATGGGTATGGCCTTTGTTATGATGGCCAGCATCCCAGGGAGAAAAGGAATGCCGAGATCCACTTCGGGGAAACAGAAGAAGCCTCTGTCCGAGCGCATGTATCGGAAATCGAAGGCGCAACATAGGATGGCACCGCCGGCAAAAGCGTGGCCGGAGATGGCGGCAACAGTGGGCATGGGATAGAGAAGGATCCGTTTGAACAGCCTCATCATGGTGTTGAAGAATGCCGTTGTCTCTGCTGTATCCCCCTTTTCGATGAAAGGAACCAGCCAGTCCAGATCGATCCCATTGCAGAAGATTTTCTCGTGGGAGGAAGTCACCACAAGGGCGTTGGCCTCTGTTTCTGTTTCGATCTCTTCCAGAACGTCCAGAAAACGCTCCAGAAAGGGCATGTTGAAGCGGTTCTCTCCGTCATCCAAGCTCACCACCGCCACATCTTCATCCAATGAATAATCGATAAGTGCCATATCTCCTTCTCCTTCCATATTAATATGAGCCCTGGCCCCGGACATCGTACCCGAAGGTGACTTATGTAACACACTCCCAAAAATTGAGCAAGGCCCGGGGATTTAGTCTCACAGAAAAAGATTCCTGCCTGGATTGTCTGTCAAGGGGAAGTGGGAAGGAAGCGTTCAGGAAAAACGGATAACACGGGTTCGGATGACTCCATGATGATTTCCGATCTCCTCAATTACGCTTGTGGGGATCTCATCTGCAATGTCGATTATGTTGTAACCGACAGTACCGTTGCTCTCATTAAGATAACTGGCGATGTTGATCCCATGAGAACCTATGGTATGTGATGCGAAGCCGATCATATCCGGTATATCACGATTAATCATGATAAAACGAGTATGAACAGTGTCTTGCGGTATGGATTCCGCAGTGGGGAAATTGACGCTGTTGGTAATGATTCCATACTCGAGGTAGGCCTTGAGTTGTTTAGCAGCCATTGAGGCGCATTGTTCCTCGGATTCTTCAGTGCTTGCGCCAAGGTGTGGAGAAGTGATCACTTTGGGATGACGCAGGAGGGCATCTGAGGGGAAGTCAGTGAGATAACTGCTGAGATGACCCCTGTTCAAAGCGTCTATCACTGCCTGCTCATCGATAATAGGTCCGCGGGCATAATTGACAAGAATCGCTCCTAATGGCAGATGTCTGATAAACTGCTCATTGACAAGGCCTTTGTTCTTCTCATTAAACGGCATGTGAAGAGTCAGGATATTGGAATGGTGCACAACATCACCTATGGAGCGGGCCAGAATCACTTCCGGAGAGAGTCCATGAATATTTTCGAATGCCGGAAGGGGATCAAAACCGATGACGCGCATCCGACGGAGGATACCGCCGTTGGCAACCTTCATGCCGATCTTGCCGAGCCCCAGCACTCCCAGAGTCTTCCCAGCCAGTTCAAATCCCCGGAATTGGACCTTTCTCTTTTCGACTTGCTCTGATATTTCTGTGTCTGAATGCCCGATGAGATCACGGCAAAAGGCAAAGGCCTCATGGATATTTCGGGCGGCGATCCCCAACATTGTGAATACCAATTCCGCAACAGCATTGGCATTGGCCCCAGGCGTATTGAATACGCAGATGCCTCGTTCCGTTGCGCTTTCTACGGTAATGTTGTTGACGCCTGCCCCGGCCCTCGCCACAGCGAGAAGGCTGGGATAATCGTCCGTATCCACAAGGGCACTTCGGGCAATGATCGCCTCGGGGTCTTTTTCGCCGGGATCAATGAGATACTTGTCGTCAAAGAGATCCAGACCCTTCTTCGCGATTCTATTGAGTGCTTTTACGCGAAATCTCTCGAGTGCGGACATGCCTCATGTTTCCAGAGTGAGCGTCATGGCTATTGGAGCCTCTATAAAGCCTGACGGTTTCTTTTTGATATGACTATAGGCTTCAAATATATTCGTAGTGAGGGATTCTCTGCTGTTTCCTCAATGTCGTAGCATTGATAAGATGATAACAATTTGGTTTTTCAAGGATAAAGTGTAGGGGGCATAAGCCTTGTGTGTCAAGACAAAACGTAACGCCAAATATTGCGGATGAAGTTATTCCGGAAAGATAAATATGGCAAAGGAGTTATCTGAAACAGCGAAAGTTGAAAGACTCTTGGGGAAAGAAAGAGGGATTGGCCCCCTGATGAGCCAACCCCTCGGAACTGCTGTGGTGCCGAAGGCGAGACTCGAACTCGCACATCCATACGGACACTAGACCCTGAACCTAGCGCGTCTACCAGTTCCGCCACTTCGGCATTGAAATAGGGTTGAAATACGTAAGCGATAA
>JAXHUM010000085.1:0-9652 GCA_034189325.1 Thermodesulfobacteriota bacterium
TGACCCGCCTGTCTGAAGCCGACAGGTAAATGCGAGGTGAGATGATGTGGGTGATATGAAGCCTTTTTTTAGGGAAAGCTATAAGTGAAAGGGCCTTGTGTGTCAAGGAAAATCCGGTTACAGGATGTGGTAGGTTCCATTGTCGGGGGGTAGATTTTGGATCTGGGGCCGGCAAGGGCAAGGAAATCGACGACACGCCCTCTCCCCTAACACCCTTTTGTCATCGTAACTGCTCAAAAGAATGTCTTATCAAGCGTACGGCATACCGCCGGCAGCCAATGAGTTGTAAGAGAGCTTTCGAATTTAAGGTATTTTTCATCCACCCTGATAATTTTCCTTGACAGAAGAGCGCAAGACGTTTATTTATGAACTATCAGACTGAGCGCTCAGTCAGGTTAAAACCAACTACCGGGAAAAATATGTCAAAGAAACAGGCGATTATTGAGGCGGCGACGAGACTTTTTTCACAAAAAGGATTTGAAAACACTTCGATGTCCGAACTGGCAAAACTGAGTGGCATTGCTCAGGGGACGATTTTTTATCATTTCAAGAATAAAGAGGAGCTATTTATCTCCATTTTAGAAGAATTCAAGGCCGGCATCATAGATAATTTCGACCGATATATCGGTGAAAGACAATTTGAGTCAGGCATGGAGATGATTGAGGATGTGGTATCGTTCTACCTGTATCTCGCAGGATCCATGGAAGACTGGTTTATCCTTTTGTATCGCCACGAGGCCTATGAATTTGCCAGGGTCAACTCGGTCTGCAGGGAATCTCTAGAAGCGATTTACAATTGTCTTGCAGATATTTTTGAGCAGGCCATTCTGCGAGGGAAAAAGGACGGATCCATAGCTGATGTGCCCGTCAGGAAAACCGCTCTGATCCTGTTTGCCATGATTGACGGTATTATCCGATTCAATCTTTATGAGCTCTACAATGCGGGGACCCTTTACAAGGATGTTATAGGAGCTTGCCGAAAGATCTTAACAAAATAAGCACTTGTGTGATTCAAGGAGACAATTCATGTTGATTCGGATTTTTCCCTTTATAGCATGGTTTAAAGATTATGGGATCCAGAGCCTGCGTGTTGACCTTATCTCCGGACTTACTGTTGCGCTGGTACTTATTCCCCAATCCATGGCCTATGCACAACTGGCCGGTCTGCCGGCCTACTACGGGCTGTATGCCGCCTTTCTTCCCCCAATGATTGCTTCACTCTTCGGCTCCAGCCGTCAGCTTGCCACAGGTCCGGTAGCAGTGGTTTCACTCATGACCTCCGCCTCTCTTGAGCCCCTCGCTACGGCCGGAAGCCAGGGCTATATTGCTTACGCCGTCATGCTGGCCCTTATGGTCGGTGTATTCCAGTTCTCTCTTGGAATTCTGAGGCTTGGTCTTGTTGTGAACTTTCTTTCTCATCCGGTGGTGAATGGTTTTACGAATGCCGCCGCCCTTATTATCGCCTCTTCCCAGCTTTCAAAATTATTCGGTGTGTACGTAGATAAGGCTCAACGCCATTATGAAACCGTTTGGAGGGTGATATGTTCTGCCTTTCATTACACCCACTGGCCTACACTCCTGATGGGGGCGCTTGCCTTTGCCATTATGTACGGACTTAAACGTTTGGCCCCGAAGATACCAAACGTGCTCGTGGCGGTAGTCGTGACAACAGTTCTTTCCTTTGCCGTCGGCTTCGAGCACAATATGGCGGTAAACATTTCTGCTATACACTCTCGAAAGGCCCAAGCCCTTATCAATGAGTACAACAGTCTTTCAAATACTATCGATCGCTACGCTCAAACGCGAATCGAGGTGGCTGATGCCCTGGATAAAGCAGATGCTTCCCACAATATCATGGCTATGCTGGATGCGGAACATAATGCAAATGTCCTTATTGCCAATATTGAACGCAGTAAATATTCTGTAAATCACTGCCGCCAGGAAATCAGAGACCTTCTATTTGAGGGTTTTGAACAACCGGACAAGACCCTCAGCTTTTACCTCAACGATGAGGTCCCTCATGGGCTTGTGGGTGATGGCCGCACATGGCGTATTAAGGTTGGAAACACATCTATTAAAAAGAATGAAATACTGATGTCGGGAGGCGGGGCCGTGGTAGGCGTCATTCCCCGGGGGCTGCCGTCCTTGGGCTTACCAAAGATGAATTTAAAGATTGCGTTTCATCTTTTCCCATTCGCCGCCATAATCTCTCTTCTGGGTTTTATGGAGGCTATCTCCATCGCAAAGGCTATGGCCGGTCAGACGGGTCAGCGGCTTGACCCTAATCAGGAACTTATCGGCCAGGGGCTTGCCAATATCTTTGGATCCATCGGCAAGAGCTACCCCACTTCCGGCTCTTTCTCCAGGTCTGCGGTAAATCTCCAGGCCGGGGCCCTTTCCGGTTTTTCAAGCGTATTCACAAGTCTGACCGTAGTTATTGTTCTCCTCTTTTTCACCCCCCTTCTCTATCACTTGCCTCAGGCGGTTCTTGCCGCGGTAATCATGATGGCGGTCATCGGGCTGGTGAACGTCTCCGGCTTTATCCATGCCTGGAAGGTTCAATGGTATGATGGCGCAATCTCTATTATCACTTTTATTTCCACTCTCGCCTTTGCGCCTCATCTCGACAAGGGCATAATTATCGGGGTGATTCTCTCTTTGCTTGTCTTTTTGTATAAAAGCATGCGGCCCACGGTAGCCTCTCTCGCCAGACATGAGGATCGTGCCTTCAGATGTGTTGAGACCCATAATCTGAATGAATGTGAATATATCTCCATGGTTCGTTTCGACGGGCCTCTATTTTTTGCCAATGCCAGCTATCTGGAGGACCGAGTTATGGAGATTATGCGGACAAAGAAGAATTTGAAACACATAATTATTGTATCCAACGGGATTAATGATATTGACGCATCAGGTGAAGAAACTCTATCTTTACTTGTGGACAGGGTCAGAAGCGCCGGGGTTGACATATCCTTCAGTGGTGTGAATGAAAGCGTTATGATGGCGCTTAAACGTACTCATTCTCCCGAAAAGATCGGAGAAGATCACTTCTATCCAACCATGGAAAGAGCCATAAACAACATCCATGAAGAAACGCACAAAGAGGGTATGGAAAAAAACTGTCCGCTCATAGGCCCCGTCATTTGTCTAGATCATCCCTGAGGCATAAAGGAAAAAGGAGAATACCATGCCTGTTATCAGTATTTTCAGCGGCACTTTCTGCAAAGAAGAGCCTATTATTAGTTCGATTCATAAGGCCGCCGGAAAGGAACTTGTTGCCGACAAGGACGTTGTAGCCGAGGCGAGCAGGCTTTCGGGTATAGCTGAAGCCAAGATCGACAAAGCGTTTTCCGCCAAGACATCGGTCTTCAACAAATTCACACATGAGAGAGAACATTCTATCGCCTATTTAAAGCTTGCCCTTGCTCAAATACTCGCTGGCGACGAACTTGTCATTGCCGGTTTTGTCGGTCAGCTTATTCCAAGAGATGTGAGCCATGTGCTTCGAGTATGCCTTATTGCCGATATGAAGACCAGAGTTTCAGGAGCGGCCGAAAGCCAGGATATTGCAGAATCTGAAGCCATCAAAATCATCCACAAACAGGACGAGGACCGCGCCTCCTGGACACACACCCTTTTTAACTGCAATGATCCTTGGGACACCTCACTCTACGACATTATCATTCCTACTGACAAGATGGGCACTGAAGATGTCGTGGCCTTAATCATAGAAAACTCCGAGAAGGAGGCAATTAAAAAAACAGAGCAGTCGACAAGTGCGGTAGAGGATTTTCTGCTTGCGGCGAATGTAGAGGTAGCCCTTGTCAAAGAGGGTCATAACGTGGGAGTAGGCGCTAAAAAAGGGTCTGTCACCCTGACCATCGATAAACATGTTCTCATGTTAAGCCGGCTTGAATCGGAGCTTGCCTCGATCGTGGAAAACTTGCCAGGCGTTCAATCAGTTGAAACAAAGGTGGGGCCGGGATTTCACCGGACGGACATATACCGCAAATACGATTTTGAAAAACCCTCAAAGATCTTGCTCGTAGATGATGAACGGGAATTCGTACAAACTCTATCCGAGAGATTGTTAATGAGAGAAATGGGTTCGGCAGTGACATACGACGGCGAATCGGCCCTTGAACTGGTCAAGGAAGACGAGCCTGACGTCATGATTCTGGATCTAAAAATGCCGGGAATCGACGGAATTGAAGTCCTCCGCAAAATAAAGGAGACCCAACCTCAAATCGAGGTCATTATTCTAACGGGTCACGGTTCTGAGACTGACAGAGAAACCTGTATGAATCTCGGTGCCTTTGCTTATCTGCATAAGCCGGTCGATATCAACGAACTGAGCAACACAATCAAAAAGGCCAATGAGAAAATACATCAAAAGAAAGCAAAATAGGCCTTTCCATAAAATCATATGTCGATATTCGGTAAATTAAAACCAAGATTTTTCATACTCAAACAAACTGCGGATGAGCGGGCGAAGTATCTGGTCAATTTTCCACTTTTGTGGAAATCGACTGTTCTGCTCACAGCGGGAGTCGCCCTTGTCCCTCTTATTTTTATAACGGCAGTTGATTATAATGTCACCCAGAAATCGATTGAGTCCGAGTTTCTTTTGCGCACCTCCAGGATTGTCTCCAATACGCGCAGGACCATCTCATTTTTCATCTCTGAGCGCAAAGCCTCTCTGGATTTCATCGTTTATGATAATGATCCTGAACAACTTGAAGATCCAGCGCGACTTGCCGCCATTCTGGAAAACCTAAAAAAAGGATTCGGCGGCTTTGTTGACCTGGGTGTCATTGATTCAACGGGTAGACAGAGCAATTACGTTGGCCCATACAAACTCAGGGACAAAAACTACAGCGATCAAAAATGGTATAAGCAGGTCATGCACCGTCATGTATATATCAGCGAGGTATTCCTGGGTTATCGTAAGAAGCCTCACATAGTTATCGCCGTAAAACACGATCTGCCCAACGACTCATTTTTTATTCTTCGGGCCTCGTTGGATATCGAGCTCTTCAAGAATCTCCTTTCCAGGCTTGAGTTGAGCGGCTCCGGCGATGCCTTCATTATAAACCACAGCGGTATCCTTCAAACACCGTCACGGGGCCACGGCAGAATCCTTGAAAAAGCCTCCGTACTGATTCCTGAATTTTCTCCAAAAACCGAGGTGCTGGAAGAAAAGGGTCCGGACGGAGAAGTTCTTCTCATCGGTTACAACTATATAGAAGGAACCCCATTCATACTGATAATCGTAAAGAAAAGAAGATTGCTTATGAAATCATGGCAGGATACGCGCTTGAGACTTATCGCATTCTTGGCGGTCAGCGTTATCGTCATTTTGGCAGTTATCCTGAGCACGGTTACCTACATGGTAAACAAGATATACATTGCAGATGAAAAACGGGTTGCAGCCCTTCACCATGCTGAGTATGCCAACAAAATGGCTTCCATAGGGCGACTGGCTTCAGGTGTGGCCCATGAAATCAACAATCCCCTGGCAATTATCAATGAAAAGGCGGGGCTTATCAAAGATCTTTTGACATTAAAACAGACCTATTCTTATGACGATAAGCTCGTTGGTCTTGTTGACGCTATTCTGTCTTCCGTAAAACGATGCGGAAGAATCACCAGACGTTTGTTGAACTTTGCACGCCATATGGATGTGAGCATTGAATCCATCAAACTGGATGACCTTATCCATGATGTACTCGGTTTCCTGGAAAAAGAGGCTGAATACAGGTCTATTGTAGTATCCATAAACATGCAGGACATCCCTGAATTCCAAACCGACCGTGGCAAGCTGCAGCAAGTCCTTTTGAATATAATCAACAACGCCTTTGCGGCCATGGACGATGGCGGGCACCTGGACATCATGGCCGAAGGTAAAGGCAACGGCCTGGTTTCCATCTCAATCGCTGATGACGGGCAAGGTATCCCTGAGGGGGAAATAAAGCACATCTTTGAGCCTTTTTTTTCCACTAAAACCGGGCAGGGTGGGACGGGTCTCGGTCTGTCCATTACCTATGGGCTTGTTCAGGAACTCGGAGGAGATATCAGTGTTTGGAGCAAGCCCGGGGAGGGGACACGTTTTACAATCAGTTTACCCCTAAACATAAATGAAAAGGGGAATTCAAAAATATGAGAATATTACTGGTTGATGATGAGGAGGAACTTGTCTCCACCCTTGCGGAGAGGCTGGCTATAAGGGGAATCAATGCCGACTGGGTGACGAGCGGTGATGCGGCATTGAAAATGGTGGAGAGCCAACACTATGACCTCGCTGTTCTTGATATAAAGATACCCATAATCAGCGGAGTCAGTCTAAAAAAGAAAATCCAAGCAAAACGCCCAGGGATGAAATTCATTTTTATGACCGGACACGGCTCGGAAGATGATTTCATGGCAGGCTCTAAAGAAACAGGACCTGAGTTTTATCTGGTAAAACCGGTTGATATCAAGACGTTAATTGAAAAGATAAATATGGCCCTTAATAGGCGGAGAGATACGTTATGATCGCTGAGCAAGGTATTGAGTACGAATCGGCCCTTCGGTTTTTCGGCAAAATGAGCGCCTCTGTTTCGCACGAAATCAATAACACCCTGGCTATCATAAATGAAAATGCCGGGCTATTGGAAGATTTTGCCCTTATGGCGGATAAAGGAAGGGCGATTGACCCTGCGAGGCTCAAGACCATAGCCGAAAAAATCCTAATCCAAATTCACCGTGCCGACAGCATTATTAAAAACATGAACAAGTTTGCTCATAGTGTGGATGAACGAGTAAGAAGTGTTGACATGAACGATCTCCTTCAACTCATGATTGAACTCTCTAGCAGATTCGCCTCCATGCGGGGAGTAACCATTGAGTTAAAGAGACCAGCAGAGCCTTTATTCATTACAACAAATATTTTTTTCCTGGAAAACCTCTTGTGGCAGTTTCTTGATTTTGCCATGGATATTACCGGCCAGGAAAAGACCGTATTCCTGAACGCTGACATAACAGAGAATCATATTTTAATCAGGTTCTCACAACTTGAGGGACTTAAGTCTGCACCTCGAAATACGCCATCGGTGACAATGACAGAAGGCTTGCTCGATGCACTCAAAGGAAAGCTGACTACTAATATAGAAGCAGGTATGATCATCCTTACTCTCCCAAAAGATATTAACAGGTGAAAGAGGCCAAGAGGTTTCATTGTCAAAACATTAATTTTTTTGAAAGGAGATCTTATTATGAAAACACGAGTTTTAGTAGTCGATGACGAAGAGGAGTTTGTTGAGGCATTATCCGAGCGCTTGATCATGCGCGACTATGACGTAACAACTTCCCTGAACGGTGAGGATGCCGTTGAAAAAGTCAAGAGTTATAATTTTGACGTTGTAATCCTGGATGTAGCCATGCCGGGTATGAACGGCGTGGAAACCCTTGGCGAGATCAAGAAGATAAAACCATTAACCGAAGTCATCATGTTGACAGGAAATGCAACCGTTGAATCGGCGATTAACGGGATGAAACTCGGTGCCCTGGATTTTCTTTTGAAACCCTGTGAAACTGAAGATCTGATATCCAAAATCGACATGGCCTATAACAGGAAGGCTGAACACGAACAACGCATCAGGGATGCCAAAGTACAGGATATTATCTCTTCACCCAGGTCTGTGTTGAAATAAGCATTGATTCCAATAGGATATGGGGATTCAAGACTCAAGAGGGGCAAACCCCTCCTCCGGAAACAGTCAAATTGCACATATTGCGGCTTATGTTTGATTGAATAGGGCCTATGATATCAAAGGAGAATAATAGGCATTTTATGAGTAAACCAATTCCAGGAATGCTGACCGGCGATCAGGCATTGGAGAGGCTGATTGAAGGCAATAAACGATATGCAATGTCAAGGCAGAAGCATCCACACCAGGGTCCTACGCGAAGGGCGGAATTGTGTGGAGGCCAAAACCCTTTTGCCGTGATATTGGGATGTGCCGATTCCAGAATTCCTCCGGAACTGATTTTTGACCAAGGGCTTGGAGATCTATTTGTTGTTCGTGTGGCGGGAAATATAATAGACGACGTGGTTCTGGGAAGCATTGAATATGCGGCATTGCATTTATGCACACCCTTAATTATAGTCCTCGGCCATTCCCAATGCGGCGCAATAAGTGCCACAGTCCAAGGAGAGGAGTTCGAAGGACATCTATCGAGCTTGGCCACGGCCATACAGCCTGTCCTGAATACTATTCAGGCCAGCCCGGGAGAGCGAGTGGACCAGACTGCCAAGGCGAACGCAAAAATGATTTCAGAAAAGATCAGGCAGTCAACGCCTGTCTTGTCAAGGCTGGTTGGCGAAGCTGGACTGAAGGTTATTGCTGCCTTTTACGATTTAGATACCGGCTTGGTAGAAATCCTTATCTGATTAAAGGCAAAATCAGGGTCGGAGCCGCGTCCCCCCTTTGCGAGACTCTTGGCAGACAATCGATTTGCACCAATTCTGAAGAAGCTCACCACATCTTTCATACCTCCGGTTGAACCCCACCACATAGCCCGCAGGTACGTTCCCCATCAGTTTTGATAGAGTTCTTGATAAAGTGCATGATGACCGGGTTGGTGGACAAGTCCCCTGGAGAAATTTGGACGGCCCTGCTGCAAAGGGACAGGAAACTGCTGCCGTAATTTCTACCAATATGTCTCCAAAACTTATTGACAGGTTCCGTATCTGAGGATTATATACACTGGCCTCTGCCACCGGACACTCACAGTTTGATTCCTATTACGAAATCCCAGGTTCTTTGACATCACACTTACCAGGGGAACAATACTGTCGTAAGCAGTCGTTTTTCGACAGCCTCGTTCGGCAGCATATAGCAATAATACGATATTAAGGGAAATCATAAAAATATGAACAAATTAAAACACAATTGCATCGTTCCGAGCGCCGCTTTTTCTGTGTCAAAGTCACTGATAAAGCAATATGATACTTCGATAACAAAAAAACCAGAGGTCGGCGATCTTATCTTCGGTGAAATTGATAAAATTGGCCATCACAAGAGAATTGAAAGTCGGTCGGCTAGGTTACACACACTTAACATAGGGACACGTTCGGTTTTCGTTTTTGGCAATCGCTATTCACCTGATCAATATGAAGGTCTGATCCCCGATTCCTTTCGAGAGCGCGTTGATCTTTTCAGCCAAGGTGGCGTTGTTGGTGAGGTCGGTACCCAGAATCAGATGATCGGTCTTCCCACAAAAGTGCACGTTTTAGGTTATGTTTGTGATTTCGATGGAAGGGTTATCAACACAAGAAATCATGTGCTTTTACATCCAAAAGACAATACCCGGCCAAACAAAGGCTCAAAAGTCATACTTTGTATTGGCTCCACCATGAACAGTGGTAAAACTTACGCAGCAGCTGCCTGTTGTTATGCAATCTCTTCCATGGGAAAAAAAGTGAGGGCGGCAAAGATTACAGGTACTGCCAGTTTGAAGGATATTCTCTTGATGAATGATTGTGGTGCTGAACATATTGCCGACTTTACATATTTTGGTTACCCATCAAGCTATTTAATGGAGCCCGATAAGTTGTTATGGATGTTTCAATCCTTTGATATGAAATATGGCAGGAATCCTAAAAACTACC
>JAXHUM010000086.1:0-11438 GCA_034189325.1 Thermodesulfobacteriota bacterium
GGCGAGCACCAGATTTCCTGTTTCACTTCTGTAATTCTCCACTGACTTGCTTTGGAAACCTGTCATAAGGATAAAACGCCGCGCCAATTCCTTGTGTTCCTCCGCAAGTCTTTTATATAAATCTAGCCCGTCCATTTCCGGCATTTTTAGATCCACTAACAGGAGATCATATGAGCAATCAGACACCTTTTCCAATGCCTCCTTTGCGCTTAGGGCGGTATCCACCTGGCTGCCAATATCCCTGAGGTAGTTGGAAACACTCAGACAGACATTTTTTTCATCATCCACTACCAGGACCCTTGAAGGTATATTGTGAGCTGATATGGCCGGAGAAGTCTCTTTGTCTTTGCTGACAGACAGGGGAAGTGTCACATAAAAACGCACCCCGCTGGGAGACAAAGGAGAGAATTCTATATTCCCGCCATGTTGCCTTATTATTCCGTAAGAGATGGACAGTCCCAATCCGGTTCCCTTCCCTGTCTCTTTGGTAGTAAAAAAAGGATCGATGATTTTTCCCCTGATTTTTTCAGGTATTCCGGGCCCGTTGTCCTCAACTATGATTACCACAAGATTATCATCGGAAAGAAATGTGCGAATTGAGACCCTGTCTCCTATTCCACTATCCGATATAGCGTCAACGGCGTTATTCAACAGGTTCAAAATCACCTGCTGTATCTGGTTAGCGTCCACCGTAATGAGGGGAATCTCTTCATCAAGGTGAAGAGCCACCGTGATTCCTCTGTCTTTCAATCCGTACATCCGGATATCCAGGACAGAGCTGATAAGCTCGTTGATGTTAATGAGTCGCTTTTCCGGTGATGACTGTCGAGCAAATGCCAGAAGATTCTTGACTATCCTGCCCGATCTCCTCGCCTCATTTGCAATGATCTCGGCAGCCTCAGAGGCCTTCTCCTTTAGATCGCAATCTTCCAAAAGGTACTCAGAACACCCGATAACACTTGTGAGGGGATTGTTAATCTCATGGGCTACACCGGCTATCAGTTGCCCCAGAGATGCCAGTTTCTCGGACTGCATGCGTGTCCGAAACAGCTCAGCCTCCAGTCGAGCACGTTCTGTTACATCAGTCATGATGACAATGATTCCCCTAAGCCTGTCCGCTCTGTCTTTTAACGGAGCAGCACTGGCCTCAAAAAGCAGGGGCTTTTTCCCCTTGCGTTGCATGATCACTCTTTTTTGCTTGAATTGGACGCCGTGTGCAAAAGTGACTCCTCTTATCCTTTCCCAGGAACCATCTGCCGGAAATAGACTGAGATCGCTAAGGCATTTGCCCTTTATCTGGCCTTTCTTGAAGCCTGCTGATGCAAGCTTTTTCTCTATTTCCGGATTTGCAAATACGACCTTTCCCTGCAGATCCAAATGTATGATCCCCATGGGGGCCGAATCCACTATATTTTTGCTAAACTCCTCTGTCTTGCGAAGGGCTTGAGTAGCATTTTCCACATCTTTTCTCAGGCGATTTGAATACTCCTTTTCATTCTTCAGCATCAATTCGCGCAGTCTTACCTGTTCTGAGATATCCTTTGCTTCCACTGCGAGATAGCTGATATTCCCGTCGATGTCAGAAATTGGGCTTATATTTATAATGAAGGGGAGATCGGCTTTGCCAGGAAGCGCTACGCTTGCTTCCAAAGTACATTTTTGTCCCTGGCTGACCTTCAAGACACAATTACGAATGCGATTTTGGTCCCGATCAGCCAGGAGAAACTGGGAAAGCTCATAAATCTTCTTTCCTTTCACATCTTCCAAGGCAGACTTTATTGAGTTCAGGTAGGGTAGGTTGCAGGTGATGATTCGCCCTTCAAGGTCACACATGGCAACGTTGGTATCCAGGGAATCAAGCCATTGCTGCGTTTGCCACCTCTCTTTTTCCAGTTTTTCCTGGAGCGCTTTCAGGTCGGAGATATCCTTCCCTTCAGGGAGGAGTCCCACAAGCTTGCCAGCGGAATCATAGATAGGAGATATTGAAAAGATGGCAGGGATTTCCTGGCCTTCAGAATTAATCATGCTATCCACCAGGATCTGCCTTTCCCCGTCCATGGCCTTGGAGAGCATCTCTTTGGTAATAGTCTTGGCCGCCTGCGAGTGTCTCCTCCATGCTGACTCAGCAAAGAGAACCCCATTGACCTCCTCCGGGGTTGAGCCCACATTCCTGAGGGCCGATTGATTGGCAAATATCACCTTTCCTTCTAAATCCGTAAAACCTGCCATGGTATCCTGTTGGTCAAAGGCATAGGCGATTTTTTTTAGAAGTTCAGGGGGAGAGGTTTCCGCATCAAAGCAGTTCTTCTTGGGGAGCACCATGGCTTTTGCCTCCGGTACAATGAAATCAAACCGCAAAGGTCCCGCTCAAGCCCAGTGGCTTCAGTTTGAAGTGAGAGGCTAACAGACTTAAGCCAGACCACTGCCCAATACAACCTTGCCTTCCTGGTTCTTGGTCTGGATAATGCAAGTCCCAGTGTTCATTTTCCACTCCTTCGTTATAAGCGTATCACCGGGAAAGACTACTCCCGTGAACCGAGCGGAAAATGACTTAAAACTAGTTGGTTTGCTGTTATAGACCCTATGGAGTATGGCTCTTCCGGCAAAACCAAATGTGCAAAGCCCATGAAGAATCGGGCGATCGCCCCCTTGTCCCCCTTATCGTAAATTGAGCTGCGCACTGCCGACGCATATAGGGGCCCTGAGGGTGGGATCGGCTTATGAAGTACGATTTTTTGCTCCCCGTGAAGAACATCGGCCATGTTAAGCTTGGCCTCGGCGATCATGGGGACAAAAGCGGGAGAATAAGGCACCACGGCAAAGGTGGAAAAGACCTTGAGATTCTTTTCATACTTAAAATCAAGTTCCCCCGTCCCGGCCCCAATACCAAGGGCACAGAGAATAACGGTATCTTCATTATGGGTGAAAAGAATATCTTCCTTCATCTCTCAAATGATATCCAGATTAAGCGCCATTTTTGGGGCATTGGTTCCCATGTGTGCTGTGTGCTGTGCGCAGTATGCATGAGAGCGCCAATTGATTTTCCAAGATTCCTGAGGTCGAGAAGCCCCCTGTTGTTTCAAGGTTAATGGAAGTTGTTGAGCAACAATTTGCCACTATCCAACAACAAGCTGAGTGAAAATGATATTCGGGAATATGTCAAAAGAAGCAAGATCAGCAGCAGCCGAAGATGGCCAGAAGCTGATCTCCGGGAGGTTACAGCTTATTTGGTCGCCTTGTCAACAAGGCTACCAATACTGCCCACCTCTTCCAGGGAGAGAATCGACTCCATGAGATCCTCTGTCTTGGCCTCACCAAGGACGGGGCCGCAGAGGTCCCTGAACTTCCTCTTGATTTTGCTCCTTTTAATTTCAAGATCCGGGATCTGCTTAAGAATGTCTGAAAAGCCCGAGAATTCTCTTCCCCCAGCCGTCTTTACCGTTACATTTGCTTCCAGGGCCTCAATGCCACTATCCAGAGAGACCAATATCTTTTCCATGAAGCTAGCCACTTCAGGATCATTTACCTTTTCGTCGGTAAAGGCCTGCATCCCGGTATTGCCCCTCAAAATCCCATTGGCCACGCAGTAGGGGATGCTGAACTTCCCCTCAAGACCGGTCTTTGGCGCCATATTCCCTGCAGCGTCAAGGGCTAACTGGGAGGAGTGGATCTCTATTGAAACAATTTCATCTGTGGATAACCCCTCCTTTTCTAAAATACTTGATACTGCCTCGATGGGGGAATGGGTGGCATGGCACGAGGCGTGGTATTTCTGGGCCAGATTTTCAATATCCCACGTCTTGCCGAGCGTTTCCACCACTTTATCGTTGACCTGGCCTTTCAGCACCTGGAAAAAGCCGTGGGTGCCCTCCAGGATATCCTCGACACTGGTAAAATCATCTTGGGCCAGTAGGGCTGCCATAAGACCGGCCTGGGAGGATCTTCCGGCATGAAACGGTTTGCACATGGTGCCGAACACCCTTTTCAGCCCGCATGCCTGAGTACCGGCAATGCCCAAGGCATAGGTGGTCTGTTGCTCATTCAGACCCATGACCCTGGCGCAGGCCGCTGCCGAGGCAAAGTGCCCTAGGGTTGAGGTGGCGTGCCATCCGCTCATATAGTGTTCTATGCCAGCGCAGGCCCCGATAGTGGCCCCAGCCTTTAGACCTATGATATAGGCGGTCAGAAAATCTGGACCGCTTTTTTCCTTCCACTCGGCAAGGGCCAGCAGAGAGGGGAACAGTGTTACCGATGGATGCCCCAGAAAGAGCGTCAGGGTATCGTCGTAGTCCAATGCATGGGACGCTCCCCCGTTGATAAGGGCGGCCTGGCTGACGCTCTTTTTGAGGCCGTGCCCAAGGATCGTGGCCTGTTCGTTTCCTCCCATGAGATCGGCATAATGAATCAGTTTTTTTACAAGTGGATCTTCCTTCCCCCCCATGGTGACACCGATCCAGTCCATAAAGGCCACCTTGGCGTGTTCCCGAACTTTTTGCGGGATCTCTCTATCCTCTGTGTTGACAATGAAGCGAGCAATTGCGTTTGTGAACCCTGTTGTCTTATCCGTCATATCCATCTACCTCCCAAACTGGAAAATTGACTAAAGTGAGTCCCTCCTCGGGCGGGATAACTGAAACCGCAGCCCTCCTTTTTCCTCTCCCCGCATAAAGGCTCTGTCATTTCTTGTGCCACGGAAGCCTCGCATCAGGATTGGCCCGGAAAAGGGCCAGGGATATGGATAACCATTTTTTCCTTTTCCTGTCCATGCCATGACTTACTCCAGATGCGTGTTATGCTCTCCCGGACTGGCCTTCGCCAAAGACCCCCCTCAATACATCGCAGATCTCCTGGAGGGTCGCATAACTCTTGACGCACTCCAGGACAGCGGGCACAAGATTCTCGTCTTCATTCCTTGAGCCGGCCTCCAATGCCTTGAGCGTTCGTGACACCTCCCTGTTGTTCCGCTCTCTTTTTGTCTGGGCCAGGGCCGCCCCCTGCCTTTCTTCGGCCGTGGCCATAAGTTCCGCGTCATAGACCTCGGCCACGCTTCTGTTTGTGGTGACATCTATTTCGTGTGGTCCGTTGAAACAGTTCACCCCCACCACAAAATCTTCCTGTTCCTCGATCCTTCTCTGCTTTTCATGGGCGCTCTTGGCAACGGCCTGATGCATATATCCATTTTCAATGGCTTCAACGGCCCCTCCCATCTTCTCTATTTCATCTATTTCCCTCTTGGCCGCCGCCTCTATTCTATCTGTAAGGGATTCCATAAAATAGGAGCCTGCCCATGGATCAGCCACTTCACCGATCTTGGCCTCGTATATGAGAATACGCGTCGCGTCGTGGGAGAGCTGCTGTGCCTCCAGACTGTGCCCCAATCCGAGGGGTTCGTCATATGGAGGGAATGTGGCGGGGATGCCGGCGGACATGCCGGCGGCCATACCGCCTACTACCGTCCTGGTCAGGTTATTGAGCGGCCGCTGCAAGGTGGTGCTTGAGCAGCCTATATGGGCCGTGGAGATCTGCCTGATCATCATACTCCTGGGATCCCTGGCCCCAAAACGCTCCCTGAGCATAGTGGACCACATCCTCCTGGCTGCCCTCTGGAATGCGATCTCCTTGTAGATCTGCATGCTCCCCCCAAATCCGTTAAATGTAAAACGAGGGGCAAAGGAATCGATATCCAGACCTGCGTCAACCCCTGCCTGGAGATAGGCCTCTCCAATGGCCATGCTGAACGCCAAATCCTGTTCACGGGTGGCGCCTGCCTCCCTCATATGATAGCCCCCGATGCTGGTGACGTTGAAATTGGGGAGATGCTCTGTGCAGAACACGAGGGTATCCCTGAACAGCCTCATGGATGGGCGTGGCGGTATGATATAGGTCCCCCTGCCCACGAATTCCTTAAGGATGTCATTTTGAGGGGTGCCTCTCAGCTTTTCGAGCGGTATGCCCCGTTTTTCGGCCAGGGCAACGTACATGGCTATAATGACGCAGGCAGGCGCATTGATAGTAAAATTAGAGGGGACCTTGTCGATGTCCAGGTCCCCGGTATAGGCCTCATAGATCACCTCAAAATCCCTGAAGGTGTCCACTGCCACGCCAACCCTCCCAACTTCGCCCTCACCCCACTCGCTGTCAGAGTCGTACCCGCACTGGGTCGGCAGGTCAAAAGCCATATTGGGACCTCCCTTGCGGCCCAGGCCGTGCATCCGTAGCAGGTAATCGCGGTAATCTTCCGGGGTGCCGAAGCCGCCGTATTTTCCTGCTCCGCTCGAACCCCACTCATGCCGAACACTCCTCTTTGCAGCCGGTTTTGCAAGGGCCTGCCACCTGGGCAGGGGATCATTTCCAGAGGTAAACGGGTACTGTCCCGGAAAACCGACTTTTTTGAGAAAGTCAAGCCCTCCCGTGTCGTTTGGCGTATAAAAACGGACAGGGCTTTCTGAAAGTTTAAACTTCTTCAGCCTTGGGTTAATGACCTTTTCCTTCCATGCCTCTTTGGCGCGGGAGATGTCTTCATGCCTCTCTTTCATCTTACTGTCCTCCGTTATTGTCCCTTAAAGACCGGCTCTCATCTTTCCAAAAATGCCCTGAGACATTCCATAAGGTCTTTCAAACGCCCTGTCTCTCCCCTGTCTCACCCACTTAATTTGGTGCCGTACTTCTCCTTTAGCTCCACTTTTTTCATTTTTCCACTGGCGGTCATTGGAATGGAATCCAGCAGTTTGAGATGACTGGGGAATTTAAACCTGGCCACCTTCCCCTCCAGGAACTCCACCAGTTCCTCCCTGGTCGGTTTTTCTCCTTCCACAGGCACCACAAAGGCCATCCCTGTCTCCCCCCACTTGTCATCGGCCACGCCGATAATAGCCACATTGAGGACCTTGGGATGGTCGATCAAGACCTTTTCAACCTCGGCAGGGTAGACGTTTTCTCCACCGCTTCGGTACATGTCCTTGGCCCTGTCAACGATGTAGAAGTATCCCTCTTCGTCCCTGTAACCCAGGTCGCCCGTGAAGAGCACGTCATTTACGATGGCCTCTCTGGTCTTTTCAGGCATATTCCAGTATCCACTCATCACGGTAGGCCCCCTTGCGACCATCTCGCCGATTTCTCCCGGAGGAAGTTCCCTTCCTGCCTCGTCTTGTACCCATATCTCCGTAAAAAAGCCGGGCAATCCGATGGAGCCCTTCTTCCTCTCCATATCTTCTTTGGGCAAGACCATCATGGCCGAGTTTTCTGTCTGGCCGAACCCCTGCTGCATATAGAGTCCCTTTTCCGCCAACTGATCAAGCATGCTGTCGGGGGTTCTTTCCCCCCCGCCAAGGACTGACCTGACGTTACTCACATCCACACCCTCAAGCGCTCCGCTCTGGAGTACAAATCTCCACATGGTAGTAAGGGCGAAGATTATGGTGGCCTTGTATCTCTCAATGTCGGAGGCAAAATCCTCTTGTTTGAAGCTTTGCCTCATAAGATAAGTGGCGCCGCGGCAGAGGGTGGGGGTCGCACTTATAAATAGGCCGCCGGAATGAAAAAGGGGCAACTGGGAAAGGAACACGTCACTTTCTCTCATATCCACATAGAGCATGATCTGGAAGTTCTTGAAATAGGTCTGCTGATGCGAGAGAACCGCTCCTTTTGGGTCGCCCGTGACTCCCGAGGTATACATTATGGCCAGGGGGTCATCAAAATCAACCGGCTTGTCCGGCCTTGGCTCATCAGAGGGGCGGGTCTTGACAGCCTCCTCATAGGTAACCGCCCATTCGGGGCAATCAGGGGCATCAGGAAGGCCGCTCTTTAAGAAGATAAATTTGTCTTCTTCAACCTCTATGGCAGAGCGAATGGACTCGATGTTCTTTAGAAAGGCGTCATGGAAGACAAGCAGCCGGGAGCCGCAGTCGTTAAGCTGATATTTCAGCTCCGGGCCCACAAGCCGTAGGTTTAAGGGCACAAATATGAGCCCGAGCTTGGCCGCGGCAAAGTATGCCTCAAGGAATTCAGGGGAGTTCAGCAATAATGCGGAAATCCGATCGCCTTTTTTCAGGCCCTTTTCCAGAAAAAAATGGGCAAACCGATTCATTCTGTCATTTAATTCCGCATAAGAAATTGGAGTGTCTTCATAGATAATGGCCACCTTTTTCGGCGTGATCGTGGCCCTTTTTGTCATAATCTTGCCAATATTCCATTCCATTTTAAGACTCCTTATTCTTTAACTCTGTTTTGTGCGACCAAAGCGGCATGATCACGGGAACAGCCTTCAAAGGCCCCTTTATCGGGAAACCCGGGAACGAATCATATCCGCCGCCTCCTTGATGGAAGTCCCAGCCGTGAATACGGCCGCAACGCCCATCTCTTCAAGCCTGGGGATATCCTTTTCGGGGATCACCCCTCCAACCAGCAACAGCACATTTTCGGCCCCCTCCTTTTTTAGCCTCTCGATTACCTTGGCGGTCAAGGCGATATGGGCGCCCGACAGAATGGAAAGCCCCACCACATCCACATCCTCCTGCACGGCCGCCCTAGCAATCTGGCCGGGAGTTTGCCGAAGCCCGCTATAAATCACCTCAAAGCCCTCATCCCTCATTCCGTACGCGACAACATGAGCCCCTCGTTCATGCCCGTCAAGGCCGGGTTTTGCCACGAGCATCCTTATCCTTTTTCCTTGATTCATAAAACCTCCTCACGACACCCTTTTTCCGCGCGTTATTGCCGGTATTCTTGAAAACGTTCAGATTCAGGCAACCCGTCACGATCACAGCGGGATATTCCCATGTTTCTTGGAGATCCGTTGCACTTTTTTGCCTTCAAGGTCTTTTAAGGCTCGGATCAGATATCGTCTTGTCTCACCAGGAGCGATTACATCGTCCACACCAAGATTTGATGATACGTCATAGATCGGATTTGCATAGGTCTCTCTGTATTGCTCCAGTTTCTCTGCGAACTTCTCCCTAGGGATACTTCCGAAAAGGAGCGTAACCGATTGTTGCGCCCCCAATATGCCTGTTTCTACAATAGGCCAGTAAAGAACCAGATCCGTCCCGAGCCCCGGTAAAACGCCCATTCCCAGATTCCCTCCGCCATATGCCTTCCGAAGCACGAGGGATATCCTGGGCACACTGGCTTCGCACAGAGCGTAGAGCACCTTTGCCCCATGCCTGATGATGCCCGCATGTTCCTGTGTTGATCCCGGCATGTAAGCTGGCGTATCCACCAGAAGAAGAATGGGGATATTAAAGCAATCGCAAAATCGGATGAACCTGGCCTGCTTATCCGAGCTGTCCAACGTAAGGCACCCGGCCCGGGTCATTGGTTGATTGGCCACAATGCCAATGGATTTTCCGTCCATTCTGCCAAATCCTACAATGATCTCGCCTGCAAATTCCCTCTTCACCTCCATGAAATCGCCGTTATCCAGCAATTCGTGAATTACCTTGTGCATATCATACGGCTTGTTGGGGTCTGTTGGGACTATCTCCAAGAGACCGTCACATTCCCTGGCCGGATCATCTCCCGTATTGACGACAGGAGGCATTTCATCGCAGTTTGAGGGGAGAAATCCCAAAAGACGCCTGATCTCTCTCAGACATGTCTGTTCGTTTGCGTATCTGAAATCACAGACTCCCGATTTTTGAGCATGAACCCTGGATCCTCCCAGATCTTCCTTGGTAATATCCTCTCCTATGGCCGATTTAACCACCTGAGGGCCTGTAATGAACATGTGACTGGTCTTGTTGACCATAAATATAAAATCGTGAAGGGCGGGAGAATAAACGGAGATGCCTCCGCAGCTCCCGAGTATGCCTGATATCTGGGGTATTACTCCCGACGCCTCGGTGTTGGGAAAAAATACCGAGCCCCCATGTTTTTCAGAGATCTGCGAAAAGAATGATCGTCTTTGTCTGCCGAGCAGTTCCATATCTTCAGGGCTCGGAAGTCTGGCACCCGGCGAATCATGGAGCCCTATTAGGGGCGTCCTCATCTCCAGCGCCCTTTCAACAGCGCGATACATCATGCAGCCATGTTCCCGCCCGATCGACCCCGCCTTGACAGCGGGATCCTGGGCGTAAACAAAGACCTTCCTACCCTCAATACTCCCGGAACCCGTGATGATGCCGTCCCCAGGTCGCCCATCAAGGTGACCGATCAGCATGTTCAGCCGTGAAAAGCTCCCCGAATCGAGAAGAGTCTCAATACGTTCACGAGCGGTCAGTTTTCCCTGACCATGTTGGAGGTCGGCCTTTTCCCCTTCGCCGCTACTGAGTGCCTTTTTCCTCGCCTCCTCCAATTCTTTTAGCCTCTTTTTCATAAGTGCTTCCATTTTCCTCCATGCCTCACTGTCTATGACTGAATTCCCCAACATATTGATAACGCCTGGGATGAAAGAAACTGATGCCTACCTCGATGGTTCTTCCGTGGGCAGCATAATGAACCCTTTCAAATTGAAGCACCGGCTTCCCTCCTTAAGCCCCAGAAACCTTGCCGTACGGCCATCAGCCCTGGACGCGCTTATGACCCGACGCACCTTCTGGGCCGGAACTCCCGAATTCTGTTCGAGAATCGTCAGGATTGCCCCCCTCCTTAGGCTTTCTCCGGCAAGAGAGTGAGCGAATTCAGAGGGGAGATGGATTATAAAGTAACACATCGGAAGATCCTTCAGAGAACGGATGCCCCTGATACGAAAGGCCTTTTGACCTGAGTTTAAATTCAATAAGGAAGCGATCTTTTTGGTGGGTAAAGTCAGCTGCCGGTAGGTTATCCTGTTATTGGCTTTGCTGGCAAGTTGGACAAGCCCATCGATGTCACTGAAATAGTGAACGATTCCCTCCCTTGGGTTACCCTGAGATAAACAGGTGCCTTTTCTTGGAATGCGCCGTACCAGGCCATCGTTTGTCAAAGACGCAAATGCCTGCCTGACGGTGATCCTGCTGACGCCGTATTCTTTACATAGGGCCGCTTCCGTGGAGATGGGCCTGTCATGGGTAATCTCGCCTGAAGAGATCTTTTCTCTTAGAATCTGTTCGGTCTGGTAGTAAAGGGGGATATGGCCTTTCTCTAATTTCATTTTGTTATCTCCTCGGCGATTGTTATTATCTCTATCCTAGACGATAGCAACAGCGCCGGTTAATAGCCTTGATTCCCCTATTGGCATGAAGGGGTCCAATCAGTCTTGGCCCCGTTTCAAGTTTCTGAGGGCAGCGACTATCCGGGGTAATATCTCCCCCGTACTTCCCTGCACGAAGAGGTCTGCATATTCTGTCAATTCTGTCACATTGGGATTTATCTCTACGATTAGCGCGCCCCTTGACTTGGCAGAGAGCGGTATGGAAGCGGCAGGGTAAACAACCCCCGAAGTTCCCAGGATGAGCATCAGTGCGGCGGCTTCAGCTTCAGCAACGGCTTCGGGCAAATCCTGGACCCCTTCTCCAAAGCCC
>JAXHUM010000087.1:0-4805 GCA_034189325.1 Thermodesulfobacteriota bacterium
CCCCCTTTCCCGACAAACAATTACTTGGACATCTTCTTGATCAATTCCTTCCTAGCAACCAGGGCGGCGCCAAGGGCTCCCATAATCTGAGGCTCTTCAAGGACGACTATCTCAGATCCAAGTTCATCACCTAGAAATTTCCTGGCGCCTATGTTCTTGGCAACGCCGCCAGTAAACACGATGTCATCGGATACTTTGAGCCGCATAGACATCTGAACGACTCTCTTGACCATCGATTTGATGACGCCGGCAACCAAGTCTTCGACACTCCGTCCCTTGGCCCTCTGCCCCACGACCTCTGTTTCCGCAAACACCGTACAGGTACTACTTATTTCACAAGGGTCATCACTGTCAAGGGCCAGACCTCCCAATTTGGTAATCTCGGTCTGAAGTATACCGCATAAGACCTCCAGGAACCTCCCTGTCCCGGCGGCACATTTATCATTCATGACAAAATCAATCACGCTCCCGTCGTCACCAAGGCTGATCGCCTTACTGTCCTGCCCGCCAATATCGATAATCGTCCGGGTCTTCGGGTGTGACCAGCCGGCGCCGGCCCCATGACAGGCGATCTCGGTAACCGTCTTATCTGCCATTTTAACGGCTTTGCGTCCCCATCCGGTACCAATTACGTACTCCAAATCGCTGCCCGAAATCCCAGCATTCGAAAAGGCCTTCTCAGAAACCTCCTTAATTGTCTTCTCAATAATGGCTCCGCTCGGCATAATGCAGTAGCCGGCCATTTTATCATCAATAACGACAGCGGCCTTTGTCGTGGCCGCTCCCACATCAATTCCCGCCGTTATCATTTTTGCTTTCCTTCCATGTAAAAAAAGAATGTTTATAGGCCATTGCCACATGCCAGCATGTTGCCTGTCATGTTTTCAGGGTATCCAGGCCATGAGCCTTTCAAACCCGCACACTGCATGCCCATCTTTTCAGAAGAGACTTGGGCATTCCTCTGTATCCTATTTCCTTCGTTTGGAATTCCATTAAGTCCCCCCTTTGCACAAGGCGTTGTTCGCTCTAGGCAGCCTCTTTGTTTTCTTTGCGAGCCCTTAAGAGCTCGGCAAATGCCTCAACGCGGGTCCTAAGCGAATCAGCCGTGTGGGTCCTGGGATCTACAGGGTCCGTCTCAAGGACCATTGCCGGATAGCCGGCTTCTTCCACGACTTTCTTGACAAAGTACCCTGCTTGCAAGACTCTGCAGCTGAACATAGCCGCATAAATGACACCATCCAGCTTGGCATGTTCCGCCATGGTCTTAAACCTGTAAGCATGGTCATAGGTGACCCTTACATAGCCCTTTTGGATATAACTCCAGGCGATTCGATTGAGATGCCCTTCCGTCTTCTTTTCCCCTCGTTCATAAGGGGCAACCCAGACAGCACCGATGGGGATAACCACGTTAAGACCGGCTTCTTCATACATATCGGCGTCATTATGCATACTGAATGATGTCCCGCACATCATTCCTATCTTCGGCGCGCCCTTTGGAAGTGCGCCATAGCCATCTTTCACCCTCTGCCTGAGCTCCTTTATATAGGCCTGAAGGGAGTCCATAAAGGGCTTATAGTATCTTCCTGAGGTCTCTAATGTGCCGAATTGAAAAGGCGTATGATTGCTCAGTCGTGCAGGACGAGGATCAGCCTTGATGTAAATATCATGGGCATCGTTTAAGAGTATCCAGGGCAATACATAGTCTTTTCTCGCCTTCTTCCACGTCTCATCGGAAAGCGGTTCAATTTCTAAGATTCTACAAGATTCCTCAAGGGCCTCGCCATATTCACCACCGAAATACTCCACAGCCCTTTCCGTAACTTCCGGGAAAAAGCCCCAAGGCTCGTCTCTAACTGTATCAAAGGTGACAAAAGGTACCTTTTTTACCATCGATATTAGTTCGCAGAGTTTTACTGATTGGTCACATTGATATCGACCTGCGACAACCAGGTCTGGAGTAGGCACCAAATCAGTCACCAAAGCTCCATACGTAACCTGATTGATTGCACATTGGGCCTGGGTTTGCTCCAGTCCATATTCTTCGGCTGCTTCAATCACTCCTTGTATCTTATCTAACATCCCAAACACATACATGAGCACTGTTTCGCAGAATTCTGAGTACAAATCCGGGTAGGCCTGTGTCATGGCCAGGTTCAGTCTGGGTATTCCAGGGTGCACATGATACACGACTTTTTTATACTCTTCCCTGCAGAGCATCAAGTCTACGAACCTCTTCATCCAGGTGCCCATGGCCATCCGAGCGGGCTCCATATCAAAGTCATGGACAATATTCCTCTGGGCCGCTTGAATATCCACATCGGTTATTTTAGCCCGATCAAAAGCCCTTTGAATCCTCGATTTCTGCTGTTCCATTTCCTCATCAGTATAGTGGAGGAGCGCCAACATCTTTTTACACTCATTCCAATCCATTTTATTTACCTCCTTCACGACAGAAAAAGCAGCGATTTTATAAGAAAACCATCCGCATTCAGTCCGTGTTCTAGAGTGAGACTGGTGACTTATTCAATAACGCAGCAGAGCTCTTAACGTCACACCATTCGACATCCTGTTCGTCTCAATCAATCATTTCAAAGAATGCCTCAACACGCGTACGAAAAGCCCCCGTCTCCGTAGGATCATAGTCAGTCATGAGCTTCAGCATGGACAAACCCGCTCTCTCTTTGAGTATCTCAGGAAAATAAATTGCCTCCATATCAAAGGCGTCTCTATACATGGGCGTATACCAAATAACGGCGTCAGCTTTGTACTCCTTGGCCAGATCAGCGACAAACTCAAGCCTTTCAACAGCAGGGGTAAACACGCCATGGGCGATCTTCTTCATGAAATACCTCTCCGCCAGGGCCTTCATGGGATCGCCATTCAGATCCACATCGTGCCAAAAATCTCTCAATCCCTCACAAAACTGCTCAACAACCACGTCACCGCCGAGGTTTTCAATAATCCGATGGATCTTATAATCTCCGGCACCCAGGGTGGAGCCGGTAAGCAATATCCTCGGACCCTCAGGTTTGACGCCTTCTGCCCCCTTCAGTTCGTCAAGGGCCGACTCTAAAAATTTCACATATTCCGCCTTATCAGCGACATAAGAAGCATGTATTATCTTGGCATAATCCATGCCGCTTATTGGAAGACTATCATTCTTCCTCAGTTCGGTTATTTCTCTCTGCAATTTTCTCTCTTTGTTACACAGTTCAATGGCCTCCTTCAGACCGTCATCGGTTATTTTGTTGCCCGTCAATTCTTCCAGCTTGTCTTTATAACGATAGAGGGAATCAAGAAAGTAGTTGAGGGCGCGCTCTTTCTTATGGTGAGGTACTTCGAACTTAAAGGTGTTCAGGTCTGTAAAACCCTCAATAGCTGCAACGGCATAGGCGTTAGCGCCATCAATAATCGTCATCATGTACATGTCGAATATTTCATAGAAAGGATCATACTTCATCATGATATAGCCGACTTGGGCCCTGTTGAATGTGCAAAGCCACCGAGGGAGATAAGGCCCAGCATTCTCAACAGCGGCATTGTCTCCACCCTGTGCCAATCCGAGAGGGACAGCGCCACAGGCCATTACCATTTCTTCCGGCATGTATTCCGCAGGATAATACCCTACGACCTTTTTGCCGCTGGACTTTGCCTCTTCTATCTTTCTGATTCTACCTCGTAAAAGCTCCTTTAAATTCTGATTCAACTCCATGTTCAATTTCCTCCTTTCTTGATCCGCTTAACCAATTCTATTGCATCGTAATGAAAGACTTTAAGGCCCCTGCCTAGCTGTAGTCCCACCCTGTGGACACTGCCCGAACTTTCCGAGCGAATACATATTCTCACAGACCTGGGAAGAAATCAAGATCTCTTCTCTCAAGACTTGATTAAGAGAAGAGGGTGAAAAGGGGTGCTATTTTACGACATCTCTTCCGCCTGGAAGCAGATCCGGTGTGTAAACATCTTTGTCAAGGATAGTAAGTTCGCCAGCCTCCAGATAGAACATATACATGGAATCGGGTCCGATCAGCCTCTTAGGCCCAAATGACATGGGGCTCAGATAACCATAGGGTTTGTAGTCCTTAAACTCAGTCATCATTGTGTTCCAACAGTCTTCACCTGTCATCATATCGGCATCGACCCTTTTCATAGTCCTTCTGATGATCTCCGCCATGATATCCATGTAGGTAATCGAAACACTACAGGATTGAAGGGCAACGTCCTTATGCTTCAGATAAAGTTCTCTCAGGCTGTCGGCAGATCATCTGGATCGTTCAAATATCCACTCAACATAGCCACTCCATTGGCCATATCACCCACATATCGTCTCAAATCAAGCAGATCATATATCTGAAAACCGATCTACATGATGTCGTTCTGCATCCCCAGCTTAGCCGTGTCTTTCAGAATAACCGCACCTGTGTTGGGATACATCACCATAAAGGCGAAATCCGCTTTTTTCTTCTTGAGTCTCAACAGCTGAGGGGTGGTATCCGTCGGGCTCATGGAAACATATTAGGCGCCGACAAAATCAACCCCTACCTTCTTCACATAGTCACGGGGCTCTTTCCGGTCAAAGGCTCTTCCAAAAGCATTGTCCCATCCAAGAATCGCCAGCCGCGGATTGCGGCTCTCATATTTCCTTCTGATATACTCCACTTTACTGTCGGCCTTCCAGTTCTCCTTGATCCACTTGGCTGTGCCGCCGAACTGCCCTTCGTAACAGGAGTTGGTCGTCACAAGCCATGCAGGGGAACAATTAACGGCCTGGAGGAAGCCCCATCAATGCAGGGAATCTTCTCCCT
>JAXHUM010000087.1:4905-28652 GCA_034189325.1 Thermodesulfobacteriota bacterium
GAATATATCTGAGACACATTGGTTTCAATTCCCTGGCTCCGTATCCTCTCGCTCCACTTGGTTGAAATCAAAATCAATGCACCATGTGCCCAGACTATTAGACGACGTATTAGTCTTTTACTGAAATTTAGTCAAGGGAAAAAGGGAGACTCTTTGAGCCCCACCCTTTTTTTGTATTGGCTCTTGACAATAAGGCCTATTTTTAAATGCCTACCTCGCCATTGTTTTCCGAGACCTTAGTAGTTCGGCAAAGGCCTCTACCCGGGTCCTGAGAGATTCAGTGGTGTGGGTCCCCGGGTCACCTCCCTGAGCCAGCCTCAGAGGAATCGCGCCGCATGCCATCACCAACTCTTCCGGCATGTGTTCTGAGGGATAATAGCCAATGATCTTCTTACCCCCTGCCGTCTCCTTTTCAAGGTCTCCAATCCTACCCTATAACAACTCCTCTACCGCTTTCCTGTTTTCCATACAAACATCCTCCTCTGTCTCAGAATTTGAAGGTATCGAAAACAACGTTACAGGGTACTGACCAAACGCAGCCTCTACGAAATCACCTCGTTTCACCTTATCAAGCGCCATCTTGAACCAATATCCCGACAGCCATCAACTCAAACCGGCTCCTCTATCTGGTCAGATAGGCAAGGAACTCCTTGTTTCCCTTTGCCCCTAAGAGAGGAGAGGTGATGTGCCCCCTGAAAACCCATCCTGAATTCACAAAGAAGACCTTCAGGGCATCCAGGACATCCCTGTGAAGCGCCGGACTTCGTACGATACCACCCTTTTCGACCTGCCCCTTTCCCACCTCAAACTGTGGCTTGATAAGGGCAATAACAAAGGCATGGTCCTTGAGGAGATCTGAGATGGGTGGGAGGATGAGCCGGAGTGATATGAAGGAGACGTCTATCACAGCCCCATCTAAAGGTCCCCGAATGTCTTCCGGCTTTAGGTAGCGGGCATTGGTTCTCTCCTTAATCTCTACCCGCGCGTCCTGCCTGAGCTTCCAGTGGAGTTGCCCATAACCCACGTCGATGGCGATGACTTTTTGTGCGCCATGCTGGAGAAGGCAATCTGTGAAGCCCCCTGTGGAGGCACCGACGTCCAATAAAGAAAGGCCATTGACATCTACAGAAAAGTGCTTGAGCGCCGCTTCAAGCTTATAACCGCCCCGGCTGACAAAGGGGTCTTCCTCTTTCAAGCTGAGACATGCCGATGGTAATACGAGACGACCCGGCTTATCAACGATACGCGTTTCCACCATCACAAGGCCTGCCATAATCAGGGCCTTGGCCTTTTCACGGCTCTCAGCAAGGCCTCTTCTGACGAGGAGTTGATCCAGCCTGATTTTCCCGTTTTCACGAACCTCGGAACAGATCTCTGGCCTCCCTCACAATACCGGCGGAATCAAGGCTGTATATCTGCCTCAAAAGGGTCGGATCACCATGCTCAACAAATTTGTCGGGCAACCCCACCCTCCTCACGCGAACATCTCTCACATCCATGTCATTGAGCAATTCCAGAAAGGCGCTTCCCAGTCCCCCCTGCCTCACATTTTCCTCCACCACCAATACGTGGCCGGAAGCCCTGGCAATTTTTACCAGACTCCTGTCCATCGGTTTCACAAAACGGCAGTTGACCACACCGGCGGAGATTCCCTCCCCTTCCAGGCTTAAGGCCGCCTCAAGGGAAGGGTGGACCCTACTTCCTAAGGCTATTATAGTCAGGTCCTGACCCTCTCTTAAGATCTCTGCCTCGCCTATGGGAATCTCTCTCAAAATTGTGTCGATTGGAAGGCCCAGGCCCTTTCCCCTTGGGTACCTGATCGCCACCGGGCCGGCCTGCTTAAGAGCAGTATAGAGCATATGTCTCAGTTCGTTTTCATCTTTGGGAGCCATCATGGTCATATTTGGCAGGCTGCGAAGATAGCTTATATCAAAATGCCCATGGTGTGTCGGACCGTCCTCTCCCACGAGTCCACCACGGTCAATGGCAAAGACCACCGGCAAATTAGGCAGACACACATCATGGATGATTTGGTCAAACGCTCTTTGAAGAAAGGTGGAATAGATCGCCACAACAGGACGGAAGCCCTCCGTAGCGAGGCCTGCGGCGAAGGTCACCGCATGTTGTTCCGCGATCCCCACGTCGAGGAACCTCTCCGGGTAGGCCTTTGCAAAGGCGGACAAGCCTGTCCCCTCAGGCATGGCGGCGGTTACGGCAAAGAGCTTTTGATTCTCTTTTCCGAGCTCAACCATGGTCTTTCCGAAGATCGACGTGTACGAAGCAACAGGCTTGGATGTGTCCTTCGGGGGGGAACCAGTTCCGATCTCAAACGAACCTATTCCATGAAAATGGGCAGGGTCTTTTTCAGCCGGCCCATACCCCTTTCCCTTTTTGGTCAGGACATGGACGAGGATCGGGCCTTCCAAATGAAGCGTGTTTTTGAATGTCTCAATTAGCCGATCAAGGCGGTGGCCGTTTATCGGTCCTATATACTTAAACTTGAAGGCCTCAAAAAGCATGCCTGGGGTGAAAAAAGAAATAAAAGAGTCCTCGCTTCTACGAACGAAACTGAGGAGATTCTCCCCAACACCCGGCAGAGATTTAATAAAGTTCTCAAGGTCTTTTCTCAGATTCACAAAACGCCGGCCCGTCATCTTCCTGCTGAGAAAGGAAGAGATTGCTCCCACATTTGGTGAGATGGACATTTCATTGTCGTTTAAGACCACAATCAGGTCCTTTTCTGTCTCTCCCGCCTGATTCAGGCCTTCAAAGGCCATTCCCGCTGTCATGGAACCATCCCCTATCACGGAAATGACCTTGGCTTTCTCGTCCTTTAGCTCTTTGCCCGTGGAGATTCCGAGCCCCACTGAAATTGATGTGCTGCTATGCCCTGTATCAAACGCGTCATAAGGGCTCTCTGTCCTCTTGGGGAAGCCACTGATGCCGCCGTGGGTCCTCAGGCTATGAAAGCGATCTCTTCGTCCGGTCAGCAGCTTGTGGGCATAGGCCTGATGACCCACATCCCAGATTATCTTGTCCCTCGGGGCATCAAATACATAATGAAGGGCAATACTCAATTCCACTACGCCCAGGCTGGGCGCCAGGTGCCCGCCGGTTCGGGAGACCGTCTTGATGATTTCATGACGAATGTCCTGCGCCAGGATCTCAAGTTCATGGACCGAAAGCCCCTTAAGATCGGCCGGACTGTCGATCTTCTTCAGCATCCCCTCTCCTGTTCGTGATGTGCTCATTTGTTCCTTTCAATGATATATCGAGCTATCTGCCTGAGCGGCTCAGCCTTGTCATCAAACTTGTCAAGGCGCTCAATGCCGGATAGGACCAATTCCGATTGAATCTCTTTGGATCTCGAAAGACCGACCACGGCTGGATAGGTGATTTTTCCCTTTCTCTCATCCGCCCCGACCCTCTTTCCCAGGGTCTTACTGTCTCCCTCAATATCCAGAATATCATCTGCAATCTGAAACGCCAACCCGATACACCTGCCGTAAGAGCCAATCGCCTCCACTTGCTCCTTGTTGCCGCCGCCCAGGATGGCCCCAGACGCCACGGACGCCTCAATCAGGGCCCCCGTCTTGTGGGTGTGGATATATTCCACAACAGGAAGTCCGACCTCTTTTGCTTCCGACAGGATATCGACTGTCTGCCCTCCCACCATACCACGATATCCCGCTGCCGAGGCTATGAGACCGATAGTCTTGACAATGGCGTCCTTCGGCATTCGTTCTGTGAATTCCGGGACTGACATCATATGAAACGCCTCTGTGAGCAGCCCGTCGCCGGCCAACAACGCTACGGCCTCACCAAAGACAGCGTGATTTGTTGGTTTTCCCCTTCTCATGTCGTCATCGTCCATGGCGGGAAGATCATCATGAATGAGAGAATAGGTGTGGATGGCCTCAAGCGCGCAAGCCACCGGAAGGACCGTTGTACCTGCCCCTGCCACTGCGTCGGCGCCGGCCATGCACAGAATAGGCCTCAATCTCTTGCCGCCTGCAAAGAGGCTGTACCTCATCGCCTCTATGACGTCGGAGGCAAGGCCCTCAGGTTCAGGGAAAGATGCCTCAAGGGCCCTATCAACAAGGGCTTTCTTTTCTTTAAGGTAATTCATCAGATCAAAGGCGGGCTCATACGTCATCGGCTTCTCCGTTGATCACAAAGGGTTGCTGAGCGTATTTTCCCCCGCTTTCCTTGACCAGGACAGCCACCTTTTTCTCCACCTCTTCGAGCTTGTCCGCACAAAACTTGACCAACTTCATCCCCTCCTCAAAGACCTTCAGCGATTCTTCAAGGGACAACTCTCCGCTTTCAAGGCCACCAACGATTTCCTCCAACCGTTGCATGGCCTCTTCGAACTTCTTCTCCTTCATCACTCCTCCAGATATTGAATCAGGGCAGAACCTTATCCACCCCGCACTCCAGTCGCCCCTCTCCCAAAATGACCTGGACCCGACCTCCCTTTTTGACGCCGTGGGTATTCCTCAAAACCCTCTTTCTCGGCAATTCCCGGGTTATGCTGTATCCCCTTTTGAGAATGGATTGGGGGCTCAGATCATGGAGCCTCTTTTCCGAGAGGGAAAGGGCCGCACGGATTTCTTGAAGCCTCTTTTTTTTAGTCTGAATCAGGGAATTCTTTTGAAAATCAAGGCGCTCTTTTCCGACTTTCCTCATGGTTAGAGGCGAATGAAGAAACAGGGCCCGCGATTCCCGTCCGAGTCTTCTCTTTGTGTCGGCAACGAACATATCAAGAAGCCTGAGGAGCCTGGCATGGATCTCATCAAGACGCATCCAAGTGTCGGAAAGGCGTTTTCTCGGGTCTCGGAGTCCCCTAGATATATGGCCTGTCTTTTCACGAAGGATATTTATCTTCAGCACCATGGCTGATTCGAGCCGACCTCTGATCTCCTCCAGCTGCTCTAAAAGGAACCTCTTCTCGACAACAAGGATTTCAGCGGCTGCAGAAGGTGTGGGTGCCCTCAAGTCGGCCGCCAGATCGGAGATGGTTATATCGACTTCATGTCCAACGGCAGAGACGACCGGCACCTCGGAACGTCTGATAGCAAAGGCAAGTTCCTCGCGATTGAAGGCCCATAGATCTTCGAGAGAACCTCCCCCACGTGTCAAGACGACAACATCCACATCCAGAAAACGGTTCACCAGATCCAGGGCCTCCACCAGGTCGGCAGTGGCCTCATCCCCTTGGACCCTTGCCGGGACAACAATGATCTCAATATTGGCAAATCGCCTATGGATCACTCTCAGGAAATCACGAATCGCAGCGCCGGTCGGAGAAGTAATCACCGCTATCCTTGTTGGGAGAAAAGGGATCTCTTTTTTTGCTTCCTGAGCGAACAGGCCCTGAGCTGCCAGTTTCTTTTTGAGTTGCTCAAAGGCAAGGGCCAGGGCCCCCACCCCCATCGGCTCAATGTAATCCAGAATGATCTGGTATTCACCCCTCGGAGGATATACACCGATCCTTCCCTGGGCCACGACCTTTATGCCGTCTTCGGGAACGAATTTGAGGTAGCGGGCCTGCATACGGAACATGACCGCCCTTAACTGCGCCTTTTCATCTTTCAGGACCATATAATAATGGCCCGACACGGGCGAACGAAAGTTCGAGACTTCTCCCTCTACCCATACAAACGCAAACCGCTCCTCGAGGAGATCCTGGATCTCACCTGTGAGTTCGCTTACACTATAGACTTTCGGGCTCTCCTTTACCCTTGACAATGATAGAGTCTCCTTCGATCCTAGGTCTTCATTTCCGATCAAGGAATCTTTAAGAATATTAGATTAGTACTAATCCATAAATAAGGCAATTTTGTTTTCATAGATTCGAGATTTTGCATTCAAATTCTCTTGACCATGATTGATCTTCATCTTATGGTATTGTGTTGTAGAGGTTTTGCATCCTGCAATCGGGGCAGGATGATGAACCTGATTCACGCATCAAGCAAATCACGACGTCCTTCAGATGTCTCAATTGATCATTTAAATCCTATGGAGGTATAGAATGCCTGACTTTTTGGAAGATGGACCGAAAAACCCAATCAAAGTGCAAGACAATACATTCAGGGACGGGCATCAGTCCCTTCTTGCCACAAGAATGCGAACAGAAGACATGATCCCTATTGCGGAAAAAATGGACAGCGTCGGTTTCTGGGCCATGGAAGTATGGGGTGGCGCTACCTTTGATACCATGCATCGTTTCCTTGCTGAAGATCCGTTTGACCGCATCAGGACACTTAAGAAGTATATCAAAAACACACCCTTTTCCATGCTGTTAAGGGGACAAAATCTGGTCGGTTACCGGAATTATGCCGATGATGTGGCCAGGCTTTTCGTCGACAAATCTTGTGACGCAGGAATGGACGTGTTTCGCGTCTTTGATGCCTTAAACGATTTCCGAAATTTCGAAACGGTTGTAGAAAGAATCAAGGCCAACGGCAAACACTTTCAGGGGACCATATGTTACTCCCTGACGGGAAGACATATGGGTGGTGACGTCTTCAACCTCGACTATTACCTCAAAAAGGCTAAGGAAATTGAAGACATGGGTGCAGACACCCTTTGCCTCAAGGATATGGCCGGTATTATGGCACCCTTTGACATTGCCAAACTCGTTATAGCGCTCAAGAAAAAGATCTCCATACCGATTCATCTTCACACCCACTATACAAGCGGCATGGCCTCAATGATCTACCTGGAGGCGATTAAGGCGGGCGTGGATATTGTAGATACATGCCTTGCCCCCTTTGCCCTGAGGACCTCACAACCGGCGATCGAGCCGATTGTCGCGACCCTCATCGGCACGACAAGAGATCCGGGGTTCGACCTGAATCTCTTACTGGAACTGGGTGATTACATGGAGAGTATCGCCCCCAAATACCGCGATTATCTGGCCAAAAACCGCATGTCCGTCATAGACACCGGAGTACTGGCCCATCAGGTCCCCGGAGGCATGATCTCTAATCTAGTCAGCCAGCTTACCGAGGCAAAGGCACTCGATCGGCTCCCGGAGGTTTACAAGGATGTCGCCATCACCAGGAGGGAGCTGGGCACCCCCCCGTTGGTCACGCCGACCAGCCAGATCGTGGGGGTTCAATCCGTGCTGAATGTGCTTTTCGGCAGGTATAAGATGGTTACCAATGAGGTCAAAGACCTTGTCTATGGTCTATATGGAAAGACCCCTTTACCGATCGACCCGGAGGTACAGAAGAAAGTACTGAAGAATTATAAGCGAGGCGAGACCCCTGTAACGGGCCGCGCTGCGGACTACCTTGAGCCGGAGCTGGAAAATGCCAAGAAAAAGGTAGGGGATCTTGCAAAGGATGATTTTGATCTCCTCATCTATACCCTTTATCCCACAACAGGGGAACAGTTCCTGAAATGGAAGTATGGGCTGGAGGAAAAGCCCACCGAGGTTAAAGCAAAGACCATCGAGGATATTCGCAAAGAGGACGAAGCACTGGCAGCGGCCATAGAGCAGGTGTGCAAGGCATCGTAATTCATTCGCGTAGGGCTATTCCATTTGCACTGTTGTCCGGCCCGCTTTGCATTCAACGACAAGAACGGCTGGATCATGCCTTAATCATATAAGGCATTGAAAGGGCCTCGTTTTTCCTGCAATATCTTGATCGACTCGTAGGGGGAGGGGAGTTTCTCCTCCCTCTCTCCCTCCACGAATTCTTCCCTATATACCTTGAGCACCGGGCTGCACCCTTAAATGGCCAAGAGGAGCTTTGCATTGACTCTCCATCTTGCCTACCCTATGATCTCTACAGTATAGACGACGACTATTCAATACCCTTCAAGGTTCGGTCGATTGTTTTCCACAGGCTGATCTTGAATGGTTTTTGCCCTGACAACTACCATTGCACATTCTACTAAAGCGGAGGTAAGTGGGAAGCAATAGTAGAGAGTATACGGCGATTCTGAAGCTCCTTCACCACAATCATCAGTCACATGAAAGGAGGTCTCACAGATGGTGCACACACACCTTAAACCAAAGGAAGAGATTCTGAATCTAGTGGAGGGCATTGAGAGTATATTTGTTATAAGATGCCTTCAATGTGCCGGACTCTGCGGTACAGGTCGATACAAGACCTTCATGTCGATCAAAGAGATGTTAGAGGAAAAGGGCTTGACCGTTACCAGCGACGGCGATACCTCAAAGGTGAATTCACCATGCTTCCTTGATGATGTACTAAAAAAGATTGAGGAAGAAAAAACGATCATCGCTGAGGCTGACGCCCTGGGGATGCTGTGTTGCGGAGCCGGTGTCATGTCGACAAAGCAAGTCGTAGACAGATATGCCGAGGGGATCAAAGTCATACCCTTTTGCGATACTGTCGGAGTGGGAATATTCGGAAAAGAGGTCCCCACTGCCGAACAGACCCTCCTTTGCAGCGCATGCAGCAGGTGTGTTTTGGGAATAACGGAAGGTGTGTGCCCTCAGGCCCTGTGCACAAAATCTCTACGCAAGCCCTGCAAAAAAATAGAGGATCTCACAGAGACCTGCGAATATGATTCTGCGCATTCGTGCGTATTTTACGAACTAAATCAGATAGGACTATTGGAAAGGATGCTCGCCTTTGACAGAGACAAGTGACAATCTTGGGCGTCCCGCAAATAATGTAACCCGGCAAGGAACCCTGATTCATTCAACCTGCTGAAGCATTACAGTGTCTATAGGCGAGCCCCTTCTTTCTCTGCCGCGCGAGCCGCACGTTTGCCCTCTTCGACATCAACGCGGGTGAGCAAAAAGCCACCGATCACAAAAAAGAAGACCATACAGGCGATACTCATGCGGCTCTCACCTGTGAGCTGGCTGACAATGCCGAACAGGAGGGGCCCGGCAATACCTGCAAATTTGGATGTGGTGCTGAAGAAGCCAAAAAACTCGGCGGATTTGTGTTTGGGAACCATGGCCCCGTAGACCGACCGACTAAGGGCCTGGCTTCCTCCCTGGACCATCCCCACCACCATGGCAAGGGCATAAAAGTCCCGGGGCGTCTTCATCATGTATCCGCCCACGGAAATCAGAAAATAGACACCCAATGCCATCAAAATCGAGTTTTTTGCGCCCACCCTCTTGGCTAGAGCCCCGAAGAGAAACGAGAAGGGAACACCGATGAACTGGGTTATGATCAACGCAATGGTCATATCTATTATTCCAATCCCGATTTCAGAACCATATGCGGTTGCCATCTTGATGATGGTGCCTATTCCGTCGTTGTAGATCCAAAAGGCAGCTAGGAAGATAAGCAGTTGTCTGTATTGTGATATCTCCCTACATGTTTCAGCTAGACGTGAAAATCCTGCCCTGATCGGGTTAGGGTGGGAATCGGTCTTCTTTGATGTCGCAGGTTCGGGGACTCGTCGAAACAGCGGAATAGAAAAAAGGCCCCACCACACCGCCACACTCACAAAGGAGGCCTTTACGGCAAACCCTTTGTCGGGCATGCCAAACATGCCGGGCTTCATGACCCACATCACATTCAACAGGAGAAGAAAACCACCGCCTAGATAGCCCAAGGCATAACCTCTCGCAGAAATCTGATCAATATCGCGCAACCTCGCCAGATGGGGAAGAAGGGATTCATAGAACACATTGGCCCCAGCAAAGCCGATGTTGCCTATGACAAAAAGGTGGGATGCAAAGAGCCAAGCGTCAGGACCAATGAACACAAAAGAGGAGGTTGAGAGAATTCCAAGTCCGGCAAAGAAGGCGACATATCTTTTCTTTCCGCCTGTGTGGTCCGAAATTGCACCGAGTGCCGGGGCTGCAAGGGCCACCATCAACAGGGCCGTAGCAGTGGTGTAACCCCAGTAGGCGGTGGCCATGTTTTCGGCAAACCCCGCTTTGATCACAAGTGATCTGTAGAAGGGCGGGAACAGGGCCGCCATAATCGTTGTTGCGAAGGCCGAATTGGCCCAGTCGTACATGCACCAGGCGTGGATTGTCTTCTTGTACAGTTTTTCTTCCATCGTCTAGGTTGCTTCTGTATCTTGGAGAATCTTAATGGTTATATTCGGTATCTGTGCACCAAATGCAAGGCCACTACAAACGATTCCGAATCAACGCACTCCTTTATCTAAACAGGCTTCGGGCTGAGCCCTGTAGAGCCCTGAATCCTTGGTCTTTCCATCAGGTTGAAGGGGGAACAAATACCTCAGCCTGATCCAAAGGCACCTCCTCCACATAGACGGATTGGCTGGGAAAGGCAAAGGCCGTTCCCTCCCCTTCGACGATCTCCTTTATCTCATAAGCGAGCCGTTCCTTTATTTCCAGCCACTCACCCCATATGGTGGTCTTGGTAAAACAGTAGACCATAATATCGATAGATGAATCGCTGAAGCGATCAATACGGACAAACATCGGCACTTCCGGGGGTTTCGTAAACTCTTCTGAATGCATGATGTATTGCTCTATCCTATCTCTGATGCGACGGAGCTGTTCCACGGTAGTGCGATATTCAACGTTGATGATCCAGAATATCCTCCTGTGGGTCATAGAGCTGAAGTTGATGACTGAATTATCGGAGAGTTTTGCATTGGGCACATGAACCGGGGCCTTGTCAAAGCGGCGCACGAGGGTCGACCGGAGTCCAATCGACTCCACCGTCCCTTCTACGACGTCTTCAACCCTGATCCAGTCGCCTGGATTGAAGCGTCTTTCTGCGATAATCAAAATACCTGATATCAAATTCTTGAAAAGATCCTGGGCACCTAGGGCCACCGCAACACCCAACAATCCCATCCCGGCCAGGATAGGGCCGATTTTGATCCCCCAGATTTCAAGAATAGTGGCTGCGGCAATAAAAACGAAAGCGACTTTTATGGTCTTGATTAACCAGTCGACGATCGTCGTTGTGAGGATCTTCTCCAGCTCACGGAAAAGGGTCGACAAGGGGATGACAAGCCTTATGAGACTCCAAAAGATCACCAGCACAATAAGAGAGCGAACTATGCGGTCGGCAATGAGTTCCATCTGACTTGTTAAGGGGAGGTATTTGGCGGCAAAGAATACGCCCAGGATAACCGGAACAAAGGAGACCGGTTTCTCAAGGACCTCCAGGGCGTCATCGTCGAGGCGGGATTTGGTCCTCTTGGTTATTGCATTGAGCCTGTTGATGACCAGCCTTGCAATTAACCGGCGGATTAAAAGGAATCCCACAAAAATAAATACGGCTACAATAATCCTCCCGATATCGATTCCAAACAGTCCCTCTTCCCAGACTTCGATGACAACCGACCAGAATTGTCTCAAACTTTCCATGCAACATCCCCCGGGTGCCTATTTTTTGTGAACACATACTTCTCTTCTGAAAAACATAAAGCCATTTCTAAATCGGTTTTGTCGATTTTTCCAGAAAAAAACCGGGGCTGGCCTGGATGAACAGTTTTATCGCCGTCAGATCCTGATTAAGCCCCAAGCCATGCCTAAATCTGTTGACTTGCCGGAGAGTTTTTCTTATGTTTTTCAGTGATCTGGATCTTCCGAATAATTCATTTCTTTGACCTACGGTTTAGCTACGAATCGCATGGAGGTGAACATGGATTACGAAAAAATGACGGCACCCTGTGGGCTCGATTGTTTTAACTGCCCCATGTATTTGGCAAACACAAATGAGAAGCTACGCAATGTTGTGGCCAAAAATCTCGGCCTATCACCGGAAGAGGCAGTTTGTGGAGGTTGCCGAGAGGAGAATGGGACAATCGCCTTTCTTAAAATGACGGAGCCCTGTAATGTTTATAAATGTATCCAAAGCAAAGGAATGGAGTTTTGTCATACCTGTATGGACTTTCCATGTGATCATCTTCATCCCTACGCGGATGGGGCTACCGAGGTTCCGCATAACACGAAGGTCTTCAATTTATGCCTCATCAAGAAAATGGGTTTGGAGGCATGGGCCAAAGAAAAGTCAAAAAGCGTCAAGGACACCTATTTTAAGGGGAAGTTCAAACTGTAGAGCGACCTCCTGGTTCCTCACAAAACCTCGGGAGGTCCCAGGGGAACATCAGGGGACTCTCCCTGACATTTATTCTCTTTTCAAACATCTAAAAGGCTGACAATCAATGCCTTTTTAGTAACCAAGGAGGGCATTATGGACGTTGCCTTTCAGGAGATGTTGAGACAAGAGATTCGTATGGTCGATGAAGATATGGGAAAACTCACTGGTGGCGTTCAGAAAATGCTGCGGCCCGCTCCATCTATAGCAAGTACCGAATGGTCGCTGAGGTGATTGAGTCGAAATACTGTTTTGCCAGGCTCCATCCTGGAGATCGGTATGTTTTCAGCGTTTGACCGTCGCTCTTGAGTGGGCAATTGTCTACCGGGGCTCTCTGCACCACAGTCTTGAAACCTTTGGCCGATTTACTCAGCAAGGCGATTCGCGAATTTGCCGAAGGAAATGATCCAAGCAGAAAGCACTATGAAATCGATTGCCCCGACCCTGGCCTTGAAAGGGGGGCATAGGGCATGTGAGGTTTAAGGTTCATCTCGAAAAGGCTGTCGAGTAATACCCAAATCTCCCCTATGTCTGTTGTTTAAGGCCCTTGCGGGAGCTACAGAAAAAGCCCACCGTCTACGCCGATAATCTGGCCTGTAATATAGCTCGCCTCATCAGACGTAAGGAATAGAAATGCCGGTGGGATTTCCTCAGGTTCCGACATCCTCCCAAGTGCCCTAGCAGCCATAATTTTTTTGAGTACCTCATCTGGCATGCCGTCGTACATCCGGGTCTTGTGTGAGGGGCCTATGCCGTTGACGGTGATATTGTATCTGCCCAATTCTTTGGCGCACGTCTTGGTAAAGGCGATCACGCCGGCCTTGGCCGCACTATAGTTCGCCTGACCCACATTTCCCGCCCGGCCCGCCGCAGAAATCACATTGATAATCCTTCCATACTTCTGCTCGATCATATACTTGATCGCTGCCTTGGTACATGTAAAGACTCCCTTGAGGCCAACGGATATCACTGAATCCCACTCTTCCTCTGTCATCTTTGAAAGCAATCTGTCCCTTGTAACAGCAGCATTATTCACAAGAATATCGATCTTTCCGAAATGATTCACGGCCGCCTCGACAATCTCCCTGCCTCCCTCCATGGTGACCACGCTATTGTAGTTGGCGATTGCTTCACCGCCCACCTCCCTGATCTCTTCCACGACCTCATCAACCGGTTCAGGCGTGGTCCCATTGATGACTAGCTTTGCTCCCTCCTTTGCCATGGCAAGGGCTACTAGCCTCCCCATCCCACGACTGGAACCGGTTATCACAGCGACCTTATTGCTCAGTTTCATCATTTCCCCTCTCCTCAGAGCTTTTCGACCACATTGCACAGCAGTCTGACGCCGAAACCTGTTGCCCCGGCACTATTGTAGGCATTTTCCTTTTTTTGAAAGGCAGGTCCGGCAATATCAATATGTGCCCATGGCGTATCCCCCACGAACTCAGACAGAAACAGGGCCGCGGTAATGGCACCGCCCCATTGTGAACTTGAAATATTGCTGATATCGGCCAAGTCACTTTTCAACAGGTCTTTGTAATCTTCCGGCAAAGGCATCCTCCAGCATCGTTCGAATGTCCTCTCGCCGGACAAGAGGATATTTTCAGCCAACTCATCGTCTTTGCTGAATACTCCGGCAATCTTCTCCCCCAGCCCGACAACACAGGCACCGGTTAGAGTTGCCACATCGATGATTGTATTCGGATTGTATCGCTTCAAGACGTAGGACATGGCATCAATTAAGATAAGCCTGCCCTCTGCATCGGTATTGCCTATCTCAACCGTCTTTCCATGGTAGCTTTTGATTATATCTCCCGGCCTGGAGGCACTACCGGAAGGCATATTTTCCACGATAGGGAGGGCGGCTATTATTCTCAGATCAGATTTGAGCTTTGCCATGGACAGGATGGTCGCGGCCACCGCAGCAGCCCCGGCCATGTCTGATTTCATGCCTTTGAGTGATCCTGTCGGCTTCAGGTTGATACCCCCGGAATCGAAGGTCACTCCTTTCCCTACCAGGGCAATTGTCTTTTGCGGATGAGCCGGGCAATACTCCAGGAGGACCATTCTCGGCTTACTCTTGCTCCCTGCCGCCACAGAAAGCATCGCCCCGAATTTCTCTTTTTTCAGGGCCTTCTCATCAAGGACATCGACGTTGAGCCCTTCTTTTTCTGCAAAAGAAGCGATCGATTTTGCCAGATCCTGCGGGCGCTTGTCATTGGAGGGTGTGTCCACCCATTCCCTTGCAAGAATTGTCCCCCCGCAGATGGCCTCGACACGGGAGGGCAATTGACCGAATTCGAATATTCTTTCGGCATCTACAAGAAGATCAATCTGTTTTAGCGGTCGCGTTTTCTTTTTGCTTTTATATCGATCAAAAACATGATTGGCAAGGTATCCGCCTTCCATTATGGATTCAAGGATTTCGGACATATCGAAGTTGAGCTTTTCGGCTGATGGGACGGCGATCAACACCTCTTTCAGATCATCTGAAAGGCATTGCTTGACGCTCCGCCCCGTCATAGAACGGAGCCTTTCGTGATTAATCTCTTCAGCCTTTCCCATTCCAACAACCATAACCCTTTTGGCCCGTTTCCCTGAGACATCAAAGAGGACGATGTGATCCTTTTCACTCCCTTTGAATCCCTCAATTTTCATCGCATCCCCGACAAAAGTCTGGATGGCCGGATCCTCATGTATGTCTTTGTCCTCACAAACCGGGATCACGAGTGTTCGGACCGGCTGTTTTTTCACATCCCTCTGAACAAGGCGCAACATAAAAGCCTCCTATAGCTTTAATAGTTTAATATCATTAAACAATATTCCTGAAAATAAAAAGTAGAGTTTTTCAAATACCCAGTGTGTACGAGATCGTCAAATGTCATCCTATACCATGGTTTGTTTCATGGGCTCAAGTGTTAGCGTAGATGGAATTTATGGCGGACTCAACACAATTCCCAGGTATGCACATTTCTGCGAATTCCGAGGGCATTTGCCCTTGCAAAGCATCAATATTTACATTTTTCATGGGCACTTTGACGCCAAATTTTGTCGATAACATTACATTTTTTGCGCCTTGGGCTGTGCGTCGAAATCATATCTCATTCAATTCATTGACAAATTATTAACGGGATTGTTGCATGATTATTGCATTCACCCCTGTGAGATAGTTGCATTTAATTCAAGACAATGCATCCAATGAGGGGGAGATTTATGAAAAGGGTGATTCCGATATTGACATTGCTGTTTGTTTGGGGATGCGTGACTCCCATGGAATACGAGAAAGGTGAAGAACTCTCATCCAAGGGACAATATATTGAGGCGCTCAACCAATATGAACTAGCCTTAAAGAAAACCGAGTCTAAGACCGACCGTAACAAAATCATCGAGGCCATTTCCAAGACAAAGACAATAATTGTTGACTCCCTGCTTTCCGAGGCTACTCAGCATTACCAACAAACGTCACCTCCCACGATTCAATCGATTGAAAGCACAATTTCTTTACTCAACAGGGGCCTCAGATATGATGATGCCTTAGGAAGGCTCTCAAACAGAATCGACGCACTTACAAAAGACAAAGGGGTTTTATCGAAAGAGGTCCTGAACCTGATTCAACAGGCCGATGACTTTGTCGGCAAAAGGCAATACTTCCAGGCCCTCATGCCCCTCAGGGAGGCCGACAAAAAAGACCCGGTCAATGAGTTACTGAGAACCAAGACCAATGATGTCCTCAAGTATATCAAAAAGTACAGGGCCCAGTATCTGCATGAGATTGAGGCGCTTTTGAGTAAGGGTGAAGGGGAGAAAGCCAAGGGCATCTTCGATAAACTCCTTTTGGTCGCACCTGATTATTCAGGATTGGAGACTCTCAAAGACAAGATTCATGAAACATGCCGGGCACAGCTGCTCCGAGAGGTGAGCGCCCTCGAGGCCCGCAAGAACTATTTCAAGGCCTATCATGTTCTTACGGATTCCGAATATGAAGGACTCAAGAGAAAAATCGTACAGATCAGGGAGGCCGGAAAGAGATATTACTACATCAGGGCAAAGGACCATCTGGCCTCAAAAGAGATTCACCTGGCCTACATCAACTCGGTCAAGGCACGGGTCCTTGCCCCCAAAGACATCAGGATATTCGAGATTCACAAAAAAAGCGAGGATGTGGTGAGAAAGGAGGTCCAGAAGCAGATTGCCATTCTTGCCTTTGACGGCCCTGCGAACGACCCCGATGCAGGAAAGTTGTTTTCCGGTGCTATCATCAGCAGGCTTTTCAAGACGCTCCCATATGGGATCAATATTGTTGAGCGTGAAAAAATCGACATGCTGATGAATGAAAAGGAGATGAAGCTTCAGAATATCGGGAGTCTCTTAGGCGTGGATATGATCATTACCGGAAGCGTCCCCCTGTTCAAGGCGGACAAGACAACAGCAGAGGGGATGGCAAGCGCCAAGATAAAGATCGGTGAGGAGGAGAAACCAAACCCTGAATTCACGCAGATGTTGAAGGTGTATGGAAAGGATTTGAAGAGCTGGCCCCATGTCCCCTCTATGACCTGCAAGGAAGACAAGTATGAGATCGTCAAGTACAAAAAGGGGAAGGCCACCTTGAAGGCATTCGGGAATATCTCACTCAGGATATTTGACGCCAAAAAGGCAGCGATCGTCTATGCAAGGGATTTCAAAGATTCCGTTGAGAAGTCTGACGAGTTCCAGGAATCAATTGCCTCGGCAAATATCAAAGAAGACCCTTTAGAGATCCCAACGGTGACGGAGATTAAGGGCGAATTACGGGATAAAGTCGTGGGGGATATAGTGGATGTCATCCTCGGTATTTTTCAAAACAGGGAGAAAAGATTCCTCCAGTGGGCGACCCTCCATATCAACAGGAAAGAATACCATGAGGCTATCAGGTATATAGCTCAAGGATATTTTTACAGCAATAAATCAAAGACAGACAATGAGTGGACGGGCAAAATCTTTAAGTTGATGATTGATCTCACTGAGGCCTCCTAAAGGCCGTCGATGATAAGCAAGGATTAGGATGATGACCTCACCAGCAAACGCGCCGCAACAGATAGGCAAGTACAGGATTACCGGAGAGATAGGAAGAGGTGGTATGGGTGTTGTCTACAAGGCCGTTGATCCCTATATCCAACGGACTTTGGCAATCAAGACCATCTGTATTCATACTGAAAAAACGGATGAAGAGCTGAAGAAGTGGAAAACACGCTTTCTAAGAGAAGCCAGACTCGCAGGTAAGCTGTCACACCCCAACATTGTCACGATCCACGATGTTGGAGAGGCATCCGGTCTGTTCTACATTGCCATGGAGTATGTGGAGGGAAGAAGTCTCCGAGACGTGATCGACTCCCATGAAAAACTCTCCTTCGAGGAGATCCAGGGCCTCTTAGAACAAATATGTGACGCCATATCCTACGCGCACGATAACAATATTCTTCATTGTGATATAAAACCGGATAATATCCTGGTGGATAGCCGAGGAAATGCCGCGATTGTAGATTTCGGCATTGCCCGGACAACGACTTCTGATCTGACCAGCACCCTGTCTCTGATGGTCACACCCAGCTACGCAGCGCCTGAACGGATAAGCGGGAAGGAGGTAGGGCCTTCTTCCGACGTCTTTTCCATTGCGGCCACGGTATATGAATTGATGACAGGAGAAAAGCCCTTCCCGGGAGACAACATCTCCACGGTCATAAAAAAGATCCTGTATGACGAACCACCCGAGCCCACATCTCTAAGCCCTGAGCTCCCTGATGAGATCAACGCCATTATCAGCAAGGCCCTTGCCAAGGAGCCTGAAGATCGATACCGGAATTGTAGGGATTTCTACGGTGCTATTGCCGATTTCAATAACACCACGCAAAGGCTTAGGAACAACATCGAAAACAAAAAACCCAAGACTCTGACAGCACCTACCATTCAGGTATTCCCTCAAAAACACAGGAAACAAAATCACTTAAAATGGGCTCTCTCCGTCGGCATGGTGCTATTGATCGTAGGCCTTGGAGCCTTCTTCTATGTCAAGAAGACAGGATTGAATGAGATCCCCATTCCTTTCGGCCCTTCACAGGACATCGATGAAAAAAGAGATCCTGTCGTCGGCGGTAGTGGAGCCGTGTATTCCTCTAAGATACACACAGAAGATGAAGATGTTGGGGCGGACAAGAAAAGTGTTGTATTCAAGAACGCCGTTTACAAGATTGGACCTGACAATTCTTCTTCACCCTCTCTCCCCGATCTTTCAACGTCAGAGGGCTGTATTCTCCAGGCCAAACAATTCCTTGACAAAGAGGATTATGATAATGCCGTTGTCAGTCTCAAAAAGGGCCTGGCCCTTGCCCCTGACAATTATAACGCCCATTATCTGCTCGGTTCAATCTTTAAGGTCAAAGAGAATTACGACGAGGCTGTCGTCGAATACAAAAAGGCCCTCTCGATTGAGAAGACATTTTCCCTTCCCTATAAGGCGTTGGGAGAAATCTCCGAAGAAAAAGGAGAAACAGAGGAGGCATTGTCATACTACCAGAAGTATTGCGACATCACTTCAGATGAAGCGAATGTGAGGGAAGTCAGAGAAAGGATGAAACAACTGAATGCCACACTCCAGGAGGCAAAGATCCGTTCGGAAAACGAGAAGGCTCGGATGGTTGCTGAAAGCCTCAAAAAGAGGCAGGAGAAAGAGAAAAAAGAGATTGATAAGTATTTCAAAAAAGGGGTTCGACTGTTACACGATCGAGAATTCTCTCAGGCAGTGACCCATTTTCGAAAGATCTTGGCCCTCGACCCGGAGCATAAGCAGGCAAAATCCCTCCTGAAGCAGGCCCAAGGCGAGGCAAACAGGAAGAAGAATATCGATCAATTATGTTCCCAAGGTGTCAGGGCCCTCAAGAAAGGCGACTATCCCGGCGCCAAGAGTTGTTTCACCAGGGTATTGAAACTGGACAAGGCTCATGCGAGCGCCAAGAAATACCTCAAAGAGGCACATACGAAGGAAATGATTACCTATTACTTCACAAATGGGGTAAAGGCTTACAACGAAGGGGATTATGAGCAGACCATGGTACACTTCAGAGAGGTTCTCAAGTTGGATTCGAACCACGAAGAGGCCAGAAGATATATCAAAATGGCAAAACTGGAGAGCATGGACCAACAGTTAGAAGAACCGCAGGAGAATGCATTCGAACAAAGTGATGCTAAACTTCCAAAAGGCTGGTAGAAAAACATCGATCAATGGAGCCTTGCCGGCCCTGTCCATCATCTATCCCGACCCTGGGCCCCCCACCTCAATCTCGCTCAAGATGGCACGCGCCTCCTCGGCCTTATCAAAGCTATCGTCGAGAGCGAGAGACTTCTGAAGGAATTTTCTCGCCTTGTCCGGATTGCTGTTCTTGTAATAGGCCATGCCCAAGTGATAGTTGATGACGGGATTGTCAGGTTCCCGTGAAAGGCTATCTTCAAATTCAGCTATAGCGCTCAGATAACGGCCTTTAAGATAATACAACCAACCGAGGGTGTCCATAACAGAAGCGTTGTTGGGCATCTTCTCCTTGGCGATCTGAGCAAAACCGAGGGCCTCGTCAATATTACCTCCGCCCTCCACCAGATTCCAGGCCAGATTATTGGCTGCCGGGGCAAAATCCGGTCTTATCTCTAAGGCCTTCCGGTAATATGTCTCGGCCTTTTTCCTCTCCTTCTGTTGATCATGGATACTTCCCAGGGCCATGTATCCCGCCACATAGTCCGGATTTTTCTCCAAGACAGCTTCATACTGCGCAATGGCCTGTTCCGGATTTCCCTCCTTTATGTATATCCGTGCCAGCAGAACATAGGGGGCAATCATGTTGGGGTCTGCTTTTATAGCCTCCTCAAAATGACCCTTTGCCTTTTTCAGGTCTTTTTGGACCATGAAGACCCTCCCCTCCAAGTATTGGATAAAGGCGATTCGAACTGGACTCCCCTGGTTCTTCTTTTTCATATCTTCACACGCCCTGATGGCCTTGTTATACTCCTTGTCCCGAACATAGATGTCTACCAGATACCCCAAGGCATCTGTCCTGATTGGATCTAGTGCCATCGCCTTCTTGAACAGATCCAGGGCCTTCTCCTTTCTCTTGGCAAGGTTATGCACAAGACCCAGCTTGACGTAGCCTGGGCTGTAATCCGGTGCCTGCTTCACCACTTCGGCAAAGGCCTCTTCCGCCCCTTTGATGTCACGGGCCAATAAGTTGAGATTGCCCTTTAACATCATGACCTGAATGTTTGTAGGCGCTATTTTTTCGGCGGCCTCTACCTGCTGTCTTGCCGGGGTCTGGTTTCTTGTTCGCAGATAGTATTCCGCCAGTATTAGCCTGGCATCCAATAGGCCCGGCTTAAGCTCCAATGCCTTCAGGAGATCCTGCTCCCCTAATTTGGCATCCCCTTTGCCCAGAAGACTCATGCCCTTATAATAGAAGGCCATGGCATTTCCCGGGTAATCCCTGACGACCCGGTCGAAGATATCATGGGCACCGGTATAATTCTTATGAATGAGAAAAATCCTCCCTTTCAATAGATTTGCCCTCAAATGACCGGGGGCCTTCTCAAGGACTTTGTCCGCGGCCTGCTCAGATGCCTTTATCTGCTTGAAATCAAAATGCAACTGGGCGATAGCCGCAAGGATATCGAGATCATCTTTCTTGGCCTCGGCAGCCCTTTTAAAATATTCAAGGGCCTTGTCATAAGATTTCCTTCTGACGTAATAGGCCCCCAGGCTCATGAGAGAAGAGACGTCTTCCTTTGGGGCTACATCCAGCGCTAAGAGGTAGGTTTTCTCCGCCAGGTCCCAATTTTTTCGGCTCTCGTAAAAGCGGGCAAGGATGACCAGCTTCCGATGTTTGGTGCCTGGGGCCTTAACCATGTTTTTGAGCTCCGACTCGGCTTCAGCCCATTTACCTCTCCCGGCGTAGCTGCGAGACATCTCAACATAGGGAAGGTTCGACTCCGGATTTATCATCATAGCCCTTCGATAGGCATTCTCCGCCTTGTCATATTCTCCTCTAAGGGTGAACAATCGGCCGAGAGAGAGAAAGGTCGTGAGACGTTTGGGATCCAATGAAGATGCCCTTTCAAGGGTGACAATAGCAGCGGCAATATCCTTTTCCTGGACCTGAGCGCCTGCAAGAAGTTCAAGGGCATCAACGTTGTCGGGCGTTTTAGCCAGGACCTGTTCCGCCTTTTCTCTTGCCTCTTTGGTCTTTTTTCCCAGAAGCAGCATCCGACCCAACTTGGTCTGGGCGTTCAAGTTATCAGGGTTGGCGGATACGGCCTGGGAAAAGGCCTGGAATGCCTCTCGAGGCTGCTTCAGTTTCAGATAGCTTTCCCCAAGCTCGTAATAGGCCTCATCATTTTTGGGATTCAGTTGAACGACATTCCTCAGTTCAATCACTGCTTCCTTTAACTTCCCCTCTTCAATATATTGCTCAGCCCTTTGAAGATGTCTGGCCTCTTTTTCTTCTTTACTGGCGCAATGGGCCGCAAGGCCCAACATAGACAAGACAAAGACAATCAACAACGACTTGTTCTTCCATCCACGGGATTCCATACGATCCTCTCTTGTGTGGTTGCATAATTCCAAGCAAAAACAAATACCGAATAATTCTTAATTTTAACTAAAATTATATGGTTTATCCCCTTTCCTGTCAAATCCATATAACAGGGGACAAAGGACCGTGAGGATATCTCCATAGTTTTTGCGCTACCAATCCTTCACTCTTGCCCCTCCAAGCATTAAAAGATGGATCTCTACAATGGACAAATCATTACTTAAAAGAGCCTGAAATCGTTAAGTTAGTTTACAGCTGTCAAGTTTCCTTACAGCCCAGTGACCTCAAAGCAATTCTGCGAACCCCATCCATCATTGATTTATCCTCCATAATTCCAATTACTTATCGTCTGACCCAGAAATATCTACTTAAATGGCATGTGCCTTGCTTAATCAATGGCTCGAAAGAATGTTTTGGCAATAACAATCTCAAGGAACAGGACAGGGTCGAATGAAAAACATGACAATCTCACAAAAGAACGCAAGCGGTTTTACTCTGATCGAGTTGATGGTAGGGATCGCGATCCTGGCGATTCTCGCTGGCTTAGCCGTGCCCGCCTTTTCTACCTGGGCGCCCAATTACCGGCTCAAGAACGCTTCGAGCGACCTCTATTCGAATATCCAGGCGGCACGAATGAGAGCGATCCAGAATGGCGCTGATTACGCCATCATCTTTGACACGGGCGGATCCTCTTATTATATGGCCAATGATCCAGGAGGAGATACCACCTGGGGCACAGCGGATGATGAGAGGGATGAAACCGTGAATCTTTCGGATTACGGCAGCAATGTCCAGTTCGGCTCTGGAAGCGCCGGTAGCGACTGGAAAGGCGATGCCATAGAGGCCGATGGAGTCAGCTACTCGAACAACCGGGTTTTGTTTACCTCTCGGGGGATGAGCGGAGCAGGAACCGTGTTTTTGGATCATGTCAACAATGACAGGGCCTATGCCGTCACCACGACTATTGCCGGGGCAGCTCGCTTGCGACAGTTTCTAAACGGAGGATGGGAGTAGAAAGCCTTCTCTCTTTTCTTGAGATGATTTAGTTCTCCTAACGATTTCTACACTATTTTTGAGGATCTCATGATGAACAATAAGCGTTTAAAAAATCACCAAGGCTTCACCATGGTTGAGCTTGTCGTGGCCGTAGCCCTCTCCGGCGTTGTTATGGCCGGCACTTATATGGCCTATCAATCGCAACACAGGTCCTACCGCACACAGGTCGAGGTCTCGGCCATGCAGCACAATGTAAGAATTGCCCATATGGTTATAGAGCGAGATGTCAGAACGGCCGGCTCCCAGGTCGATCCTTCAGAGGCCTTTGAGATCGGCACGATCAATATGGATATGAACGGTGACGGCGACCTTGATGACACTGAAGACACGATCGACACCAACAATGACCCCAATCATGGCGGAGCAGACGCGGTCTTTGTCAGATATTCCGAAGGGGGTGTACCGATCACAGATTACAATGGGGCCGCCAAGAATGTATGGTTCTGCACGCCCTCCGGGATTGAGGACGGCGATGTTCTCCTCCTTGTCAACGCAGACGGCAGCCAATACCGCACCATCGAGGCGACAGCAATTTCAGAGACAGGGGTGGCCACGGCGGAGTGTCCGGGTGGTCAGGATAGGGTCAACTTTTCTCCCGGTCTTTCGCCTATCAACAGTCCTTTGGGTCTGAGTCAAGATTACATCGGAGGCATGGCGTTTAAGTCGATCCAACACTGTTATTTCATCAATACCGATTGCGACGGAGACGGCGACACCGAGGACCCCTGTCTAATGATGACGGAAAACTTCACCAACCCCCAGATTGTTGTGGAGGGGATCGAAGATCTTCAGATCGTCTACACCATGGATGACGATTCCGAAACCACGGCGCCTGCAAATATAGAGGATATTCGAGGCGTCCGGATCACTACGCTTGCCAGGACAACCAAACAATTCCCCTCCTTTTCCGGCCGCCGGCCGCTCATAGAAGATCATCCTGCAGGCGGCCCGGACAGATTCAGGAGAAAACCCCTGGCAGGGTCGGTTAAGGTGAGGAATCTGTTTTAGGGCTTTTGATGGTACAGTTTGCCATGACACTATTTGAGGAAGA
>JAXHUM010000088.1:0-4160 GCA_034189325.1 Thermodesulfobacteriota bacterium
ATTCTAGAGGGATTGAAAACCGCTATGGAGGCTGAGCTGACTGGACACAACTTTTACAAGAATGCCGCCAAGAACATGGATGACGATCGGGCCAAGGCGGCCCTCTCTGAAATGGCTGAAGAGGAAATGGCCCATTTCAACTATCTGAGGCACCAATACAAGTCGATTCTTGAGACCTCTCATTATGATTTCACCAAAGAGTTGATCAAAGACAGCCGTGGCAAAGAAGAGAATCCCATTTTCAGCGAGGTCATCAAAAGCCGTGTCAAAGACTGCCACTACGAGGTGAGCGTCCTAACCATAGGAATGAAACTTGAACTGGACGCGATCCATTATTATCAGGCGTGCGCCAAAAAAGCGGAATCTGAGGAGGCCAAGCTATTCTATCGAAATCTGGCAAGGTGGGAGCAGAGGCATTATGATGCCTTTGACCAGGCACTTAATGCCCTGAAGGAAGAGTATTGGGAGGCCAACAATTTTGTGCCTATGATATAAGTCGGATAGTCCTCCGGATGAGTCAAGGCAGGAACTCAAGTCACATCTGTTCGATCTGTCCGGACTTTTCATAGTAAAGCGGACACCCCTTGCCCAGGCACTCTTTGTTTTGATTTTTTTGCGTGCACACCAGGTCCCCCTTTGCCTGGAGGGGAACTGGTAGGTATTGTAATGACAAATCCGCAGCCTTTTTCAAGGCAAGCCAGGCATCTCTCTGGCAGCAGCGGGCCGCACGGAACCGGGCGATTTCACCAAGGACCTCATGGGTAATGTCCTGGACCGTTTTGCGCTCTTTGGGTTTGATTGGTGTGGCATCCAATATCTGGCTGAAGGCGATTCCCACACCTACTGCTGCCCCGCAAATCCCCATAAACGCGCAATATCCCCCTGCCACCGTACTCCCGCGCTGAATGCCCCTTTGAATGGACGATGCGGGAATATCTCCCCCCAGGTTGCGGTAGGTGGCCAGAATAACGCCGGGGACCAAGGCGTGGTGCTCCAAACCATGGACCGGAAAGGAGGGGTGTCTCCGGATCTGCCGGAATAAACAGATCATATCGGTTTCTTGGGTCGTTGCGCAGATATGGGAGATGATTTTCAAGCCATCCTCCATATGGCAGTCATCACACACATAATGGCCTTGGTTGCAGAGGGCCGTTGCGAGAAAAGTCCTTCCGCAATACTCACATCGGCACTCTTTTTCTTCTGGAAGATATTCGATGGGAGAGCCGCACAGCATGCACCCGGACATGAACGGGGCGTTCTTAAAATCTTTGCCCAGTTGAATGATATTATCTTTTTGTTCAGGCATGACAAGACAGGAACAGCTGTTTTCCGCTTCCACATTCAGGACGTTTCCCGATTCATCCAGGACCAAGACCTGGTCCCCCAGCAGGCGGGCCTCATAAGATGGGATGGTTTGTGGAGCGCCTGGAAGAAGGAGTGTCCCGTCATGGGTAAGAATGTTGGGAAGAGGTCCTCGATAGATCACCTGCACCTTTTCCGATGACTCAGGCTTGAACGCCCTATAGGTCAATGAGAAGAAGGGGTGTCCCGCCACTATGCGGTAAGGAAACCGCTTGATTATTTGAATTCCACTGAAACCGATCGCTTCCAGCAGGCCGGTCAGGTGGATCTGGGTCATGGCGCCTGCAATGCATTCCCCCCTCAGAGTCTCATTGTTTCGTATAGCGGGATCCGGTTCTCTTTCGCAGACCACGTCGGAAATAACCAGACGACCGCCCGGTCTGAGTATACGAAAGATCTCTGAATAGGCCCTTCGCTTGTGAACAGACAGATTCATCACACAGTTGGACGTGACAAGATCCACTGAATTGTTCTCTATGGGAAGATCTTCAAGGTAGGCCTTATGGAATTGAATATTGTCGTATCCCAGGTTCTTGATCACCCCTTTGCGGGCCTCACGGGCCAATGCCAGCATGGGATCAAGCATGTCGATGCCCGTGACCCGGCCTTGGGAACCGGTTAGACGGGCTGCGATAAAACACTCCACACCACTGCCACATCCCAGGTCCACGACCTGCTCTTTCGGCTGTATGTCCGCATCCAGCACCGGGCTTCCACATCCATAGCCTCGGAATCGATACTGCTGAGGGATATGGTCGATCAGATCTGAATCATAGCAGACAGGGTTCAATATCTCTTCCTTTTGGTCGCCCACGGCCTCCGCATAAAATGTCTTGACCACCGTCAGGCTCTCCTGCCCGGCAAAGGCCAACAGACAGTTCGAATGGGTGAGGGCCACCTTTCCGTGCGCCCCGCAGCTCTCCAAGATTTCCCCCATTTGGAGTCTCATCCGGGGTGCCTCGTTATTCGGTTCCTTGTCTGTATGCCGGGCGATCAACCAGCAAGTCATTTTTTCAAGAAGAGGCTCAAAGGGATCATCCCCCATGAATGTTTTGTTGTGAATATAGCTATGGTCGATATCCCCACCACCCAGCAAGAATCGAAAGGGGGAGGAGAGGGTCGCCGATGTAGTGTCACGGATTTCTTTGAGGACAGGACTGTGACGCCAGGCATTCTCTATGCCCTGGGACAGTGACGTGGAAAGCTCTGGAATCCCCACTAAGGCAGCGGAGGGATAGAGCATCCCATCCGGGCCCACGGCCAGTGATTCCCAGGCGGCCGTGCTTCCGTCATGAACGGTCCCATGGGGAGCGAAGATCTGGGTCTTGAGAGACTCGATGTTGTCAATACGTATCTGTCTGCCATGCGCCCGGTCCGCCGCTTCAATCAGGTTTCTGAAAATATCGTCCACAGGCACGAACCCTTCTGTCTTTCCCCGGCCTCGCACGAAGTACCACATGAAATGGACATTTCCGGCACCCACACGGGTGGAGAAATCGACAACAGAGGGCATGTCATCAACATTTGCCTTTGTCACGCACATAGAAAGGGTAAAAGGAATCTCGTGTTTTCTCAAGCGATCCAGATTGTCGTTCATCGCCTCAAAACTACGCCTTCCCCTGATGTGGTCATGTCTCTCTTTCATGCCGTCGATACTGATCTGAAGGTGTACCCGTCTGGTATCGAAAGAGGGGGAAAACAAGAAATCGGGCAGGTCTATGCCGTTGGACAATATTACCACATGACTCTCTTTGATGTGGAGCAAGCCATGAATAACGTCGGAGATTTGAGGATGAACAAAAGGTTCACCTCCCGTTAGAACGAATAGACTACAACCCAGTTCGGAAGCGTCCTGTGCGATAGATAGAACCTGTTGCGCAGTCAAGTGATCGGATGGCCGTGGGGACGAAGAGAAAAGACAATGAGAGCAGCTCAGGTTGCATTGATTCGTGAGATGAAACCAGAGTTCATGGATGTTTTCCAGCCTCAGATAGTCTGCGCGGCCCTGAAATTCTTGGGCCTTGCCGGAGGGTAGTCTTTGCAGAAACGCGAGCACCTGGGGCTCACGAGCGTTTAATGTATCATGTTTCAGTTCTTGGAGAATGGAATCCCCTGCTTTGTTAGGGACAAACCAATCCGAATCATCCCTACGGAAGTAAATGGGGATGTCTTGAAACTCGACACGATGCCAATCAGCAATGTTAAATCGATTTTCTCTATTGAGATCCATGGCACACCTACAACTCCATTTGGCTTTAAGGTAGAAGAAAAGCAGGCCTTTGCCCCTGCTTTCCGTTGAGAAATGAGTTGACCGTCAAGTAAGTTCGTATTATGAGTCTCCTGTTATGTCAAGGTTCAAGATTCATTATGCTTGGGTCATCCTTATTTCCTGTTTTATGTGTTGTTTCAGTTATGGGGTGTTTTATACTTTTGGTGTTTTTCTCAGACATCTGCAGCTGGAATTCGGGTGGGGCAGGGGACTTGCTTCTACGATCCACTCTCTTCACTGGGTGTTTTTCCCCATATCCAGTCTTATCGTCGGCCGACTGACCGATAGATATGGCCCTAAGCTCCCTCTTGCGGGAGGAGGTATCCTTATCGGTTTGGGGATTTCGCTCCTTAGCACGGTCCAAAATATTACACAGTTTTATCTCTTTTATTCTTTGGCCTCTCTGGGTTCCGGGATTATCTGGGCCTTGCCCACGGCCACGGTCCAGCGGTGGTTTGCGAAATTCAGGGGCCTGTCTATAGGTATTGTCGCAAGCGGCGTCGGCATGTGCTATGTTTTATCGCCGGCA
>JAXHUM010000088.1:4260-23699 GCA_034189325.1 Thermodesulfobacteriota bacterium
TTATCGCCGGCATCGGCTGGCGGGCCTCTTACCTTGTCCTAGGTACAGGGACATGCCTGATTCTCCTAGCTGCCAGCCTTCTCATTGTAAGTGGTCCGGAAAAAATGGGTCTCGAGCCTTACGGAGCGATGCAGGATGGTCCGACCTCTGGCGTGCCGGGTCTTGGGGAATGGGAGACGACAGAGGTGATGAGAAACAGAAACTTTTGGCTCATATGCGGGATCCATGCCTCACATCTCTTTGCCGTTATGACCCTTGCCGTTCATCTTGTTATATTCGCCACTGATGTCGGGATATCCGAGGTAAGTGCCGCCGCTGCCTGGTTTCTTGTAGGCCTGTGCAGTATCGCAGGCAGAATTGCAGGGGGATATGCCGGTGAGGCTATTGGCTATAAAAGGGGATTCATTATTTGTGGACTGGTCAATACAGTGATGCTTCTCTGGCTTATACAGGTGGACAGCCTATGGATGCTTTTAGTTTTTGTTCCGTTCTACGGTTTTTTTTACGGAGCGGAAACACCGATGCTCCCTGGTATCTTGGGAAATTTTTTCGGACTCAGGCCACTGGCGACCCTTATTGGGACAATGATGTTGACAGGCATGCTGACCGGAACAATAGCGCCTTTTTTTGCCGGGTTCCTATATGATGCTTTGAAGAGTTATCTTGTGCCTTTTGGGACCGCCGCCGCATTCTGGGCGTTCAGTGCTTTCTTGGCCTTCTTGTTACGCAAACCAGCGAAATCGATAGAAGCCCGATCATGAATCAGTCTCTAGGATGAGTGGTGAGTGTCCCTATAATGTCCTGGATGGAGTTCAGTTGTCTTTGTTCCAGAAACCCTCTCAAACCCTCTATGATATCCAGGCCCACCCTCGGGTTGATAAAATGGGCCGTGCCTACCTGGATGGCTCTTGCACCGGCAATCAGGAATTCCAATGCGTCTTTGTATCCCATGATTCCTCCAATGCCGATTACCGGAATTGTGACGGCCTTGACGACCTGATAAACCATGTAAAGGGCCAGAGGCCTTATGGCCGGGCCGGAGAGACCTCCTGATACGTTGGCCAGTTTCGGTCTTCCCGTCGCAACATCTATGGCCATACCGGTCAAGGTGTTGACCAGTGAGACGGCATGGGCGCCGGCCTGTTCCACTGACCGTGCTATCATGCTGATGTCCGTCACATTGGGAGATAGCTTGACAATCACCGGTTTGTCACTGTTTTTGAGGACTTCCTCGGTCACTCTCGCCGCCATGAGAGGGTCTGATCCGAAGGCCATACCTCCCTGATCCACATTCGGGCAGGAGATATTGATTTCGATAGCTGAAATTCCCTCGATCCCTGCAAGGCCCTTTGCAACGTCGCTGTAACCATCCACGGTGTCACCATATATGTTGGCTATCACAACGGTCTTCAAAGCCGCGAGTTTGGGGAGTTTTTGACTGAGAAAGGCGTCGAGGCCTATGTTGGCCAGGCCTATGGCATTGAGCATGCCGCAAGGTGTCTCCACTATCCTGGGCGGAGGGTTCCCGGCCTTCGGTCTAAGAGAGAGGCCCTTGACGACAACGGCACCCAAAGAAGCGGGGTCTGTAAAAGAAGAGAACTCGTCACCGTAGCCAAAGGTCCCCGAGGCCGCGATGACGGGATTCTTTATCTTAAGGGTTCCGATATTGACCGACAAATCAGGACGCTCAGTTTTCATAAGTTCTCCCAATCCAGGTCTCGAGCCTCAAAAACAGGACCATCCTTACAGACAGAATAATAGGTGTCACTATTAGAGGAAGAAGCCTTGACAGCACATCCCTGGCATGCCCCGACACCGCATGCCATGGGCGATTCCAGGGACACCTGACATCCGATACCCTCCATATCAAGCGTCATGGAGGCGACCTTTCGAAGCATAGGGATTGGCCCGCACGCGAAGATTTCTATCCTCTCATCACTCGATTCATGCAGCCTGTCCTCAAGGAGTTCCGTGACAAGCCCATGGTGATCAGCCTGGCCATCCTCGGCGGCAGTCAAAACCTTAAGGTGAGAATGATTGATCTTTTGGATATCGACGATCTGAGATCCTGATTGATATCCCGCCATCAGGAGGGTTTCGTCGCTCTTCAGGGTGTCAGACAGAAAAAGGAGAGGGGCTATACCCATGCCGCCGGATACCAAAAGCGGTTTTGCCGGACCCTCGGGAAAAATAAAACCTCGCCCCAGGGGACCTATTACAGAGAGGCAATCCCCTTTTCCGACCTTTGAGATTATCCGTGTACCCCTGCCTATCACCTTATAAAGAATGAGAAAGATTCCATCCTCCTTCCGACATCCGCATATGGAGAAGGGGCGCCTCAGAAGCGGATCAGGACCAGGCCCCACCTGAATCATGACAAACTGGCCGGGCTTGGCCTCCATGGTAATGCCTGTCGACTGGAGCCCCATAAGGTAGCACCCTTCGTTCAGTTCTTCATTGAATACGATTTCCGAGATCTCTTCTATCATGGCAAGTGCTTCAATCTACGAGGTCTTCCCCTGAGACTTACTCTCCAAAGGCTTGTCTATCTCTTTTGTGTCTTTCTTTTACATAAAACATGGGCGCGAGGCAATAGCATATTGCCTCGCCTCTGCAAGGTGGCGCTTTTGATAACTCCGGTCTGTTCATAAATTTCCTTGACACGGCTCATGGCCTTTACTAACATTTTGCACACAAAAGGAGTACGTATGGCCCAATATGAGAATTGCATTATATTTCTTTTGGCCAAGGCCTACCAGAAGGCCGTTTATAATGCCAAAAAACATCTGGTCCCCCATGACCTGACGCCTGTGCAGCGACTCATCCTGGAAGCCCTCTATGAGGAGGAGGGCGTTTCTGCAGGAGAACTGGGGGAGAAACTTGTATTGGACAATGCGACGCTCTCCGGTGTCCTTGACAGGATGGCGGAAAAGGGATGGATTGTAAAGCAAACAGATAATGACGATAAAAGATTCTTGAGGATATACGTCGGTGTCAAGGCGAATGACTTAAAACCCGCATTGGAAAAAATGAGAGTGCAATCCAACGAGGAAATTCTCTCCGCTCTCACACTTCAGGAGAAAGAACTCTTGAAGGGTCTTCTCAGAAAAGTGCGCGGATAGTTTTTTTTATCTTATCATTTTGTATACGAAATACATGTGAAGTGAGGGATAAGAGGCGAGGGGCGGTGCGATATTTGGCAACGCCTTATGAAAAGAGGTGAAAAACAATTGTTAAGCCCTGGGCATTCCCAGAGGCAGCAAACAGAAAGGAGGAAGTCTCAATGTCTGAAAAAGAAGCGTATGATCACCTGATTCAGTGGCTGGACAAATCCTGGTGGAAGTTTGTGCCGTCTGACGAACTGATGCCTATAATCATCACTCATTTTACACCGGAAGAGGCGGCCCTGTTGACGGGGATTCCGTTTTCAAGCAAAAGCCTTGAAGAATTGGCCCACATCAAAGACATGACACCGGCTGAACTCGGTCCTGAGCTGGATAGAGCCGCCAAAAAAGGCATGGTTTTCAAAACAGTCAGAGGGGAATCGGTCCGGTACCGGCTCAATGATTCCTTCTTCAGCCTGTTGCGTGCCAATTTCTGGCCTGGAAAGAGAGACGAAACCATCAAGGCCACGGCGCCTATGCTCAACCGGTATATCTCCGACGGGTGGTTTGATCAGTATAAGGATGTGCATACCAAAGGATTGAGGGCCCTTCCGATCTACGAAACAGTTGAGGATACCCGCCAGATTCTTCCTTATGAAGATGTGGCAAAGGTCGTTGATGGAATGGACTATTATTGCGTCACCACCTGTCCCTGTAGACACAGACACAACCTTGACCCTGATGTGCCCGACTGCAAACACCCCACCGAAGTCTGCCTTCATTTTGACGAACTGGCCCACTACATTGTCGACAACGGAATGGGGCGGGAAATCACAAAGGAAGAAACGCTTGAGATACTAGAACTTTCCGCTGACTCCGGACTGGTTCATGGTGTCTCCAACCATGTGGAAAAGGTGGATACTATCTGCAATTGCTGCAGCTGTTGCTGTATTTGGCTGGAGGCCTACCATAAGTTAGGGCATACAAAGAGTATGGACCCCTCGAATTACAAGGTCGAAGTCAAAAAAGAGACGTGCACGGGGTGCGCCCTCTGTGTCAAGAGGTGTCCCATGGACGCGTTGCAACTCAAAGTTTCCACAAAGGCCCGGAACAAGTATGGCAAAGCCGCAGTCGTAAGCCCGGAGCTATGCATCGGATGTGGTGTATGCGTCCATAAATGCCCTTCTGACTCGCTTCTCTTGGTTCGGAATGAGGACATCACCCTGCCGCCGGAGAACCCGAGGAAATTCATGGAAGCGTATCTGAACGACGTGCAGAGGGCCCGGGAAAAAAGGGCGGAAGTGACGGCGTAGGAATAAATGTGAGGTCTTAAGGGAATAAAATGAGAAATGGGGGGTCGATTTTGCAGGCTCAGCAGGAGAAAATGGCATTGGTAAGCCGATGAGAGAGCGGTTGGAATCAGCCTTTTGTCACTATTATTGATCTGATCTACAATATCCTGCCAAGGTCTGGGGCTTTTATTTCTTCTTGACAAGTCTCCATCTTTCAATAGAATGTTTGCGATATTGTGAATAATAATTGGGCCGGATACCAACGTATCCGGCCAGTATTTTGGGTCTAAAGAAAGCTGTTTGTTGGAGTCGGTGCGATACACGCCCGAGTGTGCTTCTTGGTCGGAAAAACCATAATCACTCAGTAAACTAGCAGGCATGGAGATAAGGATGGAGATTATTGAGAAGGCATTGAAGGAAGGGCGGATGACCCTTTCTGAGTTTGAATCAAAACAGGTACTGGCGCTTTATGGTGTCCCCATCACCAAGGAGGTGCTGGTGGATGACATCAATCAGTTCTCTAAGAGTGCCCAAGAAATCGGTTATCCTCTTGTTTTAAAAGGGTGTTCTGCAGAAATCGGACACAAAACAGAGAGTGACTTGCTCCATGTGGACATCAGGAATGAAGAGGAAGGCGTCAAGGCGTTTGAAGAGATCATTTCAAAGCTGAATGGAAGAAGTGGAGCAGTCTTGGTTCAGGAGATGATCAAAGGGTCCAGAGAACTTGTGATCGGAGCTACTCGTGATCCCCAATTCGGGCCCTGCGTCATGTTTGGTCTCGGGGGAATATTCACTGAGATATTGAAAGATGTGTCCTTTCGGATAGCTCCTCTGGAAAAGAGGGATGCCCTGGAAATGATGAAGGAAATTAAGGGGCGTAAGATCCTGGAAGATATTCGGGGCATGGAGCCGGCGGACCTGGATATCCTGTCTGAAATCCTCATCAATGTGGGGCGTTTTGCCCTTGAAAATGATAGGGTTAAGGAGGTTGATATCAATCCGGTCATTCTTTCCGGGAACAAACCCATCGCCGTTGACGCCCTGATCGTCCTTGAATAGCCTGAAAAGTGGGAAGGCCTTATGTAAAAGGCGGTCCTGCCCTTTTGAGTCGGGTAGTGGGGCGAAGCAGATGGAAGGTGAATGAAGGGTAGGCTTGTGGACATGGCAACACGGGGTAGGGACCGAGGGTGATCCCCGTCATGCCGATCCGAACCCTTCAGATTCCTCTGTCTCGGGAGACCTCTGGATCACACCCTCTAAAGGCACTGCGAAACCATTACTGTATAAGCCTGATAAAAGGAATTGCTCAGGCCTTCTGAATATCCAAACACCCCTTCTTAATGAGACAACCTAGCGCTGCAAAGACTCGTATGATGATGCCTCACCTATGATTGAAGTTGTTCGATCGCGTGCCTGAAAATCTTGAGGATGAGATGTCAAAAGAGATTTAGATAAACCTAAGGAGATTGTACATGGATTATTCCATTCCTGAAGATATCAGAATAATGCAGGAGACTGTCAGAAAATTCGTCCAAAACGACCTTGAGCCCATTTCAAGACAAGTGGAAGAGGAGGCCCACATTCCTGAGGATGTAGTGCAGAAGATGCGGGACCTGGGGCTTTTCGGTCTTTCTATTCCTGAAGAATATGGAGGCCTCGGTCTGAATACCTTTGGAGAAGTCATTGTCTATGAGGAATTGGCAAAGACCAATGCCTGCTTCCGGTCTCGAATAGGCACAAGCAACGGAATCGGCTCTATTGGAATATTGATCGACGGTACTGAAGAGCAGAAGACAAAATACCTGCCCCGCATTGCCAGTGGAGAATGGACAGCAGTCTTTGCACTCTCCGAACCTGAGGCGGGATCCGATGCGGCCAACATTAAAACGACCGGTGAACTCGACGGAGATCATTGGATTATCAACGGTCGTAAGCACTTCATCACCAACGCCGACTGCGGCCATGTCTTTACCACCATGGTTCTGACGGATAAGAACAAGGGGAGCCGGGGGGGGATTACAGCCTTTATCATCGAAAAGGGAACGCCAGGATTTAACCTGGGCGCGACTGAAAAGAAGATGGGCCTGAGAGGTTCCAGTACGGCCGAGCTCTTGTTTGACAACTGCCTTGTTCCCAAAGACAATGTGATAGGTGGAGATGCCATGATAGGTGAGGGGTTCAAGACGGCCATGCGTGTCTTGGACAAGGGACGCCTGACAATGGGGGCTGCCGCGTTGGGGGCCTCTCAGAGGCTTCTGGACATGTGCGTTGACTACGCCAAACAGAGAATTCAATTCGGCAAGCCGATCGGCCAATTCCAGATGGTTCAAGCGATGCTTGCTGATATGGCCACGGAAATCTACGCGGGGAGGCAGATGCTTCATCATGGAGCCTGCCTGAGGGACCAGGGTAAAAATGTGACCCATGAGGCCTCCATGGTAAAGCTCTTTTGCACCGAAATGGCCAGCAGGGTCGCGGATAAGGCCATCCAGATTCATGGCGGCATGGGCTACATGAAGGAACTGCCTGTGGAGATGTTTTACCGCGATGTCCGTTTATACCGGATTTTTGAGGGAACGAGTGAGATTCAGCGAATGGTCATTGCCAGAGAACTTATGAAGAAGTAGCCCCCCAAAGGATGGCCTCCAATTGTTCGGACTCTCAGGTTATCCTATTTTCTATGGGGAATAGTCTAGAGTCTATAGCGGGGCTTCTCGCAGAAATGCCTCCAGACAACGATGATGTGAGATCGGCGTACATACTGTGGACCTTTTGGGGATCCGTTAGAGCGATAAAACAAGTCACTTGACAGGATGATTGAGTAAAAATGAGATTAAGAATATATCAAACCTTGGTATTTCTCGTTATCCTGTTTTTGGGTGGGATCGGGTATGGGGGAACCACTGTTCGATTTGGGATCCTCCCGGTTGTGGACACACTTCCTCTGTGGGTAGCCCTTGAAAAGGGCTTTTTTGAAAAACAGGAGATCGATATACGCATCGTTCCTTTTCAAAGTGCGCTGGAACGCGATGCCGCTCTTCAAGCAGGAAAACTTGATGGTTATTTCGGGGACATAGTCAATACCGTGTTGATGGTAAGGTCGGGACTCGATCTGGGGATAATGACCACCGCGTTTCATACCCATCCCAAACATAGGATGTTTGGCATTGTCTCTGCTCCAGGGTCCGGTATTAAAAGGCTTTCCGAGCTTCAAGGAAAACAGGTGGCCATATCCAGTGCCACGATCATCGAATATCTCTTGGATCGTATTCTTCTCTCTAAAGATCTCCCCTTCGATTTTGTTGAGAAGCTGGAGATAAAGAAAATACCTGTCCGAGTTCAGGTGCTTCTTGCAGATCAGGTTCCTGCTGCTCTTCTCCCGGAACCATTAATAACACTGGCCCAGACAAAGGGTGCCCATGTGCTTGCGGATGACAGGGATCTTGATCTCTGTCTGACCGTCTTAGCCCTTAAAAGGGATATTATCAAGAGGGACAGGTCCTTTGTAGACAGATTCCTCACCGCCTATGATTCCGCAGTCAGGGCCATCAACCACGATCCCGATTCCTTTAAGGGGACCATGATCTCGCGCACACGTTTGCCTGAAATCATTCGAGACAGGTACAAGCCCCCAATTTTTCCTGAGGCAGATCTTCCTTCCAAAAAAGATGTTGAGGCGGCCCAAAAATGGATCATCCAAAGCAACAGGGAAGGGCGCCCAATTCCTTATCACAGGATTGTTTTGACGACAACAGAATGAGCACCCCGAAGGCCGTCATAAGGGTTGAAAACCTCTCCAAGGGCTTTGACAACGCCAAATGCCCCGTCCTTGACAACATCTCTTTTTCCATCCTGCCTGGTGAGACCATGGCTGTTATCGGGCCTTCCGGATGTGGTAAGACCACACTCCTCTATATCCTTTCGGGTCTCCTTCAGCCCTCCTCAGGGAAGATACTCTGTCACGGAAGAGATCTGGTTCGGCCGGGGAGTGACAGCTCCTTTATCCTTCAGGATTTCGGTCTGTTCCCTTGGAAAACAGTGGAGAAAAATGTTTCCCTCGGACTTGAGGTGAACAAGGCTCCCTCAAGAGTACGCAAGGGTATAACCGCATCACTTCTTAAAGAACTGGGCCTTGATTCGCTGGCTTTCAGATATCCCGCTGAGATTAGCGGGGGGCAGAAACAGAGGGTGGCCATTGCCAGGGCCTTGGCCACAGAGCCGGATATCCTCTTAATGGATGAACCCTTCTCCTCGCTCGACGCCATAACACGTGAAAAACTACAGAATACCATATTGGATACGTGGCACAGGCGGAGTCTTACCTATGTGCTTGTGACCCATAGCGTGGAAGAGGCGGTGTTTTTAGGGCAACGTATCATGGTCTTGAGTGATCGGCCGGCCCGTATAAGGGATATGATTGGAAACCCCGGGTTCGGGGAACACAACTATCGAACGAGCGATACCTTTTTTCATAAGGTGAGAGACGTAAGACGGAGCATTCAAAGAGGCATGTCAGATAGAGACTCATGAGGGCCTTGGTCAGATATATCTTCTCCATAGTAGTCCTTCTGCTGTTGTGGAAGTTCGTCTCCATCCTCTTGTCAACTGCCGTCCTGCCGCCGCCTGAGGATGCCTTTGTCGCTTTTGGAAAATCCGTCAAGACAAGGATCTTTTGGGATCACTTTGCTGCCAGCGCCTTTCGCGTTTTCATGGCCATGGCTGTGGGCTGGCTTTTTGCCTTCCCCCTGGGCATATTGATAGGGTACTACACAAAGGCGGATGAGGTTTTGTCCCCTTTAGTATTTCTGACATATCCTATTCCAAAAATCGTGTTCCTGCCGGTTTTCCTCATCATCTTCGGTCTTGGAGATTTGTCGAAGATTTTTATTATCTCGCTGATCATAGGGTATCAGATCCTCGTGGCAACGAGGGATGGGGTAAAAGGCCTGAACAAGAAATCGATAGATTCTTTCCGCTCCCTCGGCGGCGGAGCCTGGCAGACCATGCGTCATGTTGTTGTGCCTTCGGCGCTTCCCCACGGATTTACCGCCCTTCGGATAGGGACCGGCACAGCCATAGCTGTCCTCTTCTTTGTAGAATCTTTTGCAACGTCAAAGGGGCTTGGGTTCTTTATTATGGATTCGTGGGGAAGGGCATCTTACGATCTCATGTTTGTGGGCATTATCGGCATGAGTCTGCTCGGTGTCCTTCTTTATGAGATATTCAACTATCTCGAAAAGAATTTGTGTGCCTGGAAGTTCATAGAGTCAGGTCGGTCTGTGCATGTGGAATCGGTGCAAGGGGTTTTGGGGAAGGTTGAAGTCTTTGGTAAGATGATCAAATTCAGCCATACCCTGTTTGCCCTTCCATTTGCCCTGTCAGCCGTGGTCTTGGCCCACAGGGACCATCCTGTTTCATTGGCGCTCCTTTTCTGGATTGTTGTGGCCATGGTGGGGGCAAGGTCCGCGGCAATGGGTTTTAACAGGGTTGTCGATGCCGGTTTTGACGCAAAGAACCCAAGGACAGCGGACAGGGCGATTCCTTCAGGGTCCATGTCTTACAGGTCCGCAGGCCTTTTTGTGGTGCTCTTCTCATGTCTCTTTATCTTTTCAGCAGCCATGATCAGCAGGCTCTGCCTGATTCTATCCATACCTGTTCTGGCCGTGCTTCTGTCCTATTCCTTTCTAAAGCGTTTTACATGGCTTTCTCATATCTATCTCGGATTTTCTATCTCTTTGGCCCCTATGGGCGCCTGGATAGCTGTTGCAGATACCCTCAACGGGTCTGTCGTATGGCTTTCTCTGGCCCTCTTGACTTACATCGCCGGTTTTGACATCCTTTACGCTTGCCAGGACCGGGAATTCGACAAAGAAACCGGACTCTTTTCCGTGCCGGCTGTTTTTGGTGTGAGAACGGCGTTCTCTTTGTCCACCTTGCTCCATGTCTTGTCTTTTGTTTTTTTTCTGTTGATTTTTGTTTCTTTTGATATGGGGGGTGTATACTTTGGTGCTCTGGTGATTATCGCGGTCCTATTCCTAGTCGAACACCGACTGGTGAGTCCCGATGATCTAACAAATATCAGGATTGCCTTTTTCCATGTCAACAGTCTGATCTCTCTCGTACTGTTTTTCGGGATCCTGTTTGATGAACTTCTAAGATGATATGGATGAAGAAGAATTCTCATTAGTAGGTTATACAGAGGCGTGAGTCATGAAAAAAAGAATTGTTGTGGGCATCTCAGGGGCATCCGGTGTCATTTACGGGATCACCCTTGTCAAGGAACTCCTTGCCTATCCCATGGAGGTCCATGTGATCATTACAGAGACCGGCAGAAAAATCATCGCCCATGAACTCCATCACAGGGGAGATGTCGGTTCTTTGTGCGGGAAGAATTTCGACTACTCTCAAAACCCGGAAGCTCGACTCATAGAATATGAGGAGGATGATCTGTTTGCAGCCCCTGCAAGCGGTTCTTTCAGACATCAGGGCATGGTGGTGGTCCCCTGCTCGATGAAAACTCTTTCCGGTGTTGCAGGTGGGCTCGCGGAAAATCTCCTGCTCCGCGCCGCAGATGTCTGCTTGAAGGAGAGGCGCACCTTGATCCTTGTGCCGAGGGAAACCCCTTTGAACCGGATTCACATCTCAAATATGGCCCGGGCCGCAGATGCCGGCGCGATTATCCTGCCGCCTACACCTGCTTTTTACTTCGGTCCAAAAACCGTGCAGGATATGGTCGATTTTGTCGTAGGAAGGATCCTTGATCAGTTAGGGTTAGAGCACAAACTTGTTCGGGAGTGGGGTGATGAAGACGTCTTATAAAAACCTATCTGCCTTCATAAAGGCCCTTGAGGAGGCAGGGGAACTTAAAATAATCGATCACCCGGTTTCAACCTATCTTGAGATCAGTAAAATCACAAATGCGGAATCCAAAAGCCCTCAGGGAGGAAAGGGCCTTTTTTTTAAAAATGTTGAGGGGTCGCGGTTTCCAGTGGTCACAAATCTCTTCGGCAGTCCCACAAGGATATGCATGGCGCTGGGAGTAAAGGACCTGGATGACCTCGGTTACAGAATAAAGAAGTATCTTGAGATGTCTCCACCGAAGAATTTCAAAGAAGTCTTTCGACTTATCCCTGATCTCCTTTCCGTAAAAAACGCCTTTCCAAGACGTTCCCGATCAAGAAGACCTCCATGTCAGGAGGTTGTGTATCAAGGAGATGCTGTTGATCTTTCAATCCTCCCCGTCCTCCATTGCTGGCCCAAGGATGCCGGCCCCTTCATGACTTTACCCCTTGTCTTTACAAAGAGTCTTTCATCCGGAAAGAGGAACATGGGTATGTACAGGCTTCAGGTCTTTGACAAAAACACAACAGGCATGCACTGGCATATTCACAAAGATGGCTCCCACTTTTACCAGGAATATGTGCGAGAAAAAAGGCGCATGCCTGTGGCCGTGGCTATTGGCGCGGATCCCGCTACGATTTATGCTGCAACGGCCCCTATGCCCCGAAACGTAGATGAGATGCTTCTGTCAGGCTTTATTCGTAACAAACCAATATCCATGGCCAGATGTCTCACGGTTGATATGCAGGTCCCGGAAGAGGCGGAATTCGTGCTTGAAGGATATGTCGATCCGGGGGAATTGAGACCTGAGGGGCCGTTCGGGGACCACACGGGATACTATTCCTTGCAAGATAATTATCCCGTTTTTCACGTAACAGCCCTGACCCACCGAAAGTCGCCTGTTTACTGCGCCACCCTCGTAGGCCCTCCCCCCATGGAAGACTGCTACCTCGCGAAGGCAACAGAGCGCATCTTCCTCCCAATGCTCCAGGCTGTAATGCCAGAGATAAGAGATTACTGGTTCCCGTGGGAGGGGGTCTTTCACAACATCGTCATTGTCTCAATGGACAAGGAATTCCCCGGTCACGCCTCAAAGCTGATGAACGGCCTATGGGGACAGGGTCAGATGAGCTTCTGTAAGGCCATTCTGGTGATAGATAAGAACATAGACCCGAAGGATAAGGCCGCAGTCATGAGAGAGATCCTTTTACGCCTGGATCTCATGAAGGACCTGACAATATCTCATGGAATCCTCGATGTCCTTGATCACTCCTCTCCTACGCCGACATTTGGGGCAAAGATCGGCATAGACCTTACAGCCCGAGTGGCTAATGAACCTCCAAGAACTTTCTATCCGACTACCGACCATGTTGCCATTCCTGATTCGAATAGGTTGCTTGCGGCGGTCACAGACCAGATGGAGGGCGTGATCGATATGAGACATATCCTGTTGACAGATGTTGGAAGAGAGTCCTCGAATACGAGGAATCAGATACTCGCTATGAATGTGGAGAAGAGCGACACAAGGGGAGGGAGGGAAATCGCCGGTCTGGTGCTTGGCCTTTCAGATCTGAACGCCTTCAATATCATACTGCTGTACGACAGAGACATCGATTTGGCGGACAACTCTCTTCTTCTGTGGAAGATCTTCAACAATGTTGATCCTGAAAGGGATCTCTTTTTTGAAAAGGATAGAGTGGTCATAGACGCTTGTAGAAAAGGTGAGATGGATGGCCATCCGAGAGAGTGGCCGGATGAACTTGTCTTCGATGTCTAGTAGGACCAGGACTCACGGTTCTTGGCAGAAGACCACCTCATAATACCCTTATTTCCTGACAATCTTTGTTTGTTTTTCATGGCCTTGACCTGGGAAAGGAATTTGTTTAAGTTCATCCCCTATGGGGAGGACAGCGTTTAGCTCAGAACACTTTGACAAAGCAATGATTCTATGACATCGGACAAAAAAAAGATCTCTTCAGGAATAGGCCAGCTTGATCAATTACTGGGTGGAGGAATTTATATCGGAGATAACGTGGTCTGGTATGATGAAGTGGGCAGTCTGGCTCCTGTTTTCTATCTCAACCTAATGAAAGTCTCGAAAGAGCAAAAGAAACATATCATTTACATTAACTTCGACCGTTCAATAAAGAACCTCTTAAGCCTATTGGGGCCTCTGGCTGAAAATCGTCTATTAACGATTCTGGATTGTTTTACTTACGGGAAAGGGGAGGGGGCGGAGGTCTTTCTCAAAAGCTATGATGAAGAAGACCCCAGGCTTGAATGTCAGATCTTAAGGGTTGACGAGCCGCATAATCCCGACTATGTAACGGGGACCTTTTATGCTCTCCATAAAACGATGAATAAGGATGTTCGATTTATCTTTGACAGCCTCACCGGTATGCAGGAGTTGTGGGGAAGGGAGGATCACATCATCAAGTTTTACTCCCATTCCTGTCCCCGTCTTTATGAACTGAATACTGTTGCTTATTGGATTGTAGAAAAAGAGGCTCACTCTCAACGTTTAAAGGCCCATATCAATAAAGTCACCCAGGTCGCCATCGACCTCACTCTCAAAAGAGGTAAGACTTCACTGTCGGTCATAAAGGCTGACAACCGGGATCTTGAAATACTAAACAGATCATGGAACTACTGGAGCAAAGATCTGAATGTTACATTTGATTCAGAAAAGAGTGCCAAAAATAGGATTGATCTGGGGAGCCATCTGAGGGAACTTCGTGCGAGAAGAGGCATCTCTCAGACCGAATTGGCCAGGCTTATCGGCGTGACCCCCAGCACCATCTCCCAGGTTGAAAACAGCCAGATATACCCTTCTTTACCTGCCCTCATCAAAATGGCTGAGACCCTTTCCATTAGTGTGAGTTCGTTTTTCAAAGAGCTGGAGCATGGCAGCAGTCTGCCTGTCTTCCACGCTGCTGAGGCTGTTGATGTTCCCTTCCCCAGCACGCTCAAAGGGACTGTCAGAGGGAAGCTCATGATCCCTGTTGATTTTGACGCGAAGGCGGAACCCTACCTCATTGAAATCCCACCCAAGAAAAACCTTTCTTCCCACTTCTTTATTCATAAAGGCGAAGAGGTAGGCTATCTCTTGTCCGGCAAACTCCAACTGAAGGTGGAAAATGAGACCTATTCCATCCAAAAGGGCGACATCGTGTATCTCACCTCTGAAATGCCCTCTCAGTGGAAAAACATTGGTGCAAACACAGCCAAATTGCTCTGGTTCAAAATCAAGTAAGGGGTTCAGTTCTTTGCAGTCAAACTCGTATTCAATTTTATTGTCCTTTAGGATACACTGTTATTTTCCGCCCCTCCTTGTGCGGATCTATGTGATGCAGGTGGATTCTCTATCGGTATAACATCTATTCATTGAGGGCAAAGTCTGTCAAAGATAGATGGCGACGAACAATGCCTTGAGAAAGCCCGCGAAGTAGAACATATCGTTGACATTGGTTAGCTTAAGTTGTAAAATTTATTGTTAAATTTGGAACTCTTCGCTAGTTAATGTCTTTAAAGAGTCTATGAATGTAGGTTGCGCGCCTTTTACAAGGATGCGATCTTCTTCCGAAATGAGGTATGATCTATGACTAACAATGAAGTGCCTTCTAATCATTTTGAAGACCAATAGACCCTGTCGATGAAAGGCTTGAGGGATCATGATGAGCAATGAGAATAATAAAAAAACGATCCTGGTGATAGAAGATGATGCGGATGTTTTGGCTATGCTTCTAAAGCATTTGGAGTATTTAGGCTATACCGTCCTCAGTGCTGTAGATGGTATGGAGGGCCTGAAACTGATAGAAAGAGAAGACTACGATTTGGTAATTACTGACATTGTCATGCCTTTTGTCAGTGGTATAGGCGTGGTAACGGCTCTTAAGGAGAAAAAACCCGAAATTCCCGTCATAGCAATCACCGGTTACGGAAAGGAGCCGGAAACGGCAGCCATTGAAAAAAAGGCGGACCTTGTCATCTCCAAGCCAGTAAGAATGAAGGTTTTGAAGGAACATTTAGCTCGACTCTTGGGGTGACAAGAGGGATCCGACCATATCTAGTGAAATCGACCGAACCCCCATTTGCCAAAGGTACGTAGCTCACATACCAGGAAGGCGATTTGGAGAAATTAGGTGGCATAACAGGGAGAAGTAGACATGACCAATCTTTATGTGTTGAATGGGTCAGAGAAGGGCAAGTCTTTTGTCATTGAGGGTGATAGTGCCTATGTGGGACGAATGTCTGAGAATGATATTCAAATCGATGACAGCTCCATTTCTCGTCGACATTTGAAGGTGGTGGTAAGAGATAACAGGTACAAGATTGTGGATCTTAGGAGTACCAACGGCACCTTTATAAATCGTGTCCGAATCAATCCCGATAGGGAGTATGAGGTGGAGGAAGGTGTTCCGATCGCTATCGGCAAGGTTTTGATTTCCTTCGGTAAAACCCTCCCTGAAGAGGCGGCAATCCAGAGTTCGTCCGATTTCTCGAACGAGATTTCTCAGACCGGAATATTCACTGCGGACAGGCGAAGACCTGTGTCACCCACAAAAGATCTGGAATTGATTCATGGTGTTGCCAATGTCCTAATGCAATCATTGGATATCAATGAGATTCTGGAGAATATTCTAGATAATATTTTCGGCCTGCTTAAGAGAATCGACAGAGGGGCGATCCTCTTGGTCGATGACAATACAGGAGAACTCGAGCAAATCATCGGCAGGGGCAAATACTGTGACGGAAAGACAGGTTTCAACTATAGTAGGGCCGTGGCGGACGAGGTCATGAAAGAGGGAAAGCCTGTTATGATTTCAGACACCAGTCGGGAAAACAGGAGTGATTTCTCAGACAGCATGTTTTGGATAAAATCAGTGATGTGTGTCCCACTTATTAGCAGGTCTCAACTCCGTGGGGTCATTTATGTGGATTCGGTGAATACGCCCTGTGGATTTCGAGAGGATGACCTGTCTTTAATTACCTCTTTGAGCAGTTCCGCGGCAATAGCCATTGAAAATGCGCTGCTTTATTCCAATTTGGAGAAAAAGATCGAGGAAAGAACAAGGAGCCTTCGTGAGACCGAGAAAAGACTGAGGGAGAGTGAGGCACGGTTCAAGGCGATATTTGACAATATGAGCAGCGGCGTCATTGTCTATGAAATCATCAATGATGGTGAAGACTTTGCCGTCTTAGATCTTAACGGGGCCTCGTTAAGGATTGAGAAAATCAGTCGCAAAGAGGTGCTGGGAAAAAGGGTCCAGAATGTGCTTCCTAAAACCTTAGACAATGATTTGCCGAAGGTATTCAAAAGGGTATGGGAGACGGGAATGCCGGAATATCATCCGGTTACTCTTTCCGATAGTCAGAGAATTATCGGTTGGAGAGAATATTACGTGTATCGCTTACCATCAGGTGAAATCGTAACAATCTATGACGACGTGACCGACAAGAAAAATGCCGAGAAGGAGCATAGGGCCTTGCAGGAGCAACTCCTTGCCTCTCAGAAGATGGAGGCTATTGGTATCCTGGCAGGGGGAACGGCTCACAATTTCAGAAATATCCTACAGGCGATTTCGGGAAACATCGAATATCTCGAAATGATACATAGCAATACATCGGATGTCTGCGAAATAGGCAAGAATATTCACGATTCCATAGATAAAGGCGCCGATCTTATAAACAATCTCCTGCATTTCTCCAAGAGAGGGGGCGCACTCGAACTGGAAGATCTGGATTTGGCGGAAGTCATTCGTAAAACCTGTGAAATTACAGAAAAATTGTTTGATAAGAAGATTGAAATTCATGTTCACCTTGAGGAAGGACTATTTGTGAAAGGCAACCACTCACTTCTGTCGCTCGTGTTCATGAATCTGTTTACAAACGCACGGGATGCTATGCCCGGTGGAGGCACTTTGACCATTAAAGCCCAAAAGAATGGAAACAGTGTGACGGCAACCGTCTCTGATACGGGAGAGGGTATGGAGAAGGATACCTTGGAGAAGATCTTTGATCCCTTTTTCACACTGAAGGAAGTTGGTATGGGTACAGGCCTAGGTCTTTCTACAAGTCATGGCATTATTGAACAGCACAAGGGGACTATTGACGTCTCTTCAAAACCTGGGAAGGGAACAACATTCACAATCCATGTTCCCATGGCGAAAATTGAAAAATTGGCCAAACATGAAGGTAATAAGCACATTGTCTTTGGCAAGGGACAGAAAGTCATGATTGTTGATGACGAGCGTCCGGCACTTGATTCTCTAGCGAAACTGATAGAAAGATTAGGCTACAGGGCCTTCCCGGTCAACAATCCTCTCGAAGCAGTGAGCGGTTATATTGAATGGTCTCCTGATATGGTGATTATGGACAGGAGTATGCCGGAAATGGATGGAGTCGCCTGCATAAAGGAACTAATCAAGACCGATCCGGATGCGAAGATTATTATTATCTCCGGTTATGAAGAATTCGGGGCAAATGGGATTGATGAAGATGTCAAAGGTATGATTAAGGGCTACTTTACAAAACCTTTTGGCGCGGAAGATTTAGGTAAGATACTCTTTGAAGTCCTTTAGAGATGGGAGAAAATGATAGCCCTGAGGTGGCTTCCGTTATCCGGCCGGGCAAAGTATTGATCAACCTACAAGAAAGAGCCGGCAGATATTTTGATTTACTATCCCAGGCTTAGCCCGCTGTTTGAGACCTAAGGTGGATTGGTTCTGACACAAGCTTCGGATGAACGAGGTCGCTTTCGAGTGCCCTTCACAAGAGGTTATGAAGAGATATGAGTGATACTAATTTGAACACACTGATTATTGAAACGGACCCTTTGATGTCGGGTTTAATTCAAGAAAAGGCACTCCAACTGGGGCTCCTGTCGTGTCGTTGTGTTGATCCTCGGTGGGAAATATCAAAACTGAACTCCATGAATCCGGAACTCGCTATCTTGGGGCCTTCACTTGATGGAGAAGTAAACCTTAAGTGCATTCATAAGTTAAAGATCATTGATCCTTTTATGCCTATTATGGCGATCTACGATCGGAGTCGGCCTGTAGGGGAGGTTTCGTATTCTCCTTTTGGAGGTGTGTTTTGGATTGAAAAAGAGCTTTGTTTGAACGAGATTTCCAATACCTTAAATCAGATATTCGATTATAGGAACAAATGTGAATCTCCGCCTGATTTTCAGATGCTTATTGGGCAGAGTCAGCAGATAAGAGACATCCGGGAGAGGCTTCGCAATGTGGCGGCAAGAGATATTACTGTCTTAATCACGGGGGAGACCGGAACCGGAAAAGAGCTCATCGCTAGATCCATCCACTATTACTCATCCCGCAATAGAGGTCCCTTAGTCAAGATAAACTGCGGGGCCCTACCTGATGAACTGCTTGAAAGTGAAGTGTTTGGTTTTCAAAGGGGGGCCTTCACAGATGCCAATAGAGACAAGCCCGGGCGTCTTGAGATGGCCAATGGCGGAACTCTTTTTATTGATGAAATTGGGGATTTGTCGCTTTCTCTCCAGGTTAAATTCCTGCAAGTTCTTGAGGACAAGGAGTTCTCGAGGCTTGGGGGTGTCGAGGACAGAATTGTCGATACCCGAGTTGTAGCCGCCACAAATGCGGATCTAGCTGATAAGGTCCGCGAGGGCACATTCAGAAAAGACCTTTTTTATCGTTTAAATATGGTCCAAATAAAGGCCCCTCCATTAAGAATAAGGAGGGAGGATATCCCGATTTTATTCGATTATTTCATTCAAAAGTACTGTTATGATTTCAAGAAGAAGCACATAATGATCCCTGATAAGGTCGCCCAATTTTTTCAGGTCTACCAATGGCCGGGAAATGTCAGGGAACTTGAAAATACCGTAAGGAGAGCCATTGTTCTGCAGGATTGGGACTTTGTCTTTGAGGAGATGAGCTTAGAGAACCAAGGAGACGAGGATCAAACAGCCGATCCCATCGTCGGCAGTCAATATCCTATGATCGATTTGAATGATCGTGAAATAAATGATCTTATTAGGGAAAATAATTTCTCTCTGAAAAAGACGAGCAAGGCTTACGTGTCGGAGGTTGAACGCAGGGCTATCCTGGAAACACTCCATGAAACAAGATGGAACCGGAAAAGGGCCGCTCAACTCCTGCAGGTAAGTTATAAGACTTTATTGAACCGTATCCAAGAATTTAATTTGGCGCCCTAAGTA
>JAXHUM010000089.1:0-59305 GCA_034189325.1 Thermodesulfobacteriota bacterium
TGATCTTCAGGGATCTGCTGGATGAGGGATTCACCGGCAGGGAAATACGCTATTGGCTGCTCAGTCGGCATTATCGAAAACCTATCTTCTTTTCTCGTGGTAAACTGAAGGCGGTGAAGAACACCATTGCCCACATCGACATGTTTGTACAGAAGCTCCATCTCATGAGACCTGCCTCCGACAGTCTCGACATTGACCAGCATGTCTATGATTTGAGACGAAAGTTTACAGGGTCGCTGGACGATGACCTCAACACAGCCGGTGCCCTTGCCGCCCTATTCAGCTTCATACATACGATGAACCTCATTGTTGATCAAAACGGCCTATCAGCACCTGGAAGGAAGGAAGTCCTCAACGCCTTGGAGGATATCAATTCTGTCTTGTGTGTTATGGATCTGGAACTCCTTGAGCCGGATAAAGAGATGAGAGATCTGCTTGAAAAGAGAGAACAGGCCAGAAAGGAAAAGAGGTGGGACGAGGCTGATCGCCTTCGTGACGAGCTGAAGCAGATGGGAGTGGAGGTTACCGATACCAAAGACGGTCCTCTCTGGAGGCGAGTGAGAGGCTAGACCGACTCGAGGCCTTTACATCACCTGTTCAAAGCTCCGATGATCAGCCTGTAATACTGAAGACATTCGAAAGCTTCCGACAATAAACATCAGGTGGATAAAACAGGCGCCCCGTTCTCCTGGCCTTTCTCTCTTATACGATGGACAAACAATGAGAGCAGGGCCGGGATAACAAAAAGGGTGAAAAGAGTGGACATGGCGAGTCCTCCCAATAGTACGCTCCCAAGTCCCCGATAGAGTTCGCTCCCCGATCCTGTGGAGACCACGAGTGGAAGCATGGCAAAGAGGCTCGTGAAGGCGCTCATAAAGATGGGACGAATTCTTGTCCTGACAGCCTCGGTGATCGCCTCTTTTCCCATGAGTCCCCTGTATCGGATGTTGTTCAGCGTCTGGTAGACGATGAGAATAGCGTTGTTGACCACCGTCCCTACGAGAATAACAAACCCAAGCATTGTCAGCACATCAAAACCCTGTGGACCGATCAGAAGGTTCACCAACTTCAATCCAACAAGGCCCCCGGCGCCGGCCAGCGGCACGGTAAAGAGGATAATCAAAGGGTAGAAGAAATTTTCAAAAAGGGCCGACATCAAAAGATATATGATCACCACTGCTAAGAGAAAATTCCATTGAAGAGCGAGTCTCGTATCTCTGAGCTTGTCCGCGTTACCGCCGACGGCAACATGAACATTTCCGATTTTGTCGCTCTTTTTGAGTGGCGATATGATATCATTCTTGATCTTCTCAATGGCTGCTTCCAGGGGTATGGAGTTGGGAGGAGTGACCTGGAGTTTAACTGTTCGTTTTCTCTCGAGGTGATCGACCTGCGTCATCCCCTGAGTGTAGACAAGTTGGGCAACATCTCCGATACGAATGATATCGCCGTAGTGGTTCACGATCAGGCCGTTAAGTATATCTTCAGGGGTCTGGTATGTGGCGTCATCACCTTTAAGGATCAGGTCTATACTCCTTTTCCCCTGCGGCCGGTATTCTCCTATTTTACGACCATCCATCAACACATCCACGTAGATGCCTAACTGGGCCTCTGTCAACCCGTTGGCTGCCAATTTGATTTTGTCAGGGAGAATGTTCACCTCAGGATAGCTTATTTCAAGTGAAGGCACAGGTCTTATCTGGGTCCCAGGTATGGCGGCGGCAATGCTCCCGTAGAGGATCTGACCGGCCGCGATAATCTCATCGAGTCTTTCTCCCGAGATATTCACATCCAAAGATCTGCCTCCGCCAAGATCCGACTGAAAAATCCCCGGCTGAATGCTTACGCCGAACATGTCCGGAATCGATCGGATGAGACCTGTAAAAAAGGGAATCAGAGTCCTGGCCTCTGTCTCGCTGCTGCTGCTTGCTCCAAAGAGAGATATGCTTGAAGACGCCACATAAAACATGTCTGATATTTTTGACATTCCATTGATTTTCTCGGTGTCTCCTTCTTCACCCTCAAACGGCTTGACTTGATCAAACAGGTAATCGCCGATCTCTTGTCGTTTCTCAACCGAAGCGCCGGGCGGTGGGATCAGGATACTGAGTATGAAATTTTGATTCCCTTGCGGGAGGTACTCGGCCCGGGGCAGCAGGGATATTATCAGAGAAACAGAGAGCGTCGTGAACAAGATCACGGCGACAATGCTGGTCAGCCTGCTTCTCAAGGATTGTTTTGAAAGGTTCATCAGCAAACCAACAAAGAAGGTGCCGACTTTGGCGATCTTGTCGTTGTTTGAGTTGTTGGTACGATCAAATCGCTTGTAGAATTGATTGGAGAGGGTGGGTATCACGGCGATTGAGACGAACAGGCTGATAATTATGGAAAAAGTAATCGCTATGGCAATGTCTCTGAAAAGCTGTCCAGCCTCTTCCTGAATGAAGATAACAGGTAAAAATACCGCTACTGTGGTCACCGTAGAGGCAAATACCGCGCCCAATACCTCTCGTGTGCCGTCATAGGAGGCCTCGAAAGGAGTTTTTCCGAGTTTGCGGTGACGATCGATGTTCTCCAATACAACAATTGAATTATCGACAAGCATGCCCACGGCAAACGAAATCCCTGCCAGACTGACCACATTGAGATTTCTCTGAAACACCCATAAAAAGATAAAGGTTCCGATGACCGATATGGGAATGGCGATAGCAGTTGTCAAGGTGGAGGTGATGCTCCTCAAGAAAATCAGGAGCACTATGATGGCCAGAGCCCCCCCGATAAGGACATTTCTTTTTACGATATTGATAGCCGTGTTGATATAGGGTGTCTGATCGTAGACCCATTTTAGGTACAAATTGTTCTCAGAGAGCATCCCGTTGTTGAGTTCGTCGACCACTTGGTGAACCCGCTCGACGAGTTTGATCACGTTGGTGCCTTGCTCTTTCAGGATCCCAATGGCTATAACCGGATCTCCTTTCTGCAAATTCGACACGTTCTTTTTTTCGTATCCCAGTGAGCTTCGGGCAATATCCCTGAGGAAGACCCGTCGTAATCCGTCCTCATAAATCATGACACGCAGCGGGTCTTGATAGGCCTGAAACTGGCTGAAAGTCCTGATCCTGTAGTCTTTCTTTCCGATACCCAAGACCCCTGCCGATTCATTTTGGTTTGCCCCTTGTATTCGGTCTATGACATGGTTGATCGTCGTTTGATGTTGGGCCATTTTTTCGGGGTCTAGAATGATGTGCAGCTGATTTTCCGTTCCTCCGGCCACAAAGAGAGACCCGACGCCCTCAACCCTTTCAAGATATTGTCTTATTTCATCTTCAAAAAATGTCCTATACTTGTCTATTTCATGAAAATCGCCTGTTTTCATCTTGAGCATGATCCATATGATAGGCGAATTCTGCGCTCCGGCAGCGTCAATAGTGGGCCTTTTGGCGTTTTCAGGGTATCCCGAGATCTCCTCCAACTGATTGGATACACGTAAGACCGAGTCATCCAGGTCTGTTCCAACCTTGAATGTCAAATTAACTTCACCGTAACCATTGTAGCTGGAGCTCTCCATGATGATCAAATTCTGAAGACTCTTGAGGGCCTCCTCCTGCTTCTCTATGATCTCCTGTTCAATCTCGTAGGGTGTCGCGCCGGGCCATTGGGTATTAACGGTTACTTCCGGGAGTTCCACGTCGGGAGTCAGTTGCACAGGGAGTCTGTTCATTCCGATAAGCCCGAAAAGAACGATCAGAATGACAACGACGGCTATGGTAATAGGCTTGAAAATGGCGTATTTGACAAGATCCATTAGTCCTCTCCTGCTATCTGGACCATCTGACCTGCCCTCAATCGTTCATTACCCTCGACAACAACGGGCATTCCCGTGGAAACGGCGGCCCCCACAATCCCGGCGTGTTTACCTGCGTAGGTCACGATGTTGATAGGTATGGGAACAGCCTTGTTGTCTTGGACGGTAAAGATAAAATCCTTCCCCCTGAAGTTTACAAGGGCATCACGGGGCACCATATTCATCATTCGCTTGTCGCTGATCGGGACATAGGCCGTCACAGACATATTTTCAATAATGACTTTCAGTTCGGGTAGCCTGACCTTCAGAAAGACGTTTTTCGTTTTCTGATCTGCGATCGGAATGACCCCGTCGATTGTCCCTTTCAGTGTTTCTCCGAAGGCGTTAAGCGTCACATCGATGGGGGCCCCGGACTTCGAGTATTTCAGTAGATTTTCAGCTATCGGGATTTTTGCGTAAAGATCGTGGATCGACCCGATTTGACAAATGGCTTTACCCTGGACAAGCCAATCACCGACATCGACATGTTTCTGAAGGACGAGGCCGTCAAACGGCACTTTTATGATGCTTTTCGATTTCAGCAGTCTGTTCTTTTCAAGGCTCTCTTTGAGAACCTCCTTTTCCTCAAGCAAATCAAGGTAAGAAAACTTGAGATTGTCATAGGCGTTTTCGCTCGTGACCTTATCCCTGTAAAGTTCTTCATATCGCCTAAGGTCTTTTTCAGCTTTTCGTATGCGGATATCCACCTGTTTGATCCTCAATTCGCCGATGCGGATATCCTTGTCCAAGAGGTTCGTATTAATCCGAACCAATCTCTGACCTCTTGTGACCCTGTCCCCTTGAGAAAAGGAAGTCTCCTCCACAAGCCCCGCTACCTCCGTGGATACGTGGCTCAATTTATCAAAGACTAGAATACCCAAGGCCTTTGTGCGTTTAAAGGCCTCCTTTTCAATGATTTTGGAGACTCTGATTTTTGCGGGCGGGGGGACATTTTCATCGGCGGCAAGGGTAAGACCAGGTAAAAACAACAACAAAAACAACAGGTGTACTTTTTTCATCTATAACCTCTTTTTTCATCCTCTTTGAATTATGCCACGAACATGATCCATGTCCCGGTGTGCCGGGTAAGGCCTGTTTCGCAAAGGCCCATCCTCTTTGTCGCTCACTGTCATTGCGGTGAACAATGCTTATGTCGCATCACTCAAGCTTAAGGGACTCGGGATTTCCGACCGAGCTCCTATCATGCTCAATGAGGTTATTGAGGCCGATTCATGGCATAAGTTCCGGAAGAGCGGGATAGGGCGCCTTTCTTGCCCAGGCTCAGGGATGACGGTCTCTGAAAATCCTCTTCCGGGGGGTTGCCTATCCTTCAAGATTGTGCTGTTTTCCATACTTGTCAAATGAAATTACACACGTGGCCAAGGTCTCCGACCAGTAGCGTGGAGAGACTTTCCATTTTGTAAACGCTGAATACCCCATTATCTCTCTCCTGTAAAGGGAATACAAAAGCCTTGTTCTCCGGCTTTGTCCCAAATGCGTGAATGTTTGTCCAGGCCCCTTTAGCTAGATTTCTTCGCGGCAGCTCTTGAGACGGAGTCAACGGTTTTTTATTGTCCTGTATGCGGCAAAGGAGAAAGTTCCCGATTTCAGGTAGACATGAGATCTATTTGGATATATAGTTTCCCAATTCCACCTTAATATAAGCTCTTTTAAAGAACCTTAACGAACAAGTTTGTCGTAGAGACCTGCGAGTTGGATCTGTTTCTTTTGGCTTTGCCGTCATAGAGAAGAGACGATTCCATGGATAAAGGGCTTCCGAAGATACGATCTCCTGACAAGAGTCGCGCGGTCGGCAAATGAATGGGGTGCCGATCTTACCAATTCTGGCGTTTTCAGTAAATTCTATCAAAAACAGGTATAGAGACTTCCTCTTTAATGAGGTTTTTGAAGAGATGCGGCATTGGCATCACTTGCGGGATTTCTTATGTGTTTGTGTGCAAGCACGCATATCACTGTCTTGACTCATAAACTATTAAGGAGGTGGATGATGGCTAAAGGAAAAAGAATGAGGTTGTCTTTGATTTTGAGTTCTATTTTTGTATGGACGTTGTTGGCTTTCACTCACACAGAGGCACAATCAGAGGTCCCGGAGGTGGTAAATATAAGGGTCGGAGGGGTGTCGACGCTGAGCGGACCGGGGGCCATGTGGCATGGACCCGGTTCGAGGGGCGAAATCGATTACTTCAAACATTTCAACAAGCAGGGCGGTATGGAATATAAAGAGCCTGACGGCTCTACACACCGCTTCCTGATCGATCATAAATATGAAGACTGTGTGTATAACCCGAGTAAGGCCGCGACCTGTTACGGCAGATTGAGGGATTGGGGCGCACATATGATAACCACCCACGGGTCAAGCCCGGCCTCCGGCTTTATAGCCCTGGCCAATCGAGATCGTGTACCGGTTATACACATATGGTCCGTTCATGTGGATCCGGCTGGGTATATGGAAAACGTGAATGATAAATACCTCTTACCCAATGCAACCACAAATGTAGACACCACGGCCCAATTATTGAACGGATTTAAAAGAGGGGTCTGGGATAAAAAGCATCCTGGAAAGCCTTTCAAGGTCGGGATCATTGCTTTTGACAACCCTCCCCGTCGATTGTACAAAGGGAGGAAAGTAAAGGGCTTCTACAAACATGTAGGTATTGATCTGGTTGGTGTGGAAATTGTCCCCATCAGTGTGACTGATGTCACTGTTCAGCTCAAACGCCTTCACAGCGCTGGTGCCAGGACCGTTGTTATAGATCATATCACAAGTGGAGCGAAAGTCGTTCTTGAAGATGCCGAACGGATCGGGATCAAAGATGAAATGAGCTTTGTTACCTGGTTTAATGTGCTCCGTGATTTCCTGGCGGCCCCGGACCTGTTTCATGGCATTTATAATCCCTATGGACCGGTATGTTATTACACCAAGGACAGGTGCAAAAGGGCTGAGGAGGTTGCCAAAATCTATCTGGATACCGATAAAGATTATTGGGAGTACCGGGTAGACTGGATGATGCATGTCCACCATGTTTTGGACGCCGCCATGCTCGGTGTGAAGAGCTGTCTTGAAAAGTATGGATATGATGGCTTTACCCGGGAGGGACTAAGGGACTCCCTGTTCAGCTTGACTGAAATCGACACAGGCCTCTGCCCGAAATTTACAATGGACCCCACCTTCCCCTACACCTATCCCTATATTCAGGTGTGGCGACTGGATGCCCACAAAAAACAGTGGGATAAGGTGGGACCGATCGTCGCCCCAGGGCCATCCCTTTACCAGCCGAGATGGAATCCATCGGATGACCCAAAAATCGTGCTGACAAACTACTATCAATGGCCCTGATAGCGCAGTGACGCAGTTTGTGCTTTTCTTTGAATGAAGAGCGAATACAGATAGAGGATATTTCTCTATCTGTATCTGTTCTTTCTTAATAGGCCATCTTTTCCGGGATGACGCCCCTCACACCACCCCTCGGTAAGGGGGTGTCTCCTTTCCTCCTGGGAATCAGGTGGATATGGGCATGCATGACGGTTTGACCGGCAGATCCGCCACAATTGACTCCGACGTTGAATCCGGTCACTGAAGGATCTTTTTCCAGGATTCTGTTTTTCATTAATACGATTAAGTCTTCGGCATCTCTTCTCTCCTGAGAGGTCATAGTGAAAAAATCGGGGGTATGTCTTCGGGGCATTACGAGCATATGGTGCCTCGTTACCGGATACCTGTCTTCAATTGCGATTGCCGTGCCCCTTTTTTCCACAATCCGTTCATTCAGCCTGTCAGCGCAAAAGGGGCAGTTTCTCTGATCCTCCATTATGCTACCTTATCTCCAACAATCATTGGGCAGGGTATTTGGTGCCTATCTGTATATCATAAACCCGGGAGTCTTTTTGGTCACCTATGCTAGTCGCGATTTGCCATGAAGATTCTGTGTTATAACGAATAGGAGTCAAACAACCTCCGCTCGGTTTCACCCTCAATGTGCGCAGTCACCTCAATGAATGGTCGCAGAGGTGAATATCTCAGTTTGTTTTTCAACAATTCATCAATCTGAAAAATCCCTGCCGAATTGGTGAGCCTGATCTCAATGCAGACTGGTTTGTGTGCGCCCTTTTTGATATTCACTCCGTCGACGGCCTGAGCGGAAACAGAATGGATATTCACCTTTCCCGCCTCAAAGGGGATACGGGAACGTCCTTCCGTCATATCAGTTGCGTCGGCTATCTTCAGGACCCCCGCTTCGATGGTGAGACATTTTTCGTTTGCGTCATGAGCAATAACGGCGTGCAAAGTCTCAGATACTATGGTTGTCAAATCCGGTTCCTCATAGATTCCCTCCAACAACTCACGGGCCTTTCGAAATGCAATGAAGAGACTGTATCTTTCATGATGATCCCGGTTTACCGAGATTCCAGTATCGTGGAGGCAGGCGGCCAGCACCACAATCACCTCTGCATCCTGATTGGTCAATCCATGATCTTTCACTACACTCGGTTCAACGCCTCCTTTGACGAGCAAGCGGACAATACGTAGCGCCGCATTGGCCACAATACGAATATGCACCTCGCCATGATCACTAATGCCCAAACGATCTACCGCATTGACATTGGCGCATTTCCAAATTTGAAACAGCTCTTGATCCGCATTGATTCGATCTAGAAGAAGCTGTAGTTTCTTGTTGTCACGCACGGGTATTTTAAATGTCATGGATATTCCTTATCCTGATGTTTGCTGTGTTTGGCCGAGGGCACCGGATGATAAGCTCGCCTTGACAAGCGATGCCGCAATTACCCATATTGCCTGTTCGCTTATCTATGTTGATGCCCTTCACCCTACGTCTCCCACGTTAGGGTTTTTCTTCTATCATGTAGCAGAACAATGAGGTTTTGTTCAGTAAAAAAATGATTCTACCTTAAAATAAAAAAGGCCTGTCTCTGATTATTCTCGTCAGTGTCGATGATCTGCAGGTCTGCTCTATGTGGGAGCTGATAAGTTGATTGAAACAACACGGCAAATGATCAATACATTCATGCCAATAAAAAAGGGTTGACAAAATAAAAAAAATAGTTAATAAGACCGGACAACAAAGGAAGGCGATAGCCTGAACGTTGAACTAACTCGTTAGAGTTTTTAAATAATTTATCTGGTGTGAGGGAGTGTTATAGCGGAACTCCATGAATGTGTAGAGGTAATCAACTTGGCCCTATTCGAAGGATGAAGGCCTTATGCAGATGTAATATGTCGGCCGATAAGCGATCGGGCCGGATTTTCATAGTTGCCAACCTATCCATGAGTTTTGTAGCACACCTTTGAGACTCTGAAGATGATCCTCAGGTTCTCTTTCACCTCAGGAAATTTGCTGTCAAAAGCAGCAACCATACCCCTACTTATTAGTGAATTCTGTGCCTCACGTCTCTGCAAATTGACTGCTGACTATTCAATCGGATAGCGGGTATCCAACGATTTATACCACCTGTAGCAAATCCGCGCCCTGCCAAAAGAAATAATTGTGGTTGGGCCTTCTACAGGACGTAAGTGGTTTGAAATCCGAATTAATTTTATCTTACAAAGTTTTTGTTCCCAGCACTACTATAAGAAATGGGACCAGGTAGTTATGGAAGAGCATAAGGTATTGCTTGAATTCTCAGATGTCTCACTCTCCTTTGGAGGTCTGGCGGCCTTGGCGGGAGTCAACTTCTCCGTCTATGAGAAGGAGCTTTTGGCCATCATCGGCCCTAACGGGGCTGGAAAGACCTCTGCGCTAAACTGTGTCAGTGGATATTATCGACCGCAAAGAGGCGATATCCGGTTTGGAGACCGGTCTATCAGGGATATGCCGGTGCACCGTCGGGTGGGCCTCGGTATTGCCAGGACCTTTCAAAATGTTGCCCTCTTCGATGGTCTGACGACCATGGAAAACATCATGGCCGCCCGGCATGTGAAGCTGAAACCGAGTCCCTGGGCCGGCGCGCTCTACTTTGGTCCCGAACGCAAGAAAGAAGTCCAAAACAGGCGCGTGGTTGAGGAGATTATTGATTTCTTAGAGATTCAACCGATAAGAAAACAGGTCGTAGGCAGTCTGCCCTATGGACAGCGCAAACGTGTGGAACTGGGTCGAGCTTTGGCCATGGAGCCTAAACTCCTGTTGCTGGATGAACCCATGGCCGGAATGAACCTTGAAGAGAAAGAGGATATCGCCCGGTTCATCATTGATGTTTTTGAGGAGAGAGATGTTTCCATCATCCTCATCGAGCATGATATGGAGCTGGTCATGGACATTGCCGATCGCATTGTGGTTCTTGATTTCGGGCGAGTCATTGCTGATGATTCGCCTCGTAAAATCGCGGATAATCCTGAAGTCATTCGCGCATACCTTGGTGATGAGTAAAAAGGAGCGGTAAAGTTGGCCAAAAACTTCGTTCAGAATCCTGTGACCCTGCCGCAGTGCATGCTGCGAAATTATCTCCAGTGGGGAGACGGTTCGGTCGCTATCCGAAAGAAAGAGTATGGCATTTGGAACGAATTCACCTGGAAGGATCATTTTTCCAATATTAAGTATTTTGCTCTGGGGCTTGTGAGCCTGGGCCTGAAGAGAGGCGACAAGGTTTCCATAATGGGTGATTCCGACCCGGAATGGACTTGGGCCCAGATGGGCGCGATGGCCGCAGGAGGTATCGTGGCCGGTATTTTTACAGACTCGTTGCCCTCCGAAGTGAAATATATTGTTGAACATTCCGACTCGCGGTTCATGATCGTACGTGATCAGGAGCAGTCGGACAAGGCCTTGGCAATCAAGGACGAACTTCCCCTTCTGGAAAAGATCGTTTACTGGGATCCCAAAGGGATGAGGAACTATGATGAACCGAGCCTGGTCTATTTTTATGATATTGTCGAGTTGGGCCGTGAGTTCGAAAAGAATCATTCCGGATACTTCGAGGATAGTGTCAATCAGGGCAGCGGCGATGATATTGCTATGATCTACTATACCTCAGGCACAACAGGCATGCCAAAGGGCGCCGTGAGGACCCACGGGTCTTTGATCAACACCATGCAAGGGGCACTCGAGATATTTCCGACCCGACCAAAGGACGACTATGTAGCGATTATGCCCCCTGCCTGGATCGCGGGCTTGATGGGAGAGGCGGGACATCCTCTGACCGGCCTCATCATCAATTACCCGGAAGAACCTGAAACGGCCATGGCTGATCTGCGTGAGATATCTCCGCTGGTTTATGGGGGCGGCCCCCGGATTTGGGAGGGCATGGTCTCATTGATCCAGGCCAAGATCATCGACGCCAACATCATCACCAGGACCCTGTACAATATCTTCCTCCCCGTGGGTTACAAGAAGGCGGATTTACATCTTAAAGGGGAAAAGAATTTCTTTTGGACCGCCATCAACAAGGTGGCGGACATCCTGGTCTTTGCGCCGCTTCGCAACCAGCTCGGACTGAGGAAGACCAAGTATTTCTTCACCGGTTCGGCAGCTATAAGTCCCGACACGTTCCGATATTTTCATGCGATCGGGTGTCCCATTCGACAGTTTTACGGGAGTACCGAATCCGGCTCGGTCTGCGGTCACCAGGGTGATGAGACCAACATACGTTTCGAGACCATCGGGCCGCCCTTGCCTGGAGTGGATGTACGGATCTCACCGGAAGGTGAAATACAGGTCAAAGGTGAAGGGATGTTCTCGCATTACCACAAAAATCCTGAGGCGACCGAGGAAGCCATGGAGGACGGCTGGTTTCGTACGGGCGATGCGGGATATATCAATGAAGAAGGGCATATTATTTACATAGACCGTCTGTCCGAGCTTGGCAAATTAGGAAACGGAGCCAATTACTCTCCCCAGTACATAGAGGGGAGTTTCCGTTTCAGCCCGTATCTGCAAGAGGCCGTGACCATAGGCGGGGAGCAAAGGGATCATTTGACGGTGATCTTGAACATCGATTATGAGACTGTCGGTCGTTGGGCTGAAAAGAACAGGATAAACTACACTACCTATGTTGATCTTTCTCAGAAGGAGGAAGTGGCCAAGCTCATACTCAAGGATGTTGAAAGGGTGAATAAGGTCCTTCCACAAGAGGCTAAAATAAAGAGGTACGCCTTGCTGCACAAGGAGATTGATGCAGATGAGGCGGAGATGACCAGGACTAGAAAGCTCAGACGTAAACTTTTTGAAGAAAAATATGCTGATCTGATCAAGGGGCTTTATTCGAATGAGAATACAGTCGAAGTGGAGGCTGCCGTGACTTACAGGGACGGCAAGACCAGCACGGTCAGGACAGCGCTCAAAATCTGGAACGTGGAGTAGGTCGAAGCTATGATCATTTTTTTACAGCATGCCATCTCAGGCTTGATGGTGGGAGCCATATACGGACTTGTGGCCGTCGGTTTTGTCCTTATTGTCAAATCCAACGAGATTTTCAACCTGGCCCAGGGGGAGCTGCTTATTTTTGGGGCCTTTGTCTGCTGGTCCCTTATCTTCCAGTTCAATTTGCCGCCGTGGTTGGGAGTGTTGGCCACTTTGGGCGTGGCTGCCCTGTTCGGCATGGTTGTTGAACGTTTCCCCCTCCGTCCCATGATCGGTCAGCCCATGTTCGCCATCATCATGGTGACGCTTACAGTCGGTCTCTGCCTCCGAGGTGCCCTGACGGCGATCTGGGGAGGGATGTCCTGGAGGGTCTTCAAACCACCCCTTTTGCCGCCGGAGCCGGTGGTCCTCGGGGAGTTGATTCTTTCGAGACAATATATCTACGGCTTTATCATCGCCATTGTAGTGGTGGTGGCGCTGTCGCTTTTCTTCAAGTTGACAAGGGCCGGTCTAGCCATGCGGATCGTTGCTGAAGACCAACAGGTGGCCCAGGCCATGGGGATCAGCGTGCGAGGTGTTTTTAGAAACACTTGGGCCATGAGCGCCATCCTGGCGGCCATCGGTGGAATTCTCTTAGGGAGTATCAACGGAATCAATATACCCCTGGCCAATATCGGCATGAAGGCTATCCCGGCTGCGCTGATCGGAGGGCTCCAGTCGATCCCCGGGGCCGTAATCGGCGGACTTCTCATAGGACTCCTGGAAGGCTTGTCCAGCGGGTATATCGGGCATGGCATACAGGACGTGGTCGCCTATGTAGTCATGATAATTGTCCTGATCTTTTGGCCGCATGGTTTTTTCGGCCTAGTAACTATCGAAAGGGTTTAAGTGATGCCGCTCCCATCAGGAATATATAACGTTACGTATAAAAAGGATATGGCCATCTTCAGGACCTGGGACCACTGGGTCTGGCTGACAGCCTTTGCTATGTTTTTGGCCATCCTGCCTGCTTTTGCCAGTCGGTCGACGTTGAGTATCTTCACGACCATCGCCTGTACCATCATCGCGGTCCATGGTCTCAACCTCCTGACCGGGTTTTGCGGTCAGATATCCATGGGACACTCGGCGTTCGTGGCCGTGGGGGCCTTTACTTCGGCGGCGTTGTGCAATGAACTCGACTTTTCCTTCTGGGTTGCCCTGCCCCTGTCCGGTTTTGCCGCCGGCCTGATCGGCCTGCTCTTCGGTGCACCTTCCTTGCGGGTCAAGGGCTTTTATCTGGCTATTACGACCATCGGTGCCCAGTTCATCATTATTTACGTTATCATGCACCTTCCCAGCATTACCGGCGGCGTCAGGTCTATTGATGTGCCGCCGCCCAACTTATTCGGATACTTAATCGAGACGGACCACAGCTATTACTATCTGGCCCTCTTCATGGCCGCGATCATCACCTATTTTGTCAAAAATATCACTCGCACCGGTGTTGGCCGGGCCTTTGTGGCGATCAGGGACAATGACCTGGCTGCCGAAGGCATGGGCATCGGCCTGTTCTATTATAAAATGATGGCCTTTTTCTTCGGCTGTTTTCTCGCCGGTATATCAGGCTCGCTCTATGCCCACTATCTACAGACCATAAACGTGGAATACTTCACGCTCATGGATTCCATCTGGTATTTGGGCATGCTGATAGTGGGCGGCATGGGGCATATGCTTGGGGCTATATTCGGTACGATTTTCATAGTCGTGTTGCGGGAATTGATCCTGAAGGTGGCCCCCCTGGTCAGCAAGGCTCTCCCCGGTTTAGGGGTCGAATTCGGCGCGGCCATGGGGCTCTTCATTTTGGGGTTGGTTATCATGCTCTTTTTGGTTTACGAACCTCGAGGGTTGGCCCACCGATGGGAAATCATCAAGACAAAATTGCGTCTGTATCCTTTCCCTTATTAACGAGAGAGCGATGAATTACTTCGGTGACAGAAAAACCACACAAAAGGAGGGTATTTCATGAGAGATTTCAAACTCAAGAACATTACATTGGCGTTTGTTTTCAGTCTATTGGTAATAATGCCTCTGCTTATCGGTCCTACGGTAAAGGCAGAGCCGGACCCGATCCGAATAGGTCATCTGGGAGAGTGGACCGGACCGGCCGGCCGGACATGCGGACCTCCGGGGGATGCCCTGATCGCCTATTTCCATGAATACGTGAACAAGGAAAAGGGAGGAATTGAGTACTGTGATCCGAAAACGGGCAAGGTCCTCGGCAAAGTCAAGGTAGAAGTCCTCTACGCAGACTGCCGATACGAACTGCCCCTTTTCAAAAGCGCATTTAGAAATTTCGTGGACAAGGGTGTCATTGCCTGTCACAGCACATCGTCCCCTGCCTTGGAGGGCCTGAAAAAAGACTTCAAACGGGACAAAGTGCCATGCTTTCAGACATCTTCCAATACGGTAGCCCACTGGCCCCCCGAATGGATATACGGACATCGGCCGAGCTTTGCCGATGATATGGGACTGTATGTGGACTGGATCCTGGAGAACTGGAAGGAAGAGAGACCCCCTCGGATCGCCCTGATGTACTATGATGGGCCTTTAGGAAAATCCATGCTCTGGGGCGGCCCCCAGTATGCCAAGAGCAAGGGCTGTGAAATTGTAGCGGATGAACCGATCCCTGGTATGCCTGTATCGACCACGAGCCAGTTACTGAGGGTCAAGCAGGCCAAGGCCGACTACATTGCGGCGACACTCCTCGGTTCCCAGATGGCCCTGGTCCTCAAGGACATGAAAAGAATGGGATTGCATATCCCTATCCTTGAGGCCACCGGGACCGATGCGACCGAGCTGAGGAAACTGGCCGGTGAAGCGGCTGAGGGCGCCTATTTCACCTTTCCTTCCTACGACCTTGGAGATGAGAGCCGTCCTGCCATCAAGTGGGTCAATGAACACTATAGAAAATATATGAAGGGCCGCGCCGGCTATGATGTCATCAACGAGCCTATTCCCGATGGGGTCTGGTACGTGGGCTGGCTGATCGCCAACATCATGGAAGAGACCATCCGCCTTGCCCTGGAAAAGGTTCCGCCTGAAAAACTGACCGGTAAGAAGTTGCGGGATTTTGGAATTAACCGGATGAAGGACTATACCTGTAACGGCCTGCAAAAGGGTGTCACCTATCTGCCGGGCGTAGACCACAGGGGGAGTGATTACAACATCATCCACCAGGTCAAAAACCTTAAGGATTCCCAGGTGACGGACTGGAGGAAGGCTCCTCGTCTTCTGCCGCCATGGATGACAAAGAAGTAAAGGCCGGATTCTTGAGGACATCGATTATCCGGAGGCATTGAAGTGCTGAATATCAATAATGTGGAAGTCCTATATCATAACGTGATCCAGGTCCTCCGGGGGGTCTCTCTGGAGGTCAACCCTGGACAGGTCGTGACCATCCTGGGCGGCAACGGTGCCGGCAAGACCACCACGCTTAAAGCGATTTCAGGGCTGCTTCGCACTGAAGAGGGCGAAGTCAGCCATGGAAATATCATGTTTCTGGATGCGAGGATCGATCGGAAAATGCCGGAAGAGGTGTCCAGGCTAGGTATCATCCAGATACTTGAAGGCAGGCGTGTACTGGAACACCTCACGGTGGAGGAAAACCTCCTGGGAGGCGGTCTCATCAGGAAAGATCGAGCCCGGGTCAGGCAGGACCTGGAAAAGGTGTATGGTTATTTTCCCCGGATGCTCGACCTTCGGCGGAACACCAGCGGATACTTGTCCGGCGGGGAGCAGCAGATGCTGGTTATGGGACGGGCCTTAATGTCCAGTCCCAAATTGATGCTTCTGGATGAACCCTCTATGGGTCTGAGTCCCTTGCTGGTAAAGGATATTTTTAAGATCATCGGCAGGATCAACAAGGAGGAGAAACTCCCTATCCTCATTGTCGAGCAGAACGTGAGGCAGGCCTTGAGTATTGCCGATTACGGGTACGTCATGGAAAACGGTCGCATTGTTCTGGACGGTGCAGTGGAACAACTGCGGGAAAATGAGGATATCAAGGAGTTCTATCTAGGTCTGAGCGCCATTGGGGAGCGGAAGAGTTACCGCGATGTGAAACACTATCGACGACGAAAACGATGGATCGGTTAGAACCGGATAACGTCCTTTGGGGACAGGAATAAGGAGGTCCAAATGGTGGTTAAAAAGATTTTCTTGAAAATGATAACTGTAGTATTCGTTCTGGCCCTGGGTGCCCATATTTTAGGACCGCAAGCCGAGGCCGGGACATCGCTAAAAACCGAGCCGTCAGCGGCTCCACTTAACCCCAAGGCCTTGGCCGTGGTGAAGATCATGGGTTCCGGGTTTCAGGCGGAAGACCGGGTGGAAATCACAATGGTGAAAGCGAACAAAGGCAAAGACGTGAATGTGGCCTTTGCCGAGGCGGACTCATCAGGGAAATTCGAAACCAAGATGAATATATTGAGTATCCTCCAGGGTATATTCAATTTCCGATTCAAAAAGGGTAAACCAACCCCCGATCCGAACAATCCGCCGATTCCTCCTGGAAAATATACCTTGAAGGCCTCCAGTTGGGACTCCAAGGCTGAGGCCTCGTGTGTTTTTGAAATAACGGTACCACCCAAGAAGAAGTGAGTTCGGCGTCGGCTGTGTCGTGTCTCGATAAAGGGCGCGATCAGCCGATAGGGACAAGAGAGTCCCGGAGGAGGGCTATTCCTCCTGATTTATGCGTGGGGACCCCTCCTGCCCGATTGCATCCGAGCGCAAAGGGTCCAAGATTATCCTGAGGGGTTTTATCCCTGCCCTGGAAGAATGGACCAGGATGCCCCTGCTTAGCTGACTCCCATGAAACATCTTGTCTCCGCCTTATGCCGACTGAATTTACCAGCTTCTTTTTTACATTCTGGACAATCTTCTCTTTTTCCTTCCTGGTGGCCCTGACAGGTGCCATGTCTCCGGGCCCCTTGCTGACTTACACGATTATCAGATCGGTTGATACACGCGATAGAGGATATCTCATGGGCCTCTGGATCATCGTGGGCCACGCCATTGTTGAATTGGCCATTGTGATTCTTCTTTTGCTGGGCTTCTCCTTTCTTTTGAAAAATATCTATGTTGTCCACGCTATCGGAATAGTAGGGGGAGTAATCCTCGGTTATTTCGGTATTTCCATCATTCGCGACGTCTATACGGGAAAGGTCTCGGATGCCTTTCTTAATTCAGCCGAACAACCGGACCGCGATCGCGGATCAGCTTTGAACAAGGGCCAGAAAAACCCTGTTATCGGCGGTATTGTCGTCTCCATGTCAAACCCCTACTGGTGGGTCTGGTGGGGCACGATAGGGCTGGGATTCATGGTCCAATTTGAGGTCACATTTTCGGAATGGCCCAATCTACTGGCTTTTTTCCTCGGTCATGAAGCCGGAGACCTGGCATGGTATCTTCTAGTCTCCTTTACGGCCTTCTTTGGGGTAAAGCGCTTGAATCGGAAAGTCTATCATATCATTCTGGTCTGCTGCGGCGTCTTTATGATCCTTTTTGGATCGGCCCTGGCGATCTCTCCCTTTTTCAAGACGGCGATTGCAGTCTGAGGGGAAATCAGATTGTCGGCTTCTATCCAAAGTCAGTCCTCATCAAGAGATTCTTGATCCTGATCTCTTACTGAAAAGATGTCCCCGGATAGCCTCAAAGGTAGGCATTTCGGGTGATCGCTGATTGCATCTTCCACTGAAGAATGATATGGAAGATGAAAATTAATGATGTGATGTGGATGAAAACGCAAAAGAGAACTAAGGAGGTTTGAACATGGGACCACTCGAAGGTGTAAAAATCGTCGAGGTCGGTGGGATCGGCCCCGGGCCGTTCTGTTGCATGATGCTCTCTGACATGGGCGCCGATATTGTCAGGGTAGATCGAAAAGGCCAGGCCGACATGATCAAGACTGAGTACAATTCGCTCCACCGAGGCAGACGTCGAATCGCAATAGATCTCAAAAAACCGGAAGGGGTCGAAGCGGTGCTTCGGCTGATCGACCAGGCTGATGCCCTGACCGAGGGTTTTCGCCCGGGAGTGATGGAGGAGTTGGGCCTGGGGCCGGATGTGTGTCTTAAGCGCAATCCAAGGCTTGTGTATGGTCGTATGACAGGTTGGGGACAGGAAGGTCCTCTGGCCAAGGCAGCCGGCCATGATATCAATTACATCGCCCTGACCGGGGCCCTTTACTGCATTGGAAAAGAGGAATACAAGCCGCCGCCGCCGCTTAACCTGGTGGGAGATTTCGGGGGTGGAGGTATGCTGCTCGCCTTTGGCGTGGCATGCGCCCTTGTAGAGGCCAAAAAGTCAGGTAAAGGCCAAGTCGTGGATGCGGCCATGGTGGATGGGGCCGCCGTGCTCATGGCGATGTTCTTCTCCATGCGCTCTGCCGGAGTATGGACCGACTCGCGGGGAGCCAATCTCATCGACGGTGGCGCCCATTTTTACGACTCTTATGAGACGAAGGATGGTCAATACATCTGTGTGGGCTCGATGGAGCCTCAATTTTATGCACTGCTGCTGAAGCATACCGGTCTTGAGAATGACCCGGATTTCGCCAATCAAAACGATCCTAGGACGTGGCCCAAGTGCAAGGAGAAGATCACCAAGGTCTTCAAAGAAAAGACGCGTGATGAGTGGTGTGAGATCATGGAGGGATCTGATGTCTGCTTTGCCCCTGTTCTCTCCCTTGGCGAGGCCCTCAAACACCCTCACAATGTCCACCGAAAGACCTTCGTCGACTTTGAAGGAGTTATTCAGCCTGGCCCGGCGCCTCGGTTTTCCAGGACAGTCCCTGAGATCCAAAGACCTCCTTCGGACCCGGGAGCCGATTGTGATGAAGTTCTTGCCGGCTGGGGATTCTCATCGGAAGAGGTCTCAGCCCTCAAAGAGGGGGGGATCGTCTAGAAAGGATTGAAGGATCGGGAATACCATTTTGATAAATCATGAATGAAGGGGGGACCTCATGAAAAGATATGGAGATTTCATTACGAATGAGGAAGACAGGCTCTTTCTGGAGACCATTCGGAAGTACATCGACAAAGAGGTCATGCCGGTCCGTATCCAGTTGGATGAGGATTACGAGGTTTTTAAAAAGGCCTATTCCGGCCTGGTACAACTGGGTATCCAGAAACGGGGTTTTTCAAAAAGGTATGGAGGGCTTGAGATAAGGTCGGTGCCCACCATTTGTGCGATCACCGAAGAGATATCTCGGGCGGACAGCGGCCTCTCTTTGCACGCCTTGATTATTCCATGGACTCTGTCCGCGGCCATGGGGGCGCCCAACAGGGCCCTTATGGACAAATTCATCCCCATGTTTTGTGATGATACGCCGCGGTGCGGTTGCTTGGCGATTACCGAGCCTGCCGGAGGATGCAATATCGAGGATGGGGCCGAGCATGGCCTGACGATTCGCACCCATGCCAGACTGGAGGGTGACGAGTGGGTCATTAATGGTGAAAAGATGTGGCCAAGTGGTGCCGGTGTTGCCGACCTCTACTGTGTGGTCTGCACTACCGATCCCAAACAGAAGGAGGAGGGGGTGGCGCTCATCTATGTGCCCAAGGATGCTCCCGGCCTTTCCTTCGGCAAACCGGAAGAGAAGATGGGGATGAGAGTTACCGATGTTAATGCCGCCATCTATTTTGATGATGTGAGGGTGCCTAAAGAATACAGGGCCGGTGGCCCCGGAGTGGACTGGAACCTCTTCAGGAGTAATATCAGCTGGGGCCGCCTGACCAGTGCCCCCATGGTCCTTGGAAATGCCCAGGCCGTGCTGGAGATTGTGGTGGATTATTGCGGCACCCGGTTTTACGGTGGAAAATCCGTCAGGAACCACTCACTGCAAGCCGCTATGATTGCTGATATGGCGATCGGTATAGAATCGGCTCGAGCCTTTTATCTCTCGGTGGCGGCCATGTTCAACAACCGCAAGAGATTCGGTAACCCTGGAGATGACTACCTTTTGGCACGGTCCAGCGCCTGTAAGGTGCAGTCCTGTGATGTCACCGAAATGGTATGCAACAGGGCCATGGAATTAATGGGGTCCTACGGCTATTCCAAGGAATACCATGTGGAAAAGTACCTGAGGGACAGCAAGATCGTCCAATTGTGGTTAGGGGGAGGCCAGTTAGGCCGTTTGGACGTTGCCCAGGGTTATTACCCCTATACCGAGAGTAATTGAGGAGGCATCATCCGACTTCTCAAAATCCGGGGGAATGAAACCCCCCGGATTTGACACCCATCAACGCGACCTCTTTCCGTCCGGACCCCTTGAGAATTTGCCTGATCCGGTCTTGGAGAAGATTTTGTCCAAAATTGGTGAGTTTTTCCCCGAAATTGGTGTCTAATAGAGAAAGCATAGGTCTGTCCGACGAAGGGACCTTGATTCCACTTCTCAAAAAGGGGGATGAGGAGGCCTTCAGATATCTTCTGAACCAGTATCAAACGAAATTATTCGGCATTGCCTACGGTATCACTTCGGATAGAGAAGAGAGCCTCGATATTGTCCAGGATGTTTTTGTTAAGGTTTTTCAACATATTGGGGCTTTTAGAGGAGAGTCGGGGCTTGCCACGTGGATCTATCGCATTGCTGTGAATCAGTCTCTCAACTGGCAGAGGAGATGGAAGCGGAAGTTTGGATGGCGCCACAGGCCTCTGGGGGATGAGGCAAATGATGATAATCAGGGGCTGATCCTCAAAGATCCTAGTCCGCAAGCGGTTTATGAACAAAAGGAACTTGAAACGGTTTTGAGAGAAGGCCTGAAAGGGCTGCCTGCGGAGGCAAGGGTCGTGTTTGTGCTTAATGAGGTGGAAGGCCTTTCATACGATGAGATTGCAGACGTGCTGAAGATAAAGAAAGGCACTGTCAGTTCGAGGCTCTACTACGCCAGAAAAAAACTGAGAAAGAGCTTGGAAAAATACATGGAGGAGGGGAATGAAGAGGAGCAAGGCCTGTGATTCCATGCTGTTGAGCCGTCACATGGACGGAGAGCTTTCTCCGGCTGAATATGATTGGCTCATGTCGCATCTTGCAGCATGTCCTGACTGTCAGGAAGAACTCCGACAAAATGAGGCCCTTCGGACCCTTTATAAGAGTGATCTGGCAGAAGAGCGATCGCAGGTCTCTTTCCAAGGCCTTGAAAGGAAGGTGCTTAAGCAGGTATCTCAGAAGAGGCTCTCCTGGTGGATGCGCCATAAAGAGTTGTTTTTTTCGAAGAAGCTTCTGATCCCTGCAACGGCGATGGCCGCCATGGTTCTCCTCTTTTTCTCCTTAATAAGACAGCCTCTCCTTCCTCCGGACCCAAGTGCGATTATCACCTCTCTTTCTGGAGACATGACCTCTGTGATTGTCTTAGAAACACCTAAAACGCGCCAGACCATTATCTGGTTTAACGAGGCCTCATGATTGTTGGGGAGTCTGGAATGAAGGCAAAAAGGTTCCCATTTATCACTTTGTCCCTTGCTGTTGCGATTATCGCTTTGAGCACGATCGCCAGGGCAGGGCCGAGGATCCATATTGAGGCTGTCACGATTCTCGCCTCTCACGATTCCAGCCCCCGTGATCGTCGTTTATCCGGACTGATCAACGAGCTGGAGTCTGTCTTTCGTTACTCATCCTACAGACAGATCAGTCATGACAAGATGAATCTCGCCATAGGAGACACAGGAGTCGTCCCTCTTCCCGGTAGGAGACAATTGAAAATCACTCCTATCAGAGTGAGTGGGAAGAGGGCGGAGCTGAGAGTGGTGATTTTCAAAAGAGGACAACAGGTCTTTCAGACCGTCATTCAACTCCTAAACGGCGGGCGGATGACCGTGGGAGGCCCCAAGCATAAAAAAGGTTATCTTCTTTTCAATATCTCCAGTTCATTTTGAGTTTTTTTCAAAATGTGGTGTCTAATAATCTAAACACCGTGATAAGGAGGTAGAAAATGAAAAACAGAAACCTAGGATTTGTATTCGCTGCGTTGTTGCTCTCTTTTTCCCTTGCTTCATCATCCGCCTGGGCCGGTTCCAGACATAACGGTCGATTAGAAGGGATAGCCATAGGTGTAGGCGCTGCCATTATAGGAGGTGCACTCCTCCATCATTATTCTCATGACCACCATACCACTGTCCATTATCATTCCAGTACACCCCCTTATTATGATCCCCCTCCATGGGGACACTGGGAGATAAAAAGGATATGGATTGCCCCAACGCATAAGAGGTACTGGCTACCTGGTCATCATAATCACAGGGGTTACTGGGTCCCAGGCAGGTGGGCCTATCGGGTCGATCGTCCCGGTTTTTGGAAAGAAAAAAGGATCTGGGTGTCGGATGGCCCAAGAAAACGCAGACCGCCTTATTACTATACCGGCCGGTATTAGTAGTGAGAGCCTGATGCTTAAACCATTGGCATGTTTCTAGGCACTGAAGCAGGGACCTGGCATCCCCTCCAGTGCCGGGAGACAGGGATGTGAGGACTTGAAAAGCAAGATTAGAGACCTTTGAAAAATGCTCGATTTTGTTCAAGTGCAAGGAAGGCGAAAATTTTAACCGGAGGAATATATTGAATATTTCGAGGATTAAAATGTGAACCTGACACCGCAATTGGGCAAAAGGGGGCGTTTTGCAAAGGTCTCGATCATGGAACATCTCTGGGAAATAGGCTCGTCTAAAAAGGCTCCTCCGCTAAACGCTGGGCAAGCCATACAAGGACCTTATCAAACTCCGTTTTCAGTTCCGCCAATGCCTTCCCGCGGTGACTGACGCTGTTTTTTTCCTCCTGGGTCATCTGGGCAAAGGTCTTTTTCAGAGGAGGATAATAGAAAAGGGGATCATAACCAAACCCCTCGGTGCCTATGGCCTCTTTTGTGATAACGCCGTCACAAACCCCCTCATAGATCAGCGCAGGCCCTCTAGGTACTGCGATGGCAATAACGCACATGAAGGAGGCATCCCTGTTTTCGTGGCCCTTCAATGCCTCAAGCAGTTTCGCGTTGTTCTTCTCGTCAGTGGCCCCATTTCCTGCGTAACGGGCGGAGTGTACGCCCGGCTTCCCTCCGAGCGCCTTTACAATCAGCCCTGAATCATCGGCAATAGCCGGAAAGCCGAGGACCTTCGCCGTGAAGCTCGCCTTTTTGTAAGCGTTATCCTCAAAGGTTTCTCCGTCCTCCTCAACGGGCGGAATCGGACCAAAGTCGTTGAGACCTTTGATTTCAATGTCAAAGCCGTCAAGGAGACTCCTAAGCTCGGAGATTTTTCCCTCGTTCCGAGTTGCCAAGACCAAGTGTCGATCGATGTTTTTCGGTTTTCCAGAATCAGCCATTCAACAGTCGTCAATTTGCGAGGGCCAAGCCGGCCTGGAAGGCCTCGCTACAGGAGGCGACGATCTTTTCCTTGCCTTCGCCTCCGAATCTAGTCGCAATGATATCCAAAATCGATTCCTTTGAGACCAAGCCGGTTGTACCTATATAGGCACCCAGCATCACCAGGTTGGCATTTTTTATGCTTCCTAGTCTCTTGGCCTCCTCTATGGCACTGATATATCTCACGTCCACGTTGTCGCTGTCAACCCTGTTGTCGTCATTGACGCCCGAGGTCTCTATCAGCATCATGCCGTCCGGTTTGACCCTATCCTTAAATGCCGCAATTCTTGTGGCACCCAGGACCATGACCGCGGAACTGGTGTATATGACCGGCGAAGAAATCCTGTCGTGAGAGAATATGATACAGCATTCACTGTCTCCTCCCCGCATCATTGTTGCGTAACTGGGAAACCATGCAACATTTTCATATTCAGCGAGAGCAGCATCTGCCAGGATATTCCCAATGGTCACAATACCCCATCCACCAACGCCCGCAATAAGCAATTCTCCCCTTCTTGTATTCCCCTCCATGTTTCCTCCTCATGAATAGGGTTTTAGTTTGCATGAACACAAAAACCAATAGTAAAGGTCGAACTTCTGCCGTGTGATAGAACGACGATGCCGACTATTTACTTTCGGGTCTGTCCATTCGTGAACTCGCCAAGCGGATACTCCTTCATGACCGTGTCATCGATCCATTTGGCGGCGTCTCCCGGCGTCATATGCCAATTCACAGGGCATGCTGAGAGGACTTCCAGAAAACCGAGCCCTTCCCCATCTATCTGTTTTTGGATGGCCCGTTTCGCATATTTTTTTGTACGCTGGTAATTGGCCGCACTGCTGACCGAACCCCGGGCGCTGTAAGAAACCCCCTGTATGGTGGACAACATTTCCGGCACATGCAGTGGGAACCCATGAGACTGGGAATCCCTCCCACCGGGAGTTGTCGTGGTGACCTGGTCGAGCAGGGTTGTCGGGGCCATTTGTCCTCCCGTCGTCCCATAGTTGACATTGTTGCACATAAACACGGTGATCTTGTCCGCCCTGGCCGCTGAATTCACCAGATACCCGGCCCCAATGGCGGCGCAGTCTCCATCACCCTGGATAGTGAACACAATCGCGTCATCATAGTTTGCGTGCTTTATACCGGCTGCAACAGAGGGCGAGGAACCGTGGGCGCAAAAGGCCATATCGATTTTTGTTCCAAAAAAGGCCATGCCCGTACATCCGACGCCCACAACGACAATCGCCTTATCAATGACATCTAACTCCTCAAGGGCGCTCATAATCATGCCGCAGACAATAGGGCTGCCGCAGCCGGCACATGCCGGATTAGGCATATTCGAACGATAGCGACGGGGATCATAGATCTTTTCTTTCTTCCGAGCACTCACTTGTTCACTCATGTCAGCCTTTTCACCTCCTTAAAAATGGTTTCGGGAAATATCATGCCTAATTCGCCATCGACATGCCTGGCGGACATCCCCAAGAAGTCAATCCGACTCTTGCCCTCCACGCCCAGCTTCACATCCTCCAGCAGTTGGCCCATACTATCTTCTACAACAAGGAACCTGGACCCTTTCGAGGCCTTTTCGTTCAGTACGGCATACGGAAAAGGCCACAAGGTGACGGGCTGTATCAATCCGACTTTCAAGCCCTCGCTCCGGGCCATATTAACCGCCTCTTCAGCACAACGTGCCACGTATCCGTAGGCGATCAGCAGCAGATCGGCGTCATCCGCCTCGTAGGTTTTGAATCTGACTTCTGTTTCACTGATTCTGTTGTACTTCTCATGAAGTTGCTCGACAACGGTCTTGTAAATGGGAGGAATCAGGCCTCTTGTGGAATGAATCTGATCGAATCGTCCATCCTTTTTGCCGAATCCCGTCAATGCCCAGTCCTTCGGAGGGAGACCATCATATTCTATGGGGTCCGCATTGATGTATTCAGCGATCTGAATCAGTATCCCATCCGCCAGGACCACAGTCAAAATCCTGTGTTTGTCGGCAAGATAAAAGGCCAGCTGCATCAAGTCATGGCATTCCTGCACGGAGGATGGGGCAAGGACGATGTTCTTGTATCCCCCATGCCCTCCCCGGGTGGCGTTGAGATAATCGGTCTGGGCGTGGCGAGTGGTGCCCTGTCCGGGACCTCCTCTCTGAACATCAACGATCACGCAGGGGAGTTCACACATACTGATGTGAGAGATCGTCTCCTGCATCAGTCCCCAACCGGGACTCGAAGTGGACGTCATGACCCTGACTCCTGCGGCAGCAGCTCCGAAGACCATGGAAGCCGATGATGACTCACTCTCGGTCTGGACGAAACGTCCGCCTCTCTTAGGCAACTCACGGGCAAAAAACTCGGTGATCTCGTTTTGGGGCGTAATGGGGTACCCGAAAAAATGCCGGCAGCCTGCATTGAGCGCCCCATAGCCAACAGCGTCATAGCCATGAATGAAGAGCTTGTTTCCCATATTAATCCCTCCTGTTGTGAACGACCATATGACAATTCGTCAACGTTTTTTGATTTTTTGATGGAAAGGGCCGGATTGGAAGCTAAGTAACGCGCAAGGCCTCATCGAGGGTACCCCCCAAGATCTGAATTCGTTAAAAGCAAAAGGAGTAAACGAGCAACCGTTGAACACTGTTCATTTACCCTCCATCTCCAGATGAGAAAAGAAAAAAATCTTAAAGGAGAAGATGATGCCTGAGGTTATGGCCGTCGCATACCCCCCTCCTAAAAAGGTCGGTGAGCCTGCAACACTCTCAATTACCATCATCGATGGATGGGTAAAGGCGTTAGGGATTCATCATTTCTGGTTGTTAGCCGGGGACGACACGATTTTTTACATCTTCAGCAACCATCTGTGCCGTCTTGGCGCAGCCCGAGGCGGTGCTCCAACCCTGCGGCAGAACCCCGTCTCCCACGTTATACAGATTCTCAACAGAGGTTTTGTGAGAAAGGGCCGCTCCCGGCCAATTGCGCAATGTCGGCCATTTGCCTTGAAAACAGTTGATCGACAGGATCTTGGCATTCTCGTCGAGTCCCGGTAGATTGTCCTTTAAATCCTGGATATGAAGATCTATCTCCTCCTTCATGTTTACAGGCGTGAGAGAGTTTTTGATCGCACCGAACGATTCGAGGATATGCTTGCCCTCGGGAGCCATTTCAGGACAGGTTAGGGTAGGGCAGATGAAGCAGCTCACTCTCCGGGTCTGGGGAAGCATCAACATCCCTGGGGCCTCTATCAACGGACGATCCGAAATGGTGTGCGCCGCTATGATGGGGGCGGGTTTGAGATTCTCGCTCAACTCCTTTAAGTAACCTTTGTCAAAAGAGGCGGCCCCTGCCAGTTCAACCGTGCCGGACGGCCCGATATTGCTGATAATCACCTTTGCCCTGGCCTCCACCAACTCGTGATCTTCATTTTCAAAAACCAGGCCTTGGACAACCTCATTCTCGACAAGGATTCTTTTGGCACGACACCGGACCAACACCGCTCCACCCTTTGACTCGACCACTTCAGCCAGAGATCTTATCAGGTTGAGATTGCTTCCATCTACCGGAAACCCGGAGCTGCGGAGGCTGCCCATTTCTTTGAGATAACGGAAATATTCACCAGCAGGCATTTCATAGGCATTGATGCTGTGCATCGAAGAAACCCAGGATTGAAATATCCCCAAGATTTTGTCGTTCGCCGTGTATTGGAGCAACCATTCCCGGAGAGAAATAAGATCAGAGGGTTCCTCCCATTTGAGTCCCTTTCTGACCGCGCCCATAACCCTGGCGACCTCTTCTTTGGTCTCGCCGGCTATGGAGATCGCTTGGCCCAGGATCCCCCTATCGGGCATGTCGTAATCAGTCCCATCAAATCTGAAAGTGAACTGGGTTTTTGGTATAACAATCTCATATTTTGCTCCGACTTCGTGAAATACCTCGGCCAAGGGACCGTTTGTCGGGAACATGATCGCCCCTGTCGTGACTTTAAAGCCATCATGGTCCAGGGTGGAAAACCTGCCGCCGAGCAGCGCCATTTTTTCCACGACCAGAGTCCTGTAACCGTCATGGGACAGCAGGGCCGCGGCGCACATACCTCCTATTCCGGAGCCGATGACGACAACATCATAATTCTCCTGTTTCATTTGTGCACCTCTAAGGCATCAACCGGACAGTACCACAGACATTCGTGGCATTCTGTGCAGTCATCGCTATTTACAGAGGCGACGCCCCATACAGAGATCGCCTCAACCGGGCAGACCGGAAAGCACTGTCCGCACCCAACACATTGCCCCGGATTCACAACAATCATAGACTTATCCTTATTTTAGGATCGGGAGGTGTTCGTTGAAATTCTAGTGTGACCATGGATCTTCAGACCAAAATCAATGTAGGCAGAGTTGATATAACATATGATTTTGTAAAAAATGCCTGTGCCAAAAGGGACTATGATGAGAAGTCCATTGGAGTATAGGAGAAACGGACATTTCCTGTCAACAGGAAACCGTCCGGGTCATAAGGGCCGATGGTCGTGGGTAGTCCACTTCTTTCCGAGTATAGATAGCCAATCGGTCCTCCCAAGAATGATCTCAGACTTAGGCTGTCGCCTTTCCCCTTGACTAAGACCAGGGCTTTGTTTAAAGTGAATTTGAGTATCTTTTTTGTTGGGGTGGCTTTGTCAGCCTGAGATTAGACCCGTTGAACCTGACCTGGGTAATGCCAGCGTAGGGATAAGACACAAAAACAGGCCTGGGGCATTAACAATTGATGACAAAGCCGTTTCCAAATGGAAACGGCTTTTGCGTTTCAGGGGAGGAATGAAATGGATAACCTATCAAGAAAGGCCGCCCAAAACCTAACCGCTTTGAGGGAGACAAAACCTCTCATACACAACATCACCAATTATGTGGTCATGAACTATACGGCCAATGCCCTCCTGGCCATGGGGGCTTCACCGGTCATGGCCCACGCCCCAAATGAAGTGGAGCAAATGGTGACCTTTGCCGGTGCACTTGTGCTCAATATCGGTACATTAACAGATGACTGGGTCGATTCGATGATTCGGGCGGGGAAAAGGGCATCTGAACTAAAGACGCCTATAATACTCGACCCTGTAGGTTCAGGTGCGACGACACTCAGGACAGATTCCGCCAAAAGGATTATCAATGAAACCAACATGACCGTGATACGGGGCAATGCCTCCGAAATCCTATCCCTCGCCAATGAAGATTCAAAGACAAAGGGCGTGGATTCCCTTCATACGGTTGATGAGGCACGGGATACGGCAAAGGCCCTTGCAAGGGAACTCAAGACAACGCTTGCCATTACAGGCCCGACCGATCTGGTGACCGATGGCGACCGGGTGTTGAAGATCGAAAACGGCCATGCGCTCATGTCCTGTGTCACCGGAACCGGCTGTACAGCCACAACCGCCATAGGAGCCTTTTTGGCTGTTGATAAGGATCCGGTAAGCGCCACAGCCACTGCCCTCGCCTTTTTCGGTTTTGCCGGTGAGAAGGCAGGAGATAAGGCATCGGCTCCAGGGACATTTATGATCTCTTTGCTCGATGCCCTTTACACTACGAATCCGGAAGAGCTTGAAGCGGGAGCCAAGATAGTTGAGGGATGAGATGGAAACACGAATCATCGACTACTCGTTGTATCTTGTTACGGACCGAACCCTGTCAAGACAGAGGTCACTTGAAAGCATTGTCGAGGCGGCTGTTCGAGGGGGAGTGACCTGCGTCCAATTGCGTGAAAAAGACTGCGATACAAGAGACTTCATTGAACAGGCCCTCTCCATTCATGGTTTTCTGAAGAGGAAGAAGATCCCGATGATCATCAATGATCGTATTGATGTGGCCATGGCCGTAAAGGCTGAGGGTGTGCATCTCGGACAGAGCGATATGCCCCTTGCTATGGCTCGATCGATTGTGAAAGACTCCATGCTTATCGGTATTTCGGCGGAATCGTTTGAGGATGCTGTGGAGGCTGAAAAGGGCGGTGCCGACTATATAGGCGTCAGCCCGATCTTTGCCACGCCGACCAAAACCGATACGGCCGAGCCGCTGGGACTGGCGGGCCTCAGGAGGATCAGACAGGCCGTGAAGATTCCACTGGTTGGGATAGGTGGTTTGAATATAGAGAATGCCTCTGATATCATGCGCTGCGGCGGCGACGGAGTCGCCGTGGTCTCCGCGATTGTGTCGGCGGATGACCCAGAGGAGGCGGCGCGGGCCCTTAAGCATGTTGTGTCTAAGGCAGGCAACCCATGAAACTGGAAGAGATCGGGGAGTTCGGTTTTATAAAAAAGATCAGCCGGGGCTGCCTGATCAGAGATGATTCCGTTGTTAGGGCGATAGGGGATGACGCCGCGGCCTTTGTCACGGCTTCGGACGAACTCACCCTGGTGACCACGGATCTCCTTGTGGAGCGTGTCCATTTCCTGATGCAAGAGATATCCGGTTTCGCCCTCGGGCACAAGGCCCTGGCAGTGAACCTGAGCGATATCGCAGCCATGGGAGGAACAGCCAGGGAGGCCTTTGTCAGCATCGCCATCCCCAAAACCTGCCCTATAGAATATCTCGAGGATGTCTACGAGGGCATGAAAGCTCTCGCCTCCCAATTCGATGTGAATATTCTCGGAGGTGATACCACCGGGTCAAAGGCCGATCTGGTCATCAACATCGTGGTGGTGGGATCGGTTGCTGAAGATGAGATACTCTGCCGCAACAAGGCACAGCCGGGTGATGTGGTGTGCTCTACCGGTTTTCTGGGTGACAGCAGGGCGGGTTTGCACCTCATACTCAATGATATTGAGGCGGATACCAAAGGGCTGAAGGCCTTGAAATCGGCCCATCTAATGCCGAAACCCTTTTTGCGGGAGGGCCGGTTTCTCGCGCGCCGTCCCGGCATCCACGCGGCTATTGACGTGAGTGACGGCCTGAGTTCGGATATCGGTCATATTGCCGACGAGAGTGGTGTGGGGGTTCGTCTGTTTTCAGACAAGATTCCTCTGTCCGACGCTCTCGTGGAATTCTGTGACAGGTTTGATTTTGACCCTGTGGAGTTCGCCCTGTCAGGAGGTGAGGACTACACCCTGCTGTGCACTATCTCAAAGGAGAGCGCGGCTTCGGTCAGGGAGGATTACCTCAAAGCGTTTAAGGAACCCCTCTATCCGATCGGAGAGATCCTGCAAGAGAGGGACATGGAGGTCGTCGGGTCAGAGGGTCAAGTAAGATCATTCGCACCTGGCGGCTGGGATCATTTCAAGGTTTGAACAATTCGTCCTGAAAACATGTGAAAGTGCGGGAGCATGACAACAGACAAAAGCGATCGTAAAGAAAAAAAGAATTACTACAGGTCCCTGACCATTGCAGGGTCGGACAGCGGCGGGGGGGCCGGGATACAGGCCGACCTCAAGACTTTTGCGGCAATAGGATGCTACGGCATGTCCGTGATTACGGCCCTGACAGCCCAGAACACCCAAGGGGTCACTGGTATTTACCCGGTCCCTCCCTCATTTGTTGAGCAGCAGATTGAGGCCCTGTTCACGGATATCGGAACCGACGCCGTCAAAATCGGGATGCTTTTTTCATCCGATCATATTGAGGTCGTGGCCCGTCAGCTCACGAGATTCAAGGCCCAAAACATTGTCCTGGACCCGGTTATGGTGGCCCAGAGCGGGGACAGGCTCCTCAAGGATGATGCTGTGGAGGCGATCAAGGCGCACCTCCTGCCTATTGCGGATATTGTGACGCCCAACCTGCCCGAGGCTGCCGTGATGCTTGGGCGTGAGATAAACACCGTTGAAGAAATGGAGGCGGCTGCCAGGGACCTCTCGCATTATGGAGGCCGGTATATTATGATCAAGGGGGGGCACCTCGAGGCTGATAAGAGCACGGATCTCTTTTACAGCTCAAGAGAAGACCGCTCTCAAGTCCTTCACGGGCACTATACCGAGACAGACAACAATCATGGGACAGGATGCACCCTATCCTCGGCCATAGCAGGGTACCTGGCACAGGGTCTGGACATGGAATCCGCCGTGAAAAATGCAAAGTCCTATATTACCGAAGCGATTCGCGTGGGAGCGGAATACAGCATCGGCAGGGGGCATGGGCCGGTCCATCATTTTTTCAAGTACTGGTAGTCCGTCGTGTGCATGGTGGTAATATGAACGGCCCTGGTGTTTTTTTGAGGAATATCTCTTTTGGATTTTCCGGGCGGAACATCTTCTCCTCGTTTGATTTCTCCATAAAAAGCGGGCAATGGACCTGCCTCTTGGGTCCCAGCGGGTGCGGCAAATCAACACTCTTGCGGCTGATTTCGGGGAGTCTTCAGGGAGGCGTGAGTGGAGAGATCCTATTCGGGAATGACCGAAGCAATAAGGGGTACACCGCTTGGATGGCACAAAAAGACCTCCTTCTCCCCTGGTTGACGGTGCTCGAAAATGTGACACTCGGCCCTCGGTTGCGGGGTGAGTTGACACCGGAGGTCCGGGAGAGGGCCATGTCTCTCATCACGGAGGTCGGGCTCGCCGAATATGCCGATGCCTTGCCTTCCGCCCTGTCAGGCGGTATGCGACAGCGCACGGCATTGCTTCGTACTCTGATGGAAGAAAGACCGGTGATCCTGATGGATGAACCCTTTTCCGCCCTCGATGCCTTAACGAGGCTGAAACTCCAGGACATAGCCGCCCAAATGTTGGAGAGGGCCACCGTCCTTTTGGTCACACATGATCCCCTGGAAGCCCTCCGTCTGGGCCATGGGATCTATGTCATGACCGGCAGACCGGCCCGCTTGAGTGACGAACTTGTTCCGCCGGGAAGGCCTCCACGGAGACCGGATGATCCTCATCTTACGGCCATGCATGCGATATTGCTCGATCGACTGGATGGAAGAGACGATTCATGAGGTTTTTTCGTATCCTGTTAATAGCAGCCGGTTTGGTTGCCTTGTGGCAGGCGATCGTCCTCCTCACGGAGGTCCCCTACTACATTCTTCCGTCGCCGCTACGGGTTGTGACGGCGGCGATGAGCAACTCGACGTCGCTTTTTCAACATGCCGTCACAACGATCATTGAGATCGTCGCGGGTCTGTTGATCGGGACTTTTTTCGGCGGTATAAGCGCGCTCGTCATGATTCTCTCGCGCTCTTTGAAACAATGGCTTCTCCCGGTCCTGGTCATCAGTCAGGCCTTGCCGGTCTTTGCCCTGGCGCCTTTGTTGGTGCTCTGGCTCGGTTATGGAATGGCCTCAAAAATCGCCATGGCCGTCCTGATTATTTTTTTCCCGGTCACCGCGGCCTTTTATGACGGTCTGAGACGCATCGAACCTGAGTGGCTTGAACTGGGACGCGTCATGAACGCGACCCCCCTGGCCATACTCCGACATATTCGTATGCCTGGGGCCTTGCCCGCCTTTGCGAGCGGTCTGAGGGTCGCGACCGCTGTGGCGCCCATTGGGGCTGTTGTCGGGGAATGGGTGGGATCGAGTGAGGGTCTCGGCTTCTACATGCTTCATGCCAACGCCAGAATGCAGACCGACACCATGTTTGCCGCCCTGTTGACGCTGGCAATCATTGCCCTGCTCCTGTATTACTCGGTGGATTGGGTCATGAACAGGGTCGTCTATTGGTAGAGGCCCCGGTTTTCGGACCTGTGGCCGGCAACTCATCGGCTATGCCGAGCTTTTTGAGAGTGTGGGCACAATCAAAAAACTTATAGAATCTATAGAAAGGGATGAGCATTATGAAACGAATGTCAGTTGTCCTTTTTTTGGCGGCAGCAATCATTGTAGGAGCAATGTCGCAAAAAACATTTGCAGGGGATAAGGTGACGGTCCTCCTTGACTGGTTCGTCAATCCGGATCATGGACCCCTTTACATCGCCCTGGAAAAGGGGTACTTCAAAGAGCAGGGACTGGATGTCCATTGTATAGCCCCTTCCAACCCGAATGATCCTCCGAAGTTGGTCGCGGCCAAAAAGGCCGATATCGCCGTTTCCTATCAGCATCAACACAGCCTTCAGGTCGAACAAGGACTGCCTCTTGTCCGGATCGCCACCCTCGTGGCAACGCCCCTGAACGCCCTGGTCACATTAAAGGAGAGCGATATCAAGGATATCTCCGATCTTAAGGGAAAGACCGTAGGATATTCCATCGGAGGATTTGAAACGGTTCTCCTCAAGGTTATGCTGGCCCGTCAGGGGCTCGGCTTAGAGGATGTCCGTTTGGTCAATGTCAATTTTTCATTATCTCCCTCCCTGTTTTCCAAAAAGACGGATGCGGTTATCGGCGCCTTTCGGAACTTTGAGCTGAACCAGATGGATATCGAAGGCAAGCCGGGGAGGGCTTTTTTTGTGGAAGAACATGGCATACCTCCCTATGATGAGCTCATACTGGTGGCGCATCGTGACCGAATCAAAGAACCGATGTTCAGGAAATTCGTAGACGCCCTGGAAGGGGCTGTACAGTATCTCGTCAATCATCCGGGGGAGAGCTGGGAGGCCTTTATTAAAGGTCGCAAAGACTTGAATGATGAACTGAACCGTCGCGCCTGGCAAGATACCCTGCCCCGTTTTGCGCTCCGTCCCGGGGCCCTGGATAGGGCCAGGTACCTCCGGTTTGCCCGATTTTTGAAAGAGCAGGGTATGATCCAAAAGATTCCCCCCCTGGACACATGGGCTGTTGAGCTACCTCTCATCGGCATCAATTAACAGGGCGTTTGTGCCGTCCAAGCCCTGGGATGGTATTCCGTGCTCGATGGGACATGAAAAACCTTTTGGCATGAGAGGTCGATTTCATGGACACAAAGCAGATGGAAGATCTGGCTCAAAAGGCGATTCATCGAGCTGAAAAGTGGCAAAAAAGGGCCAACGAGCTGATGACCCGGGAGGAAAAAGGGATCCAGGAGCAGATGCAAAGGCTGCTGACGAGACCTATTGATATGGTCGTCCTCACCCGGCTGATCGATCAGGGTTTTCGTTCCCATAGCCCTGCCCGGATCGCCGATCAGCTCAACAGCATCTTAAAGGATTATGGAACGCCCGAGTTTTTCTCCCGCTTTGAAAAAATTCTCGTGCAGATGTTTATGGACTTCGGACGCCATCTCCCCCGTCTTTCCGTGCCCCAATTTATCGAAAAAATACGTGAGGGGAGCAGCCGGGCCCTCATCCCGGGCGAGCGGGAGTCCCTGTCCGCCTACCTGAGAAAGCGGAAAACCGAGGGGGTTCGCGTCAACATCAATCACCTGGGCGAGGCTGTGCTTGGCGAAAAGGAGGCCCTTCGCAGACTGGATAAATATATTGAAGACCTGAAAAATCCGGAAATCGAATATATATCCGTCAAGATCTCCACCATCTATTCCCAGATCAATCCTCTCGCCTTCGGACGCACCGTCGAGGTGCTGACCGATCGGCTCGCACGGCTTTTCCAAGCAGCAGCCACTCACTACTTCAGACACCCCGACGGCCATGAAACGGCCAAATTCGTTAACCTCGATATGGAAGAATATCGAGATCTTGGAATCACCTGTGAATCTTTTACTCGAGCCCTTGATCGCAGCGAATTAAAGGCCTGTTTCGCGGGGATTGCCCTCCAGGCCTATCTCCCCGATTCTTACATCATTCAAAAACAGTTGACCGATTGGGCCGTAAAGAGGGTGGCGGACGGCGGAAGCCCCGTGAAAATACGGATCGTCAAAGGCGCCAACATGGAGATGGAGAAGATAGAATCCGCCCTGTTTGACTGGCCCCTTGCGCCCTACGACAACAAGCATGATGTGGATGCCAACTACAAACGGATGATCCATTTCGGTATGGCGCCGGAGAACTTAAGGGCCGTACATCTGGGGATCGCCTCTCACAACCTGTTCGAACTGGCCTATGCCTATGAACTGGCCAGGGAAAACAGGTGGGGCGAGCATGTCTCCTTTGAAATGCTCGAAGGAATGGCTGATCATGTCCGAAGGGCCGTATCCGAGGATGATTCGGAGATTATTCTCTACGCCCCGGTTGTCACGAAAGATCATTTTATCAATGCCATTGCCTACCTGATCAGGCGGTTGGATGAAAACACTTCAGAAGAGAATTTCTTGAGATATGCCCCCTTTCTGGAGGTCGACTCCAAGCCCTGGAAAATGCTTGTTTACCGTTTTCTTGAATCGTGCCGTCACATCGACAGGGTCGGCGCCCTCCCCCATAGGGTGCAGGATCGAAACAGCGAGATATTCCCAAAACAAACCGGGACGCTCTCTACAGGGGAGTTCAGAAACGAGCCAAACACCGATTGGTCCCTTCCAGCCAATCAAAAGTGGGCCGAATCGATTCGCACAAACTGGAAAAAGGATTTTTCCGACGATCCTGATGAGATCCCCCTTGTGATTGCCGGTCAAGAGATATTTTCCAATAGAGAGATTGTCGATTGCCTCGATCCCTCACAATGGATTGAAAAGGTCTCTGTAGCGAGATATCGTCTCGCAGGGGAATCGGATATCGAAAAGGCAGTGGCTGTCGCAAAAAAAGACCCTGATGCATGGCGGAGTCAGCCCCTCCAGACCAGGTTGGAGACCCTGTCGCAGGTTGCTGTGAGGCTTCGACAGATGCGGGGGGACCTGATCGGTGCGGCTGCAGCAAACACCGGAAAAATATTCACCGAGGCTGACGTGGAAGTCTCCGAAGCAATCGATTTTGCCGAATACTATCCTTTGTCAACAACCCTGTTCAACGATCTGAAGCAGATTGAAAGCAGCGGCAAGGGGGTGGGCCTGGTGATTTCACCCTGGAATTTTCCCATTGCCATCCCCTGCGGCGGCCTGATAGGGTCCCTTGCCTCAGGAAACACCGTGATCTTCAAGCCTGCATCCGACGCGGTTCTGGTTGCCTGGCTCCTGTGCCGGGCCTTTTGGGAGGCAGGGATTTCCAAAAATACACTTCAATTCTGTCCCTGTACAGGTGCGGGTGCCGGAGAGGCCCTTGCCTGCCACGAAGATATTGATTTTGTTATCCTGACCGGCGGAACCGAAACAGGCCTGAGGTTACTTGCCCGGAGACCGGATCTGCCGCTTATGGCCGAGACCGGCGGGAAGAACGCTGTTATTGTCACGGATATGGCTGACAGGGATCAAGCTATCAAGAATATCGTCTATTCAGCCTTTGGAAACACCGGACAAAAATGTTCCGCAACGTCCCTCCTGATTCTCGAAAAAGAGGTCTACCAGGACAAACATTTCAAGCAGCAGCTTGTTGATGCGGCCGAAAGCCTTTCAGTGGGTTCTGCATGGGATTTCAACAATCGTGTCGGACCATTGATCCGACCCCCGGCAGGCGCATTGAAACAGGCCCTCACCACGCTTGAAACCGGAGAGTCGTGGGCACTCAAACCGAGAAACCTATCCGACAACCCGCATATATGGACACCGGGAATCAAATGGGATGTCCAACCGGGATCGAGGACCCATATGGTTGAATTCTTCGGCCCCCTTCTCGGCGTCATGTGTGCGGACGATCTTGATCAGGCCGTCCAATTGGCCAATGGAACCGGGTATGGTTTGACATCGGGGATCGAAAGCCTGGACAAACGGGAGCAGGAACAATGGAAAAAAACGATCCGGGCGGGTAATCTCTATATCAACCGGGGTACCACCGGCGCCGTGACCCTTCGGCAACCCTTTGGGGGCCTTGGAAAATCCGCGCTTGGGCCGGGTATCAAGACCGGGTCCCCCGACTATGTCTCCCAATTCATGTGGTTTGAAGAAACCGGCTTCCCACGTATCGGCGCTATTGACAGCGATCATGTCCTGCTCACCCTTGCCGGGAAATGGCAAAACGATCTCCATTGGGGGAGGTTTTCAGGCATTGCGGAAGATATCACCAAGTCGGTCCGGGCTATTAAAAGCTATCTCTTTCAATTCGAACAGAGGTTCTCGCGAAAAATCGATTATTTTCATCTGCCGGGGCAAGACAATATCTTGAGATTCCTCCCTATCGAGAAGATGGTGATAAGGCTCAACGAAAGAGACAGCCTGTTCGAAACCCTTGCAAGGATTGCCGCGGCGCGGATATGCGGGTGCACGACACGGATCAGCATCCCTGTTGATCTGAAAAATGATGTCGTGGACTTTGTTCGATCCGATGTCTCTAGACCGCTGGTGGGAGATTCGAAAATAGTGTTTCAAGCAGATACCGAGTTGGTCGAAGATATCGGGGATGTCCAGGGAATCCGTTATGCCGGACCGGATAGAGTGCCCGAACCGATACTGCATGCCGCGGCACAAACCGGCTTTTATGTTGCACGGGACCAGGTCCTTATGGAAGGCCGGATCGAACTCCTGAAATATCTTAAAAGCCAGAGCATCTGCGATATGTATCACCGCTACGGCAACCTGGGCGAGCGGGCCCTCTCGCTTTGACATGGGCAAGCCCTGATCGTTTTATCCTGAAACCTCTTTTTTGTCGGAGCATGAATAATGGCCTTTAGACTTCCCTCCTACAGGGCGCCTGATTTTTCCAAGCCTCCTTTTCCCTCTTCACCCTTGGTTCAATTCAAAAGGGTAACCAAGAGCGGAACAGCTCCGGAAGACTATCACGCCACATCGATCTATCCGGAGTATTATCAAATTCATAAGGGAAAATGGGTCCTGTTGGACCGGTCCCGCATGGATTGCGCGGTCGTCAGACAGGGGGATGAAAACCTTGTTGTCAAACCTTTCAGGCGTTTGAAAAGGGGAGATTCGGTGGCCTGCGGGAGAAGGGAAAATGGAGAGGACGGCATTTTTGTGCATATTGATGGCTTCGGCGGCATTCAGAAAGGATCGGAAAAATTCGCCTTTCGCACGGCATTTACAAGGGAGACGCCCTTTTCCATCGATTATGATGAACTCTACGAACTGCTTGCCTTCGAAAGGGTCAATGGATCTATTGCATGGGTTCTCGGGCCTGCCGTGACATTTGACAGGGATGCGAGAAACGCCTTTGCCGCCCTCATAAGAGGAGGCTACGTCCACTGCCTGCTGGCAGGCAATGCCCTGGCTGTCCATGATCTGGAGGTCTCCTTTTTCGGAACCGCACTCGGCCAGGAAATTTATTCAAAACAGAGCGTCGCCCTTGGTCATTACAACCATTTGGATGCCATAAACAAAATAAGGACCATCGGCTCGATTCGTGAGGGGATAGATAAGGGGCTCATTGGTGATGGGATCATGAAGGCGATCATCGAAAATCAAATTCCCTATGTATTGGCGGGGTCGATCCGTGATGACGGCCCCCTGCCCGAAGTGATCGGCGATGCCTATTCGGCCCAGGACGAGATGCGCAGGCTCCTGGAGCGAGCCACGACCGTCATTACACTTGCCACCCAGCTCCACACCATTGCCTCTGGGAACATGGTCCCTTCCTACACGATTGGTCCGAAACAACAGGTGCGTCCGGTCTATTTCTACTCAGTGGATATGTCGGAATTCGCCGTGGGCAAACTGTCCAACCGCGGGTCGCTCACGGCCCGGTCGATTCTCACCAATGTCCAGGATTTTGTCTCTATCGTGGAAAGAGGGCTCCGGAAACGAGAGTGAGGCATGGTCCCGCATCCTATCGGTTCAGGGCCTGGAAAACCCGTCTTTCAGACCTGATGCAAGGCCTAGCGGATGATTTCCGTGCCCGCCTTGCCGTCCAATGCTTCTTCAATGGCGTTCAGCGAAGAGATCACGGCCCGTTTTCCACCGCCTTGAAGAAATTGAATGGCCGATGTGACCTTGGGACCCATGGAACCGGGAGGGAAGTGTCCTCCTTTCAGGTAGTCCGAGGCGTGCTTCATGGTAATGGTGCGCAGCAGTTTTTGGGTCGGCTTCCCGTAATCCAGGTACGCCCCCTCGACATCGGTTGCGATAATAAAAATATCCGCGCCCACTTCCGCGCCCAGTTTGGCGCCGGCCAAATCCTTGTCAATGACGGCATCGACGCCGCAGAAGGTCCTTTTTTCCCGGATGACCGGTATCCCGCCGCCACCGCAACAGATGACAATGAAATCGAGGTCGATCAATTGTTTGATTTCCCTTTTCTCCACTATGGTTATCGGGCTGGGGGATGCCACGACTCGTCGATAGCCGGATGCTGTTTTCCGGGTGAGGAAGGGAAGCGAGGCGGCCTGTTTTTCGTCATAGACCGGCCCGATCGGTTTTGAGGGTTCCTGAAAGGCCGGATCATGCTCATCCACGACCACATAGCTGATCAAACTGACAATCAACTTGTGCGAGCCTTCATCACGTTCCATCAGGGCGCTGTCCAGGGTTGATTCGATCATGTAGCCGATCTGTCCCTGGGTTTGGGCCACAAGGACTTCCAATGGAATCCTGGGGAGGTCTTTGAGATTGTCCTGCATCAAAAGCAGGTTCCCGACCTGGGGCCCGTTTCCATGGGTGATGATGATCCGATAATCATCTGAGAGCCGCGCTATCTGGCGGATCGGATCTTTCAGATTTTCGAATTGCTCCTCGATCGTCCCGACCTGGCCCTTCCGAATGAGGGCATTGCCGCCAAGGGCCACGAGAAGCGTCTCTTTCTCGTTTTTCATGGGAATCAGATACTCACCGATTAACGATTTTATCCTCTATTTTGGTCAGAAAAACATCCTCGAGCGTAGGGCGGTCGTGGTCCTTATAATCGTAGCGCACGCGGAGGGTCGGTTTGCTCAGGGATAGGACCCTCTTGAGTTGAATCGGGGTGGCAAAAAGCACGAGATCACATGGGACCCTGTTGATGCTCTCTTCGAGATCGGCAATCTGCTCTTTGCTGTACCCCATTGCCGGAAGTACGGGGCCGATATGTGGATATTGCTCAAAGACTCTCGTAAAGGCTCCCGCGCTGTAGGGTCGTGGGTCGATGATCTCGGCTGCATGATATTTATCTGCGGCAACCAGTCCCGCACCGGATGGCATGCCTCCATGGGTCAATGTGGGACCATCTTCCACTACCAGCACCCTTTTCCCCTTGATCTGTTCAGGGGAGGTGACCGTCGCAGGAGACTCGGCCAGCACAACATCGGCCCGGGGGGCATGTTTTCTGATGTTTTCTCGGACAGTGGCCACCTGTGACGGCAGGGCCGTGTCCACCTTGTTGATGACGGCTATATCCGCCATGAGCATGTTGGTTTCCCCGGGGTAGTAGAGCAATTCGTGGCCGGCCCGGTGGGGATCAAAGAGAACAATGTGAAGGTCCGGTCGGTAAAAGGGTGTATCGTTATTTCCACCGTCCCACACAATAATGTCCGCCTCCTTTTCCGCCTCCCGGAGGATCTTTCCGTAGTCGACTCCGCTGAAGACCACCACCCCCATATCGACCAGGGGCTCATACTCTTCCCTCTCTTCGATAGTGCAATGATGTTTGTCAAAATCTTCATAGGAGAAAAAGCGCTGGACCACCTGGGATCTGAGGTCCCCATACGGCATGGGGTGACGGACCACCACGACCTCTTTGCCCATCTGTTTGAGGATAGAGCACACCTTGCGGGTGGTTTGGGATTTTCCGCACCCGGTTCTGACGGCGCATACGGAAACAATGGGCTTTTGTGAGGAAAGCATGGTGTAGGTCGCCCCGATGAGGATGAAGTCCGCGCCTTCGGCCATGACGAGGGAGGCCTTGTGCATCACATCCACGTGGGGCAAATCGCTGTAGGAGAGGGCCACAAGATCGACCCTGTTTTCCCTGATCAACTCGGCCAACCCTTCTTCCGGATAGATGGGAATGCCTTGGGGGTAAGAGTCCCCGGCTAGTTCGGGCGGATAGGTTCGGTTTTCGATGGTCGGTATCTGGGAGGCGGTGAAGCCGACGACCTGATAGCGGGGATTGTCTCGGAAGTAGATGTTGAAATTGTGAAAATCACGCCCTGCCGCTCCCATGATGATCACTTTCTCTATCATCTTTACCTCCTCTTATGGAATAGAATCAGGACTCCATCGTCTTGCACGTCGCTACAAAATCGTTTTGGGTGGGGACTGCTTTGTTGCGTTATTATATACGCTGTAAGTATTTTTGTCGTGATAAAGCTTCACCAGACCCTCCGACAAGTTTTTCCATACTCGGCTCTCATGAAAAGGCCCTGACCATCAGAGGGATGGCCACGAATGTCCCGAGAGAGCTTCCGATATTAGTGAATACCACCACGAGCAGTATTTTGGTGATCTTGTTCGACCAGAACCCCCTGACCGTGACAATATCTCCGGCAAGGCTCTCAAAATCCCTGACCTTCGGCTTTCCCAAAAAAACCTCCACCATACCGGCGACCCAACCCGCGGCAATCATCGGGTTGAGGGATGTGAGGGGTGCTGCGGCAAAGGCGGAGAGTATGGTCAGGGGGTGCGCCAGGGAAGCGGCCGCGCCTATACCTGCAAGGACCGCATTGGTGAGGATCCACAATTTGATCATGTCGATACCGGCCGTGCTCCCGGACAGGAAGAAACCGAAAATGACCAAGCCTACAATCAACGCGGGTATCCCCCACTTGAACAGGGTTGAGAGCCTGCTCCTCGGGGGCAACTGATCCAGAACTTCCAGGTCGATATCTTTATCCCAATACCTCTTGATGCCGGGGACATGGCCCGCTCCAACCACGGCTACGATCCTTTTGCCGGGGGCGCTCCTTATCTTGGCCGCCAGGTATTGGTCTCTCTCGTCTATCAGGATGTTCCGCAGGCCTGGAAGGGCCTGGCCCATTTCGTCGAGGAGGGCTTCGAGGACATCCTTTTTCTTGAATTCTTCAATATCCTTTTCTTTAATGTCTTCAACCTCTCCAAGGGAGAGGATGAGTTGAAAGAATAACTTGATCTTGGTCCAGATCCCCATGAGTCTCCAGGCCCTGGAAAGAGTCGTCCGTATTTCCCGGTCGGCCAGGTGTATTTGCGCATTGACGGATTTTGCGGATTCAATGGCCGTGAGCATCTCTTGACCGGGCTTGACCCCCAGCTTGTCCCCGATCCTTTTTTGAAAAGAGGCCAGCATGAGGTTCGACAGGAGGAGAAAGGCCTTTTTTTCCCTGATGACCTTGATCAAGTCGGTATCCTGCCATCGTTTCTCTTGCGTGAGCGATGTGTAGCGGGATTCGCACAGTTCAATGGAGACCGTGTCCGGCTTCTCCTCCCGGATCACTTCGGCCACTAACTGCGAGCTTTCAGCGGATACGTGGGCCGTTCCAACGAGAATGATCTCCCTCTCTTTGTCACGGAGCCTGTGTTTATTGTCATTGTCTGTCATAGAACTGGTATGTATACTCCTCTGGACGCGAAAATGTCGGATCGGAATTTCGTTGTTATGCGAGCGCGTGACATGAAACAGGCGAGGAGGTCGCCCAACCTGAGAGGGTATTAGCACAAACAGGCCCTCTTTCCAAGGGGTTTCAGCGTCGTTCAGGGAAAACCCGGGAAGAGACATCAGGGCTTCTGTTCTCCATTATGTGAGCATAAGATGGCATTCAGTATCGCACTCATCATCATTCTGGGTCTGGGGGCCGACTATCTTTTCAGACGGTTCCGGTTACCCGGTCTTGTAGGCATGCTTTTAACCGGCGTTCTTGCAGGCCCCTATGTATGGAATCTCATGTCGCCTCAAATGATGGAGGTCTCAGGGGACTTCAGGCAAATAGCCCTTGTCGTAATCCTGCTGAGAGCCGGATTTGAACTCCGCCGCGAGACCTTGAATCGGGTGGGACAGGCAGCCCTTGTCATGAGTGCCGTCCCCGCCCTATTTGAGATAATCGCCGTCGTGGTGGTGGGGCCCAGACTCCTTCCCATAAGCCACCTCGACGCCCTTGTCCTGGGTTCCATACTGGCGGCCGTATCTCCCGCAGTGGTGGTGCCTCTCATGATAGATTTTATGGACCGGGGAAGAGGCGCCAAAAAGGGGATCCCCACCCTCATCCTGGGGGCCTCTTCAGTGGATGATGTCTTCGTGATCGTCCTATTCACCATCTTCATGGGCCTGTACGGGCCTGGGGAGATCCATTATCTCTCCCTGCTGTCCCAGATACCGATTTCCATCTTCTTGGGGATCATCGCCGGACTCATACCGGGGTATATCCTGTACCGCCTTTTCACCACCTATGATTGGCGTCCTCCCAGGCGAACCATCATCGTCCTTGGGACGGCCATCCTACTGACATGGCTGGAAAAGGTCTGCGAGCCCTGGGTTCCTGTGGCAAGTCTGTTGGGTGTCATGGCGATCGGTTGTATGATTCTTGAGAAATCCGAGGCCGTTGCCCATGTTATCTCCCAAAACCTGAAAAAACTCTGGGTGTTCGCGGAACTCCTCCTCTTTGTCCTGGTAGGGGCCCAGGTGAATATCCATGTGGCCTGGAAGGCCGGCCTTGCCGGTGCCCTCGTAATATTGACCGGCCTCGTGTGTCGGAGTCTAGGCGTTTTTCTCTCACTTATCGGCACACATCTCGATTGGAAAGAAAAGTTCTTTTGTGTTGTGGCCTATGTGCCGAAGGCCACTGTTCAGGCGGCCATCGGGGCTGTACCCCTCGCCGCGGGTGTGCCCTCCGGTGAACTGATCCTCGCCGTGGCAGTCCTTTCCATCCTGCTGACGGCGCCGCTCGGGGCCATCGGCATCATGGTATCCGGGGAAAGGATATTGGACCATGGCGAGCGATCATTGTATCGATTCAAAGAGCTTCGAGAAGCCCTCGGCCTTCCCCATGTGGGTGAAAGGGTCCGGAAAAGGGACGATGACAGTGTCTGGAAGGTGATAGAGGAAAGAGAAATATGGATCGAGAGTCAAGACCCAACCGGCGGCAGCAGGCTTGTCCCGGCCATATCTCTTCGTTATTGGGAAAAGGATTTGAGCGCCTCGCCAGGTACAGGGAAAACCCTCACGTGCCGCTATTGGCAGAATGGTTCTTCATTTCAGGATGAATGGGAAATCCTCTATGATTGGTAAGGGCCTGCCCGTGAGATTCCAAGAGATTCTTTTTGACTGGGCTATTGATTATGCCTGTGTCATTGCTGAAAAAAGTCTGTTCCAGGCTGTTATCAATATCCATTTAATGAGGCCTTGACGTCAAAGAACCTTTTTCCTATCATCAAGGGGCTCGATCTCAATCTGTAAGGAATCGGGACACTGTGAAACGTCCCCCATATAAAAACTCTTTTGCGACGAAAGGACAAAAACGTCATGACTACCGGATCAGGAAGCAATCTCGTCTCAATTGTACGTTATGATAAACCATTGGAATCAGTGAGAAAGGTCATAGAACTGTGCCAGGGTCTGGAGAATATCCGGGCAGGAGCGAAGATCTTTATCAAACCCAACGTGGTCTTCTGGTCTCGTTCGGTAACCTTTCCGAAATGGGGCGTTATCACAACCTCACGCGTTATGGAAGACATTGTCACCCTTTTGGTTGAAAGGGGATTTTCGGATATCACGATCGGTGAGGGAATGGTCACCTATGACCCCAAAGACAGGGAGACACACGAGGATGCCTTTGAAAAGCTCGGTTACAACAAACTGTCCAAACGTTACGGGGTCAAGTGTATCAATGTCCATAACAGGCCTTTTAAAAAGGTGGACCTTGGACAAGGCGTTGCCCTCAAGTTTAATACCGATATCCTCGAGAGCGATTTTGTCATTGACGTTCCGGTCCTCAAGACCCATGCCCAGGCTGTGGTGAGTCTCGGTATCAAGAATCTCAAAGGGGTCCTGGACATAAGCTCCCGAAAAAAATGCCACAGCAATGACCGGGACAAGGACCTCCATTACATGGTATCAAAGCTCGCAAGTCCGCTTCCGCCATGCCTGACGATCCTGGACGGGATTTACACCATCGAGCGGGGTCCGAGCTTCGATGGAACCGCGAGGAGGAGCAATATCCTGATCGCTTCAACCGATATTCTTTCAGCGGACATGGTCGGGGCCAATGTCCTGGGCTTTGAACCTAAAGAGGTCCCCCATATCCATGCCATGGCTGAGGATTGCGGTAGACCTACGGATCTCTCGGACATTCATGTGGCCGGAGAATCGATCGAAGCTGTCGCCTCGCACCATGAATACCTCTTCCCCTATACCGAGGATGAGACACTGCCGGTTCCAATGAAGAAGATGGGAATCGAGGGCCTCTCCTATCGCAAGTATGATGTTAGCCTTTGCACCTATTGTTCCTTTCTCAACGGTCCTATCCTCGCAGCAATCGCCAAGCTCTGGAAGGGCGAGCCGTGGGACGATGTGGAGGTCCTTACCGGAAAGATGATGAAGCCCACACCAGGCATGAAAAAGACCATCCTGTTGGGCAAGTGCATTTACCAGGCCAATAAGGATAATCCCGACATAAATGAGATGATTGCCGTCAAAGGGTGTCCCCCTTCAACGAAGCAAATAATAGAGGCCTTCCATCAGGCGGGGATACCGATTGATCCGGTTTTCTTGGAGGACATGGATAAGATCCCCGGTTTTTTCATGAAAAGCTATCTGGGAAAACCGGAATTTGAAGAGTCCTTTTTTACAGTCGAGTAAAAACCTTACTCTTTCCAGCCGTGAGCGCCTACCAGATTAACGAAACGGCAACCTCCGAGGTCCTCTCGGACAAAGGCGCCTCTGTTCTTGGTTATCCTGATCAGTTCCTGACTGAATTTATTGCCCACAGGAATGACCAGACGGCCGCCCTCTTCGAGCTGGTCGAGTAGGGGCTGGGGAACCTTCGGGGCACCGGCCGTGACAATGATCGCGTCATAAGGCTGGTGTTCCTTCCATCCGAGTGTGCCGTCAAAGGCCTTGAATAGAATATTGTTGTAGCCCAATTCCGCAAGGATCTTCCTGGCATTGACGAGGAGGGGGCGGATCCTCTCGATCGTGTAGACCTTCTTGGAAAGCTCGGCAAGTATAGCTGTTTGATAACCGCTGCCCGTACCGATCTCAAGGGTCTTTTCCGAGCCGGTGAGCTGGAGCGCCTGCGTCATCAGGGCCACCATATAGGGCTGAGAAATCGTCTGTTTGTGACCAATCGGCAGAGGGTGATCATTATAGACTTCATTTATCAGGGCCTCTTCGACAAAGCGGTCTCGGGGGATTTCTCCCATTGCCCGAAGGACACGGGGATCTTTGATGCCGCGGGGAATAAGATGGGACTTGACCATTTTTTCCCTGGCTATTCGATAATTCACGGAACGGGCCATATTTTTTTGCTCGAAAAGTCTATTACCTAGTGTCCATCCATAAATGGTCTTTTTGCCCAATCTCGGTGTTATGCTCAAAAAATAATCCTTGGAATATTAAACATATGCCTGCGGTTAATTTTTTCGCATGCCTTGATCTTGAACAAAAATCCTCATTTATGGATGGACACTACCTGAGTGATCATTTGTTCCTTGAAAACCTGTTTCTGGGTAATATGAAAGAAAACCACCGAAAATGTCAAGAATTGCCTTTCTGAGAAGCAACTCCGAAACCCCTCCTTGCATAAAAGATAGGGTATGGGTTACAGTAATGGAGGCCACGTAAGCGGTCTCAGGTGATGCATGACAAAAGAGTCTTAACAGAACCTAAAGGAGCCGGACAAAATGCGTCAAACCAATTTCCCAAACCGAAAACTCGCAGATGTTGCCCTTGGCCGTGAGCCGGCAGACCTGGTCATTAGAGAGGGTGTTCTTTTGGATGTGTATTCAGGGAGGATGATCCCTGGTCGTTCAGTGGCGGTTTCCGGGCAATGGATTGCCTATGTGGGGGCTGATGCGTCACATACCATAGGACGGAATACCGAAGTGATTGAGGCTGACGGAAGGATCATTTCTCCTGGGTACATGGACACGCATACCCATTTGGCGGGCTGTTGGGACATATCCGACTTCCTGAAGTACGCCATCCCGGGAGGTACGACGACCTTTATCACCGAGGCGGAAGCCTATGCCTGCGCCCTCGGAGTCGAGGGATTCAAGGCCTTTCTGGACCAGATCGGTAACAGGCCTGTTAAGATGTTCGGCCTTATCCCGGCTATGGTCACACTCAGCCCGGCCACCGAATCCCTCGCCATTTCGAGGCACGATGTCCAGGAACTCCTCAAGGACGATAGGGTCCTGGGCATTGGAGAGTCTTACTGGCAGAACGTGGTCTTGAACTCTAACGGCCGAGTCATGGAGATGATGAGAGAGGCCTTGAAAGCGGGAAAATCCGTGCAGGGACACGGGGCAGGTGCCTTTGATAGGAAGCTGGCCGCGTATACGGCGGCAGGCGCCCTGTCCTGTCACGAGGCTATCACGAGTGAAGATGTGCTTTCACGACTCGAATATGGTTACTATGTCATGGTGAGGGAGGGGGATGTTCGCAGGGACCTTGAGATCATTATTCCCATTAAGGATGACATTGATTTGAGAAGGGTGATCCTGGTCACTGACGGCGTCAATCCCGATCTCTTGATCAAGGAGGGCTACCTCGTCGATGTGGTACAGAAAGCGGTGGATCTGGGTGTGGACCCGATCCATGCCGTGCAGATGGTCAGCATCAACCCTGCGGAGCATTTTGGGATAGATCATTTTACAGGGGGGGTATCGCCGGGCCGGATGGCGGACATCCTCATACTGCCGGAAGAAGGGGTCATGAGCCCCGATATGGTCCTTTCAAACGGCGTTGTCGTAGCAATAAACGGAGAGACAAAGGTTCCTCTACCTAAGGTGCCCCATCCTGAAAGCCTTTATCACACGCTGAAAATCGATCCTATATCCGAGGCGGATCTCCATATCCCCCTGCCTGAGGAGGGACCCGAAGAATATGTTCGAACCATAGACATCCAACCGGGAGGCCTGGTAACGAGAGAGGGAAAGGCAGAGGCACAACCCCTTGACGGACAGTATTGTGCAGCGCCTGACAGAGACTTGTTGAAGGTTGTCTTTCTGGAGAGGGCCACCGGAAAAGGAGAGCGTTTTGTCGGTTTTGTGCGGGGCTGGGGACAGAAGAGGGGGGCGGTGGCTATCTCCCAGTGTTGGGACTGTTCCGGAGTCCTGGCCATAGGCGCAGAAGATCGTGACCTGGTCCTTGCCGTCAACCGGTTGATCGAGATTCAGGGGGGGATCGTCTTGACGGTTGAAGGAAGAGTAGAGATGGAGATCCCCTTTGCTATCGGCGGCTATGTCTCTGAAATGCCTATTGAGGAGATCGCCCGAAATATGAGACGATTCCAGGAGGCAATGGCCGGATTGGGATCCACCCTCGAAAATGCCTTTCTGACGATGTGCACCCTCGCATCCCCCGCTATACCCTTTATCAGGATTATCGAGAAGGGTTATCGAAGATTCAGAGAGGACGATATCGTAGGGGTGTGACGATTCGGTCCCTGATCGGGGCCTTCCATCAGGATACCTTGGGGAGACCGCAAAACAGGCGGTCTCTCAAGCAATCCGGTTGACAAAAGGGCCGGGGATAAGATAAGAATTCGAATTTCCACATTTACCCGACCCATCAACATATTAGAGAGGAACGTAAATGACAGAAGAAAAGAGAATGGATCCGGAAGTCTTGTCAATGGTGTTCGACACCATAGATAAACTGGAAAGGGAGAAACTCCCCCTTGAGACCAAACTGGAGATGGACGCGTCCGGTGAGTTTCCCATGGACCTTATTCGGTTTATGCTCGGACCTGAAGTGGCGCTTCATCTGGTTTTTATCCCCGAGGAATATGGGGGGCTAGGTGCGGGAGCCTCCGACATAGCGCTCATATCAGAGAGAATGGCAAAGATGGATATGGCGGTCGCCACCTCTTTTCTGGCCATTTGCCTGGGGATGGATCCTATTAGGGTCGGGGCCACGGCAGAACAGAAAGACAAGTATATCAGGAAGATCGCTGAAGAAGGGATGATTGTGGCCTATGGCGTTACAGAACCGGAAGCCGGGTCAAATGTCCAGTCTTTAAAGACAAAGGCGGAACGGGTCCTGGATGATGAGGGTCGGATTATTGGTTACAGGCTGAACGGACAAAAACAGTTTATTACGAACGGCGGTGTATCCGATCTTTACACGATCCTGGCGGACGCCCCGGACGGCCCAACTTTTTTTATTGTGGAGGCAGGGGCCGAAGGACTGGTGCCCGGCAAGCATGAAGACAAGCATGGGATTCGGGCCTCTGATACCTGTCCCCTTTCCCTGGAAGATCTCTTTGTCCCTATGGAAAATCTCATTGGTGGCGTTGAGGGGCAGGGTTTGAAGCAGGCCAACGAGGTCTTTGGGTATACCCGTTTGATGGTTGCCACCTTCGGCCTGGGCGGAGGCATGGCATCGTTGGAACGGGCCGTGAAGTATTCCAAAGAGCGCGTCCAATTCGGGACTACACTTGCGGAAAAACAGGGCTACACGCACAGGCTTCTGGTCCCCCACGCAGTGAGGTTGGAGGCTGCCAGGGCCTATATCGAAGAGGTGGGCCGCAGGCTCGATTCGGAAGAGACGGATCTCCAGGTGGAGGGCTCCATTGCCAAGTATTTCGCCACGGAGGCGGGAGATGCCATGGCAAATGACGGCATACAGGCCTTTGGAGGATACGGTTATGTCCGCGAATACGAAGTGGAAAAGATCAAACGGGACGTCAAGATTCTTCCCATCTATGAGGGGACGAGCGAGATACAGAGAAATATCATTTCAACATTTCGATTGAGAACCACGGTCCGTTCGAAAGGCACGTATTACAGTGATATGGCGGACGCCCTGGACAGGTTGCCGGAAGAATGCTCCGGCCGACTCCTCGCCCATGGTTTGAAGATCCTCAACAGGGTGATTTCCGGTATGCGGCAACATAAGCTGACCAAGTCTCAATATGCCATGTTTCTCCTTGCCGATATGATGACCTGGTGTGAGGTGGCAAATGCCCAGTGCCACAAGGCTGCCCAATATGAAGGCGATCAGGAAAGATCCCCCTCCTTCATGAAGGCCGCGGCAAGGCTTTTCGCCAGAGAAACCGTTGAGAAGGTCTATTTAAACGGCCTCCGGCTTACCTATGGATGCGGCACGGTGATTCAGGAAACAGCTGAGATGTTGGGCAAACTGGACCTGGAGTCTGTTATGAGCGAGAGTCTGAAAGATATGGACCTGGTTTCTGCAGAGCTGGTGGCGTAGCTTATAACAGGGACATCGTATTGAAAAAAAGATATGACCATAGACGGGCAATGCCTCGCCCGGGACGACCGAGGCGTGGCAAAGAGAGTGCCCTCTATGGAAATCCCAGAGTGACCCCTGGTCTTAAGCCGGTTTTCCGTCAGATCGGTGTCCCTGATCCACAGCCTTTTACCCCGGACCGGTTCCAGCAGGAAGCCCTGGATCTCATCAATGATTTTGATGTCCTTGTCAGTGCGCCCACAGGGGCGGGCAAGACATGGGTTGCCTCTCAGGCCATCCATATGTACCTCGAAAGGGGCTCTAGAATATGGTACGCCTCCCCTCTGAAGGCCCTTTCCAATTCCATCTTTCAAGAATTCTCCAGTGAATTCGGCTCGGACATCTGTGGTATCCTGACGGGAGATCGCAAGGAGAACCCTGACGCTCCGATCATCGTGGGCACAACCGAGATCTTGCGTAACCAGCTCTACGATGCCATGCATGAGGGTGTGAATGTCCGAGCGGACCTGGTTGTGCTGGATGAAGCGCATTACCTGAGTGACCCTGACAGGGGAGTGGTCTGGGAAGAGACCCTCATCTACCTGCCCGCCAGGGTCAGGCTCCTCCTCCTTTCCGCGACTATTTCCAATGCCGAAGAGATTTGTGCGTGGTTAGAGACGATCCGCAAGGTTCCCAACCGTGTGGTCATGGCCCATGATCGCCCAGTGCCCCTGGAGATGCTCTTCCTCTTCCAGGATGGTCGGGTTGTTCCCCTGGCAGGGAAAAAGGGCCTCAGCAGCGAGGTCAGAAAATTCCTGGGCTCGCAGGAGGGAAGGAGACGAGGAGGACGGGGTAAAGTCGATTTCGGGAAAATCATCGCCTGTTTAAGGGAGTTGGATCTCCTGCCGATCATCTTTTTTTTGAAATCCAGGGCCGACTGTAACAGGGCCCTCCTGACCTGTCCATCCATAAAGGGCGGCTCCCGCAGGAAAGATCTCCTTCGACAGACAGCAAGGGCATTTCTTAAAGATTTTCCGCACCTTGAGAACCATCGTCAGATGAAGCCGCTCCTGGAATCCAGGGTGGCCTCCCATCATGGAGGTCAGCTGCCCTACTGGAAGGTCCTGATCGAGAAGATGATGAACAAGGGGTATCTTGAGGCGATTTTTTCCACCTCCACGGTGGCTGCCGGCGTCAATTTTCCCGCGAGGACCGTGGCCCTTATGCAAAGCGATCGGTTCAACGGGCATGATTTTGTCGATTTGACGGCTGGAGAATACCACCAGATGGTCGGACGGGCCGGGAGGAGAGGAAAGGATCGGATCGGTTTCGGTCTTGTTGTCCCGGGGATCCATATGGACCCGAGACTGATCAACAGATTGTTGGGCTCGTCTCCCGAACCTGTCACGAGTCGGATCCAGGTCAATTTCTCCATGACCCTCAACCTCCTCCTGTCCCATAGGCCAGAGGAGATCAAGGACCTCTTTGAGCGATCCTTTGCCACGTTCCAGTGGAGGAGTTCAGGGGAGGCCTTGGAACAAAGCTACAGGCGGATCATATCGGAATTGAAAGATATGTTAAAGGGAGGCAAATGTGATATTGAGGACCCCTATGAGGTACAGGAGTATATCCAGAAAAGAGCGGACCTTACGAGGCAAATTCGAAGTCTGTCTAAGACATCGCGACATGCGCGGCTGAAGGAGGCGTGGAAAGAATATCTGAAACCGGGAAGATTGTTCCTTCACCGGAACAAGAATATCTATATGGTCTTTCAGACTCGTGTGGAGCAGGGCCGGTTTATCTGTGATGCCTTTATTATCAAAAGGAGGGGTGCGACCCGAAAGCGGCCGTTGAAGATCAAGAGGGTGGATCTGAATCAGGTCCGAGGCATTCTTGATTATCACGTTGATCTCCCCAGGGATTGCCCTAAGTCACGGCTCCAAGGGCTCTTGGATTCCATCCCGTCTCAAGAGCCGGTGATGCTGAATATTGATCTCTCCGAGCAGAAAAAAGACACCCAAGAGCTCAATGACGCAGAACAAGATATCAAGAGACTCCCCTGTACGGATTGCCGACACCACAAGACATGTCACGGGAAAAACAAGGGGCCCCTCCGAAATAGGCTTGCGAAATTTCGATCGCTCGCCTCGCAGAGAGAGGGGATGGATGGAGGTCTCTGGCTCAGCTTTAAGCGACACTTGCGGTTTCTCAAAGAGACCGGATTTGTGGACGACAAGGAGCACTTGACCGTTGACGGAATCTGGGCCTCAAAGCTAAGGCTGGATCAGCCACTTGTGATAGCTGAAGCCATCAGGAAGGGGGCCTTTGCCGGTTGTTCTCCGGAGATGCTCTCGGCAGGCCTTGCCCCCTTTGTCTGGGATCGAACTCAGGATGTTGAATTGAACAGGGAAAGATGCGGGGATTTGAATCCGGTAGAGACCATCTTTGACAGGCTCCTTGAGCATACAGAGGAGATCTCCTCTCTGAAAAAAAGACGTGGATTCGTCGCCCCCCCCATTATGTTCTGGCCTGCAGCTGCGCTTTTTATGTGGGCCAAGGGTGTCCCGTGGGAACCGCTTTTGGCAGTGGTCTCTGTTGACGAGGGAGATCTCGCCTCTTTGATCATGAGGACGGCGGACCATCTCAGGCAGGTCGCCAATCTCCACGATACGCATCCGCGACTGGCCGCGACAGCAAGAGATGCCATCGACCTTGTCTTGCGGGAACCTGTTTATCTTCCTTGATAACCCCGGTCGTGAGCCGATGTTTGGGGGCCGTTGTCGCACGTTTTAAGAGTTTTGGGTGGAAAGAAGTCGCAGTTTGGGAGTGGGAGCCGCGACTCCCTTGCGCTCTTCTTGAGTAGAACGCAGCCTGGTAAGTCATTAAGAAGTTTATTAAAAGAAGCGACCCACATGCCTCGGTATAGCAAAATATTCACCACCTTTATGAAAGCGGGCAGATTAAGAGGTTTTCCCCTTTCCTGAGGAGAAGATAAGGTCCATGCGTTATAAAGCAGTTGTTTTCGATCTTGACGGGACCCTTCTTGACACACTCGACGATATTGGTGATTCTGCCAATCGCGTCTTGGCGCAGAGGGGATTCCCGATCCATTCAATGGATGATTACAGTCAATTTGTGGGAGACGGGGCCCGTGAACTTGTGATCCGCTCCCTTCCGGAGAACAAAAGAGACCGTGAGACCGTCAATGCCTGTTTCGAAGAATTTCGTATGGTCTACCGGGAAAACTGGCAGGTCAAGACGCGCCTCTATGATGGGATTCGAGAGATGCTCGACGCCCTCCAGAAGAGGGGCATCAAAATGGCCGTCTTATCAAACAAACCCCATGAATTCGCCGTGCAATGTGTGGAGGCGTTCTTGTCGGACTGGAGATTTGAGGTGGTCTTCGGCGAGAGGGCATCCGTGCCTCGTAAGCCCGACCCCGCCGGGGCCCTGGAGATCATTGACCATCTGAAATGCCCTGCTGCCTCGTTTGTTTATCTTGGTGATACGGGCGTTGACATGGAGACGGCCGCAAGGGCCGGGATGTTTCCCGTGGGAGTGCTCTGGGGTTTTAGAAAAAAAGAGGAGCTGCTCGACCATGGCGCCAAGCGGCTGATCGACAGACCTGTGGACCTCCTCGAATGTTGGAAGTGACCTGGTCGAACAGCCTTTCAGGCATCGTCATGCCGGAGGCCGATACATAGACGAGCGGTGATACATGAATAACTGAGAAGCAAGGAGAGAGGTGAGGTCATGAAGAGTGTAAGGTGGCAAATCCTGCTGGGCCTGCTGTTGCTCGCGCTATCTGTTTTCTTCTATTTTATCCACTATTTGATTTTCAGCGATTTACATCATATTTCCATCTTCGCACTTGGAGATATCTCCTTTGTGTTTGTTGAAGTCCTGTTGGTGACGTTGATCATCCACCGCGTCCTTGACGAGAGAGAAAAGAAAATACGGCTGGAAAAAATGAACATGGTCATAGGGGTCTTTTTCAGCGAGGTCGGGACAAAACTCCTGGAGATAATATCAAAATGGGACCCTCAGATCGAAAACATGCAGCAGGAATGGGATTTGGAGGGAGAATCCTCCAGGCATAAGTTCGAGAGGATCAGTGCTTATCTGAAGAAGCATGATTACGACATACAAAGCGATAAGCCCGATTGGGAAGCCCTGCGGGAGTTTCTGATCGACAAGAGGGATTGTCTCATGAGGCTGCTTGAGAACCCCAACCTGTTGGAACATGAATCATTCACCGATGCCCTATGGCCGACCTTTCATCTGGCTGAAGAACTGGAGGCCCATGTGGGTATCGAGAATATCTCGGAAGCGGACCACAAGCATCTTTGCCGTGATACGATGAGGGTCTACGGCACCTTGGCCCTCCAGTGGATAAGTTATATGGAACACTTGAAGGCCAATTATCCCTATCTGTTTTCTTTCTCATTGAGGATAAACCCCTTTGAGAAGGGAGCCACGCCGGCAGTGGACTAGGCACCATCTTCTCCAGGATATTCAGTTTATGATTATTCGGCCGCCCCCTTTCCTTCAGGGGCGGAAGAAGCCGTTCCCAGGAGTGTGCTGATCCACATGGTTTCTTTTGTGCTCGATAGGGCGATCTTCAACGTCATGGTCAAAGGAATCGATAAGACCATGCCTACCGGTCCCAGTACCCACCCCCAGAAAACCAATGACAAAAACACGATAAGGGTGGAAAGGCCCAGACCCCGTCCCATAAAGCGAGGTTCGATGACGCTGCCCATGACGATGTTAAAAACCAGATATCCCCCGGCCGTCAGCAGTGCAAGTATGCCTCCCGATTGAATGAACGCCAATAAGACTGCGGGAATCGCGGCCATGATGGAACCGATGTTCGGGACATAGTTCAAGAGGAAGGCCAAGAGACCCCAGAGGAGAGGGTAATCCACCCCCAAAATGACCAACCAGATAGCCACCAGCGCTCCCGTTGCCAGACTCACGTAGGTTTTGATGACCATGTAGCGGTTGATGCTTGCCATAAAACTATCGAAGCCCGTCATGGAAACCTTTGACGAGTCAAAGGAAGCACGCAGCTTTGCCGGAAAGGTGGCGGCCTCGAGGAGAATGAAGATAACGGTAAGGAGAATCAGAAAGGAATTGCTCAAGATACTGCCCAGACCTGCCAGGACTTTCGAAGCCAGACGCATGGCAGCACCAGGATCGACATACTCGAAGATAAGCTTGTCCGAGAACGTGATGCCCAGCTTTCCCAACAGACCAAAGAGGGCGGAGGTCTTTTCCTGGAGTTTTGCCTGGTACATGGGGAGAGACTGAGAAAAATCGTTCAAAGAGGTCCCTACAAGGATTCCGATCAGCGTGCCTATGCCCAAGACACAGACCACCACCACAAGCAATGAAACAGCAATAGACAAGCCCTTTCGGTGTAGCCAGAACAACAGAGGGCCGCTGATCACGGCAATAAAAATTGAGAGCAAAAAGGGCACCAGGATAGACTGGGCAGCCCGCATCCCCGCGACCACGATCACGAATGCAGCGGCCATAACCAAGAATCTTAAGGCCGTGCCCTCTCTTATTTCATCAATAGCCTTTGACATGTCGCCTCCACCTGAAATTCTCGTTGGACTATAAGATCCTTCTCTTCCCCCTATCAGTATTTACAGAAGAACCTATACTGATTCATCAAGAAAAGTGAAGTGGTTTTTTGGGTCTTTTGAAAGACACCCAAAATATGGTATGAGGTAAAAGGGCCTGACAAAGAAGGACGAAAACAGGAGATGACCGGAGGGTGACGTCCTGATGCGGCTAGGCCCCTGTCATCTGAAACAGAGGCGCGTTCACCAGGACTTTTGAATGGGAGGCATCATTTTGTCCAGCCCGGACAGTGATCCCGAAATGCAGGGACTGAGAAAGACGAATCACTATGCCGTGGCAGGGTTTTTACTGCCTTTTATGGCTGCTGCCGTCACCAGCGCTCTTCTTTTGATCGGGGGAGAAGATATCACCTCCTTAAAGTTCTCCCTACCTTTTGTCTCTGTTGTGCCCTCTCTTCTTTTGGCGGGAGTTGGATTCTCGTTGAAATCGATTCCACTCATACCGGAAAGGGGCGACAAAGACTACGCCTATTCGGGCCTGACCCTGAATATCCTGTTCATGGTCGTCTTCATCACCTCTCTGTTCTATGTCCCTTCCAGTTAGTGAGCGAGCGTGGGTGACTGCTTGTGAAGCATAGTGCATGATGCCCCTGGGCGGTCTAAGGCCTTAGTCAACCCGAAAGAATAGACAGGGATCAGAAAACGCGATGACACGGAAAAACGATCCATCACATCGCGCTGTCGCCCTTCCCCTTAGGCCCCGATTGGTGCGACTGTGCAGGGCCTTTTCTATTCAGCTGTTCAATTTTTCGCGAAGGGCTTTTGAGGGGACAAACCTGATGCCTTTGCTCGCCGGGATATCTATCTCTTCACCTGTCCGGGGGTTCTTACCCTTGCGCGGCTTCCTCTCTTTTATCTTGAAACTACCGAGACTGGACAGCCTCACATCGACACCATCCGACAAGAAATCAAACAGTGTTTCCGCAACCAATGTAATGGCTGATTTTGCGGCGCGCTTGGTTGGAAAGGCGTCCCGGCTTTTCTGATGTAAAGAATCCGTCAGGTGATCGATACCGGCCGGCTTGTTCCCTGCTGTCTGCCTCTTTCCTTCAACAGGTTTGGACGGTCCATCAAGGGCATGGATGGGGATCTCAAGAAGATTGAATCGGCATCCCGGACAGGCCTGGATCGCGGCCCCCAAATCATCGGAAATGTAGTAAAGAGTCATATCATTGTTGTCTGTTTTGCAGAAGATCTCCGTGCCGCAACTCGGGCAATAACGAATTTCACAAAAAGCGTCTTGAAATTGATCCATGATTTAGGCCCTCCCTGTTTTGTCATAAAGAGATGAACAACGATGGCAAACAGTGCCTATTTTCTGAGCACTTCCACCACTTCAATTTCTTGGAACCTCCAGACGTCTTGAATTTTCAGCAAGGTACACGCCAACTCATGGTGATCCTGAATAGATTCTCCACCTCTCGATCTGCCTTCCATGCTTGCGGTTAGAGTGACTTGAGCTGTATCTCCGCCGGGAAAAGCAATCGTGAAATCATAGAACTTCAGGGATATCTCTGAATACTGGGAGCGCGTACTCAAGAAAAAGGTTGAAACTTCATTGGATGATATGTCTCTCGATATAGAATAGGCAGGCGCATGAATCTTGAGCGGATCAATCATGACCTCCTTTGTTCGATTTGCCTTTGCCGCCGCAATGATCTGGTTTTCGCCCTGGCTCTTGTCTACCTGTTCGGCAATAAACTCAAACTGCTCTTTTACTCTGTCCTCTTCACTTTCCGAAAACAGAAAAAACGCGATAATGGCGGCTGCAAAAATGCCTCCCGCAAAAATAAGATATTTTGCCTTTACCATAGGGGTCCTCCGATTATTCTGTCGATTCTCGTTTGTCCGAGCTGGTGAACGTCGATTGGAACACTTCGATTATCCCCTACGACATAGACGTGGTCTTTATCAACTTTCCGTGGAGAAAGTGTCCAGTTTGATGGATAACGGACATAGGGTTCATCCATCTTCTTTTCATTCACAAATAGGCGTCCATCCTGAAATGCGACAACATCTCCTTCCAGGGCAACCACACGTTTCAGCAGAATAACTTTGACACCTGCCATACGGATGGTCACAACATCCTGCCTTTCAGGTTTTGAGAAAATATATTGGAGCCTAAAACAGAAATTAAAACCACCGTCTGTGTAAGTGGGCTCCATGCTGCGTCCATTGATCCGGAAGGGAAGACAGACATAACGAAAAAAGACAAAGGCACATAGGAAAACCAGCAACAGCCTGAAAAGGTATTGTCTTGTGATTTTAGGGAAGAAAAATTGTCTAATATTTGATTCCATCAACACCAACCTTAAAACTGGAGGGATCTTGTCAACAAGAACCCCCTCATGCCCCCTAATCCGGGAAAAGGACTTCACTCCGGCACAGGGCAAGCAACGTGCCCTCCTGGTTCTTGATATCCTCTCTGGTCTTGCCAGGAACCAGCTCCCTCCTGGTCTGGATATTTACTTAAGCAAATGTCGGGCCGAAGCAAAACCAGCATACCTTTTATGTCCACATCGCCTTGGATTCCCGACTCTCATGCCTTTATTTCTATACCCCTAAGTGCGGCATGTTAAACCAGGGTCAAATTTGGGCAAGCTGCCGAAGCATTCACAAAGTAGTCGGTTGGGCTCGGAACGTTAACGTGAGCAGCAGGTGTGGGAGGTCCAGCGTCCAGGGTGAAAGGGACTTGGTGAGGCATCTCCTGCTTTGCAGCATGAACCCTTTTACCTTAGATCGGTTTTCTTCGCAAGTATTCCACTCGTCCTAACTGATCTCCCCAAGAAGTTATTGCTATACCTGCTCCCTATTGACCCGGCGGTCCCCTTGTTTTCCCCTCTATCCGTGACAATTCCCTTGATTTTCAGTTTTTTCTCATTTTATAATTTATCGATTCCATTCTCGAATCTCTCCATTTGTTTTACATTGTAGGGCCTGTTTCAAAATGTTCCATTTTGTTCGAGGTCAAGGAAGGCGGAAATTTGTAGTACAGGGATACAGTGAATATTTCGAGGATCAAAATGTGAGCCTGACGTAGA
>JAXHUM010000009.1:0-4186 GCA_034189325.1 Thermodesulfobacteriota bacterium
GATCTCCTGTTAGTGGATCTAAAAATGCCGGAAATGGACGGGCTAGAATTATATAAAAGACTTGCGGAGGAACACAAGGAATTGGCGCGGCGTTTTATCCTTATGACAGGTTTCCAAAGCAAGTCAGTGGAGAATTACAGAAGTGAAACAGGAAATCTGGTGCTCGCCAAACCCTTCGACCGGAAGGAAATTATTCGAACCTTGGTCTGGTTCGCAAATAGATTGAGAGTGCCAGATTCTCTCAGGGGAACTGAATAGATGCGTGTATTGGTAATCGATGACCAGGAGACCATCCTCAGGACTTTCAAACTAAGACTTACACAGTGGGGTTATGGGGTGTTCGTCGCTTCAGACGGTTCCAAGGGTCTCGATATTCTGCGCTCTACCCCCTGCGATGTGGCAATTACCGATCTCAAAATGCCCGGCCTTTCCGGAGAGGAGCTTGTTCGCCAAATATCCCAGGAGTTTCCCGAAACAGAAATTGTTGTCATCACAGGTTACGCTACCGTGGAATCAGCGGTAGCGATCATGAAAATAGGGGTCTCGGACTTTTTTGCCAAACCGCTGGATTTTGATCAGATACGTAACGTCCTCAAGAAAATTGAAGGCCGGCTGAGGTTAAAGGAAGAGAACCAGCTGCTCAGGGATCGATTGGAAGAACTGGGGACCCAGGTGTCGCACCAGTTTAGATTTGCCAATCTGATCGGTAAAAGCCCGCCCATGCGAAGGGTGTTCAATCTTTTGGCCACGGTGGCGCCTCTTGAGTGCACTGTAACTATATATGGTGAAACCGGCACGGGCAAGGAGATGGTTGCAAAAGCAATTCATCATAATAGTCGGCGTGCCTCCAGACCGCTAATCACGGTCGATTGTGGGGCACTTTCTGATTCCCTCCTGGAATCCGAGCTTTTCGGGCACGAAAAAGGCGCCTTCACCGGCGCCACCAAAAGCAAAAGGGGCCGGGTTGAACTGGCAGATGGGGGAACCATTTTCCTCGATGAGGTTGCCAATGCCTCATCGAAAGTTCAGAAGAAGCTCTTGCGTGTGATTCAAGAAAAGTCCGTTGAGCGGCTTGGTGGAGAGACCTCGACTAAAGTAAACGTCCGAATTATTGCTGCCAGCAATCAAGAACTATCTTCATTAGTGAAAGCAGGCGCCTTTAGAGAGGACCTTTTTTATCGTCTCAATGTCTTTCCTATTAACCTGCCTCCTTTAAGAAAAAGAAAAGGAGATATCCCACTTTTGGCCAGATATTTTTTGGATCTATTCTCCCGCCAGATGGAACGGGAATCTCTGGATCTGTCACACGAGGCCTTAGAACAGCTCAGCCAGCATTTCTGGCCCGGGAATGTCAGGGAGTTGGCCAACATCATGGAACGGGTTGCCGTGATGACCTCAGGCAAAATCATCCGCACAGTCCCAATCGAAATCGAAGAAGATATCGTGACGCCATACGTCCCGGAGTCCGGCCCAGTGCCCCTTGATCCTCCCCTGACAGAGCAGATTTCCAATCTTGAGCTAAACTATCTCAAACGGGCTCTTGAGACCTACCACGGCCGCATAAAGGATGTCTCGCATCAATCGGGATTGAACCCCCGGACCCTTTATCGTAAGATGAAACACCATGGACTGGATAAACGCGACTTTCGGTGAAAACCATGTATCTGTTTTTACCAGTCCGGCCCGAATTGTCTATCAAAAAACGGTTTTAATCTCCGAAACCATCTTGCCTTCCGGGGCTCTTCAGACTCTTCGATAATATCCACCAGATATGTTGCGATATCAATGATCATATTTTTCGGTAGGTAAGCTTTTGCGCCTTTCTTGATTGATTTCAGAAAATTCTCCGGGCTCAGCGCGTGAGCAGTGAGCATAACGGAGGGTATTCCCTTCCGCGTAGAAAGGTCTAGCAAATCATATCCACGTACCCCCATTATGTCGAGGATGACCACATCATAATCGTTTTCCTCCAGTAATTTCTTGGCAGAGTCATAACTCAGGGCCGAGTCGATCAGACACATATCCAATATCTCTTTTACTGTCTCGAGGACATCAGGCTCATCGTCCACAACAAGAACTCTCCTGTTTTTCAATATTTCATGCTCACAAAACATAATTGATCTCCTTGGGATAGTAGTCGGTAGATTAAGAAGAAAAATTAATCTTACAGATGATAAATCATTGCAAGCCTTGTCGCAAGGCTTCAAACCGTAGCGGGAACTGATTTGTACCTTTAGGGCTCGTTCAAAAATAAATTCGCAGAATTAACGCCCAGATCTTGGGGCAGATTCGGAGTCTCGCGAGCTCGCTTACCTGGTCGTCGCGATTGAGTCAAGCCGCAGCAACAGTGAACTATTTCGAAGACTTCACGATTGAGCGGCGACTGAAGATGGCCTGAAGCTGAGATGTGAAATTTTGATTGCGACCTTGGGTTGAAAAAATGCGACCTGTGCGGTCCGTCCGTGGGGGGCTCTTTCTCAAAGGACGCAAGGCCTTAGCTCATCTCTTCGGGACGGCAGCAGGTGCTTGAAATCTGCTTCAAGAAAGCCCCATCAGAGGATCTCGGTTGGGATCACCATCGTCGCAGCCTTTTCCGAACTTGCAATCGAGCCAGGGTGAGGCACAATCGGGATAGGTGGAAACCTCGACGTCTCCATTGCTTCCAAAGATAACAGCGACGACGTCCTTTCGCCCATGAGTCCAGTTCCCTCAGAGTATGGCGTACCTGTGTAAAATTGTAATAGGTTTTTGCCAACCCAGTATGTATTGGCGAAGCTCCTTCACAATTATCCCAATGCGCCTGCCGCGGATCCGACAAGTGATTTCCCTGATCCTGTTCTTGAAGCGTTTGATGGATTTGACGCTGATACGTCTGTTCAGCTTCGAACTCAAGGTAAACCCTAGAAACTGCCGTCTCCAAGGTCTATCAACCGCGCTTTTGGCTTTATTGACCGAAAGCTTCGAATGGATCTCCAAGAACCGACTGATACTCCAGAGAACCCTTGATCCGGCCCGTTTGCTTTTGACATAAATACTACAACCATCAGCATAGCTTACGAACCGATGTCCTCGGCGTTCCAGTTCACGATCCAAATTGTCGAGCATCAGGTTCGCCAATAGCGGGGATAATGCCCCCCTTGTGGCGTTCCCATCCAGCAACTGCCCACGGACCTTCGGCCATTTCCGCTTCAGGTAATCCGGCAGTCCTTCCACCGTCATCCCATCTATTCCAGGAGCGCCTCTGTTCCGTTTTACATTGCGGAGAGCCATTAACAGGTCGTCCCTGTCAATAACCTTCTCCACAAGCTGTTCTTCTTCGACCGGACTAACGGGTGTCGGCTTTCGTCACGAATAATCCGCCCTTAATTTCAAAAAACAACCACAATTGTTTTGCCGGTTTATCACTCACGCCTCTTTTGTCCTGTAGCCTATCATTCAATCCCCTCTCAGGGAACCGTTCGGGCCTTCATCGGGTGAGCCCTCTGCTATTCAACGGCTCGTTGCCAATCATGCCTATGCATAGATTCCTAGAATACTATGCCCTCTGCTGACTTCTCCTAAGCGATCCGGCTCGACTGCCCTTTCCTCAGCCAATTTCCGTCTCACGCGACTTCCCAGGGCACATGGGAGACCTCCTGGGGTAAGACACAGAGCTTTTAGCGCGTGAACGCCCGATTTATAAAGCACACCCCAATTGCGGATGGAGGACTTCGTGGTCATTTGCGCACCTGTCCCGGGATCTTTATCCCGGGAACCTCACCTCACCATGACGCCCCCCGATCAAAGCCCGGGATCTCTGACTTGCCTTTCTCCTAATCTTAGGCTCCGCCAACACCGCGTACGAAGACTTTCACTTCGCTAGTTCTGTGCCATGCCCGGCACACACGATGCTATGGAATGATTCCGAATCCGGGTATTTTTCGGGTCTTCTCTAATACGCTGAGTGTTTGATCGAGCTTCTTTCCGAGGAGACCTTGTCGAATCGACTGTTCGAGCGCATCCGGTGTGATCGGATCTTTCGTCCTCGCCAAGAGCGATAAGGCCCCAAGGGCCCTTTCCTCTTTCTTAATTCCCCACCTCTTGAAATCCACCTCCAAAACATGTGACGACGTTTTGGGGATGCTCACTCCTGAATTCAGGATGATTCGTCCTTGTGGCTTGATTTCCTTAAGGAGGTTCCAACCAC
>JAXHUM010000090.1:0-12465 GCA_034189325.1 Thermodesulfobacteriota bacterium
ACAACATCTCGCAGGGTCGTTTTTCGACAGACTCGTTAGGCGTAAGGAAAATCATGAAAAATCCAGACAGAGAAACAATTACACGACTTGAAGACCTTCCAAATGTTGGAAGAGCAATTGCAGATAGGCTCCGATTGATTGATATTGATCACCCTAAAAAGTTGATTGGAAAACAACCCTTTGAGCTATACGATCAACTTTGCACAGTATCAGAGGAAAGGCATGATCCCTGTGTCATTGACACGTTTATGTCTATTGTTCATTTCATGGAAAGCGGTGAACCATTACCATGGTGGGCGTTCACAGATGAGAGAAAGAAAATTTTAAAAATGAAAAAAACAAAATGAAATATGGTTATACAATTGTATACGTGTCCTCAGTCGAGGAAACTCTGGAGTTTTATCATAGGGCTTTTGGTTTTGAGATTAAATTTGTTCACGAATCTAAAGCCTAAGGGGAGTTGGATACAGGCGAAACAATATTAGCTTTTGCTTCCCACGAAATGGGTGATATGAACTTGTGAACAAAAGGGCAAGTCGTTATTCCGGAGAATACCCGTAAACAATTGAATTTAAAGACTGGGGCCCAATTCGTTGTGGTTGGCGAAAAGGACGTTGTTATCCTTAAAAACATTTCCCCACCGTCTATAGATGAATTTGATGGGCTTATTGCTGACGCCAGAAAGAAAGGAAAAAAAGCTGGACTAAAGAAATCTGATATTGAGGAATCCATATTAAAAGCTCGAGGGAAAAAGAAATGAAAATCGTCCTTGATACGAATGTCTTCATATCTGGGATATTTTTTACCGGCCCTCCTTCTCAAATCCTCAAGGCATGGAAAAATTCAAGGCTTTAAATTGTACTTTCACAAGAAATCCTTGATGAATACCAAAATGTTGCAGAGGATCTCTCATCTAAATTTCAAACGATCGATATATTGCCAATTATTGAACTGGTTACAGTTCATGGACAATTCATTGATACTCAGGGTTTCGATATATCCGTATGTGCAGACCCTGACGACGATAAGTTTATTGAATGTGCAATTGCCAGCAATTGCAAAATAATTATCAGCGGTGACAAGCATTTATTAAATGTGTCCGGTCTTCAGGGTATTATGGTTTTGAAACCGCGAGATTTCGTTGATAGGTATTTGAAATAGTTTAAAAGCGAACAGATAAAGCATTAGTACCGAGTTGAGGGACGAGAACTCGGCACGGATCCTTGGTTCAAGAAGCCGCAATCAATAGGGGAAAAGGTTGGTGGTTTCAAAGAAGCAATAAACCTTAAAGTCTTTCCACAACAGGCACAAGTCATTTCCGTTCTTTTACATTCCGGTATTTCAGGTGAGTTAAAACCCTGTCGCCCTAGTCTTCAATTTTCCCCAAAACCGAAAACGGATTTTTTATTGTCGCTCTACCTTGAGAGGAGAGTCTCCGTTGTCTTTACTTTTTGAAATCCTCTTTTCGAAGGCCCAGTCGTCTCATCTTGTTATATAAAGCCCTTTGATGAATTCCGGCGATCTGTGCCGTCCTTCCGACCCTACCATGGGTTTTTTTGAGGACCATCTCGAGATATTTCTTCTCAACGTGATCGAGCGCCTCCTTTTGAACCTCAGGGAGCGTTTTGTTGTCCCAGTCTTTTGGGCTGAAGCCTTGGCAGGAAAGGAGGCGGTCTGAATCTGAATTTCTGCTATGAACCGCGGAAGGGAGATCTATTCTCGAGATTACATCCGACTTGCAGATCAGCATGGCTCGTTCAATAACATTCATGAGTTCCCGCACGTTTCCGGGCCAATCGTAACGGCAAAGTGATTTCATGGCCGACTCTGAAATCCGGTTGATTTCCCGACCAATCTTGTGTTGGTAATAGTTGACGAAATACCTTGCCATGTCAGGGATATCTTCAACGCGATGGCGCAGAGGTGGAATGGTGAGCGCCACCACACTCAAACGATAAAAAAGATCCTTTCGAAAGGTCCCGCTCTCAACTTCTTTTTCGAGATCATGGTTCGTAGAGGCGATGACCCTCACGTCCACAAAGAAAGGTCTCTCCCCGCCAATGGGTTTTACCTCATAATCCTGAAGCACCCGCAATAAATTGGCCTGCAAATGTATTGGCATATCTCCAATTTCATCCAAAAAAATGGTCCCTCTATGGGCCAATTCAAAGGCGCCTTTTCGAGTCCGTATCGCTCCTGTGAAGGCCCCCTGTTCATGTCCAAACAATTCACTTTCAAGAAGCTGTTCAGGTAATGCAGCTGTATTGACCGTAATGAAAGGACCTGCGGCCCGAGGGCTATCAGCATGAATTGCCTTTGCCAGATGTTCCTTCCCGACACCTGTTTCCCCAAGTATCAGAATGGGGGAGGAGCTGGGGATCACCTGCTCAACTTCTTCAATAAATATCCGCATTGCCTCATTAGAAGAGTAGAAATCGGTAATCTTGGGTTTCTCAAGACTCGTCTGAGAGACTCGCTTTTTCTGGACGAATTGTCGTCGGGACTCCAGAGTTGCTTCAATGGCCTCGGCAAGGTTTTTCTTGGAAGTGCCTTCGTAAAGGACCACATCGGCTCCTGCCGCCACCAATTTGGCAAACTCTTCAGAATCATCTGTATGATGGAGGACGACTGTCGTAGGATTTTCAGGGAGGTCATTGAGGATGGCGATCCCGGTGTCGCTTGGCCTGGGTATAATAGATTCACTTATAACAATAATGTCCCCGCAACTGCGGACTACACTTTGCCAAATATCTCTTGTCCGCCCAAAGCTTTCAACCCTGACGTCTGAGAGATCAAACTTCCTTTCAAGATGCCTTTGCAAATCCTTTTGTTTAGTAGCGAGAACCAGTCGTATCAGCATGTGCCACCGTATATGGAATAGAGCGACTATCACCTTTAGATTGTCTTGATTGGGGATAAAAATCGGCATTGAATTGCCAAATCTTGCAAACAAGAGATGTTGCTGGCAATTTGCCGTAAAGATTACACCTTAATAAGCCGGATTGGCAAGATAAATTCACCTATTAATGGTATTTGAATACAGATATCAGGCGATACCGGTAAATAGATGCCGATTTATGGTCGCCTATATTTTAAAATCACTGGCTTTAGTCATATTTATCGTGTTATTTGAAATAGTTATGATTAATGCTGGAATCGGCATGAATAATGCTGGCTGGCTACCATTGAAAATGTCATTTTTGGAAACACCAACGCGACACAGGCTATGAAAAAATCTAAATTTGCAATCAAGCCCAGCTTTTCAAATGCCCGGAAAAGCAATGGTAAAGGAAGGCATCCCAGTGACGTGGAAGATGAAAACCCCAGCCACAGGACGAAGAAGTCCGGCAAGCGTTTTCATCACAGAAAGACGCTGAAGGACGATTATTGGGAGGGCTTGACAAAGGAAGATTAGTGTCTTTGTAAGAAGTCGATATTCACGCGATTAAGAAAAACTCTCCACACACCTGGGCGCTGACTCCTTTAATAACGAAACGAGGGGATACGGATGCTGTTCTGGGTAAGGATGGGCGTCAATGCTCAGTGGGGGAGAGATCGCCTTTTTCATGGAATAGTCTAAGTTAACTGCCAGTAGGATTTGGAGTTGGCCCAAAATGTCACTCAGGCCGAAAAGGCACTTCTGAAGAAAAGGGTATTTTTGACCGTCAGGGTGATAAGGAAGAGAAGATTTTTTGTGGTAATTCTAGCATAGGGAAGTCATTTATGGACACATGGGGACACATGAAGAATAGTTTTAGAAGAGAAACGCTGACACTTATGGAGATGGCAATTGAACAAAAGGTCTGGGGGATTGCCTCTTCCATCGACATCTATAAGTGCAATCCAAGCAAGATTCGTAATGCTGATGAAATACGGCGTTTTGTAGTTGAATTATGCGATTTAATTGGAATGAAAAGGTTTGGGGAGACACAGGTTGTGCATTTTGGTGAGGACGAACGTGTTGAAGGTTATTCCATGGTTCAGTTGATCGAAACCTCGCTGATATCGGCGCATTTTGCAAATTTGACGAATGCGGCCTATCTGGATGTTTTCAGCTGCAAACCATACTCACCCGAAATGGTAAAGGCCTTTTCCCAGGATTTTTTTGGGGGAAGTCATAGCACAATGCATGTGGCATTACGGAAATAAGAGGCGGGATATTGCTTAGGATCAGAGCATGTGAAGATCTGGATGAGTGTCGCCGACTCTGGCAAAACAACTGGCCCGTGAACTGTGTCTTTGACCTTTGGTCTGTAAGGGATTGCTTTCAAGAGCAGTACAACAACCAGCCCTATTTCCTGGTCGCCGAGAGGCATGGAGACATCTACGGCCTGCTGGCATTGAGCTGGATTGAAGAAGAGCAGTGTTATGGTCACTTTCCAGGCGAAATCTGGCAAGGAAAGACATGGCTGGAGCAGAATAAGATTATGGCCCGTAACTCTGAAGTTTTCAGAGCATTGTTGGGACATATACCTGGGGAAGCCAACATTCGCTATCTGACCAGAGACTCTATCTCTATGAATCATGAGTCCATGTCCATAGATGAAATGGGATATCTGTTTTTCCCCGGACAATACAGCTATTCCTACCAGATCTATATGCAACGGTTTTCGGGAAAATCCCGTAAGAAGCTGGACCGGGAACTGACGGGTTTGAAGGGTTCCGGCCTTTCTTTTAGGCATGACCGCCTTGCCGATGTTGACCTTATGTTCAAGATGAATACGGATGCCTTCGGGGAGCGCTCCTATTTTAATGATACCCGTTTCATGAAAGCTTTTGAAAACCTCTTGGCCTGGTTGTGCAAAAAGGGCCTGCTGCATGTCTCCACAGTCCTGTTAGGTGGAAAGGCGGCCGCTGTAGACGTAGCTGCCGTTTGGGGGTCTTCTTGTACCGTCTTGGCGGGTGGGACTCATCCTGAATTCCCGGGCGTTGCCAAACTAATCAATTTCCATCACATTGAATGGGCTTGCCTCAAGCGTCTCTCACAAGTTGATTTCCTCTGCGGGGATTTTGGCTGGAAAAAGAGGTTTCATTTGACTCCGAGGCCTCTCTATCAGATTCTAATGCCTTTTGAATCAGAAATCCCGCAAGACTTTCACGCAGAAAAGCGAACCGCTTGTGCCTAATATTCCAAGGGTGCTTGTTGTCGGCACAACAACAGACTATATTGATTGGATCAGATGCCGGTGCCCTGAACGCGCCCTCTTCCTTACGGACCCTCTGATGAGATATGGATCTGGGCAGCCAAATCCCGCGCCGCATGAAGAGATCCTGTGCCACCTTTCAGACTATGATCTGGCCAGGGAAAAATTGAAAAACCATCTTCGGATGTGGGGCCTTTCCATCGATGGAATTACCAGTTATGATTGCGAATCCATGGAATTGACGGCCTTTCTTGCACAGGAATTCTCTCTAAACTACTCTTCCTTGGAGTCTGTTTGCAACTGCCGCGATAAGTTTCTCTCCAAAACACTCTGGCGCCAATGGGATCTCGAGTGCCCCCGCATTCGGAGGCTGGAATCATCAAAAGACGCCGTTGAATTTTTAAATGATATCAATGCTCCTTGTGTCCTTAAACCGGTTAGTGGCAGCGGCAGCGAACTGGTGTTTTACTGCGAAAATGAAAATGACTGTGAAAGATGTTATGATGAAATCTTTGTTGGATTGACAAGACAACGCGAGAATCGACTTTATAGATTTTCCGGTGGGAATGGTCCCCTGATTATAGCTGAAGAATTTGTTGCCGGAAAAGAGTTTAGTTGCGATTTTTTCTTGGAGAACGGGCGTACAGAGGTTATACGAATTACACGGAAAATCGAAGATCAACAGGGCCCTTTTGGAACCACTCTGGGTTATATCCTGCCTGCATCCTTGCCGTCGGGAATCGATCCGACAGCTTTTCAACGCACACTGTGTCAAAGCGCCAGGGCCTTGGGGCTGAAACGGGCTCTCTGCATGGCGGATTTTTTGATAAAGGATAATACGATTATGCTGCTGGAGATGGCGCCTAGACCCGGAGGAGATTGCCTACCATTTCTGATGCGACAAAGATTTCGCCAGGATATGCTCAAGCTGAACCTTGATTTTGCCCAGCTTGTCCCTATCCGACTTCCCCATCTTGACGGCCTGGACCCATATATTGGATTATGCCTCCGGGCAAAGTCAGGAGGGGTTCTAAGAAAAATCGATATCTCACCGTTACGTCAAGATCCGCGTATCCGTGATATAGATTTGCGGCGGACTCCAGGGCATGTGATCAGGATGCCGCCTGCAGACTACGATTCCTGGCTGTTGGGACACATTGTATTTGAGCCATGGAAAGGCAGGAACCTGGAAAGGCAGTGTGTGGAAGTGCTCGACAAAGTTATTATTGAGGTTGATTGAGATAAATATGGTTGCTGACGATTCTGAGCTTCTGGATGAACTTAAAAACATCCTCAAACAAGAGACTCCTTTACTGCCACGCAATGAGCTTTTGTCCTGTGTGAATTACCATATGGGCCGCCGGGACAAGTATCTCCAGGCCCTCGAAAAAGGCCCTCTCCCGGTGTATATTCTGGAATCCGACGTGCTGGAAGAAAAGGCACGTCAATTTCAAACTGTTTTCAAAAAGGCTCTTCCAGAAGTCTCTTTCTATTATGCCGTTAAAAGCAACAACCATCCGGCCGTTGCCGGGACCCTTCTTAAATGCGGTTTCGGTCTGGATGTCTCCAGCGGTCTTGAGCTGGAAATGGGCCTGGACCTTGATTCCCATGATATGGTGTTCAGCGGGCCGGGCAAAACAAATCAGGAATTGGATTTGGCAACTCAACACGCTGAAGACGTTGTTGTTCTCATAGATAGTTTTGGTGAACTGTATCGACTTGAAAATATTGCCGCATCAAAGAAAAAGGAAGTCCGTGCAGGAGTGCGATTAACGACCGATACCAATGGTCTCTGGCGAAAATTCGGGATTTCGACCCGGGATCTCCCATTTTTTTGGAAAGAGGCCAGGCAATGCCGCCATGTTCTGCTACAAGGGCTCCAATTCCACACCAGCTGGAATCTTTCACCTGAAAAGCAGATTGATTTCATAGAAGTCCTTGGTAAATCGTTTGAAGAAATGTCACCTTATTTGAGGGAGGACATAGTTTTTATTGATATTGGTGGTGGTTATTGGCCTCCGCAGGGAGAATGGTTGCTGAATTCAGGAACACCGGCGGGAAAGATTCGAAACGCTCTGGGAAAAGGGGCTGATCCAAATTCAAATCTCTACCGCCTGCCTGCAACACCTATTGAGTCTTTTGCGGAACAACTCGGCTCGGCGATTTATGAGCACATATTGAAATATAAATCTTGTCGAATCTGTCTGGAGCCGGGCCGTTGGATTTGCAGCGATGCAATGCACATCTTTATCTCCGTGGTCGACAAAAAGGCGTCAAATCTGGTTATTACCGATGGAGGCACAAATGCCGTCGGCTGGGAGCAGTTTAAACAGGAATATTCCCCCATCCTGAACCTTACGAGACCTTCGTTAAAGGAACAGGCCTGCGATGTCTTAGGATCCCTGTGTACACCGCATGACGTCTGGGGCTATTCCTATTGGGGGGATGATATCCAGCCCGGAGACCTTCTTATGGTGCCTGCACAAGGCGCCTATACTTACAGCTTCCGTCAAGAATTCATCAAACCTGTGCCACCCGTGATCATCATTTAATCGCTTTCCCCTTATCTCGCTCTTTGAAATTGTTTCGAAACCAACAGCCCTTAAATCCTGTTAGTTAGTCTCCATCCATGAATGGTCTTTTTGCCCAATCTCGGTGTTATGCTCAAAAAATAATCCTCGGAATATTACACATATGCCTGCGGTTGTTTTTTCGCATGCCTTGATCTTGAACAAAAATCCTCATTTATGGATGGACACTAGTTAGTTAAAAAGAAGGAGATTTCGATAGAATGGATCTTTTTCTCGGCCTGTGGATTTTTCACTTCAATGGCAAGGTCCTGTGTGTCCAGAAGGATATTCGCCGGGAGCGGATATAGAAGGCCGCTGAGAGTTGTCCGCCTGAAAGGAAATAGGCTTTTCATATATCATCACTATATCCGGCAAATCCTCTATGATGGACTTCCCTTTTTATAACCGCCATCCCCAGAATTTCAGGAATCCAGTAAAATCCCACATATCCGAGGCATTCCTATTCCAGGGTTTCAAGGAGGTGTAAAAAGGATTTCCAGTGACCCTGCTGTCGCCATAGAGCTTGTCCGTTCCGACAAAAAAATCCAGGCTTATAATACTCAAGAAAAGAGTCTCCCACACTTTGAAAGAACCTTTAACGTAGCCTTTTAAAGGCCATGTGTCATGGTAAAGACTTGTGGTCTTGCCGTTTAGGTGTATCTTCTCAAGAGAGTCCATAGGCAGGAGAGAGGCCTTGATGACGAAAAAGGGATCCGTGTCAGTAAGAGAGGCTTCTTCCCGGATCTTGATATCCATAACACGATGCACATGGGATCTTAAGGTAATCATTATTTTGGGGTTGGTGAAGGATGAGAAATCGAGGAGGGATGGGAGCCTTTCTCCATAGACATTCAGAGAGTCTTTTTCCCATTTCTCGGGATATGTATCCGGCGGCAGATTACTGGTGGGAATAATGGCGGCATAACATCCGCACGTCCCCACCGTCGTCAGCAGCACCGGCTTTTCTTTTTCATCAAGCGTTATAATCGCCATAACTCCCACATTCTTTCCTGCGGTTAATGTGAAGGGAACAAGAGTGAATGGGACCTCTTGGAAATGCACGCGATAGATAAGGTTGGTATAGTTTGCTCTGTCCGTTTGAAACGTTTTGGCCATGTAGTAGAGAGCAGGCCTTTGATGGTCTATGAAAAGGTCTTCGTTACCTCTCTCATCTATACACGCGGTCACACTGCCGATTCGATTAAAGGTCTCCCGGAAATTCTCAACCATGAAAACCGGCGCATACCTTTCAATCAATTCTTGAGTCCCATGTTTAACCATATAAACGGTCGGTTTTGTTTCGCGAACGAAAGCGTGCTTTCCCGCGCATCCTGCCAAAAACACCGTGACCACGAGCATCCATAGTTTTAAAGCGGTCTTCCAGCCGTGCCTATTTCTCATTTTTTCCTCCTGGATTCAAGGTCAAACGGTTTCTCAAACTTGGAGAGTTTTCCTCAGGGCCTCAACAGAAACACCCCTTTGAGCTCGATAGATGCTGTTTGTTTTGTCCTCGCCCATACGGCCTGGTAATATCTCCTCAAAGTCGGGCGACGTGTCAATGTCAAACTATGCTTGATCTTCCTTAAAAGAGCTTTTGGAAATATCTTTCACGGGATATTCCTGACAGGTGCCCGAGACCCAAAGCCTCTGTCCATCTTTATATCGTTACATAAGAAACCCAGGAGCACAATAGTTTCAGTACATTAGAATAGAAGTTATTCAAAAAACCTAATTGAATACAATGTAGTAGATCGACCGGGTGCCGCTCGTTCGACCCTGAGGCCATCGATAGTCCCGCTCACCCTATCAATCCGGTTCCAGGACAACTATATCTTGGGGCTACTTTGTCCTTGGCACACTACGCGAAATCACTTATACTATCACGGTAGATTGGCCAGTCGCCCTATCACCTCGTTATCAATAATTTCTTATGGGAGTCGGGAAAGGAGGATGCTGAATTCCGCATGACCGGTCGAATGACAATGCCAAGGAAGACGATGAACTGCAGCAGGATGAGATGACAATATCTGAGACGAACCTCGTCAACATGTATCCATACCTTTTTGCCAACCTTTTTTACCTGTTCGTCCTTTTTTCAGGACTCCTATTCGTTGCCAAGGGAAATCGGCGCCTGGTTTACCTTGCGGGTCTGGTCAACATTCCCTGTTTTCCTTTCTTGATTTATTTTGAAGAGATCTATTGGTATCCAAAACGCTTCGGCGGCTGGGTTCTTGGGATTGAAGATGCGATCTGTTCCTTCGTGGTCGGGGCCATGGTGGTCCTGGTGGTCCTGCTGTTTTTCGATTACCGCTCATCCAGGGATACATCTTTGAGCCGGATACTGTCGCGCTATTTTTCTTTCTGCACCATTTCAGTGATTCTGTTTTTCCTGTTTCTGCTTGCCTTTGGGGCGAATCCCATGACGGCGCTCATTTTCAGCAATGCCATTGTCTTCAGCCTGCTGCTGCTGCTTCGCAAAGACCTCTTGACGGTGGCCCTCCTCGGCATGATCGGCTATGGCGTCGCCCATTTTGTTCTCATGAAAATCGGCTTCTGGCTGCTACCTGGATTCCTGGAGAGCTGGAACCTGGGGACATTGTGGGGGCATACCCTATTCAATGTTCCCCTGGGAGAAATAACATGGGCCTTTTTCTATGGGGCATTCTGGCCGGTGTTCATTGCTCATGTTTTTGATCTTCGGGTCCGATTCCGCATATTCCCTATTGCCGCCGCAGGATAATGGCTCAGGAATTCCACTCGAAACTTCATTGCCATAACCCACGGAATGATTTTCTATGACACTTAAAGACAATATCTCAACAAAGCCGGAATCCCATGATAAGGCGAGTGCGGAATCATTGGTGTCATTATCCGGAGTAAGTCGGTTTTTCAAAAATGGCAGGGTCGTTGCGTTACAGGATGTGGATCTCGTCATCGATCGGCACGATTTCGTCGCCGTTGTCGGACGCAGCGGGGGCGGAAAGTCAACGCTGTTACAGCTTATGTCCGGCCTCGATTCACCGTCAGCGGGACGCGTATGCTTTGAAGGATACGAACCCCGCACTCCCGGTTCGTGGTCTGATATCCGCGCCCGAAAGATCGGTTTTATTTTTCAGACCTTTCATCTCCTGCCGACACTTAATGTGCTGCAAAACGTCGAAATCCCCATGTTCGGCGTAACAGCGAACAATCGGGAGCGAAGAGAGCGTGCACGATACCTGGTGAAAAGAGTCGGTCTGTCCCACAGAACTCACCATTACCCTGCCGAGCTTTCCGGAGGAGAATGCCAGAGAGTGGCCATTGCTCGCAGCCTGGCCAATGCGCCCGAGCTGATTCTGGCTGACGAGCCCACCGGCAACCTCGATTCCGGGAATTCGCGGGAAATTATGACATTGCTGGAAGAGATCCATGTCCGGGATGGGGCAACCCTTGTCCTCGTTACCCACGACCGCGATCTTGTCTCTTCGGCCAAGCGTTGCATTGAGCTGGTCGACGGCCGGATCGTCGGTGATAACCGGTTGGAGTGATACAGAGTATGACTTTTTTGCTTATCCCGCTGAACAATCTGCGTCGAAGACCGTTGCGAACCTGGTTTACCGTGACCGGCATTTCTGCTGCCATAGGACTTTTCGTCGTGGTGATGGGAATGTCCAACGGGGTTGAGCGTGCCTATGTCGGTGCCCTGGAGGAGCGCGGCACCCATGTAATTGCCGTCCGTAAAGGGGTGATCGATATTCTCAGCGGGTCCATCGATGAAAAACAGGAAAACGCCCTTAAGAGCTTCCCGGGAATTGTCGCTGTGAGCCCGGAACTCATCGATTGGGTGATCCTCAACTCGGGGCATACCGTCGTGGTGGTGGGCTGGCCCATGGAAAGCTTCCTGTGGGAGAGCCTTGTCGTGCAAGAAGGATCGAGCCCGCCGGACTCAAGCACCAATGGGGTGATCGTCGGCCAACGCATTGCACAGGCTCTTGGTCTTGATGTGGGCGGTGAGCTGACTCTTCACGGAGATAAAAGCCGGGTGACGGGCATCTCCCGACCGGGCGGGGTGATCCGGAGCAGTGCCGTGGTCCTTCCCCTGGATAGGTTGCAGCGTTTGACCGATCGTCCCGGCAAAGTCACGGCCTTCAATCTCCGTATCGCCGATCCCAAGAACAAAATGGATGTTGCGACCACCATCGACCGGTTGAACGCTGCCTTCCCCGACCTTTCATTCATGCAAACAGGGATGGTGGCAAAAAAAAATCATATGATGCAAATACTCCGGTCCTTTTCCTGGGCAACGTCACTGGTCGCTGTTTTTATAGGAGCCCTGATCATGTTAAACACCCTGCTGATGTCGGTCAGCGAACGGACCCGGGAAATCGGCATCCTCTCGGCCCTGGGATGGAAACCGACCCGAATCCTGTCCATGATCTTCAGCGAAGGCCTTCTTCTGGTTCTCGCCGCCCTTGTGGGAGGTATTCTTCTAGGAATCCTCGGTCTCTATTTCTTCGCCCATTCACCCAGGACCGGCGGGTTCGTCGAGGCCAGGATCACGATGCTGACGCTGCTGCAAGTTGTTGGTGCAGGTCTCCTGATCGGAGGATTCGGTTGCTTCTACCCTGCCTGGCGGGCGATACAATTGCATCCAGGAGAGGCCCTGCGCCACGAGTAGAAGCGGTTTCGATACCTGTTGGCCGATAAAAGAGTGCGGGGAAGCCCTTCTCTGTTCCCTTAAGCAAATGCTCAGGTGGAAAGGCTCGTTGGTG
>JAXHUM010000091.1:0-12139 GCA_034189325.1 Thermodesulfobacteriota bacterium
AAGGGAGGCTACCACTTTCTCGCCCCTGTCATCACCTTCAAGACAACCTTTGGCAATTTGACTGAGACCACGAGGGATACGCCTTGGCCATGCCACGGAAAACACTTCCCAGACAAGCCTCTTTACCGTCACCTTCATGAAGACGAACACCGGAAAGCGGACCCAATAAAACATATGGGGCTAAAATAACTCTTGACAGCAAACAATATCTTTTGTAAAGCCTGTTACAATCGCTTTTTATGGTAAACAATACCTTTTTGCTCATTAAGTCACCAAACTGGGCCCCTCCATTCATGTGCGGGCACTAAATTATCAACACACTGCGTCTTATCTATCATTAAACATATCACAAACGGATATAAGCACTGATAAATCAGTTTTTGGAAAAAGAAACTAAAATCGACGGAATTATGTTTCGTTTATTAATGCTTGATCTATTTTTTAATCTGCAGTTCTAGTTCTTTAAAATATTCTTTTTTAATGGCTACTTATAAAGCTTAATAAGAACGGTTTTTATACACCCAAGCAAGACAAATAAAACAGAACAGCAGAACAACTCATCCTCTAGACTCTTAATCAATAAGCTGTACACATAACTATACCTGAAACATTGAATACTTCGTGTTCATGATCCTTTGGTGATTAGTTCCAATGCAGGTGAAGCACCTACCTTGAAGCTCGTTTTAAAAAGGGGGATAAGTGCAGTGGAAGATAGAAAGCCAAAGTCAGATAGTCCTGATCAATCCGATTGGGGTGACTATCTGAAGAACTACTATGACAAACCAGCCAGCACGAAAAGTTGGTCCGGCTATGAACTGAAAGAGATATACAGGCCCGAAGATAGAAAAGACCAGGCCTACAAGAAAGACGTAGCAGACGCAGGAACATACCCCTATACCAGAGGAATTCATCCCAATATGTTCAGGGGCCGGTACTGGACCAAACGGGAAGTCGTCGGCCTTGGTTCCCCAACAGACACTAATGAACGTTTGCGTTTCTGTTTCGAGCATGGTGGTTCAGGATTGAATACTATTTTTGATCTTCCCCATGAAATGGCCTTTGACGCCGACCACCCGCTAGCGGCCGATGAAGTAGGTTTAATGGGAGTCAGTGTCAGTTCTATTCAGGATATGGAAAAGATGACGGAAGGCATTCCCCTCGACAAGGTCAGCTGGTCGGTTATCTCAACGACGCCTTCCGCCTCTGCCACTCTGGCACAGTACGTGGCTGTTGCGGAGAATAGAGGGTATGATATCGCTTCCTTGCGAGGCACAATCCAAAATGATCCCATCCATGGCAGGTATTGTGGGTTCAGGCCTGCCTGTCCCCTCGATCTATCAATCAAACTTGCCGCCGATATCATAGAATATTGCAGCAGTGAAATTCCTCAATGGTATCCCACCACGGTGAATATGTATGACCTGAGAGAGCAGGGAATTACCGCGCCTCAAGAGGTGGCTTTCGGCTTCGGCATTGCCATGTGCTACATTGATGAATTAATCAAAAGAGGCCTCAATATTGACGACTTTGCATCGAGATTTGCCTTTTATGTCTCCTGCCACATAGACATTTTCGAAGAAATAGCCAAAATCAGGGCTGCCAGAAGGATTTGGGCCAGATTAATGAAAGAGAAGTATGGAGCAAAAGATCCCAGGGCAATGCAGTTTCGGTTTGCGGTTCATACTGCCGGATGTTCCCTTGTTCCCCAGCAACCGCTCAATAACATCGTTCGTATTTCATATGAAGCCCTTGCCGCCGTTCTATCGGGCGTTCAATCCCTTCACTGCTGCAGCTATGATGAACCAGTATGCTTGCCCACTGAAAAGGGACATCTTCAAGCCCTAAGAACCCAGCAAATATTGGCCTATGAAACAGGAGTAACCAACGTGGCTGATCCATTGGGAGGATCCTATTTTATTGAAAGCCTAACCGACAAGCTGGAGGAAGAGATCTTAAAGGTAATGAAAGAGGTGGACACATTGGGCGGCATGGAGGAGGCAATCCGCACCGAATGGCTGGATAGCGAATTTGAAACAGAAGCTTTGAGCCGACAAAAAGAGTTGGACAGCGGTGAAAAGCTGATCGTCGGCGTTAATATATTTACGACTGAACAGGAAAGCAAAACACCTTTAGGTATTCAAAGAATTGCTCGCGACTCAGCGAGGAAACAGAGAGATGCCATCAAAGAACTCAAACGTAAACGTGACATGAAAGCACTCAAAGAGGCGATTAAACGCCTCAGCGATGATGCAGGGGAAGGCAGAAATGTTATGCCGGCCATGGTGTTAGCCACAAAAGCATTTGGCACCACAGGGGAGCTATTAGGCACGGTCCGTGAAGTTATGGGCTATCACTATGATTCGCTGGGAATGGTGACATCTCCCTTTGAGGAGTGACGTTAGCCAATGATGAATTAGGTACGATTTAGGAGTCTGTGCGTGAAAAACAATTTTTTCACAATACAAGGCATTTCCAAGAAATACTCCCAATCATACAGGTAGTATCGGAATCTCGCAAGCTCGTTTACCTCCGAGCATTATTCTTTTGAAACAATGCAGAGTCGGGCGAAAAGGACATTCTCGGACGGCATTCCTAGCGTCCATCTATAAACAATGTTTGAGATATAAGCATCAACATAATTCAGGAGATACCCGTGAATCACGAAACGGTTTTGGAAATAGAGAATTTAAGTCTGAATTTCGGTGGCATAAAAGCCCTTCACGATGTGAGTCTGACAGTTAAGAATGGTGAAATCCTGGCGATTATCGGACCAAATGGAGCGGGAAAATCGAGTTTGCTGAATTGTATTAACGGCTTTTACAAACCGCAGGCCGGCAAAATCAGGTTCAATGGTATAGATCTGACAGGGTTGTCTCCCCACAAAATTGCAAAGCTTGGGCTTGCCCGCACCTTCCAGAATATTGAGCTTTATAGCGGATTGACAGCGCTGGAAAACCTTATGGCCGGCACCCATATTCACATGAAGCGAGGCGCTTTGGCGGGTATGCTTTTTTTCGGACCCGCAAAAAAAGAGGAAATAAAATTCAGGAAAAAAATTGAAAAAATTATCGATTTTCTCGAAATCGAGGCCATCAGGCATGAGCAGGTAGGAAGTCTCGCCTACGGCTTAAGGAAGCGGGTGGAATTAGGTCGGGCCTTGACTTTAGAGCCCAAGATCCTTCTCCTAGATGAGCCTATGGCCGGGATGAACATGGACGAAAAGGGAGATATGGCACGGTTCATTATTGATGTTGTCGAATTAAATCAAATACCAATAGTCCTGGTAGAGCATGATATGGATGTCGTCATGGACATCTCCGACCGAGCCGTTGTCCTCGACTTCGGACTTAAGATTGCCGAAGGCTTACCCAAAGATGTCTACACTAACTCAAAGGTTATAGAAGCCTACTTAGGGGGAAATGAAGATGAATAAGGGAGGTATGTGAGACAGATGGTGTTCTCTTCCTACGATACAATGCCCAAATGTTTTCTGAAGACCTACCAAGAGGTTCATGCCAAAAAAAAGATTGCCATGAGAGTCAAAGATGAAGGGATATGGCAGCCTTATACCTGGTATGATTGTCTTCAAAAGGTGAAGTTTCTCTCTTTAGGCCTAGCTTCACTCGGCTTTATGAGAGGGGAAAAAGCCGTCATAATAGGAGAAAACAAACCTGAGTGGTATTGGGCGGAACTGGCAGTCCAATCAGCCGGAGGAGTTGTTGTAGGCGTTTTTACCGATTGCATTCCTTCTGAAGTTAAATACTACATATTGGATAGCGAGGCCACATTGGTTATTGCCCATGATCAGGAGCAGGTTGATAAGATCATTGAAATAAAAGAGGAGGTCCCCAACCTACGTCAAGTGATCTATTGGGATGAGAAAGGTCTTTGGAATTATGAAGAGAAATACCTCTATTCGTTCGAGACGGTCTTTGAACTAGGGATTAAATTTGAGAAGGAAAACCCGGACTCTTTTGAAAAAAGTGTTGCCGCGGGAAATGGAAGTGATATTGCCGTTCTTTGTTACACCTCCGGCACAACCGGAAACCCTAAAGGGGCAATGCTCAGTCATCAATGGCTCGTAGGCTCAGGAATGAGTCTGGCAGAGCTCGACAAATGGAAAGAAGAGTGCAAGGGGTATCTTTCATTTATACCTCCTGCCTGGGCAACAGAACAATGTTTGGGATTTGGCTGCCTCCTTTCAGGTATAGAAATAAATTTCCCGGAGGAACCGGAGACCGTACAGCAGAATGTTCGTGAAATAGGCCCGGAACTCCTTTTTTATAGTGCCAGATTATGGGAGAGCGTAAGCCGGACAATTCAAGCCAAGATGGCCGATTCGAGTCGTTTAAGACGTTTTATCTATCGAAACGGTATGCGTATCGCCCTTAGAGTCGCCGATACCAAGATGTTAAATAACTCTCCGGGACCTCTCCTAAAAATCGGGTATTGGCTCGTATTTCAAACCCTTCTTAGACAACTTCGAGACCGACTCGGATTGAGTAATGTAGCCGTTGCATATTCAGCAGGTGGCGCCCTCAGCCCGGAGATAATTAAGTACTTCCTGGCAATGCAAGTTGAGGTGAAACTGTTTTATGGATTGACGGAAGCGGGCATTATTTCCATTCCTCCTAAGGGTGATATTAGGCCGGAATCATCCGGTGTACCTACCCCATGGGCCAAAATTAAGCTGTCTGAGGAGGGAGAGATCCTTGTTAAGAGTAAGTATTTATTCTCCGGCTACTACAACAAGCCGGAAGCAACTGAAAAAAAGCTGCGGAATGGATGGTTTCATACAGAGGACTTTGGCCATATCACAGATGACGGTCATCTTATCGTCATTGACCGAATGCAGGATATGAAGCCCCTGGGAAATAAGGGGAAAAAATTCTCACCTCAATATATCGAGGTCAGATTACGATTCAGTCCCTTTATAAAGGACGCTCTTGTTATTGGAGCAAAAGATTCTGAAAATGTGGGGGGACTTATTAACATTGATCTGGATAATACAGGCCGCTTTGCAGAGTCGAACGGTATTCCCTATACAACCTTCACTGATCTCTCCCAACGTCCTGAAATAATCGAACTCATTGCTCAAGAGATCAAGGCAATCAACAAGACGGTCCCGGGCGAATTTCGCCTTAAGAAATTCGCCAATTTTCATAAGGAACTTGATGCAGATGAGGCAGAACTGACAAGGACAAGGAAGATTCGTCGAGATTATGTGGAAGGGCGTTACGGCGATATCATCAATGCCTTATTTGAAAACCGAAAGACCCATTCGGTGGAGACCAAAATAACTTACAGGGACGGAAAAGAGGGTGTAATCAAAACGAATATTCATATCAATAGCATCATCTAACAGCAGGAATACAATGGATCAATTTTTGGGATTGACTTTGACTGGAGTGATGAACGGCTGTTTATACGCACTTGTAGCTGCCAGCATAGTATTGGTTTACAAAGCCACTCATGTTGTCAGCCTGGCCCACGGGCAGCTTATGACGGTTATTGCCCTGTTTTTCTGGTATTGTCTTGTGCCGTGGTCTCTTCCTTTGTGGTTGGCTCTTCCCCTAATGATCATTGTTGCTGTGGTCATTGGGTTAATGGTAAATGGATTTGCTATGCGACCCATGATCGGCCAGTCCAGCTTTTCAGCCTTTCTGGTTACTTTTGGAATCTTTATTGCCATTAGTGGCTTTGTCCAAATGAACCTGAAAGGGGTATCAAAAGGACTGCCCACTTTCCTGCCTTCATGGTCTGTAGAATTGGCCGATGTTCACCTTTCAAGTGTCCATCTTTTCAGCTTTGCTGTGACTATAATCATTTTCTTGGGATTAGCCATTCTCTTCAAATTTACGACTATAGGTCTTGGCATGAGGGGAACATCCGAAAATCATCAGCTTGCCCAAAGTACCGGCATAGGAGTTGATAGGATTTTTGCCTTTATCTGGATACTTTCTACTATTGTCTCAGCAGTAGCGGGAATTTCTCTGGCGATTATTATGGATATCCAGTATGAACTTCCCTTCCTAGGAATTAAAGGTCTCATTGTCGCTCTATTCGGAGGGCTTGAGTCGTTGCTAGGGGCGGTAATAGCCGGTGTGCTTCTCGGTTTGCTTGAGACTTTTGCTGCCGGATATCTAGACCCCTTTGTTGGCGGAGGGCTTAAAGACGTCGCAGCCTATATTGCTCTTCTCATACTATTATGGGTAAAACCTTACGGCCTTTTTGGTCTAGTCAAGATAGAAAGGATCTAATATGTGGCGACCATGCGGGGTTTTTGATGAAACCTATAGCAGCGATATGAGCATAGTAAGGACCAAATTCCACTGGATCTGTCTAATTGTTTCCCTTCTGTTTGTAATGATCTTCCCTCTCTTTGACAACTATTACCTCCTGAGCCTGTTTAACAAAATGGCGATTATGACAATTGTGGCAATGGGGCTTCAGATATTGAGCGGTATGTGTGGGCAGATATCATTTGGACAGGCGGCATTTATGAGTGTCGGCGCTTATACCAGTTGCATCCTTACGAATATCGGTTTGAGCTTCTGGATAGTAATGCCCATTGCCGGGATTGTATCGGGACTTATCGGCCTTCTGGGAGGAACTTCGGCTCTGCGTGTTAAAGGGTTTTATCTCGCTATTGCAACCCTGGCCCTCCATTTTGTGATTATATGGCTCACAATGCACCTAGAAATTACAGGTAGCACGGAAGGGTTGCATATGGACCCACCAACATTTTTCGGCATCCTTATTGATACAGAACCCCAGAAATTCTATGTTATTATTTCCGTTTTGGCTCTGATGACCTATGGAGCAAGGAATCTCGTCAGAACAAGGGTTGGCAGGGTTTTTGTCGCCATAAGGGATAATGACCTAGCTGCCCAGGTTATGGGTATCAACCTATTTTACTACAAGTTACTGGCATTTTTTATCGCTTGTTTTTATGCAGGAATAGGCGGGTCTCTCTGGGTCTTATGGCTTAATCTCGCACATCCTGATCAATTTGGATTAATGGACAACGTCTACTATCTTGGGATGATCATTATCGGAGGCCTGGGGAGTATCCCTGGGGTCTTTTTTGGAGTTGTGTTTATAGTGCTTTTGGACGAGATACTTATGCTCGTAGCACCCCCTCTTTCGACACTGTTTCCCTCACTCGGAATGGAGGTATCGGCAAACCTGAGCTTAAGCATTTTCGGTATAGCCATTGTCTTATTCCTTATCTATGAGCCGAGGGGGTTATACCGTACTTGGAACGTTATTAAAAACTCCCTGAGAGTTTACCCGTTCACCTATTAGGCCCCTTACTTATTTCTAGAGCAACATCGTTTCAACCACTTAAACAACAGGATAGGAGGAGGAGGAGATGAAGGAAATAAAGCATAGAAAGACAGGATTCGTCGCCGTCGCTCTACCGGTGTTACTCGGTTTGTATCTCATGTTGTTCGGATTGACATCAAGAGGGGAATGCGCTGAAAAGGCCGCAAGCTTCCTTTGCCTTGCCGACTATACGGGACCGGTGGCCGCCATTAGTGTGCCTCTTGTCAAGGGGGAAACTGATTATTTTAAGGAGGTCAATGCGAGAGGTGGAATCAACGGTATTAAAATCAACTTCATTAACATTGATACCCGTTATAATGTAGCCCGTGCCGTTTCAGCATACAGAAGGTACCGAAAAGGGCATAAGGTCCTTGTTGCTGACTTTCATAGTACCCCTTTTGGCAAAGCCCTGGGTCGGGACACGAAGAGGGACAAAATTTTTGGCTTGTACCCTGGTGACGGTGAAGTCCAGGGGAAAGACCTCCCTGGTTTTAACTGGGGCACAACTTACCAGGACAGCTTTGCCGCATGCCTCGATTGGATTATAAAAGACTGGAAAGAGAAAGGTACGGGAGGCCGCCCGAAGGTGGGGTATCTTTCGTGGGACAGCGCCTATGGAAGAGAGTCTTTGCGAGGCGGTAAGGAGTATGCAGACACACTACCTCTAACACTCCTCAAGCCTGAGTTTTTTCCTGTGGGCTCCCTTGACCACACTGTTTACTTGCAACGACTGGCAAAAAACGGTGCCAACTATATTTTCATCGGTGGTGTCGATCCCACTCCAACAAATATCATGAAAGATGCCTATAGAATGAGGATCACGAAGAATATCCAGTTCATAAACAATTCTTTTTGGGGACCAACCAAAAGTGTCGGTGTTCGAATGCACCCGGAAAAAGTCAATAATGTTGTGAGGGCGTCATTCTTTATAGTAGGCGAAGAGGCGGAGAAGCACCCCGCCCACAAACTCTGGCTCAAACATCGACCCAATGAGCCCATTTCAGATCTCACAGGCGCTTATTATATTGGTGTCGCCCTTGCAAAGGATTTCGAGGCAGGCCTCAAGGTGGCGCTCAAAAACGTCAGTTATGAAGACCTAGACGGAGAAGTTCTCGCTGATGCCTATAAACAACTTACTGGTTCACCCCATAGAGAAGGCCTGACCGGTGCCTGCGCATTTAGCCCTACCAACCACCGAGGAAGCATGGAGGTCAAATTTTACCGGATCGAAAACGGGAAAATAAACCGTATTTCTGATTGGGTGAAGGTCCCCGACGCGGTTTCCATGCATAAATGGGACTAAAACATCCTTAAGATACAAGCATGAAGATGAAAAGGAGAAAGATATGAAAAAAATGATTTCGACCTTCGTCGTCATAACTGTTGCTTTGTTTTTACCCTTGTTAGTAGGCTGCGCGACATCCAAGATTAGTCCGGCCAAAACTTCTTTGGACTTTCCCGGCATATTAAAAACACCTGTTGAGATCTCCGGGAGCGGGTTCAAACCTAATGAGACGGTCGTCGTGGACCTTGTTCTACCGGCCGGAGTCGAAATTCCAGGAGTGGAAAAGGGTGAAAACGTCGGTTTGGCTTTTGCCACGGCAGATGAGAAAGGTGACTTCTCCACTAAAGTAGATGCCTCAGCCAAGCTAAATTTTCTGTTCCGTGTTAAATGGACCCCAATGATGAAACCGGATTTTAAAACCCTCAACCCGATTCCACCAGGCACTTACAACATCAAGGTTACTGGAATGGAATCTGGGAAATCTAAAACTGTGCCGTGGGAGATCCTCCCCGCTCCAAAAAAGAAATAGGACAATGAGCAATTTCGATATCCATGCAATGCCCTATTCGTTTTATTAAGGCATTGCATGGGTAGTAGATTAAAATCGAGTTCAAATACCCAACAGAGGGGGGCGCTTTTGCTGAAGATCGAAAACATTGAGGTGATTTACAACAACGTTATTCTAGTACTCAAGGGAGTCTCTATGGATATCCCTGATGGTCAGGTAGTATCCCTTTTGGGAGCCAACGGAGCGGGCAAGACAACTACATTAAAGTCCATTTCCGGGCTACTTTATACCGAACTTGGTGAAGTAACTCGAGGAAATATAGAATGGCATGACAGAAAGATCAACGGAACAGGTCCAGAGGAGATCGTAAAAGCGGGTATTGTTCAGGTCCTTGAAGGACGTCCCGTATTTGAGCACCTGACCGTGGAGGAAAACATCAGAATAGGAGCCTACAGCCGTAAGGACCGCGGGGGCATAGAATCCGATCTGACACATGTGTATGATTATTTTCCAAGACTTGTGTATTTGAAAAAGAGGACAAGCGGTTATCTTTCAGGAGGTGAACGGCAGATGCTTGTGATCGGCAAAGCCATGATGGCCAAGCCGTCTCTATTGCTTCTCGATGAACCTTCCCTTGGGCTAAGTCCACTGCTTGTAAAAGAGGTCTTTCATATAATAAAAATCATTAACAAAGAAGAAAAGACATCCATGCTGCTGGTCGAACAAAATGCCAAGATTGCCCTTGCCGCCTCCACCTATGGGTACATTATGGAAAACGGACATATTGTTATGGATGGACCTACGGAACAACTCATGAAGAATGAAGATATCAAAGAATTTTACTTGGGCCTTAGCCAGGTCGGAAAGAGAAAAAGTTACAGAGATGTGAAACACTACAAACGAAGAAAAAGATGGCTCTCTTAATTCCTTAAACTCTTAGGGCAAGACATACGCTCACGAGAGAGCCGCCTTTATCTCATGGGCAATTTGGTTACTGTAAGTTTCAGCCAGTTGATCGCTTGGACCTTCGACCATCACACGACATAGGTTCTCGGTTCCCGAGTATCGTACCAATACCCTTCCCTGATCGCCGAGATCTCTTTCCACCTTTTTGATCATCTTTGTCACGGATACGAGAGAAGAGATCTCCGGCTTGCTCCCGACCTCGACATTCACGAGTCTCTGGGGATACATCTCGATGGTTGCCGCGAGCTCGGAGAGGGGCCTGTCTTTCCTGATCATTGCGACAACAAGTTGGATTGCTGCGAGGATCCCGTCACCAGTAGTATGATAGTCGGCAAAAATCAGGTGACCTGAGTTCTCTCCTCCCACTACAACGCCAAGTCGTCGCATATCATGCGAAACATTGCGATCACCGACTTGGGATACAAAATGCTTCATACCCTCTCTTCGGCACGCAAGGGTAAGGCCTATGTTGCTCATTACAGTACTGACTAGAGTGTTGTTTGTCAGCGCACCGCAGTCTTTATACATATGTGCGCACACAAACAGAATCTGATCTCCCGAGATCTCGTCTCCCTTCTCATCTATTGCTACAAGACGATCGCCGTCACCGTCAAAGGCCAGCCCAATGTGAGCACCTATCTCCAACACACGTTTCTGAAGATCATGGGTATGCTGAGATCCGCAATGATCATTGATGTTGATTCCATCAGGGCTGTTGTGTATCACATCGACCTGGGCACCCAATTCGGCAAAGACCTTAGGAGCCACCTCACAGGTAGCGCCGTTGGCCGTGTCCATGACTATCTTCAAATCCTTGATCGAGATATCACTGGGAAGGGTCTTTTTTAAGAAGGAGATGTACTCAGCACGAGCGTCCTTCATAGGCTGAATCATCCCCATCTCCTTTGGAGGAACCGCTCTTTGGGAAAGGCTCTCCTCAAAGACCAGTTTTTCAAGGGCCTCCTCCTCTTGGTCGGACAGTTTGTATCCTCGACCGGAAAATATTTTAATCCCGTTGTCCTGGTAGGGATTGTGAGAGGCAGAGATGACAATGCCGGCATCGGCACCCCTGTGGCTGGCAAGAAGAGCCACTCCAGGAGTGGGGAATATTCCCGCAAGATAGGCATCTTTTCCCATTGAGACGATTCCCGCGGCCAGGGCGCTCTCAAGCATGTCGCTCGAAATCCGAGGGTCCTTACCGATGACTATAGGGGAGCGGCGCCCTGAACCACCGAAGAGATCTGCTACCGCCTGACCCACGGAAAAAGCAAGATGGCCGTCCATGGGATATTGATTGGCCTTTCCTCTAATACCGTCTGTGCCGAAAAGACGTGCCACAATTCTGCCCTCGCTAAAATGGGTGTGTTTCAGGATTTCTGGTCAATGGTTTAAATAATGAAAATTGAGATCGGAAAATAGACGTAGGCATTCTGTTATGGGAAAGGAGAGATTGAATAGGAAAAGAGGTCCCGGAAGTCGAATAAAGGCTACCCACGATACTCGGGCTATGAGAGGATTTTCAGAACATCCCTGAGGTCTTCTTTGATACTTTCCAGGATCAGCCGATTGGTGTGCGCATCCTTACTTTCCCCATCCTTTTTCAATCGCTGTTTTGCCCCCTTGATGGTCATTTTCTCTTCATAGAGCAGCTTTTTGATCTTAAGCAGGACTTCAAGGTCTTTTTTCTGGTATGTCCTCTGGTTGGAATCGGCCCTCTGTGGCCTGACCTGGGGGAATTCTTCCTCCCAATATCTTAAGACATAGGGCTCTACTTCGACGATACGACTCGCTTCGCCCATCCGAAAATAACGCTTGTCATCAGGAATCCGGCCCATATAACCTCAGCCCTCCCTCAGTCTTCCTCCTGACTCCTGTCTGATCCTATCAATGATCTTCTCGTGCAGATCATTAATCTCCCCTCCATCAAGTGTCCTTTTTTCAGATCGGTAACAGATCCTGAATGCAAGTGACTTCTCAGATGGATCTATCTTGTCGCCTTCATATAGATCAAATATGCGGACAGAGTCGAGCAATTCACCACCCTCTTGTTT
>JAXHUM010000092.1:0-58601 GCA_034189325.1 Thermodesulfobacteriota bacterium
GTGTAGATTAGTGATTCCCGGCAATTTACTGGGTGAGAAATGAAAGTCATGTAGTTCCACTTTGTTTGCGTCAGCTATTTCTTTTTCTTCGGAATAGCATTCTCCTTCAGATTTTCCCAACAGATTAATAATCGTTTTGAATTCGTATGTGTCGATATATCTCTGTAACTTTTCACTATCCAGTTGCGCACTTCTATAAATTCTTCCTTTCACAACCTCATGAAAATTATCAAAGTGAAAAGAATAATAGAAAGTCAAGGCTATTGAAACAATAGCTAGGCCTGCAACATATTTGATGTACTTCATATGATCATCTTATCTCTATGAAATCGAGTAAAGGTTTTATCCAAATGAAATGGGAAGGATTAAGAGGGGGCGCCCATTTTGTCTGATTGTTGTTTGGATAGGAGTATAGGGAGAACGGCATTTGGAGTCAATGTCATAGTTGAAGACAGGTTTCTCCGCCCAAAAAGGGATCTGCGACGGATTAGAGGGATAGGCGATGCTTGGTTTTTACTCTCCATTGGGCCTTATAGTTGTACGGGTTTAGGTCATGGGTGGGATCTTGCATTACACTTTCCGCTATGGTAGGAAAAGAACCAAGAATCTGCTGTATGCGATCCAGTTCCTTGGGCCTGTGATGTTCAGTGTAGGAAGGTATGAGTGAAGTCCGGCTCCACTTCTTTTGACTGTCTCCGGGAGGAACCTTCATTCATATTTATCTATGTTAATCGCTTATATTTTAGTGGAGACAGTTTCCGGGAGATTCGGCTGGCCCAAAGGGTGACTATTTTGGCAACGTTATGTTTCGTGAATGACTACTAGGTCGTAATGCCTAACTGTTCAATTATACAATGGGCGAAGCTGATGATATAATTCCTTTGGGATTCTGTGGAATAACCTGGACATGTGCATCGCATGTTCTTGAGATTACGAACAAAGAATTCAAATTTGATCCAATCATTGCCCAATTCAACAGCAAAGACATGAGGGTGGCAGTCTTGGTGATCTGATTGGGCGGCACTCAACAGATCTTCAGGGATCGGGACCCAGAAAATTTTACTCAGACCGCTAGAAATGGAGATCTCTTTGAGGAAACGGGTCACTCTTTCCATATTTTGAGGGGAAATTTCGTCAATCAGGTAGGACCTCATGGCAGGTGCCTCCCCTTGATCTGATCAATTCCCCTCCCCGTTATGTACGCGTCTATTAGTGAGTACAGCCAGATCATGGCAAAGAGGGCCAGAAGACCCCACAAGATTGCCAGGTCCCCTGCCTTGAGCATCTCCTTTACGGATCCGTAATCTGATAGGGTGTTCCTGGTCTGTGATGCAACAGATTGCATGATATAGTATAATTTAACGGCTCCCGCAACAATGAGGACAAAAACAAGAAGGAGAATCACACCCCCCTTCTTGAGCTGCTGGTTGTTTATCTGGCCCAACCCTGGGATGACAAGGGCTGAATAAAGGGCTGATATCGTGGCCTTGGTCATGGCGCAAACCTTAAAAAGTCAGAAGTGAAAGAGGGTGTTGGCACATTGCCAATGAGAATCAGGTAAAGGTTAATTACTCGACAAAATAATGTGAATCTATATAAATTGTTCGCTGATTTCAAGGGGTGAAATTTAACATTTCAAAAAGTTCGGTTAAAATGGTTGAATTAAGGCGGCGGTAGTATCTTTTTAGGAGTCCGCATATTTGTGAGTCATTCCAGGCTGACGGCAGCAATCTGCGCAATTTGTGATGAGGGTCTTTGAACAGTGCGACTCCCGGGCGAATGTGGCCTTCTCTGCCTTTTCCGTTGCTTGGAATCCAGGCTTGACGCGTATAATCACATTTTGCGTGGGTGATGCGGACTACTAAAAAGACACGACCGCCGCCTCCCCAGTCCCGGGTTTCTTGAGGCCTTACGGTGAAATAGATGCTTTGAGTCAATCAATTTAAGAAGGAATTTTCAAAACATGTCATCGTTTTTTGAGAAGGTGCAAGTCAATATCCCATTTACAATGCTCTATGAGTCCTATCTTGACCATTTCTTAAGATATTCAATGAATCCGGAAATCGGCCTAGATGCCCTCGCACTGGACCGATTTTCTCTGGAAGACTTCAGGGGCATCTCCAGACAATTGCATGAGCGTGGCCTTGTCATCACACTCCATGGACCTTTTACAGACTTGTCAGCCGGGTCTTCTGATAGAATGATACGAGACGTCACAAGGCATCGCCTTGAACAGACCCTTGAACTTGTCCCTATTTTCAAGCCTAAGACCGTGGTATGCCATTTAGGATATGATCCTGCCAGACACTGGTACATGAGAGAGCTCTGGATGGAGAGGAGCCTTGAAATATGGTCCTGGCTCGGACAACGTCTTCGTGATCATGGGGCGATGCTCATGCTTGAAAATGTCTATGAACAGGATCCCGATGACATTGCAACCTTCTTTGAAAGTCTTCAGTCCAGCACAGTGGGTTTTTGCCTGGACACCGGGCACCAGGCAGTATTCAGCCGAGTTCCTCTTAAAGGATGGTTGTCATCATTAGGGGGTTATATCAAGCAACTGCACCTCCATGACAACTTCGGCGTGCAGGACGATCATCTTGCCCTCGGCCATGGAAATATTGATTTCATAGAGTTGTTCCGAAAACTAAGGACTTTGATGACAAGGCCTCCCATCATCACAATGGAACCGCATCAAGAGGGAGATCTCCGGCCCAGCCTGCAATATCTTCAAGAAATTTGGCCGTGGAAATTCTAGTGGCAATTCAGGAATGATGTGGCAAGAGCCGGATCTATCCGATATAATCTTGACCTTTCTCGTTGATCGTTTTGCATGCAGTTTGGACAGGCGCCTGGGATTGTGAAGGAATTTCGGAATTTCGGCAGGAGGGGGCGGGTCAACGGAGTGATTGTTTTTGAAGACAAAAATGAAAAACTAAAGAGGTCTTCAGATCGTGGGTCGCACTAAAAAAGATACATTATCTCAGATGCCGGATCATGTTACAGACATCATTCTTGAGAGTATCTCAGATGGTGTTTTTACCGTGGATCATGATTGGATTATCACGTCGTTTAATCGAGGTGCCGAAGAGATTACCGGAGTCCCCCGAGAGAGGGCCCTCGGCAAACACTGCTGGGAGGTCTTTCGTTCAAATATGTGCGAAACACGTTGTGCTCTTCGTCGCACAATGAAGGAGAAAAAACCGTTTGCCAATACATCGACATATATCGTGAATAGCGAAAAAAGGCGCATTCCTGTTGCCGTATCTACTTCGTTGCTTAAAGATGAGAATGGCAGGGTGCTGGGGGGTGTTGAGACTTTTCGAGACATGAGCGTGGTGGAAGAATTACGAAAAGAATTAGATGCCCGTTATGAGTTGGGCGACATGGTCAGTCGAAGTCCGTCCATGCACAGGATATTCGGGATCTTACCCCAGATCGCTGAAAGTGATAGCACGGTATTGATCCAGGGAGAGACCGGAACAGGCAAAGAACTCCTTGCCCGGGCCATCCACGGATTGAGTCCTCGTAAGGAAAGACCCTTTATTGCTATCAACTGTGGGGCTTTTCCAGATACCCTTCTCGAATCGGAGCTTTTCGGGTACAAGGCAGGCGCCTTTACCAATGCCATCAAGGATAAACCGGGGCGCTTTGCCGTTGCCGAGGGAGGTACGATCCTGCTGGACGAAATCGGGGATCTCAGCCCGGCGTTTCAAGCCCGGCTTCTCAGGGTATTGCAGGAACGGACATTTCAGCCGCTGGGGGACGTTAAGTCAGTGAAGGCGGATGTTCGTATTATAGCCGCCTCAAACAAGGACCTAAGCGAATTGGTGCTAAGCGGAGCCTTTCGGCAGGACCTCTTTTATCGCGTTAATGTAGTCAGGCTGGATTTGCCTCCCCTCAGGGAACGGAAAGAAGATATCCCAATATTAGTCAAACACTTCATCTCAAAGCTCAACCGTCTGCGTGGAAAATCTCTTAAAGGGATAAGCGAGGAGGCCCTCGTACGAATCATGTCATACGATTATCCGGGAAACATCCGGGAATTGGAAAACACCATAGAACATGCCTTTGCACTTTGCCCTGAGGGGCACATCGAGCCTCACGTCTTGCCTGAGATATTCAGGGTATCCCTTTCCATGCCCGGCCAGCATGGAAAAATCAATACCGCCCTGCAGTCGGTGGAAGCTCAGGTGATCCTGGACGCGCTCAGGCGCAATAAGTATAATCGTCTCAAGGCGGCCCATGAGCTGGGCATACACAAAAGCACCCTGTTTAGAAAAATCAAGGCATTGAGTATTGATCTTCCAAAAATTGATGGGCGAGCCGATCGAAGGAGAGCTCGGTAGTGTCCATCCATAAATGAGGATTTTTGTTCAAGATCAAGGCATGCGAAAAAAATAACCGCAGGCATATGTGTAATATTCCGAGGATTATCTTTTGAGCATAACACCGAGATTGGGCAAAAAGACCATTTATGGGTGGACACTAGGTAGAATCGAAGGCAATGATATCGTCAGGACTTCGATGTCAACTTAAGCTGATAACTGTACCTGGAGTTTTTGACCGGTGATGGGGGAGGATACGATCTTGCTCCTTAATGATTGAAATGTCTTCAGTAGATTCAAGGTATCCGAATATATTTTTTGTCGATCAGGACGAAGGATCATATTCCTGTCCCCGTCAATGATATCAATGGGATAGAAATCAGAAATCCCCCCATCCTGATCGAATGTAACCACATGGCTAATTGAAAGGGGTTTTATTAATTAATTAATTTTCGAAAAACAGCTTAAAAATAGTAATGAAGGCCGACTACGACGTAAACTCCGTTGAGACTTATCTCAATATCGTCCGTATCTATATCAGCCTCTTCCAAATCCATATCCGTGAACTTGTAGCCGGTTTCAAAATTAAAACCCAGTTCCGGAATCCCCTGGAATCGGTATTCCACGCCAAACATCGGCCCAAATGCCAGCACGTCAATGTCAACATCCATGGAACCTTCATATAAATCGACACTGGCTGTGCCGTACGCAAGGCTCATACCGACATAAAAGTCGCTGTTAGGCTTTTGAATCAGCGAATACGCACCTTTTGCTTCCAGCAGCCACATGTCCGCATCCAGCAGGCTCTGGTTCTCTATTTCTACTTCAGCATCACCATAAAAAATAGTGCCTTCCCACATGATTTTGTCGACCCATCCTCTGAGGCTGATGCCCTGAAGAAGTTCGCCGGCGACCATGTTTTGATAACCCAATCCAATGTTGTTGCCTTCGGCCCGGGCATTGCCCACGACCACAAAGGCTAGAAGACACAGCGCAACAGCAATCAAACTAAACTTTCTCATTTCACTTCCCTCCTTTTCCCCTTTCGAAGGCGGACAATAGCAAAAGGATTAGCGCAAGGTCAAGAATATTCTATCATGATTCCCAACTCTTTTTTTTACCCCCCGGCTATTCTGTAACATCTCCTCATAGGAGCGCAAATAGGCCGGTCGGTTTCAATTACCTATGTCGGTTTTTTTGGGTACAGTCCTGCATGTGGACCATACCATGCTGTTTTCCTTTGACCAGGAGATAGGTGGGGTGCTCGAGTATTTAGATGCGGAGGCTGGGAGTTGCGGTATCGGGAGGCTGTGGATTTTAGATATTGATCACCTTATCTGCCAGCTGCATGGCTGTCACGATATCCAGCATGTTGGTGGTGTCCCCAACCCGCTTCTTGTCTAAAAGACCAAAATGAGTGAGACAGGTCCCGCAGACCAGGATATGAAGACCCTCTCCCTCAAGTTCCTTGAGGACCGGCAAGTGTTCAGAGTCTTTTATGGTAAGCTTGACACCGTTGTTCACAAACACGAGACGCCAGAGTTCTTCCCCCATCTCCTTGAGCGTTTTCAGGAAGCTCATCATGAGCTTGGAACCCAGCTCATCGTCCCCATGGCCGATGGAGTCGGAGGAGACCATTACCATGATCCTCTTTTGATCGGTTGATGGCCTTTCAACGATCCTCTTTTCAGACTTGATCTTATCTCCGCGTCGGCCGGTCACACGAAATTCACCTCTGTTCTCCTGGGACGTGACTCTGAAACCTTGTGATTCCAGAAAGCGGGTGACGTTCTGTCTGGCCGCCTCATTATCCACATCTACAGTCAGTTCGTGTATATCTTTCTTCTCAATAGTCTCCTTGGATCTCAAAACAGGGGCCGGGCATGCAAGACCCCTGCAGTCTATTGTTTCCATGATGTTCTCCTTTCATGAACCTTTTGCGCATAATCGCTTTGCCTTTGCAGAAGGCCACTTTGTTGCGATTTAACATTTAATGATAAATCGCCTATTGTGATAAATCAATGAGGAAAATCCGATAAGAAGGGTGGAAGTCATAGGAATCACTGATGCCTCTTGCCGATCCTACCGGATTTCCTCCGATCCATTTTTCTGCAAGCGGGATTTTGTTAGGGTTGCAAATAGACGACCTTTTGGTATTGTATCGTTTCAAAAATGCTACCCATACCCTCTGTCACTATTGCCTCATTACGATTGGTGTGAACGCAAGTTATTGATAGAACAATAAATATTCTCTTGATACCATTTCGGTTTTTTAGTGGTATTGTATTTGCTTAGTGAATTTAGAAAAAGGAGATATGAGTAATGAAAGTGGCATTGACGGTCTGGGAAAATCGTATATCACCGCTCTTCGATTCTGCTCGAATGTTGCTCATTGTAGAAATTTCAGGAGATGCGGCAACAGGCAGACATTACGAGACTTTTTCTTACGATTCACCTCTTTCCCGTGCCGCGGCATTGTCTAGACTGGATGTCGATACACTGATCTGTGGCGCTATCTCCGATCCTTTTGCGAAGACTATTGAGGGCAATGATATAACTATTATCCCCTTTATCGCAGGTGCGGTTGAGGAGGTGCTTGATGCCTATCTAAGGGATGGACTCAACGATTCCAGGTTCCAGATGCCGGGATGTGAAACAAGACTTGATCGGGTCTTATCTTGAGATTCAAATGGCTCAAAAGGCCGGACCAAACCTGGTAGGGAAGGGTTATAGGGAGTCGAAATTGTTGAATAAGAGTAACTTTGAAAGAGGAGAAAATGAACATGAAAATTGCTGTAAGCAGTAGTGGAGGGGATTTGGAGTCACAGGTGGACCCCCGTTTTGGACGATGCGCCTATTTTGTTATTGTGGAGGCCGATGACATGAGCTTTGAGGCCTTTGATAACGAGAGCATTGCCCTGGGCGGAGGGGCTGGCATTCAGGCGGCCCAGTTTGTGGCGTCCAAGGGGGTAAAGGCCGTAATAACAGGCAATTGCGGCCCCAATGCAGTGCGAACTCTTTCCGCCTCCCAAGTTGAGGTCTTTGTGGGGCAGTCCGGGACGGTCAGAGAGGCTGTAGAGAGATATAAAGCGGGAGATTTGAAGTCTGCAAGCGGACCCAATGTGGCCGAGCACTATGGTATGGGATCTGGAGCAGGTATGGGCCGGGGAATGGGTATGGGCCGAAAAATGGGTGACTCATCCTACAAGAGAAAAGGTCGGCCGATGAGCCCGTCTTTGTCTAAGGAGGATGAGTTGGAGAGGCTGAAGGATCAGGCAAATGACTTGCAAAAGCAGATCGAGAGGATTGAATCCTCAATCAATGCCTCCATGAAAAAGCGTTAGGCCTTCCTAGGCTCACAGTAAGGGAGTTACCAGACATTTCATCAGTTTTTTGTGACTCTACTTCTTGTCTCTAGGGCTTTTCAGCGCTTATTCAAAACCAGACATCGAAAGGAGAAAAAAGGAAATGAAAAAATCTATGATTCTCTTGTTGTCATCTTTGCTCTTGTTTGCCGGCTCTGCCTTTGCGGAATACAAGTATCAAATAAAAGTTGATCATGACGGCGGCAATGTGACACCTTCTCAAGCTTATGAAATGACACAAAAGGATTCAGATCATATATTTATAGTCGATACAAGGACGAGGGCTGAGTACCAGTTAATTGGTCATCCCGAAGGCGCCTATAACATCCCAAAGAAATTCTGGACTGGAAAACTGGGAGAGAAAGAGTATGGAATGAGTGATAATTCAGATTTTGGAAAAGCTTTGATGGTAAGATTCAATCCTGCTACCGATAAATTAATATTTATGTGTCGCAGTGGGAAAAGGAGTTGTCGTTCCTGTAAGGCGGCCATCAAGGCCGGATGGGACCCTAAGAACGTTTATAATATGCTTGGCGGTTTTGAGGGGGATAAGGTGAAAAACAAGAACAGCCTATACAATGGGCAACGTTGTCTCGGCGGATGGAAAAACGAGGGACTTCCTTGGACCTATCAAATCAATAAGAAATTTGTCTATAAGGCCGATCTTGTCAGGTAATGATGCCGCATAGAGCATCGCCGAAAGCGTAACAAAGGAGGTAAATACAGGTACAGGTTTGTAGCGGGGTATCAGTACAAATGAAATTGATTGAAAGCTAAAGACAATACAAAAAGGGAGTGTTTTTAATGAGCCGAAAGATATCAATACTTATTCTATCACTATTTTGCGCAATCGGATTTTCAACTCTCGGTTTTGCAGCCAAGGTCCCAGCTCCTGAAAAAGGAGGCAAAGGATTTAAAGCAGTTAGCATGGAACAGGCAAAAAAACTTCATTTAAATGGCGCAACAATGGTTGCATGTCACAGCCACACCACCGATTTTATGAAGGGGCATCCTTTCGGTACAATTCATATAACATGTTTGGTTCCGAAGGATCACAAACGCACGGATATGCCATTGAGCGAAGTTGACTTTGACGTAGCACAGCTTCCGAAAGATAAAAATACACCCATTGTGACCTATTGCGCTTCAAGTACATGATGGAAATCCTATCATGCCGCCAGGCTGGCGGTTGCCAATGGCTATGCAAGCATATATTGGATGAGAGATGGTATCAAGGGTTGGAAAAAGGCCGGATATCCAACGGAGGGATCTGAAGAACTTCTTGATGCACTCATTGCTCTAAACAGGAGCAATGTTGACGGGCTGATGATCACGGAAGGAGATGCACGAAGGTTGAAGAACTGCGCTTTTGTTGATTTTAGGGATAAAGAGAAATTTAATAGAGGTCATGTCAAGGAAGCAAACCATGTTGATTACAGCAACATGTTCTCTAAACCCATGATGGAAGAGTTAAACAAGAGCAACAGCCTAATCATTATTCATGATAACCCCACTCTCGCGGGTGTCATTTTTACGACTCTAAAGCTTATGGATTATCCGAATGTATATATACTACAATAGTTGAAATATGGAGCGCCGAAGGCGTTCCATAATAATTATTTTGTCAAAACCGGAGGTTAAGAAATAATGGCGAACGAAAATGAGAGTCGGCAGGATCAGCACCGACTACAAGATATTGAAATTAAGGAAAGGCTCAAACATATTAAGAACAAGTTATTGGTCATGAGCGGCAAAGGCGGCGTGGGCAAAAGCAGTGTAGCCGCGTATCTATCCGTTGCCTTGGCAAGGAGAGGTTTCAAGGTAGGCCTTATGGATGTGGACCTTCATGGTCCCAGCATCCCCAGGATGCTGGGACTTAAGGGAAAGATCGGCCCGGGTGTGGATGAGAACAAGGCCCATCCGGTCAGGTATCTTCCAAACATGGAAGTGATTTCTATTGAAGCGCTTATGGGAGAGAATAAGGATGCTGCGACGATCTGGAGGGGACCGCTCAAGATCGGCGTTATCAGGCAGTTTATATCAGATATTGAATGGATGGATCTTGACTATATGGTAATAGATTCACCTCCCGGTACGGGAGATGAGCCCCTTACAGTGGCCCAGACCATACCCGACGCAAAGGCCCTGATAGTAACAACACCCCAGGAGGTGTCATTGGCGGATGTTCGAAAGTCCATCAACTTCTGCCGCCAAGTCAATATGAAAATCCTGGGTCTGGTTGAAAACATGAGCGGTCTTAAATGCCCCCATTGCGGGGAGATGATTGATATATTCAAGACCAGGGGCGGCATGCTTACCGCTAAAAAGGAGGGATTGAATCTTTTGGGAACTCTGCCCCTTGAACCGGAAGTGGTATCCAGCGGCGATACAGGAAGCATGAGTATCCTCGATAACGATGATCTGTTGATCACCCGCGAATTCAATAAAATGGTCGACAAAGTCGTGGAATTGACAAAGGCCGGAGACATGCTTGTTCCCGAGGCGAAAAAGGAGATTCCAATCCGCAAAAAAGGCTCGAACGACGCAAAGATGCTGGTGATCCCTGTCTCCGGGGGCAAACTCTCGCCTCATTTTGGTCACTGCGAACAATTCGCCTTCATCGAAACCAAAAAAGGAAAAATAGTCGGGACACAGATGCATACTCCCCCGGCCCACGAGCCGGGAGTATTGCCCCTGTGGATTTATGAGCAGGGCGCTGATGTGGTAATCGTGGGAGGAATGGGGGAAAGGGCCCAGGAATTGTTGAGGGAAAAAGGAATAGAGGTTATGATCGGTGCCCCAATGGACTCTCCGGAATCTCTGGCAAACCAATATCTTTCCAATGTCCTGGTTACCGGTGCAAATGTTTGTGATCACTAAATGATAGGGCAGAATAAGTCCTCAAGAGGTTCGGGAAGACTAGAGAGACCTGCACGACACCGGGATAACGGAGAATCATCGAGCTTTTTGACAACTTATAGGGAAAAGGCCATAACATGAAGAGACTGAACGAATGGAACAGCGACCTTTTGATCAGGCCGGGGCTTAGCATCCATCCGCACATGCGAGTGGGGCTGGGCCGATATCCTAGATCTGAGAGGGAGACATGATGGGTAAGGATTTTGATGATTTTGTGGAAGGTCTGCAGAATAAAATTTATGAGGAAACAAGGGCGACCTATGGTGATGTTGCGTTTCAAAGATGGCTGAATCCTCCGCATATGGGCGTAATCGATAAACCTGACGGATATGGGCGTGTCACGGGCCCATGCGGAGATACCATGGAAATTTTCTTGAAATTTGAAAACGAGAGGGTCCGGGATGCCCTGTTCCAAACCGATGGATGCGGATCAAGCTCTGTGTGCGGGTCATTTGCGGCGGAAATGGCCATCGGACGGACCCCGGACGAAATCATCCACATCACTGGAGATTCCATCCTGAAAAAAGTGGGGAGCCTACCTAAAGAGGATCAACATTGCGCTTTTTTATCTGCCGATGCCCTTCAGGAAGCCCTCAATGATTATATGATTAGGCAGCAAAGGAGCTAGTATGATTATCAGTATTGCAAGTGGAAAGGGAGGCACGGGAAAGACCACGGTGGCCACGAATCTGGCCCTTTCCATTGGGTCTGAGGTCCAGGTCCTGGACTGTGATGTTGAAGAGCCCAACTCTCACCTTTTCTTGAAGCCGGACATTGAGGAGGTCAAGGTCGTCACCGCCCCTGTTCCCGAGGTGGATATGGATAAGTGCACCTTGTGTGGAAAGTGCGCGGAAATCTGCCAGTTCAAGGCGATTATTGTAATTGGTGAGACGGTCCTGCCCTTTCATGAACTTTGTCACAGTTGCGGCGGCTGCATGGAGGTCTGCCCTGAAAAGGCTATCATAGAAAAAGGGCGTGAATTGGGCGTTATTGAGAGGGGTGGAAGAAACGGCATAGGGTTTGTCCATGGAAAGCTAAAGGTCGGCGAGGCCATGTCTCCTCCTCTGATCAGAAAAGTCCGTGAATACACGACTCCAGGGATCTTAACCATTATAGATGCCCCTCCAGGCACCTCATGCCCTGTCATTTCCTCGATGAAAGGTGCGGATTTTGTCCTATTAGTGACCGAACCTACACCCTTCGGCCTGTATGATCTCAAGCTGGCTGTCGAGGCGGTTAAGATCTTGGGCATCTCGCACGGCCTGGTCATTAACCGATCGGATATGGGGGATGACCAGGTAAGGATTTATGCTGACCAGGAAGAATTGCCGATATTGATGGAAATTCCCTTTGACCGACGGATTGCGGAGGCTTACTCGAGGGGAGAGATGATCGTAGAGAGTATGCCTGAATGGAAAGAAAGATTCTTGAAACTTTATCGTAGCATTGAGAAGATCGTAGGGTAAAAAGGAGCTGTTTTTATGAAAGAGGTAGTGATTATAAGCGGGAAGGGCGGGACAGGAAAGACCAGTATCGTTGCGGCATTCGCCTCCCTCGCTGAGCATAAGGTCCTTTGTGATGCAGATGTGGACGCGGCCGACCTTCATCTGATCATGGACCCTGAGATCAAAGAACGCCACGATTTCACGTCGGGGCATACGGCTATCATTGATAAGGATAAATGTACTCAGTGCGGCCGGTGCAGGGATTTGTGCAGGTGGGATGCTATTAGCGAAGATTTTGAAGTGGATTCTATTGAATGCGAAGGCTGTGGAGTCTGCTATTACTTCTGCCCTGAAGAGGCGGTCCAATTCCCTTTGAATACCTGTGGAGAATGGTACCTTTCCGAGACCCGATTCGGTCCCATGGCCCATGCGAGATTAGGCATTGCTGAAGAGAATTCCGGCAAACTGGTGACCCTTATCAGGCAGGAGGGAAAAAAACTTGCCGAAGAAAAAGGTCTTGATTTGCTCTTGACGGACGGGCCCCCAGGCATAGGTTGCCCTGTCATTGCATCCCTGGGAGGGGCCTCTGTCGTGCTTATCGTAGCGGAACCCACGGTGTCCGGCAGGCACGATATGGAACGTGTGACGGAGTTGGCCGCTTTTTTCAAGGTTCCGGCCATGCTCTGCGTCAATAAATTCGATCTCAATCCTGGTGAAGGAGAAGCGATTGAGGCCTATGCAAAAGAAAAAAACATAAAGGTGACAGGCAGGATTCCTTTTGATCCCGCCTTTACGAAAGCAATGGTGCAGGGCAAGACCATTGTGGAATTTGACGGCCGGTCAGAAGGGTGTGAGGCGGTTAAACAGATATGGCGGAATGTCATACAAGGTCTTGAGACTTGAAGTAACCCGTGTTTTTTTATGATCGGTAACCGTACATTCTCAGGAATTCGGGGGATATCACGCTGCCCGAGGACCGTTTTTTCTTCTCGATCTTAATGAGGACTTACAGAGTTCGGCGGAAAGACGTTGCATTGCCCGTAGTTTCTGAGGAGTTACTTAAAATCAAGGTTAAAAGGAGATTAAAATGCCGAGAGGAGACGGGACAGGACCACGAGGTCAAGGAGCTGGTACAGGCAGAGGCATGGGAGGTGGAGGCGGAGGTCGACGTCAAGGTGGCGGCCGCGGCCGGGGAGGAGGTTTTGCCGCAGGTCCGGGCGGATACTGTGTCTGTCCAAACTGTGGTGAAAAAACAACCCATCAATTGGGGAGCCCCTGCTATGAGCAGAAATGCCCCAAATGCGGAACAGCTATGACAAGACAGTAGAGCCAATTTCAGAACGCCTCCTTTTGTCCGATCTCTACGTCAGGCTCAAATTTTAATCATCGAAATCATCGATGTATTCCTGTGTTTAAAATTTCCGCCTTCCTTGACCTCGAACAAAATAGAACATTTTGAGACTGGCTCAGTAGCCTGTCTATATGTGTACATGTAAAAGGCTTAAGAAACCCAACACGATCAAACCGCATCCTAGAAAATGAAGACATATCTTGATTGTTTTCCCTGTTTTTTGAATCAGGCGCTCCGCGCGGCAAGAATAGCCACAGATAATGAAAAGAAGATAAAAAGGGTATTAGATGAAGTGGGAATGATGCTGAGAGATATCCCACTTGAGAATGCTCCACCGGAAACCGGGAGACTGATCTATCGGAAAGTGGCGAAGATTACAGGTAATGAGGACCCTTACAGGGAAATTAAAAGCGAAACCACCAAAAAGGCCCTGTCATTGTACGGTGCTTTAAAACGCCAGGTCGAAAAATCTGACGATAGACTTCTTGCGGCTATTAGAATCGCGATTGCCGGTAACGCTATAGACTATGGCGCAAATCCGGGTTTCGATATGGACTTTGAACTGGCTGAAATCTTTGAGAGAGATTTTGCCATATGTGACTATGGTTTATTCAAAGACTCCTTAAATGGAGCCCATGAAATTTTGTATATCGGAGATAATGCCGGAGAATCCGTATTTGACAGAATCTTGATAGAGGAAATGAAGAAGCCGGTCATATATGTGGTCAGAGATCGGCCGATAATAAATGACGTTACATACGAAGACGCTGTTCAGGCAGGCCTTGATAAGGTTGCGACTATTCTATCCTCTGGAACGGATGCCCCTGGGACTATTCTTAAAACATGTAGTGCGGAATTCAGGAATATCTTTAATGAGGCAGAATTCATAATAAGTAAAGGTCAGGGGAACTATGAGGCCCTATCAAATGAAATAGCTACGATATATTTTTTTCTAAAAACAAAGTGTCAGGTCATTGCCGATGATCTCGGCACCCGTAAAGGAGATTCCATATTGAAAGGAATAAACATCTGTTGAATAAGGAGATATACCATGGAAAGGATGTTTAAGGGATTCACTCTGGCTAATCTGGGTCTTGTGAACCGGTTTGTCTTTCCCCCGATCAAGCTTGGGGCCGGCAAGCCGGACGGCACTGTTACGGATCGCCAATTGACTTTTTATCAGCGGATTGCCAGAAGAGGTCCCGGAGTGGTTATTATGGAGCCTGTTTCGGTAACCGCCGACGGCAGAGAACACCCCAAACAGCCCTGTGTCCATCTCCCTGAGAGCGCCTCGGAACTCAAGAAGGTCGTCGATGTTGTTCACGGAGAAGGTCGTTTCGCCTGTCTTCACCTGAATCATGCAGGCGCCGGGGCCCTTCCCAAAATCATTGGGGGCAGTCCCAGGGCGCCGGGTGTCATGACATGTGTTGCCCGGGAAGAGAATGTTTCAGTTGCCCTGACAGAAGAAGACATTGAAAGAATCCTTGATGCCTACAAAACCGCTGCTGAAAAGGCCCGGGAAGCGGGGTTTGACATCATTGAAATCCAGGGAGGCCATGGCTACCTTATCTCCCAATTCCTGAACGGGAAACTTAACAAGAGAGAGGATCGTTATGGCCTGGACAGGCTCCTCTTTCCAGGGGAGGCTATTCTAAGGGTCAAAGCAGGGGCCCCTGATATGCCCCTGATCCTACGGATCTCAGGCAATGAGATGTCCCCAGAGTTCGGAATCAGTCGCGAAGATTTGCTGCCTTTCATCAAATTGGCGGAAGAAAGAGGAATCAACGCCATACACGTTGGCATGGGTAATGCCTGTTTCAGCCCACCATGGTACTTCCACCACGCCAGCCTCCCTGAAAAGCCCCAGATAGATGCATTATCATGGGTCCGTGAACATACATCCATTCCCCTGATTGTCGCCGGTAGAATGGGGAGGAAGGAAAAGATTATCAAGGTCGTGGATGACGGGCTGGCGGATCTTGTTGCCCTGGGAAGGCCCCTTATTGCGGATCCTGATTTGATAGATAAATGGCAAAAGGGCATGGATAATGATGTCATGTATTGCGGCTATTGTCTCCAGGGATGCCTCCATCGTATGAAGAGCGGGGAGACTCTGGGCTGTAATATGAATCCGGCTGTTGGTCTGCCTCCCTTGGAAAAAACGACGGAACCTTTGAAGGTGCTCATTGCAGGAGGAGGTCCTGCGGGCATGAGCGCGGCATTACATATGGCAAAACGTGGTCACAATGTTACTCTTTCGGAGAAAACTGATCATTTGGGAGGGCAATTTTCACTTGCCTGGCAGGCGCCGGGGAAGGAGAAGATGAAGGATGGCCTGGAATCGCTTGGAGTTTTCCTAAAAGCAAGCAGCGCTACCATTCGCCTTAACAAATCCGTGGATAAATCGCTTATTGAGGAGATGCCCCCGGATCTTCTTGTCTGGGCAACCGGGGCGGTTCAGAATATCCCGGAGATTAAGGGGCTCGATAATCAGTATGTCATGACATCCCTAGAGTATTTCGAAGGAAAGAAGGAGGTCAAAGGTCCCAGGGTCCTTGTTATCGGTGCCGGCAGGGTCGGAGTGGAGATCGCTGAGAAGTTGGGGAAGGAGGGTTACGATGTCGTTGCCACAAAACGGACGGACCCCATAGGCAGCATGATGGAAATGATCACAAAAAAACTGGCCCTTATGAGGATTGGTCAGATGGCAAAGGTAAGGCTTATGCCTCATACAACGGTGAAAGAGTTCAAGACTGAGAATGTTGAGGTGGAACAGGATGGAGAGAGGCTCTCTTTGGAACCCTTTCAGACCGTTATACTCTCTTCCGGCATGTTATCCGCACAAGAACCGGATGAAGATATGGTGAACGCTGTTCCCAAGATTGAAATCATAGGTGATGCCATGGAAGTCAAGGATATCTTTAGTGCTGTTCATGCAGGATATGATCTTGCACTCCGGTATTGAGAGCCGGGCTACACTGAGGGGCAAGGAAAAATAAGGTATAAATTGTAAGGGAGGTCGCTGATGGACCGGATATCCTTTTCAGATATCGCCATTGTATCTTGCGGAACATTGAGCCTCGAATTGAATCATTTAAAAAAGGAAGGATTTCTCGACACTGATCATCTCTTTTTTACGACGCCTGGACTACACGAAGATATTTATGAATTAGAGCGTCAACTCATTGAGAGGATCAATAAAGCCAAGGAAAAAACCGGCAAGGTCCTTGTGGTGTATGGTGGGAAGTTCTGTTATGTGAACGCAGACGAACCCTTGCGCACCATGGGCAAGGTTATTGAAGAACAGAAGCCTGGGGTGGCAAGAATTGAGGCTACGCACTGTATGGACATGATCGCCGACAAAGAGGATAGGGAAAGGATTGCGCAGGAAGTCGCCGGCGGGGAAAAGGTCTGGTGGATGACACCGGGCTGGGTCAAGTTTCGTCACAAGGTCTTCAAAGGATGGGACCGGGGTCTTGCTAATGAGAATTTTCCAAGACACACGGGAGGGGCTATAGTTCTTGATGGTATCGGTTATGTTGACAGGTATATGGCGGAGCATCCCGAAGAATTCTTGGATTATTCCGATTGGATGCAGATCCCGATTCAGGGCTATGCAGTTGCGCTTGACCGTTTTAAATCACTTTTGTCGAAACAGGCGAGAATCCTACTGGAGGAGTAAGAGAACAAATAGGACAAAATGACTGATGCCGAAAATATCCCCTTTTGAAAAACATGCAGAGCAATATGAAAGGTGGTTCGTCAAAAACTCCCTGGTTTATAAAGCGGAATTACGCGCTGTAAAAGCCATGCTTCCATCAAAAGGAGATGGCGTGGAAATCGGGGTGGGCACAGGCCGGTTCGCGGAACCATTAGGAATCAAAATTGGCGTGGAACCTTCAAAAAGGATGCGGGAAATAGCTCAAAAGCGGGGAATTCATGTCCTGGATGGAGTGGCTGAGAGACTCCCCTTTAATGATTACGCTTTTGATTTCGTTTTAATGGTCACCACTATTTGCTTTGTTGATGATATTGAAAGGTCCTTGCTGGAGGCTTATCGGATTCTATCCTCTGGGGGTATTCTGGTCATTGGTTTTGTTGATCGTGACAGTATGGTGGGAAAAATGTACGCCGGTCGGCAAAATGAGAATCTTTTTTACAAAGAAGCGACCTTTTTTTCGGTTGACGGACTCGTTGGACATATGAATAGAGCAGGATTTGTAGATTTAACACTCAACCAAACCATCTTTGGCATGTTATCCGAGATAACGAACGATGAACCGGTGAAACCTGGTCATGGTGAAGGATCTTTTGTGGTGATACGTGGCAGGAAGGAAGAAAGTAAGGGGGACGGAAATCCCGAAGAAGAACAGGGTGCACATGAAAAAAATGAGTTGCTCAACCAGAAAAAAGCCTTTTCTCAGAAAGATCCCGAAAAAATGGGCCTGTTGAAGAGATTTCTGGCCTGGATAGCCAAGGGAGCTGCTGAATCGGGCCAGGGTAAAAGATATTGTCCGACCTGACGAATCAAGCATTAAAGATTTCTCCAGGTAGGGAAAATCTCCATTCTTTGGGAAAATGTTGGGGAGGATTGAAATGCCGATTTATGAGTATCAATGCAAGGCATGCGGATCCACATCCGAATATCTAATTGGAGTGGGAAATAATGAAGATGTCTGCTGTAAGACATGTGGAAGCAACGAGGTGAAAAGAGTCTTATCTGTTGCGTCTTATATGGGTGGAATGTCGAAACGCGCTGCAGGAAGGACGTGCTGCGGTCGCGAAGAGCGGTGTGAGACTCCACCCTGTTCTGATACAGGTGGATGCAGGAGGGGATAATTGTGATGAAAGGAGGTAAAAACACCTTTGAATAGAGATTATTACAGGACACTCGGGCTTCGGCCCGATTCGTCGGCAGAGGAAATCAAGAAGTCCTATCGCAGGCTTGCAATGAAATGTCACCCTGACAGGAACAGGGGAAATCCAGATAGTGAGGATCAGTTGAAAGAGCTTAACGAAGCTTATCATGTCTTAGGCAATGAGGAAAGAAGGAGACACTATGATCTCCGATGTCGACAGCCTTTTGAAAAGGTCGTTTATTCTTATGAAGAAAGCCTAAATGACGATTTGATACATCAGTTCAGCAAGTTTTTTCAAATGGGTTTCAAAGCGAAGAGTAGTGGACGTTGCGGAGGAATGGGGTTGGGAAGAAGAGGTTGCGGCAGATGGAAAAGATAGGCCTTAGGCGTGGCTTTACAAGTGAATCACCAGACAGGACCCTGCAATCGGGATTTTTCTATGTGGAATGAAAGTCCGGTCTATCGGCAATGTCATGTTTTTGAGAAATCAATTAACATCAGAGATGAAGTTTGCCATTGTTTTTATCAATCTATAGAGATCCAAGGAGGGAGAAATGTCAGTATCGTATCCGAAAATTGGTAACAAAGTTGTCGCCAAAGTCATTGACACAAAGGGTGACTGCACTATTGGGATGAAGGTCGGAGATGAGTTTGAATTAGGACTTCATAAATGTGGTGAGTTCTGTGGGTATTTTTATCACAATATTTTTGGGTGGGTGAAGACCCTACAGTTTGGAGGTGCCTTTCCCCTTGGTGAGGATCCTGATGTTCAAACATGGGACTGCCCTAACCCGATGAATCGAGTCAAAATTGAACTCAAGAGGATCAAAGAATAGGATGGAAATATAACACCCCCATTCTCGCTTATACCTATGGCCGTGTTCTCTTTTTGTGCAGCGTGTATAAATTGCATTCGTCAATGTATTCAGCGGCTTTGGGTGTAGGCGAGTAAGCTCTCTAAAAACCCTGGACTGGGGAGGCGGCGATGGTGTCTTCTTAGTAGTCCGCATAACCCACGCAAAATGTGATTATAGGCGTCAAGCCTGGAATGGCTCATGAATATGCGGACTACTAAAAAATATACCACCGTTGACTTATTCCGACTATTTTATCGGAATTTTTTGAGATATTATGTAGGCGATGAGTAACGCTATACCCCTCCGGAATGAAGAGGGTGTAGACAAATATTCAAAGGGAAGTGAAATAAACCCTGATACAACTCGTATTAAAAGAATTCAGGATCTGAAAACAAAGGCTGGAGAGATTCAAGACAGACGTGATTTGCTGAAAATACAAATCCGCGAAATTCAGAGGGAAGTCCCGCCGGCGCTTCAATGGAAGGTGTTTGTCTGAATGAGTAAAAAAGTAAAAGTCTCTGTAATCGTGGAAAATAGGGCCGGAAAAAAGGACATGATTCCCGAACATGGAATCTGTTTCTGGCTGGAAACCGGCTCCTCGTATGTCATTTTTGATACCGGACAGGGTGGGACCTTGGTTCACAACGCTCGAATTATGGGAATACCACTGGAACAGGTCGAATCTGTTGCCCTAAGTCACGGGCACTTCGACCACACCGGCGGGCTTCGGATTCTCTTGCAGTCATCCCGCAATCCGAAAGTGTATGTCCACCCGGCCGCGTTTCATCCGAAGTTCGCCTGCAATGAATATGGGCAGAGTCGATCTATAGGCATGCCGGCTATGACCGAAAAATCGCTGAGGAAACTGGCTGGTGAGATAATTTATACAGTCGGGCCCACACAAATCACCGACTCTCTTTTTGTCACCGGTGAAATACCACGGATAACAGAATTTGAAGATACAGGTGGACCTTTTTTCCTTGACCATGGAGGCACGAAATCCGACCTGTTTCCAGATGACCAGGCCCTGTTTTTCGAGTCTTCCAAGGGTACTGTCGTCCTTCTTGGCTGTGCCCATGCCGGCGTGATCAATACCCTCCTTTACATCCAGCAGCTTACCCACGGAAAACCGATTCATGCGGTTATGGGCGGGATGCACCTTTTGTCAGCCTCGCCCAAACGAATGGAAAACACAATTCAGTCCCTGACTCATATGAACCCCGATTTAGTGGGCCCTGCCCATTGTACAGGCAAGGAGGCGACAATCGAGCTACGGGAAGTCTTTTCTGAGGAATTTTTCCCCTGTCTTGCGGGAACATCTATTGAATTTGATTGAGACGAAGGCTTGATAGAACGATGACATAGCATCCCCCAAGCACTCATAGGTTTATTGCCCATAGCGGCTTCAAACTCGCAGGGAGTGTGATGTCAAGGATGTGCATTATCAATACAAAACGAAAGATGCCAATCAGGAGAAAGTCATGTGCTTGAGTACCGTATATATGAATTTGGGAGATAAACAAAAAGAGATCATGAAAGATGTGGCCCACATACAAGCCGATGGCCAGGGATTCTGGTTCATCAACCTGTTCGGGGAGAGGGAGTTTGTCGAGGGGAGCATTCAATCAGTTGACCTTGTAGATCAACACCTCGTGATTCTCACAAAAGAGAGTACGAATTGATACTATCCTTGTAATTACGATATATTAGTGCCAATTTCAGAACGCCCCTTTTGTCCGATCTCTACGTCAGGCTCAAATTTTGACCCTCGAAATACTCAATGTATTCTTGTGGTTAAAATCATCGCCTTCCTTGACCTCGAACAAAATGGAACATTTTGAAACTGGCTTATTATACTCAAGATTCCCTAGAGGCTTCCTATTGCTGGATAACAACCACAGGATCATTAACTACTTACGCCTTTCAGTGACGGACCGCTGCAATTTGAGATGTATTTATTGTATGCCTGACGAGGGCATTGAATTCATACCCCATAGCGAGATCCTTACCTATGAAGAGATGCTCTATATCGTCAGACTCTCTATTCTAACAGGTATTCGTAAGGTGAGACTCACCGGGGGAGAACCTTTGCTACGAAAGGGCTTCATGCGTTTTCTTGAGAGGCTTTCCAGGATAGAAGGCCTGGAGGAGATTACGCTGACCACCAATGGAGTGCTACTCAAAAGATATGCTGCTGATATCAGGAATTGCGGCATTTGCCGAATTAATGTGAGCCTGGATTCACTGAATCCTGACAAGTTTTTTCGTATTACAGGACGGGACTGTTTCAAACAGGTGTGGGAAGGTCTTGAGGAAGCGGTGCGCGTGGGATTTAATCCCATCAAAATCAATGTGGTGGCCTTGAAGGGCGTCAATGATGATGAGTATCTGGAATTCGCACGTCTGACCCTTAAAAAGCCATATAACGTGCGTTTTATCGAGTTAATGCCTGTCGGCGGAAAAAACAACCCAGTGGAGGATCAATTCATCTCATCGGAAGAGATATTGAGCCAAATTCAGGCATTGGGCGACCTTCATCCCATTCGCCATAGCCCACTGGATGGGCCTGCTATAAGATATGCCATCCAGGGGGCTAGAGGGGAAATTGGGTTCATAAGCGCGCTGAGCCATCATTTCTGTGGTCACTGTAATCGCCTGCGTTTGACCGCAGATGGCCATCTAAGGGGATGTCTTTTTTCTGATCAGGAAACCGATATTAAGAATCCTTTAAGAGAGGGCAAAGGGGACACTTATCTACTAGATCTTATAAAGAATACAATCCGGGATAAACCTGAGAATCATGGCCTTACAAAATCGGGGCCTCGCAAATGTATTCGTGAGATGAACAGTATCGGGGGTTGAAAAGAGGGCGGATTCCGTCAAGAGGAGGGCCGGATGGAATCCTTGCAAAAAGCCTTTGCTCAAATCCTTCCCGGGGGCACTGTCAGCTTTTAGGTGCGTATATTCTAAGCAAAAGGGAACTGAAACGAATATGAAGATTTTAGATGATCTGATTTCAGACCTGAATTTTGAAGCAAGTGTGCGGGACATACGCCAGGGGGTTTTTCATACCGCAGTGCTGACCCGTAATTGCGGCCTGGCAGCGACCGTTCCACGGGATGCCTTGCGCCAACAACCGCCGATGGTGAAGGACCCTGGCTTTTTGTTGTACAAAGGTGCTAAGGAATTGGCACAAATGGCCTATTCCCCTAGCATACTTGAGGCGGCTATTGGTGTCGCCACCATCAATTCGCTCATTGAAATTGAGGTGGACTCATGCATTGAACTTAATGCATCTGAACTGATTATGGAAAAGGGAGAGGGCAAAAGAATAGCTGTTGTGGGCCATTTCCCATTTATCCCCAGGATTCGTAAGACTGCAAAAGAACTCTGGGTTATTGAGAAAAACCCAAAGGAGGGTGATTTCGGAGAAGCGGAGGCTGATAATCTGATTCCAATGGCGGATGTTGTGGCCATAACAGGCACTTCTTTGACAAATCACACCCTGGAACATCTGCTTGCGCTCTGTGATTCCAGGGCTTTCGTGGTTGTCGTGGGGGGGTCAGCACCCTTATCCTCAGTATTATTTGATTACGGCATTGATGCCGTCTCAGGAACCAAAGTGATCGATTCCGACCTTGCCTTAAGCTGTGTCAGTCAGGGGGCCGATTTCAGGCAGATAAGGGGTACACAACGTCTGACCATGGTGAGACAAAATGTTTGACCTGATCGCTCCGAGAGGGCGGTTCTTATATCAGCGTAGAGATTTTCAGCTATGAACGAGAATGAGAAATGGGGGGTTGCCCGCAAAAATGAATTGATGGCATTAGCTTCCGAAGAATCACCTATTTACGTCTACAATGAGGAAACGCTCAATGAGATATTCTTCGATCTGTTGTCCATTGATCTCCTCGATCTCCTCTTTTATCCTGTTCACGCGAATGCCCATCCGAAGATACTGACAAAGGTTTTTGAAATGGATCTGGGGTTCGCATGCATTTCAACGGATGAAATTACCTGTGTGTTAAAAGACTTTCCGGAACTTTCACCCCAAAGGATATTGTTCGTACCTAATCAAGCGGATGGTAAAGATTTTGAGTGCGCATTTCGTACCGGTGTCTATGTGGTACTGAAACGGTTTTATCCATTGAAAGCATGGCCGAATATTTTTAAAAACAGGGAGATCTTTATCGGCATGGGCATGAGCCGTGATGAGGCGAGCTATGATGCATGCCCGCCTGAGGTCTCTCCGATACGAGATAACCAGTCTCTGTTGGACGGGAACACCGGTCTTTTTGAAATTGAAAACGTTTTTGACCTGTTAAGCAGTCTAGAAATATCTTTAAAAGGATTATATATCCAGCCAAAAATCCATCCTCCGGCGCTGTACGATATAAACGCAATAACATCATTCCTCGTTAAGGCATGCGGACAATTTCCCACAATTTCGACCTTTATTTTAAAAGATGGTATAAGACCGCCTTTGGATAGGAAAAGGGGGTATCCTGATATGACGCTCATAGAGGATTGCCTTGAAGAGATAAGGAAGATTCGCCCTCAGCACAGATTATGGATTGAACCGGGCGAGGATATGGTGTCCCATGCAGGGGTCCTTCTTGCGACAGTAACGGAGACCGGTGAAGAAAATGGGATACCTTATATCAGGACCAATGCAGACATGAAATCCCTAAGACCTGATAGCTTTCATAGAGCCCGCCATCAAATTGTGAACCTGACGAGGTCCGACAATGAAAAAACAACCGTCATGGCCCGAATCATGGGTCAGGAAGAGGCTCCCGGAACAGAGGACGATCTCGTAAAGATCTCTCTCCCTGTTGAGGAGAATGATATCCTGCTTTTTACAAACATGGGTTCCTATGGGGCGGCAGGGAATCCCGATTCAATAAGAGAGGGGGGCGTGTCTGAACACTATTTGTCCGCGCGAAGGATATGTCAGGTCAAGATCTGAAACGATCATTGGATAGAGGAGGGTGTTGTTGAAACAGCAGATCGAATCCGGTATTGAAACAGGGCAGGGTTCCCTCAAACGTTTGGCCCTCGTTTCCGCACCCTGGCCGTTTTTTGATCGTCCATCAGTCCAGATGGGAGCCCTCAAGGCCTTTCTCAATCAGCGGAATCCTGATATTAGAGTAGACACACACCATGTCTATCTGAAAATTGCTGCGGTTGCTGGTTATGAGGTCTACCGAATAATGAGCAAACTGACATGGATGGCCGAATGTCCTTACGGGGCCCTGCTTTATCCTAACCACAAGGACAGCATAACCCGGTATTGGAACCGAAAAGCACGTAAGGATCCTGTGCTTGCATCACTGGATTTCGAAAAATTCTGCCTTCGCATTGAGGAGGCCTCCCTCTCTATCATAGACGAAGAGCCATGGGACCAATACTCTCTGATCGGGATTTCCATATCTCTCGTGCAACTAACCAGTTCTCTCTTTTTTATCCGCGAAATCAAACGTCGCGCCCCGAAAGTCCCGATTGTTGTCGGAGGGTCCGCATGTGCCGGGGCATTGGGTGAAAGCCTTGTCCAGGTCATACCACAGATCGACTATGTCATTCGAGGCGAAGGAGAATTACCCTTGCTCCAATTGATCGAAGAGATCTCGGCTTCCCATGATCAATCTGAGTTTGTGTACATACCCGGTCTTATTTACGAAGACCACTTGCAGAAGGAAAATGAATGTCAACAGGTCCCGAATATGGATGACTTTCCTATACCCGATTATTCCGACTATTTCCGCGACCTGGAATCCTTAGGACCTCGCCATAGCTTTTTGCCCAGGCTTCCCATGGAAATCTCGCGGGGATGCTGGTGGAACAAGAAAAAGGATTCAATCGGCACGGGGGGATGTGTTTTTTGCAACCTCAACCTCCAGTGGAGCGGGTACCGACACAAAAGCCGGGAGAGAACGGTCCTGGAGATCGACACCTTGGTAAAGCGCCACCAGCTTCTTTCCATCTCTTTTGTGGATAACCTTCTTCCAGTCAAGGAACTTGAAGAACTCTTTTATGACATACAAGCATTGGGAAAAGATCTGCGGCTCTTCTGCGAATTGAGGGCTAAGACATCTCGTTGTGTGCTCGAAGCCATGGGGGGCGCCGGTATGCACACTATCCAGGTGGGTGTGGAGGCCTTGAGCACCAGTCTTTTGAAAAAATTAAACAAGGGGATTACGGCCATGGACAATTTTGAAATCATGAAGAATTGCGAAAGTCCATGTCTCCCGGACCTTTTCGGAAATCTTATACTGGATTTTCCCAAGAGCGATTCCCGCGATGTAGCAGAGACCCTCCATAATCTTTCCTTTGCCTTTCCATTCCGTCCGTTGAAAGGGATTCCTTTATGGCTAGGGTATGGCAGTCCGCTTTGGCAAGACCCTGGTCCTTTTGGGATCCGCCCGAAGGGGAATCACCCCAATTATCGAGCCATCTTCCCTTCAGAGGAATTCGAAAAATTGAGATTTATGATTCAAGGCTATCATGGAGGTGTGAGGCATCAGAGACGAATGTGGGAGCCGGTTCGAAAAAAGCTCAAAGAATGGCGAGATTTTTATTATTCTATCCATGAAAAACCTGGATTTATGCCTGTTCTGTCTTATGATGATGGGAAGGATTTCCTGATAATCCATGAGCGCCGTTTGCACGATGACGATATGACCCATCGTCTCAGAGGCGCTTCAAGGTCCATTTACCTGTTCTGTGAGACCCAACGGTGCCTGGCCGAGATAGTTGGGCAATTTTCCCGGTTTGGTGAAGATAAAATACTGGCCTTTCTCCGCATGATGGTGGACAAAAGACTGATGTTCATTGAGCGTGACAAGTACCTCAGCCTGGCGGTTTCTCTTGGCTAGCCCCATGACTTCTGATGTGGAACAGCGCAGATATTCACCGCGATCAATGATACGATCGGCAGGTCATCTATTGTCGATGTCAATAAGAGGGTGTCTATCATACGAGGTATAAAGTGAAACCACAGGAGATGTTGGACGGCCTAAAGGTCTGGTTCGAGGATTATGTCCTTCGGTTTTCATCTGATGATCCGATCGTTCAGGAAAATATCGATTTAAAAAGAGAGCATTCCCTGCGAGTCTGCGAGGCGATTGTGGATATTGGGAGGAGTCTCGGTTTGTCACTGGAAGACCTGTGTGTGGCTGAAGCGGCAGCGTTGCTCCACGATATCGGACGGTTCGAGCAATTCAGACAGTACAGGACATTTATGGATTACAGATCAGAAGACCATGCCGCGCTTGGAGTAGGAGTTATACGAGCCAACCAGATCCTGCGCGGCCTTGAACCTGCCGCGACCGAAATCATCATCCGGGTAGTAGGATACCATAACCGTGCCGACCTGCCCGCTGGTGAAGATGAGCGCTGTCTCTTTTTTCTAAAACTTCTCCGGGATGCGGACAAAGTGGACATCTGGCGCTTGGTAACGGACCACTACCAAGATGCCGGGCACGACCGGAATCAGACCATTGATCTCGATCTACCGGACAGACCTGAAATTTCTGATGGGGTCTACAAGACCCTTATGAACGGAAAGCTCGTACGGATGGCCGACCTCAAAACACTCAACGATTTCAAGATGCTTCAGATCGGATGGGTCTATGATATAAATTTTCCCAGAACAATTGAAATTATCCGGGAGAATAAATACCTTGAAATTATAAGAGACGCCCTTCCCGAGACATCCGCCCGTGCAACAGAGGTATATGAGCGGGCTCGCATGCGCCTTGCGAGGAATTCTTCCTCCTCCTGAAGGGTATCAAGAACAGCAAAGTTGTCGGTATGTCTCATGGATACGCAAGTCCATAGCGTGGAATCCTTAGCCTCAAATAATACAGGAGGTCTGTTATGAAAAATCTCATGAAAGCGTTTTTAGCGATTTTTTCCTTTTCTTGTTTTCTATTGTCAGGTTTTTCAATCGTCGAAGCAAAATCTTCCGATACGATCGTAATTGGACATCCTGCGTGCCTTTCAGGGAAGTACGCAAAGGCGGGGGAACAAGCCGTAGGTGGAATACAGGCCTGTATAAACTGGGTAAACAATGTCTATGGTGGCGTCAAAATAGGGGGAAAGAAGATTCCCCTTGCATATAAGTACTACGATTGTGAGTCCAAAAAAGAGGCTGTGACAAGCCTGATCGGGAGGCTGATTACAGTTGATAAGGTCAATGTTATTTTCTCCGCATACAGCTCAGGCCTTACGCTTCGCGGAGCTCCTGTGACCGAGAGTCATCAGATGCTTTACATGGATCACGGCGGCGCAAACAACAAAATATTCCAGCAGGGTTTTCAATATATTGTCCAGACCATTGGGCCTGCGACTGGCTATCACCAGGGAACGTTGAACATGATTCATAAAATCGATCCGGGAGCCAAGAAGGTTGCCCTTGCCTACGAAGACTCTGAATTCGCAAAGATGGTCATGCAGGGGGCGGAAGAGCACGCCAAAAAACTTGGGTTTGATGTTGTCTTTATGCGCACCTATCCCAAAGGCGTAACAGACTTAACCCCCCTGCTCTCGGCCTTGAAGGCAAGCAAACCCGATTTTATCCTCGGAGGAGGACACTTTGAAGACGGGCAGCTCTTTAACCGTCAAATGGCGGATCTCGATATCGATACCAAGGCCCTGTCCCTGATAGCGGCTGCGACACTCCCTGCCTTTTACAAAGCACTCACCAGCATGGCGGAAGGCGTTATGGGCCCTTCACACTGGGAATATGGGGTGAAATATTCGGCGGATGAAGCCGGTAGGATGGGGATAGATTGGATCGGGCCAAACCAGGATGAATTTGTAGCCCTTTTCAAAAAGGCTGCAGGAAAAGATATGATTCCCGATTATCATGCTGCAGAGGCCGGGGCCCAGGTGTTGGCCTATGTATTAGGGGTGGAAAAGGCCGATTCGCTTGAACCTGTTAAAGTGAGGAAGGCCCTAGGCGATCTCACTTTCATGTCTTTCTATGGGGGCTGGGATATTGACGATACAGGTCTTCAGATAGGCCATCTAATGGTGGATGTCCAGTGGCAGAATCGCGAAAGGGTCATTGTGTGGCCCGAGGAAGCCCAAACGGGTAAGCCCTGCTATCCCATGCCCACATTTGCGGAAAAGGCAAAGGGCAAGGTAGCGGTCCCCAAATAAGGAAATGATAGATGCTATTAGAACAGCTAACCGGTAATCTGTTCCAGGGTCTTGTGTTGGGTGCGGTCTACGGCATGGCCACTATGGGTCTCAGTCTTATCTTTGGTGTGCTGAAGGTTGTTAATGTGGGACACGGGGCCTTTATCATGGTGGGGGCATTTGTCACCCTTTGGCTTTTTGGTGCCCTCGGGATCAACCCAATCTTTGCTGTACCGGTGGCCTTCGGCGTAGGTATCGGCCTGGGATTTCTTTTTTATTATACAACCATACAAAAGTTGATTAAGGCCCCGGAACTTGCCACTCTCCTGGCGACTTTCTCCATAGGCATCCTGCTGGAAGAGCTTGTTAAATTGATCTTCGGATCTGAGTTTCGCGGCTTTAACTGGGTCGTCGGGAAGATTGACATGGGTGTAACGGTCTTACCCATGTCAAAACTGTATGCCTGCATCGGCAGTGTGATAATTGCCATTCTCCTTTACTTGTGGTTCAACAAGACCCGTGCAGGATCGGCCGTAAGAAGCGTCGTGGAGGATAGTGAAGGCGCAAGGGTGTGCGGCGTCAATGTCGGGAGGGCATATGCCCTGAGCTTTGCGTTGGGAATCGGCATCACGGTCGCGAGTGGCGTTCTTCTCACGATGTTCATTCCGGTCGGCATCAATCCATATATGGGAGGCGTCTATACGCTGAAGGCTTTCGTGATTGCCGTTCTCGGAGGCCTTTCCTCTCCCTATGGAGCCTTTTTCGGCGGATTGGCCTTTGGGTTGATTGAAAATGGGTCTTATACGCTATTTGCCTTGATTCCCGGGGTGGAACCGTTTGCCCTCACCCGTTTTCTGTCTTTCGTCATGTTGTTGGTTATACTTCTGATAAAACCTACTGGACTGTTGAGTAAAAAATGAGAAAAGAAATTGTAAGGCCCTATCCCTTATTACCGGTATGTGCCGTATACTTTTTCCTTTTTTTGATTGGCAAAAACATCCCAGGGATGTGGCAATTGGTGGCCATGCTCCTTTTCTACTGTGCCATGGGACAGGCATTCAATATATTCCTTGGCATGACCGGTTACGTGGATTTCGGCTATGTCGCTTTTATGGGTGTCGGCACATACGGCATGGCGTTGGCGATCACCCATCTCGCACACATAGAAGGGTTCGGAATGGGAATTATTGTAGTCGGTTTTGCCTTGGCATTGTTGATGTCCACTTTGTTGTCCGTGGCTGTGGGAGCGGTCGCTCTAAGGCTGAGAGGGGCTTACTTCGCCATTGCCACAATAGGCGTTAATGAAGGCTTTCGGTTTCTCATTGAAGGGGCAAAGATATGGAATGGTTCAGAAGGGTTAATATTTACGGCACAACTTAACCAGATCCTTGGTAGGGAATCCGCCAGTGCTCTGATGACCTATTGGGCGGATATCATGGTCCTTGCTATCGGCGCTCTGGCCGCTGTTGTCACACTGTATTATATGAGAAGCAAAATAGGCTATGCCCTGACTGCTCTGAGAGAAGATGAAGACGCTGCAAAGGTGATGGGCATCAATGTTACCAAATACAAGATCCTGGCTTTTATCACAAGCGCCTGTTTCGCTGGTCTGGTGGGAGCTGCTTCATGGGCCCTAAAGACCCCATATGTCTTCCCGCCGGAGGTTTTTGAAATCCATTATACCATAGAAGCCATCATTATTGTCCTCCTTGGTGGCGCAGGTACCCTTTTGGGACCTGTTGTCGGTGGGCTAATCTATGGCATTTCAAAATACTATCTCTCTATATTCATGCCTGGATTTCAGCTTTTGATTTTCGCACCGATTATTATCCTTATTATCATTCTGTTCCCCGAGGGAGTGGTCGGGATGTTGAAGAAAAGGGTGAAGGATCCGATTCCGGCGAAGTTCATCGTTTAGGTGAGGATATGTCTTTATTGCAGCTTGAAAATATAACAAAGCGCTTTGGTGGTTTGATAGCGGTCAATGACGTCAGTTTGAAAATTAATAAGGGCGAATTCGTCGGGATAGTGGGTCCGAACGGTAGTGGAAAAACCACTCTTTTTAATGTTATCAGTGGGGTTTACTTCCCTGAAAATGGCAGAGTTATCTTTAATGATAGGGATATTACCCATCTTCCTCCCTATAAAAGGGCGCCCCTGGGAATAGGACGAACATTTCAGATTCCCAGGCCCTTTGCCTCGGCCACTGTAAGGGAGAATATAGCCGTCGGTGCGATGTTCGGTTCCCTTGGGAGCAGGTCGAGCGTAGGTCAGTCCTTCGAAATCGCAGATCAAACCATTGAACGTATTGGTCTTCAGGAACACCGATTCAAGGTCGCAGGCACACTGACCCCTGTAGAAAAGAAGCTGATGGAGATTGCACGTGTCCTGGCGATGAAACCCAAGCTCCTGCTCATGGATGAAGCCATGGCCGGAATGCATCCGAATGATATAGACCAGATGGTCTCATTTATTAAACAGATGGCGATTGAAGAAAAAATAGCCGTTATCGCCATGGTTGAGCATATCATGAGGGCGGTTGTTGGGATGGCGGAAAAGGTAATTGTATTGCATCAAGGTTCTAAGCTGGTTGACGCCCCTACAAAAGAAGCTTTGGAAGACCCAAGAGTTGTGGAGACTTATTTAGGTCATCCAACGGAGGGAAAAGAGTGCTAAGAGTAAAAGACCTCGAATCAGGTTATGGCCCTATGCAAGTTTTATGGAAACCGAGCCTCCTTGTGGAGAAAGGGACTATCACCTCACTTCTCGGACCAAACGGCGTCGGTAAAAGCACTTTTCTAAATACTGTTTTTGGTTCTGTGAGACCCTGGAGAGGTGCTGTAACTTATTCAAAAGAGGATGTCACCTTTTTCCCAACCCACAGGAAGGTTGAAATGGGTATGGCATTAGTCCCTGAAGGAAAGCACCTCTTCTCCAATATGAATGTATATGAGAACCTTTCTATGGGCGCCTATGTGAAAAAGGCGCTTGCGCATAAGAAGGAATCCATGGGACTTGTGTATGCACTGTTTCCCCGCCTAAAAGAAAGAAGCAGACAGCTGGCCGGTTCCTTAAGTGGCGGTGAACAACAGATGGTAACCATTGCCAGGGCCCTGATGAGCAGACCCCAATTGATCATGCTTGACGAGCCCAGCCAGGGTCTGGCTCCATTGCTTGTACAGGAGGTGTTTGAGACCATAGAAAGAATGAAGGAAAAAATAGGCCTGACAATTCTTCTTGTGGAGCAGAATGCCGATGCCGCCCTGAATGCGGCTGACTCTATCTACATCTTGCACGAAGGAAGGATCAAAGCAAAAGGAACGCCGGAAGATATAAAGGGGGCGGCTGATATTCGGGAGGCGTATCTAGGAATTTGAGGCATACAATTCCCGCCAGCGATCCTTTTCAAGGATATCTCAAGCCTCCAGGGCAAGCTACCTGTCGTGCCCTGAAGGCCCGTTCAACATCCTTCCCGGAGTTATGTTTCGGCCGATTCAGCCTCGAGTTCCTCAATGCGTCTATTTATAGCATCAAGTTCACCACGTATGGCATCAGCTTCACTTTTGAGAATATTGACCTCTTCTTGAGGTCTTAAGTTGTATGGACTCCCATAAGGAGCATCGTAGGCAGGACCATACCACCTTCTGGAGGGAGGATAATATGCTCCGCTCCGGCCAAAACCTCTTCCATAACCCGGCCCGTAACCGGCTCGGAAACCTCGGCCGCCACCAAAACCCGGCATGGCATTAGGCCGCCGGGAGGGATTGCAAAATCCCCGAGCTCCCCCGGTCATGGGGCCTTCGCCCATGGGTCCTGTTCCATCAAATCCAGGCATATAAAACACCTCCTTTCAAAACCTTTTTACTATCTCGTACGAGATCATCATAGTATTGTCTCTTGATTAACATCTTATGAAACTACCAAGTTCGCCGCGCGAGATATATTCCGCGTCGTCCAAAACCTCTTCCTCTGCCAGTGCCCCGCCGGAACCCGCTGAAAAAAGCAGGGGCCAGTCCACGGCCTTGGGCACGAGTCAACCCCCGTCGGAAACCAAAACCCCAATATCCGGCTCTACCTGCCGGAGCTGAAGCATAGGCACTCTGGGCAGGATTGCAGTAGCCCTGTCCCCATCCCGTCATTGGGCCTATTCCCGCAGGTCCTGTTCCATCAAATCCAGGCATACAAAACACCTCCTTTCAAAAGGGTCCGCCTCGACCGCGTCGACGTCTTCTCCTCCTCTCCGGCGGCATCTCAAAATCACCACCTTCAATCCGAAGCACCTTCCCCATGACCAGGGCCTCTGCCACCACAACCCTAGCGTGATTCAGGATTCTTCCAAAGGTAGGACGGGATACCCCCATCCTTTTGGCGGCATTCTCCTGGTCGATCCCTTCAAAATCGTTCAACCGGATGGCCTCCAAGCCCTCAACAGGGAGCACGATCTCTTCTTTCCCCCAAGGGGGCAATCGGTTCGGTTGAAATCCGTCTACAAGAGGGGGCATTTGGACAAATCTTCTTTTCCGCGGTCTCGGCATGTTTCTCCTCGGTGATAATGAGCGTACGTTCATAATATAAGGCTTGTTCTAATACATGTCAAGAGAGATAATGAACATATGATCAGAAAATGGCAATCGACATTTTGTCTGTGAAGGCTTCGAGGTTAAGATGTCAGAAAGGCGGAAAGGCAGAATCAATGTGACCGGTTGGATAAAAGCGATCACCGTGTGGTTATCTGCCTTCTTGAATGCCACCGATATTCTGAAGAGCGTGGTGAGAGCGATCGCCAGCGATCGGCTGGCTTATTATGTATTCTAAACTGACTGAATCCACGTATCCGTTGAAATTCAGTTTCTTCTTGTCTATTTCACTGAACTTGGAAAGTCGCTTTTTTTGTTGTATGATTTAATCTAACGTTTGTGCGCAAGGAGAAATTCTCCGCTTTTTACAAACTATCGGTATTATTACAGGATAGGAAAGGAGACTAAAATGAAGAAAAGTAAGATAGTCGTGATTGCAGCCATGTTGTTGTTGGTATCTTCGGTGGCATACGGTGAGACCAAAAAATGGAGTGACGAGGCTGAACTATCCTATGTGGAAACCAGTGGAAATACTGAAGTAAAAACTCTGTCGGCCAAAAATCTTCTGCAGTACCGGTTCTCAGAAAAATTGAAAGGTACGTGGGAACTCGGTGTCCTTTATGGAGAAACCGACGAAGAAAAGACAGCGGAGAAATACAACACAGAATTGCGCCTTGATCGGAGTGTGACGGAACGCTTTTTTGCCTTTTTCGCAGGCGGATGGGAAAAGGACGAATTTGCTGGTATTGATGCTCGGTATTATGGAGGCCCCGGGGTGGGATACAAGATCATAGACGGGCCGAAGCACCTGTTATTGACCGAGGTCGGATTGAATTACGTCAAGGAGGAGTATACGGATAACTCGGACAGTGATTATCTGGAAGGTCGATTCTTTGCCAAGTATGGATATTCTTTTACCGAGAAAACCAGGTTCTCCCAGACCTTTGAATACCTGCACGATTTTGATAATTCGGACAACTATAATATAAACGCGGAATCGGCGATTATCGCCGCATTGAACAACTATCTCTCACTCAAAACCAGCTACCTGATTGAATACGATCATGAGCCGGTACCCGCGGATCTCGACACAACCGACACCACTCTTTCCGTAGCCCTTGTCGTGAATTTCTAGACGTTGTCACTCTCTAAATGCCTGAATGGCCTTGCGTAATGGTCCTCTTTTCGGAACTGCGTCTGTTGTGAAGCCTGGACGGGCGTTACTCCAGGCTCATTATTTATTATTCTTACATAAAATAACGGAGTTTCTAAGACAAATAAAAAAACTTGACATTTTTGGGGCCGCCCGGGTATTAGTGGCGACTAAAGAATTCATCCTGCCCAGCACGATTTCTGATCGATAGTTTAGTATCGAAATCTGTACAGAATATCATATCACCATACTTTCAGACAGTATCGCAAAAAACAAAACCTAGAATTACAACATCCAAGCTCAATGGTTCAGTAAAAAATCAGAATTTCGACGGTTTCGTAAAATTTTCAAGATAAAGCTCTGCAAATCCTGAGGAATGAGGCGCCGTTGTCCTACGCCTGTGACGAAGGGTGCAGCGTAAGGCAGATAGTGGACTTTTTGCGAGTCCGTCAAACTTCGTTGAGGTATCTATGGATGTAGTCAATGAGGTCCTGCAGACAGTTCTCTCCGGAATTTCAATTGGTTGCGTATACGGCCTGGTGGCTCTTGGATTCGTCCTCATCTATAAGGCTACGGAGGTGATCAATTTCGCCCAAGGCGAACTGTTGATGCTCGGGGCGTTCATCAGTTACAGCCTTATTCATATGCTGAATTTTTCCTATTTGGCGGCATTGGTGGTCACCATCATCGTTATGGGGTTGCTCGGAATGCTTTTGGAGCGTTCTGTTCTAAGGCTGTTGGTTGGCGAGCCGGTCTACGCTATCGTTATCGTCACTATAGGTATGTCGTTTTTCTTCAGAAGTGTGGTGAGCATGATCCCCGGTTGGGGGACCGATACACACGGATTTCAAACGCCCTTTACAGATAAGATTGCGAGAAAAGGGGATCTGGTCATTTCTTGGGAACATTTATCGATTATCCTGATCACTATTGCCCTTATTCTGATTCTTTTTTCTTTTTTTCGATATACGCGCATCGGTACGGCCATGCGTGCCACATCACAAAACCAGTTGGCCGCCGTATACATGGGGATCAGCGTCACCAAGGTCTTTTCTCTCACCTGGACAATCGCCGCCGCATTGGGGGGCATTGGAGGGATCCTCCTTTCGCCCATCACCTTCGTTCACATGAACATGGGTTTTATCGGACTCAAGGCCTTTCCGGCTGCGGTTTTGGGGGGCTTCGGCAGTCTCCCGGGGGCGATTGTGGGAGGAGTCATCATCGGCATTACAGAGAGTCTGGCAGGCTTTTATTTACCGAGAGGGTGGAAGGATGTCGCTGCCTGGATCATTCTTATCGGTGTTCTCATAATTCGACCTCAGGGTCTTTTTGGTATCCAAGAGAAGAAAAAGGTGTAGCTCTTATGCGCTTCTTAATGAAGACGGACTATTATCAGGATATTCAGCTTTTCAAATATCGGAGTACCTTTTTTTGGTATCTATCCTTGGTCATGGCCTGCCTCATTCTCCCTTTGCTGTTGGATGAATATCTCTTGGCCCAGCTGACTTTTATCTGCATTTACGCTGTTGCTGCCGTAGGCTTGATGCTTTTAACCGGGTACACCGGTCAGGTCTCCATGGGACATGCCGCCTTCTTTGCCATCGGCTCGTATACATCCGCTATCCTGACATCCAAGGGGATTCCATTTGTGCTCGCTTTGCCGACTGCGGGGATCATGGCCGGGGGCGTTGGCATTGTCATCGGACGTCCTATTCTTCATCTTACCGGGCTCTACCTGGCCATTGCCACCATGGGATTCGCCTTTATTGTCGATGAAATCCTTGTCCGATGGGAAAGCCTGACCCGGGGGAACCTGGGCTTTTATGTTGATCCACCTTCCATCGGACCACTGACATTTGATACGGAAATCAGCTTTTATTATCTCTCTTTGGTGATCCTTATACTGACGCTGTTTGCTGCCAGAAACATTTTACGATCACCCACGGGAAGGGCCATGATCGCCATCCGAGACAGCGAGGTGGCGGCCGAGGCCATGGGAATCAATCTGGCGAAGTTTAAGACGATCGCCTTTATTATCAGTGCCTTTTTTACAGGCATTGCAGGAAGTCTCTATGCCCACAAACTGTTCTTCATCAATCCTGAAAGCTATACCATCATCTTATCTATAGAACTCCTTGCCATGGTTATTATCGGCGGTCTGGGCAGCCTACACGGCGCAGTATTCGGTGCGGCATTCTTCATTTTGCTCCCTCAAGTCATCATCATGACCAAGGACTCCCTGCCGAAGTACATCCAAGAGCAGACAGGTCTTGAGCCGGCATTGTTTGGATTGCTGATTGTCCTTGTCATGCTCTTTGAACCCATGGGGATATACGGGAGATGGCTCAAGACCAAATACTACTTTGAAATGTTTCCCCTCTACAAAAAGGATTCGTTTAAGCGAGAAAAGAAATACCAAAAAACAGAAAGGCGTTGAATGGCGTTTTTTGAGGCAGAGAATATCTCCATTAGTTTTGGTGGGATCAGGGCGCTGAACCGGGTCAGTTTTGACGTCCATGAAGGAGAAATATTTTCCATCATCGGACCCAACGGTGCTGGAAAGACAACCGTTTTTAACTGTATCAACCGTTTTTATGACCTGGACCAAGGCTCGTTCTGTCTGGAAAATCATGATTTATCCAGAATAAAACCTCATGCCGTTGCTGATATGGGTATTGCGCGGACGTTTCAGAATATCGAACTCTTCAAAAACATGACGGTCCTCGACAACCTGATACTTGGCCGACACTGCCGCCGTCGCACCAATTTCTTGAAAGAAACCTTTTTTGTAAGGGCCGTCCGGGATCAGGAGATTGAAAGTCGAGAAAAGACAGAAGAGATCATCGATTTTTTGGATCTCGAGGCGTATCGAGAGCAACTTGTGCTCAATCTTCCCTATGGGGTGCAGAAAACCGTGGAACTCGGCAGGGCCCTTGCCATGGATCCCCGACTGCTGCTCCTTGACGAGCCCTCATCTGGCTTGAACGTTGAAGAGACCGATGACCTCTCATTCTGGATGAGCGATATCAAGGAAGAATTGGGTATCACTATTCTCCTGGTTGAACATAACGTCGGTTTCGTGCAGCAGATATCGGACAGGGTGTTGGCCCTCAATTTTGGAGAGGTGATCACCCATGGAAGCCCCAAGGAGGTCTTAAGCCATCCGGAAGTGATGAAGGCGTATTTGGGAGAGGAAGATGACGCTTCTTAAAGTCAGGAACATTGAAACCTATTACGGCCCTATCTTGGCGGTAAAGGGCGTGTCTTTCGATGTGCAAGATGGAGCTATAGTGACCATGTTAGGGGCCAATGGTGCCGGCAAGACCACTATTCTGAAGACTATTTCGGGTGTCATGGATCCGGAAAAGGGCACCATCGATTTTATGGGACGACGAATTGAAGGAATGCCTCCGGCAAGCATTGTCCGCCTGGGGATCTCTCAAGTGCCGGAGGGCAGGGAAGTGTTCTACGATCTCACGGTGCAAGAAAACCTTATGATGGGGGCCTATATCAGGAACGACCGTCGAGGCGTCCAAGACGACCTGAGATTGGTCTACGATTATTTTCCGATCCTTGAAAAGCGAAGCAACCAGTATTCAGGTGACATGAGTGGGGGAGAGCAGCAGATGATTGTTATCGCTCGGGCCTTAATGGCCAGACCCAAGCTGATGCTCTTAGACGAACCGTCGCTGGGGCTTTCACCCCTTCTCGTGAAGGAGATTTATGAAATAATTGTGCGAATCAATCAAGAACAAAAGACCACCATTTTGCTGGTTGAACAGAACGCTCCTATGGCACTATCCGTTGCCGGCCATGGTTTTGTCCTTGAGCTGGGGCGAATCGTTATGGACGATACCTGCGAAGCGCTTCGGGAGAATGAAGATGTGAAAGAGTTCTATTTAGGTATTAAAGAAGAAAGCGTCAGAGGCACCCGACGGTGGAAGAGGAAAAAGAAATGGAGATAACGAGAGGTCCCCAATTTCAATCTCGGTTGCTGGCGTCTGAGACATACACCATTCCACGTCTATTTTGGCGGAGAGTCAATGAGTGGAGTGACGACACGGCGATGCGCGAGAAAGAATTCGGCCTCTGGAAGAATATAACCTGGCGCATCTATGGGGAAAAGGCCAAATATACCGGTTTGGGATTAATTGATCTCGGTCTGGAAAAGGGAGATCGTGTCGCCATTATCAGTGAGAACAATCCAGAGTGGCTCTACAGTGATATGGGCACAATGGCTGCAGGCGGCGTCACTGTAGGTATTTACCCCACCGATTCCGCCAGCCAGGTGAAGTACGTCTTGAACCATAGTGGTGCTAAATTCTATATTGCCGAAGACGAGGAGCAACTGGATAAGGTATTGGCTGTCAGAGATCGTATTCCCCATCTCAAAAAGATCATTATCATGGATATGGAGGGTCTACGCCATTTTGTCGATCCTATGGTGATCAGTTTTGACGAGCTGTTGGCACTGGGTAAAGTTTTCGATGCCAAACACTCGGAAATATTCCAGGAGCGTATTCACCAATCCCAGCCTCAAGATCTGGCAATCCTGATTTATACATCCGGTACGACGGGACCGCCCAAAGGGGCCATGATTTCTCATGGAAACGTTCTCAATGCGGTTGAAATGCAGGATGCGATAAATCCGGGATATGCCGATGATGAAGTCCTTTCCTTTCTCCCACTCTGCCATATTGCGCAGCGAATGGTATCGGTATTCACTCCGTTGCTGACGGGCTGTAAGATTAATTTCGTCGAAGAATTGGATACCGTACCGGAGAATATGCGAGAGGTGTCACCTACGATCTTTTTCGCCGTACCTCGAATATGGGAGAAATTCTATTCCAGTTTGATACTCACAATGAAAGAGGCAACCAAGCTGGAAAAATTGGCCTACAAGTGGGCCACAGGGATTGGTCAAAAATGCTCTGATTACAGTTTGAACGGATCAGAACCCCCGTTTTATTTGAGGGGCCTGCTTAAGCTGGCAAATTGGACTGTCTTGCGAAATCTGAAAAAGATTATAGGACTCAACAAAATTCGATATTGCCTCTCAGGAGCCGCTCCCATATCTCCCGGGTTATTGAAGTTCTACCACGGTCTGGGTGTCGACATCCGAGAGGTCTACGGACAGACCGAGAACTCGGGGCCTACGTCGATTCACTACTCAAACGATGTGAGATTCGGGACAGTGGGCAAACCCTTGCCTGGAGCGGAAATACGAATTGCTGAAGATGGTGAAATCCTTTTAAAGGGCCCTCACGTCTTTATGGGTTACTACAGTGATCCTGAAAAGACCCGAGAAACGATAGTCGATGGCTGGTTGCGCACAGGCGATGTAGGGAGAATTGATCAAGAGGGGCGACTTATTATTACCGATAGAAAAAAGGACATTATCATCACGGCAGGCGGGAAAAATATCACCCCCTCGGAAATCGAAAACCAACTCAAGTTCAGTCCGTACATCAATGATGCCGTGGTTATTGGAGATGGCAGAAAATATTTGACGGCCCTTATCATGATTGATGACGAAAATGTCATGAAATACGCCCAAGACAATCGCATACCCTTTACCACCTATGCCAGTTTGACCAAAGCAAAGGCGGTGATTCAGCTTATTCAAAAAGAGGTGGACAAGGTCAATAAAGAATTCGCCCGGGTAGAGACTGTCAAAAAATTCAGACTGATCGACATCCAGCTGACAACGGACGATGAAGAGATTACTCCGACAATGAAACTGAAAAGGAAGTTCATTAATGAGAAGTTCAGACAGGTGATTGACGAGATGTATGCACAGGCGATTTGAACCTTTAGTCAGCAGGGAGGTGAGTCATGAGAAAGGTCTTAATCGTAGTTGCTTCAGCTCTATTGATCGGTTTTGGATTTTCCGGTTCGGTAAGCGCTGAAGTCGGGGTGACGGAAGGGGAAATTGTGATCGGGTCTCATCAAGATTTGAGCGGCCCCATTGCCGGGTGGGGTACTCAGGTGAAAATGGGTCTTGAAATGAAAGCCAAGGAGATCAATGAGGCCGGAGGCATTCATGGAAGAAAAATCCGTTTAGTCATCGAGGATAGTGCCTATGATCCGAAAAAGGCGATTATGGTCACCAACAAAATGATCAGCCGGGATAAGGTCTTTGCCTTTGTCGGCAATATGGGCTCGCCCACTGCCGGCGCGACAAAGCCTGTCATATCCAGAAAAAAGATACCCCAAATGTTTCCTCTGACGGCCGCTTCCCTGTTTTACGATCCTTATGATCGCTACAGCTTTGGAGGGTTCACGCCCTACTATGATCAGGCGCGGTGTATTATCAAGTACTTCAAGGAAACAAAGGGGTACACCAAGTTCGGGCTCATGTACCAGGACGACGAGATGGGGGCCATCATGAAGAAAGGCGTGGAAGACCAATTGGCCCAGTATAAAATGAAGCTTGTAACCGCGGAATCGTACAAACGAGGAGCAACGGAGTTCAGCACCCAGATTTCAAAACTAAAGAAAGCCGATGTTCAGATCGTCGTGCTCGCCACGGTTATACGGGAGTCTGTCGGGGCTTTAAAGGAGAAGCACAAATTGGGTTGGGAAGTTGATATGTGCGGAATGACACCTGCCTATACGAGCTATGTGCCTGGATTGTGTATGAAAGCGGGTTTTTCTCCCGATGGTTTCTATTGCACGGGCCAGACCCCGTATCCTTATGCTGATAGCCCCCGTGCCTCAGTGCGAGACTGGTGGAAGAAACACGTTGAGATGTTCGGTAAAAACCCCGACTTTCCCACTACCGCTGGATTCTCCGGGCTGGAGTTTTTCAGGATTGCTGCGGAAAGGGCGGGCCGGGATTTGACCCGGGAGAAGTTGATCGATGCCCTTGAGACCTTTAGAAACGTTCCCGAAGAGATGTTCGGGGGAGCGCCGATCACCTTTACCTCTAAATCCCATCAGGGCGCCTATGAGGTGTTTATGAGCCGGGTAAAAGGGATGCAATATAACAAGATATCCGGTTTTATCGATTTTCGAAAATAGCTCATGCGCATACACATCAGATAGGAAGTCAATCTATTGATTATCCCTCTGATTCTAGATGACGGAAGAGGGTTTCCGCTATGATGCTTGCGGAAACCCTCTTTTGCGATTGAGAGGGATTGGGTGATTGAACTCTTGTGTAAAAACTCAATCTCTTCTCCCCCTCTGTTTTCGACTCTCCTGCACCACAGAAGGGCCTTTAGGAATCCATCATGTTTTGACAGATTGATCTGTTCATTATAATAATAAAAGATAAGAGGATGTTTTACGTTAGGTGGATACGCTCCCTCTTCGGGGCCTGAGAAAAAATGGAGTAGGAGGGGTACCCATGAAAATTGTTCTCGGCTCTATCTTTCTAGCCCTCTGTTTTCTCTTTCCTTGTGCCCAAGGGGTCCTTGCGCGGGACAAACTCACCTTCTGGACAACAGAGGTGGAAAAGGACCGTATGGATACCCAAGGTATCATGGCCCGGGACTTTTTGAGCAGAACCGGAGTCAAGGTCAACATCGTTCCTGTGGAAGAGAACCTCCTCTCTGAGAGGGTTACGGCTGCCTATGCTGCGCGGGCATTACCCGATGTAATCTATCATCCCATAGACTATACCATTGGATGGGCAAAGGCGGGGATTCTGGCCCCCGCTTCAGCCACGGACGTGATCAAAGGATTGAAGAGAGAAACCTTTGGCGCCGGTCCCCTCGATCTCGTCCGAATCAATGGCGGATTTGCCGCGGTCCCTGTTGATGCCTGGGGACAACTCCTTCTTTATCGAAAGGATCTTTTCAAGGCAAAGGGATTGTCGATCCCGGACAGATGGGACAATATTGTGAGAGCCGCACAGACCCTCCACAATCCGCCGCTCTTGTGGGGTTTTGAGGGGGGCACGGATCCTGGACAAAAATATACACAACAGGTATTTGAGCATTTTGCGCTGTCCAATGGCGTGAGACTGGTTGATGCTGAAGGGCGCGTGCATCTCAATACCCCTGAAATGATTGAGACCCTCCTTTTCTACAAGAGCCTGATCCGTTTTTCACCGCCAGGAAACCTTTACTGGCTTCACACTCGAATGGATTACCTCTCGGGAAGGGCCGCCATGATTGTCTGGTCCCCTTTTATTTTGGATGAGCTCTCGGGCCTGAGGAGGGACCAACCAGTACTACCCGATCTGTCGGCGGGAAAACCGGGTTTTTTGGCACGAAACACTGGCTTTGTCTCCACACTTCACGGTCCCAGAGGCGCTGCCCAGTATGGACAGGCCAACTACTTTGGAATCACAAGGGACGCTGACCACAAAAAGGCGGCTCAGTGGATCACCTATCTTCTCCGAGAGGCCTATCTTCAATGGCTGAGCATGGCGCCTGAAGGGAAGTTTCCGGTACGGAAGGGGACACCTGAGGATCCTGACCGATTTGTGGACGGATGGATGGACCTGGAATTCGGTGTGACCAGGCGAGAAAAAATCTCACGCTTCTATGAAAGAGACGTGGTCAATGCCATAAGATCGGGTATGGAACAATTTGACCGGTGGGGATTTTCAAGAGGGAAGGGGGAACTGATCTCAAAGATCTACGGGACAAATATCATCCCTCAAATCCTGAAGCGTTTTATCGATGGTGAGATGGATGCCCACGAAACAGCCCGGCTGATGCATGAGCGGGTGACCCGACTGGAAAACCGATAGTCCCGGAGGTTGCTGTAAACCCGTTATGTTGTCCCGGACAACCCAAACACCTTCGCTGACGGATCGGGAGGCCAGGCTTGCGGCCTGGATGTTGGGGCCTACGGTCATTGTGGTGTCGGCTCTGGTTATCTTTCCTGTGGTGTGGAACCTCTTTTTAAGCCTCAAGACCATTGCCCTGGCCGACCTCCGGGGCCCTGGATTGTTCGACTTTGACCTGACCCTAGACAACTTCAGGAAGGCCTTTTTCGATTATGATTTCTGGCCCTCCCTTCTCACGACCATAGCCTATACTCTTGGGGGGAGTCTCCTTTCCATTGCCTTTGGTCTGACGGCGGCCCTTTTGGTGCACGGGGAGTTTCGAGGTAGGGGAGTCCTGAGAGGACTGTTTGTTATTCCCTATGTGGCGCCTATAGTGGCGGCCACCTTTGCCTGGAGTTTCATCCTTGATCCCCAATTGGGGGTCCTGAACTGGTTTGGCCTTAAGCAGGGTATCATCAGCCAGCCTATTCCCTTTTTCTCCCAAAAGTGGTTTCCGATCCAAGTCCTCGGGACACAGATTCGTCTCCCCCTCGCGCTTTTGTCCGTGATCTTTTTTGAGGGATGGAGATACTTCCCATTCGCCTTTTTATTCATCCTCGCCCGTCTTCAGGCCATACCCGACGAGATTTATCAGGCGGCAGCCGTAGACGGAGCCGGCCCAATACAGAGGTTTCTCCACATGACCCTTCCCCAGCTGAAAACAGTATTGTCCACTCTCTTTCTGTTCCGGTTTGTGTGGACCCTCAACAAATTTGATGACATATTTCTCCTTACGAGGGGACAGGCTGGTACCAAGGTGTTGTCGATCAAGGTATATGATTACGCCTTTGGAGAATTCGATTTAGGCGCGAGTTCGGCCGTGGCTATGATCCTCTTTTTCGTGCTGGCCCTTTTTCTCATGATCTATTTCCTCTGGATGGTCCAGGAGGATGAGTCCATATACCAGTGACACGACAAGACCGTGGTGAAGGGATTGTGCTGATATGAACCGCGAAAGAATTGAAACAGGTATCCTACGTATCGGCAGGATGGTGGTCTTAGTCCTGTTTCTTGTCTGGGTTCTCTTTCCTTTTTACTGGATGATCATCTCATCAATGCGTTCTCTTGAAGATATCATGGCAAACCCCTCAAACCTGCTTCCAGATATTCGACAGTTGGATTTTCATTCCTATTATGCTGTCCTGTTCGAACATGGGTTTGTCCAATACATCAGTAACAGCATCTATGTGACCCTTGTGACGGTTATCCTTTCCGTGATACTCGCCCTCCTCGGGGCCTATGCCGTGACCCGCCTGAGGTTTCGGGCAAAGAGATGGATGTCCGCCGGTATTCTCGGCATTTATATGTTTCCTCCAATCGTTCTGGTGATTCCCCTCTATGTCCTATTCTCAAGAATGGGTCTCCGGGATTCAATGAACATATTGATCCTGGTGTATCTGGCACAGACCCTGCCGGTCTCCCTGTATATGCTACGGAACTACTTTCACAGTCTCCCGGTAGAGTTGGAATATGCAGGCCTGACTGATGGATGTAGTCGTATCGGGGTGATATGGCGTATTGTCATTCCTCTGTCCTTGCCGGCTCTGACCAGTGTGGCGATCTACACCTTTATGATAGCCTGGAATGAATTCCTTTTTGCCTTCATGTTCTTGGATACGCCTGAAAAATTCACTCTGTCCCGCGGGGTTGTCCAACTGGCCGGGAGCGTGCATCTTTCGAAACAACTGGTGATGGCGGCCTCTGTTATTGTCACCATCCCCATACTCGTTCTGTTTATCCTTCTTGAACGGTATCTTGTCAAAGGATTGACTGCAGGCGCAGTAAAAGGATAGAGAAAGGCTGATAGTTATGGCATCCTTGACTCTTAAATCGATTTCAAAAAGCTATGGGGGCGCCGAGGTCCTTTCCGGAGTCGATCTTGAAGTGAAAGATGGGGAGTTCTGCGTGCTTCTCGGACCTTCGGGGTGCGGTAAGAGCACTCTGCTGAATATTATTGCCGGTCTTGTTCCCCAAGACAGAGGGAGCGTCCAGTGTGATGGGGAGAGTGTCGACCACCTCTCTCCCCGTGAACGTGATGTGGCTGTTGTGTTTCAGAACTACGCCCTCTACCCCCATATGACGGTAGCCGGAAACATGGGCTTTGGCCTTCGCATGCGGGGTGTTCCCAAAAAGACCATTCGAAAACGTATTGCCGAAACCGCGGATCTGCTCGGGATTGAGGACCTGCTGGATCGAAAACCTCGAGAACTCTCAGGGGGGCAGCGCCAGCGGGTGGCAATGGGAAGGGCCCTGGTTCGCCGCCCCAAGATCTTCCTTTTTGACGAACCGTTGAGCAACCTGGATGCCCGCTTGAGAAGCAATGTCCGGTTGGAACTCAAACAGCTCCACCAACAGATCAAAGGGACCATGATCTATGTCACACACGACCAAATAGAGGCCATGACCCTTGGGGAGAAAGTTGTTGTCATGCGACAGGGCATTGTGCAGCAAGTGGGGGACCCTGAGACCATCTATGGGAAGCCGGCGAATCCCTTTGTTGCCGCCTTCATCGGGACGCCTCAGATCAATCTTTACCAGGGGAGATTTGTTTATGATGATGGAGTGTCCTTTAAAGCCGAGGCCTTTTCATTAAATCTCCAAGGCCTTGGAGTCTCCTGCCCGGATGGTGAAGGAGAACTCGGCATTCGACCGGAAGATATCGTCGTTGTCAAGAGGGGACAGGGTCCTCTGGAGGCGCACGTAGATATGATCAGCAATATCGGGTCTGAGAAATACGTCCACGCCTTTGTGGGGCGGGAAAAAATCACCTTCAGGGCCTCAAAAGAATCAGACTTCGATCAGGGACAAGGAATCACCCTTGCGCCTAACATAAAGAGGCTCCACCTCTTTTGTCAGGGGAAAAGGGTCTGAAAGAGAGATCCCCTTTGACAGGACTATAGGTGAAACCCTCACCGGGCTTCCTATTACCGTCCCAGAAATGAATCTCAAAGAGATCGATGGTGCGTGGAGAGCAAAATTCCCTGTTTTCGATATTTATCCATGAGCTCCAGGTAGCATTGAATCCCCGCTTCATGTGTCTTCATGGATCCTGATTTGACCTGACCCTGGATCTTGCCGGGTACTCCCACCACAAGAGATCGATCCGGAATTTTCATTCCCGCACCGACAACGCAGCCTGCCCCGATTATGCAGCTATCACCGATCTCGCTGTTGTCGAGGATCGTCGCATTGTTGCCGATGAGCGTGTTATTCCCGATCTTTCTCCCATGGATGACGGCGTTGTGCCCGACAATGACATTGTCTCCTATCTCCAAGGGTGTGCCGCTATGGACCACGCAGTTGTCTTCGATAAAGCTGTTCCGGCCTATTCGAATAGGGGCAAAATCCCCTCTAATAACGGCGCCGGGCAAGATTCCTGAATGATCCCCTATCTGAACATCGCCGATAATACAGACTGTCTGACAAATAGAGGAAGATTCGCAAATCGCTGGTTCATGTCCATCAAAGGCTTTGATCATGATACTATCCAAATTGGGCTTAGTGTTCGGCTGACTTGAGCGAAAGGGAGGGGCTTAGCATCGACCGAGATCCTTTAGCGTCCGAGTTGAGCACCGATTGAGAGTCCATACACTCATTTCCTCGGAAGAACAAGAGCGATCGCATAGCAAAATACCTTCTCCGACATCTCTGGTTTTTACTCAAGAGCAAAAATACTATCGGTCTTTCCATTGCACGGACGGTCTTTTTTCCAAAAAGCCTTTAATTCCATTCTGAGCGTCTTCTGATAGATTGTTCATAACGATAGTATGTTTGGCAAAATGAAACGCTTTATCATCAGTCTGATCAATTTGGGCGTAAAACCCTTGTTTGCCGACGCTCAAGGCGAAGCGACTGGCTTCGCTGATTTTTTTGGCCAATTCCTCTGTTATGGAATCGAGTTCCTCCAGCGGTACAACTCTATTTACCAGACCGAGATTTTTTGCTTCCTGTGCTGGAAACTCGCGCCCGGTCAAAAGCATTTCCATAGCCATTTTCCTTCCAATGGCTCTTGATATGGCAACCATAGGCGTTGAGCAGAAAAGGCCGATCTTAACCCCAGGCGTTGAAAATGAGGCATCTTCGCTTGCTACAACTAAATCACACCATGCTGCAAGTTGACATCCGGCAGCAGTTGCAATTCCTTGAACTTGCGCAATGACCGGCTGTGGAATCTCGTGAATCATTTGCATCATTCTAGTGCACTGATCAAAGATGAATTTGTACTCTTTCACTCCTGAATCTACCATCTCAGATAGATCATGTCCTGCGCAGAAATGATTGCCGGCGGCTTTTATGATAATTACTTTCACTGATTCATCAGACGATACCTCTGTTAAGGCATCAATGATCTCTTGGATCATTCTTTTGGAAAGAGCGTTTATCGTTTTTGGGCTGTTTAATGTAAGAGTGGTGATTGGACCTTCCGTTGAAAACAGTATGTCTTTGTATGCCATTTTTTCCCTCAACACTCATTAAGTCTCAGATGATTGTAAGACAATCATTTCCAATACCTTTGAAAAGGCTGAAAACAATCGTAAACCAAAATACTTGCATAGGGTTTCCTGGATAATTCATCCTGACACAGGAAAACGGTGTCGAGCCGTTTTTCCAGATTCGGCAGTCGGTGGCACAAAGGGCGACCTCTGTTTCGCCTGCCAAGGACGGTTTGGTCATCAGCCTCCCTGGGGCGGAGATGAGACATTAAACCCCTATCCCAAAGATCTGAGGTTCTTTCCGAGCACTGCAATTTTCATTCAACCACACGGCGATTTTTTTCCATTTGCCGTCTTCCATAATCCTCGCACCTGTGGGACAATTCTTGATACAAGCGCAACAGCGAATGCAGAGATCGATGTCGGTGGCCACGGTCCCATCAATTGAAACGGCTGCTGTTGGACATACATCGGCACATGTGCCGCACACGGTGCATGTATCATCTTTGGACACGGGTGCAACAGCCATAGACCGCACCCCACTTTCGTATGGAAATCTGCCGGGAATCTCCAAATCGATTTGGGCATCAGGTGATTGTAAGGCCTTGACCTTATTCTTGATGTGCGCTCCAAAATCGATTGCCTTCTGAACATCCAGGTTATCCGGACGTCCATTTGCGATGGGAATATCCTCTGTTGCAAAAGAGTGTTCCCCAATGAAGGCACCACCGGCAACCGGGTTGAAGCCCAACTCAATCGCAAGATTCTTCAATTCCAGTAGGGCATCTTCAAATTCCCGGTTTCCATAGACAACTACGAGAATCGCCAAAGTTTTGTCTGCTTTTAGCCGTTTAAACCGATTGATTGCGTCAACGGGGAGACGGCCACCATAAACAGGGGCACCTATAATGACAAGTTCATCTGAGAAGGGTGGTATTGTTCGTTGAGATCCTTGGGGAAGTGTCAAATCAATATGCTCGACATCTTTGACGGAAATACCTTTAGCAATACTCTCCAATACTTTTTGAGTGGTGCCGGTGGGTGAAAAATAGATGGTCTTTACCTGCTTGACCTCCATTGTTATCTCCTCCTGCTGATTTTTGGATGTTGAAAACTCCTGAAATGAAGTCGCCAACCCTTAAAAAAGGGAATTCATTTGTCTTTTTCCTTGCCCATGTACCGATCTCAACCCACAGACAGGCTTTTTTGGGCCTTGATAGGCCGCGGCCTCCTGGAACCGTCCCGGATCGATACAAACGAGCCATTGATTTGTTCCCATGACTAGCTCCCCTGATGAAGCTGTCCGAGCAGATTCTGCCCTGCTAGAAATTCATCAGCTTGTGGTGCCCTCCTATTTCGCTACCGTTTTATGAGGGACAAGGCTTAATCTCGATCAGCCTCCTAGATCGTGAGGCCGACAAGAAAACCCTCTCTAACCGCATCAATGGCCTTGCGAGGTTCTTTGGCATCGCCAATTATATGAATTTCCGGGACAAGCCCCTCGATTTCGTCGAGCAAAGTGTTTTCCGATTCTGAGCCGGCGGCGATCACAACGGAGTCCGCCTCAAGGGTCTCGGTTTTGTCGTCAGCCAGAATATCAATGCCCCTGTCATGTACGGCGACAGCTTTGGTGTTCTTCAGGAGGCTTACCCCAAGGCGTTTCAATTCCGCCATGACGGTCCATCGGGTGGAACTGCCGATGTCCTTCCCCATATGGCGGGTCAGCTCCACAACAGTGACCTGCTTGATACCTTGAGAGACTAATTGCTCCAAGCTATCCCAGGACTCTGCCCTGTTGACAACCAAAAAATGAAGGGCCTCAGGAGAAAGTGTGCCGATGTGGGCAAGGTAAAGGGCGGTTTCCAGGCCGACTGCGTTGCCTCCGATAATCACGACCCTTTTTCCTACATCGGCCTTGCCGGAAAGCACGTCCCAGGCATGGACCACGTTCTCGTTGTTTCCTCCCTTGATATCGGGGAACAAGGGTCGCGCCCCTGTTCCCACCACCACGACATCGGGGCTCAATTCCTGGACAAATTGTCTGTCCGCCTCTTTGTCGAGGAGGATATCCACGGATAGGTCATGGAGATGATCTGTCAGGTCTTTGACGAGGGTGACCAGTTCTTCCCTGCCGGGAATGTTCCGGTTCAGAAGAAACTGGCCGCCCAATCGACCCGATTTCTCTGCGAGCCATACCCTATGCCCCCTTTCAGCCGCTGTGCAGGCGGCCTTCAGGCCGGCAGGCCCTCCTCCTATGACCAATAACCTCTTGGGTTTCTCGGCAGGCGATGGGACCCATTCCTTTTCCATCCCCACTCTGGGATTAACAAGGCAGGTGACCGGTTTGAAGCTGAAGATCTTGTCATAACATCCCTGGTTGCAGGCGATACAATGGTTGATCTGTCTCTCTCGGCCTTCCATGAGCTTGTTCGGCAGGTCGGGATCTGCAATGAGGGCCCTGGCCATCCCTGTCATATCGGCAGAACCCTGCCGGAGGATGCTCTCCGCAAGGGCGGGATCATTGATCCGGTTGCATGTAAGCACGGGAAGGCTCACGGCGGCCTTGACCTCTTGGGCCGCGTAGACATAACAGCCGCGAGGAACAAAGCTGTTGACCTGAGGCACCCGCGATTCATGCCATCCTATGGTCACATTCAGGTAGCCGATCCCGGCCTCTTCCAGACGCACGGCAAGGTGCTTGGCCTCCTTCAGTGTGTTGCCCCCTTTCATCATTTCATTGCCGGGAATCCGCATGCCGATGGGGAAATCAGGGCCGACGGCCTGTTGGATTTTCTCCACTGTTTCAACAACGAATCTCATACGGTTTTCCACAGAGCCGCCATACTTGTCTGTTCGCTGGTTGGTCAATGGGGAGAGGAACTGGCTGACAAGATACCCGGCGCTTCCATGGATTTCAACGCCGTCAAAACCCGCCTCTTTTGCCCTGGATGCGTCCTCAGCGAATTTCCCCTGGATGACCTGAATCTCTTCCAGTTCCAGTGCCCTCGGCGTTTCGCCGGTAAAAGGAGAATAGACCGCTGAGGGGGCAAGGGCCTTCTCACCATTGATCATGGAGGAGTGGATATAGCGCCCCACGTGGCAGAGCTGGATAAAAACTCCGGCACCGGCCTCCTTAACCCGGTCCGTTAGTCTCTTCAGCCCAGGGACATAGCGGTCATGGTCGATACGCACCATGTTCGGCATACTTATATGCTCATCAACGGGGGACCCGCCCACGATAATAAGGCCGACCCCGCCCTCGGCCCTGTGGGTATAGAAGTCGATAAGGCGATCCGTGACTTCCCCTTCGGATGTGGAAAAACCGACGTGGGCCGCAGTCATAACGATGCGGTTCCTCAGTTCCAGGCTGTTTATCTTGATCGGAGAAAGCAGTCTTGGGAATTCCATCCTAAACTCCTTTTTGCAGTTTATAGTCCCCTTGTCGAATCATATTCGTGGGAAGGAAAATCTCCTTTTTGTATTTCTTGCTCAAGTTCTCAAGCCGTTGCGTCAGTTCCGCAGGATCCAGGTCTTGGGCCATGGCTATGGGACCGACCTTCATGCCGCTCCCATTGACAACGGCCACATCAATGTCTTCGATAGCGCAAACACCCATCTCAATGAGCTTGGTCGCCTCATTGATCTGGACGGCGGTTATATCCGCAAGGTCCACCTTGTCTGTGGCCTTTTCAAGATCGATCTCCGGTCTGCCTTTGGACCAGTCATAAAATCCCTTTCCTGTCTTTTTCCCGAATCTCCCTTGATCCACCATTTCCTTCAGGAACCGATAGGGTTTGTAGTCCGGGTGGAGGTTTTTTTCATAATAGGATAGGACATTGAGCCCCACATCTATCCCTACATAGTCCCACAGTTCAAAAGGTCCCATGGGTGCGCCGCTCTTTCTTACCAGGGCGTCGAACTCCTCAGGTCCGACAATGCCTGAGTCCAGGATACACCCGCGGACAACATGGGCAGGGGCATTGATCCGATTAACAATAAAACCGGGCACATCCTTCTCCACACGGACCGGGATCTTTCCGAGGTTCTTTCCAAAATCGTAACCAATGGACATGGTTTCTTCTGTGGTCTTTGATCCTCTGATCACCTCCACCAGTTTCATGATCACCACGGGATTGAAGAAGTGGAGCCCCAGGACCTTTTCAGGTCTGTTAGTTGCGGAGGAGATCTCTGAAATACTCATCGTAGAGGTATTGGAGGCCAACAAGGCATGGGAAGGCGCCAACCGGTCTACCTCACGAAAGATCTCCTTTTTCAGGTCCAATATTTCCGGGGCCACCTCGATCACCAGGTCTGTTTCACGGACGGCCTCTTGAAGATCAACACATGGATGAATAAGCTCTTTCTGGATACGGTCATAGTGATCCGCTTTCACTTTACCCTTTAAAACGAGTTTCTGAAGGCTTTCATCTATTCTCTTGGCGCCTTTATCAACAAATTCCTGTTTAATGTCTCTAAGAAAGACTTTGTAGCCGGCAATGAGGGCAACTTCGGCAATACCATGGCCCATGTCGCCTGCTCCCAAAACCGACAGTGTCTTGATGTCATCGATATTCATGTTTGTCTCCCCTGAAAAGTCGTGTTGACACACGCGATAGGACACGCACAAGTCAGTGTGTCCTACCTCCTCATGGTCCGCATGGCCCTCCTTAGAAGAGGGGGAACTCTATCGTCCCTTGTAGTCTGGCGCCCTTTTTTCAAGAAAGGCCTTGGCCCCCTCCTTCTGGTCTTCCGTTCCGAAACACAGGGCGAAGAGCTCTTTTTCCGCTTCCAGGCCGATTGAAAGGGGTGTCTCCAGAGACTTGTTGATGGCGGTTTTTGCAAGTTTGAGGATAACCGGGCTCTTTGCCTTTAGTTTTTCCGCTATCTCGATGACCGTGTCTTTGAGGTTCTCGGCCGGTACCACCCTGTTGACCAGGCCGATCCTCAGGGCTTCCTCCGCCGTGATCAGGGAGCCGGTAAGAATGAGTTCCTTGGCCCTCTTTTCTCCGACAAGTCTGGGCAAGACCTGGGTTCCACCGCCGCCCGGGAACACGCCCACGTTGACCTCCGGCAGGCCTAAGCGGGCATCTTCAGAGGCGACAATAATGTCGCACGCCATGGCCAGCTCGCAGCCTCCGCCCAGGGCCAACCCGTTTACCATGGCGATGACCGGCTTGGTGAGCTCCCTGACCATGGCGCCGCCCTTTTTCTCACCCTTGAAGGTATTGATCACATCAACGGTCGTCCAGCTTGTGAACATGTTAATGTCCGCACCTGCACTGAAGGCCTTGTCGCCGGCGCCCGTAATGACGACGACGAAGACCTCCTCATCATCTTTTGCCTGTCTCAGGGCATCGGCGAGCTCGATACGGAGCCTGTCGTTTTGAGCGTTGCGTACCTCGGGCCGGTTCAGTGTGATCCAGGCGACATTATCCTTTTTTTCGTAAATGATTGTCTCAAGATCCATCTGCATCCTCCTTTGCGATATGAATGGGTGTCCTCAATGTTTGTCCTGACTTTCGGTATTTGGGTTTCAAGGTTCTCGTTCGCTTTTGGCCCGAGGGCCAGAATCATCGACCCTGTTTTCTAAATTCCTGCAATCTTCTATAAACGAAGTACATGGCCCGACCATCCACCTCCCAAGCACCTGCTATTGCGGCATCGGCGGGAATTTCCTTCTTATCTATGCCGAACAAGTCGCAACTGTTTCTCAATAAGCCTGTCCCCTCCCATCTGTAGGAGTTTGTTTTTAGGTTTTCTCAGATCCAAAATCATTTTTTGATTTTTCATGGCTCCATTCGTTTGTAGTTGAGTCGGTTCGGGGGGTGTGTCGCTCGGCTATCGGCCTCGTTGAACAGTGTGAGTCTACTGTAGTGCCCAATATTGTTAACCCCAGTAATGGGAGCTCCCTTGGCAGTCAATTGTAACCGACATTATTGATGCGATCAATCGGACCCTTTTTCAGCCCCGTTTGACCGCCGCTGGTCTGTACGGGTGTTACTATATTGCGACAACATAGATGTGTCAATTTAAATTGCAAAAAAAGTCTTGACTTCTTCGAAAACATATACTAACGGTTACCAAACGTTCGATTGATGTGAACGCTTGATGCATTCGATTGAATTCTCTGGACTGGTGCGGAGTTGGAGGAAAAATGGTTTCTCGTCTCGAAAAAGCCTTGAAGGATCCTGAATCGATGAAGGCGAAGATATTGAAAGCAGCCCGTCGCGTTTTCGGTGAGTATGGGTTTCATGGCGCAACCACCCGTATGATAGCCAAGGCTGCCGACATAGATGTCTCCACGCTTTTTTATCATTGGGGAGACAAGGCGGATCTTTATGAGGCCGTCGTCTGTGAGGTCAATAAGGATCTTAAGAGAAAATTCGTGGAGATTGAAGATTTTATCCACAATTTGCCCCTGGCCAAGCGTATGGAAATGGCAATGGATAGGATCATTGACTACCTGTTTGAAAACCCGGAAATATCCAAGGTGATTCTTTCCCGTTATTTCGTAAAAATCACCCGTGAAGAAATCGATAACAACAATGACAATGATATTCCGGAATATGTTTCCAATATTGCCTATTCTATGGGGCTTACGAAGGATAGGAAAAAGGTCCCCTCGGTCCTCAAGATGCAGGTCATGACTATCGTCAATGGAGTGTTCACGTTTATGGCCGGCCAAGAGACTATTCGGGAAAGCCTCGGCGTCAGACAAGAAGCCTATATTGCTCTTGTGAAAGATACAATTAAGTTTATGATGATTCCACCTTTTGTCGATCGTTTATCGACTCGGCAGTCTAAATAGGATTCATGAAAGAGGTAGTCTCAAGAATATTATATTACCTGCAGCCAGATTTTCATAGAATGAGAGATTGTTACGGCCCTAATGTATAGGGCTCGATCGCCAATGGAGTTCCACAATATATTTTTATAAAAGCCAGTAACATGCGGCAGGAAGTCTCCTCTGCTACAATTTAAATTGGTTTTGTTTTTTACTCAAACTCCTTAGCTCAGGCGTTCTATGATACATGTAGTTCTTGGTGACATCCGTTTCTCTTCCGGATACCAGAAGGAGTTCAAAAAGGCCTCTTGGGAGTTCTCGAGGCATTTGAACGCAGTGGGAAGATCCTTATCCCCTGCGCTCCGGAAAATGACCTTTGACCGGAACTCAACCTTCCTATCCCGGGGCACTTCAACTTGGACCCCCACTATCCTCTTTGATGCAATGCTGAGAACGCAGGAGGCATTGCGATGACCTACTTCTCTCCAACCATGTTCATACCTCACTTGCCCCAGAAAAGGGGCAGTCTCCACATTCATCAGCTTGGACAGGTACTGTTCCAAATTTTCTCTAAACTGACCAGGAATCATCTCAAAAACCTGTCTTGCCTGCTCCCAGACCTCCTAGAGAATCCCCACAACTTAAGGTACATTTATTTCGACGCTCATGGGCGCATCTCCTTTCCATATTGGTTTTGTCGTAAAAACCTATTTAGAAGAAAGACACCCTTTTTTATACCTTCTCAGAATGCAAAAAATATATTTTACACCACCGTGAAAAATTAGAAAGACAAGTAGTTGAAGAAATAATGCGTGGTATTTTTTAAACCGATAAACATCAAACAATAAGAAAATGAGGAGGGAAAGACACTATGCCGATACCAAAGCATGCGGAATGGAAGAAAGTGGAAGGGTATGATTATGATGACCTGATTTATGAAAAGAAATATTTCGAGTTGGGTGGTGTGGCAAGGATGACAATCAACCGACCTAAGCAATTGAATGCCTTTACAGGCGCCACAATTCGCCATATGTGGGAATGCGTTTTCGACATCAACGCCGACCCCTCCATAGGAGTTGTTATTATGACCGGTGTGGGTGATAAGGCCTTTTGTACGGGCGGTGATGTGGGGGCTGAGGCTGCCGGTGAATTTGAAGACTCTATCTTTATGAATTGCAATAAACTCATTATTGCTTGTAGGAAACCGATCATTGCCGTTGTAAAGGGATGGAGCGTTGGTGGTGGAAACCATATGGCCTACTGCTGTGATTTCACTATAGCCGCGGATAACGCGAGGTTTGCGCAGAATGGTCCTCGTGTCGGCAGCCCGGCAAGCGGGTGGCCGATTCAATACGCCGTGGAGGTCCTTGGAGCCAAGAAGGCCAGGGAAATGTGGATGCTCTGCCGCAGGTACAGCGCGCAGGAGGCCCTTGAGATGGGATTGGTGAACACAGTCGTTCCACTCGACAAGATTGATGAAGAGGTGGACAAATGGTGCCAGGAGATACTGGAGAAGTCACCGACCTGTATTGAGTTGTTAAAGGCCGCTTTTGATGATCAGTTCAATCATATGAGGTACGACGAGGCAGGCGTTTCCCAGAGGAGATTGGCCTCGGACTTCATGGACAGTGAAGAGATGCGGGAGGCGCAAAACGCCTTTTTTGAGAAGAGAATGCCCGACTTCCTGCGATTCAGGGAAGATGACTATGAGACTTACCTGAAGACCAGAAAAAAGGTAACAATGAAATAGATCACTACGGTCGGATTATGGTGATTTAGGCCCTCGCACGCGATAATGATCCGTGAGAGGCGAGGGCCTCCAATCGGCTTTTTGAGGGGAAGATCAATGGACTTTGAGCTTACGAGTGAGAACTTGATGCTAAAAGAGAGTGCCGCTTCTTTTGTCAAAAAGGACCATTCTTTTGAACGTCTACGAGAACTAAAGAACGATCAATGGGGCTATTCGAAAGATGTTTGGCAGAAGATGGCTGAATTGGGCTGGATGGGTCTTACCTACCCTGAGGAGTACGGCGGACTTGAATTGGATTTCAGTTACGTATTGGTGTTGCAAGAGGAATTCGGAAAGGGCGTACTCCCTGAACCATGGCTTTCAACTGTTTTGCTCTCTGGAGGACTCGTCTTGTCAGGCGGGACTGAATCGCAGAAGGAGCAAATACTCCCGGAGATAGTTTCCGGTGACCTGATGATGAGCCTGGCTTATCTGGAAGAGGATGGACTGTTTGAAATAAACCATTGCAGCACTGCCGCTACTAAAAAAGAGGGTGATTTTTCCATTTCCGGAAAAAAGGTATTCGTCATGGATGGCTGTTCTGCAGATAAATTTATTGTGACGGCCCGTACATCCGGATCCCTATCCGATAGTGGGGGGATCACGCTTTTTTTAGTGCCGAAAGAAGCAGATGGAATGAGGGTGACTCCGCTCAAGACCATTGATGGTCGAAATGCCTGTATTCTTGAGTTTAATGATGTCACTGTTCCTGCCGAGAGTATTATCGGGGAACCGGATTCAGGCTTCCAAATCCTTTCCAATAGCATTAACAAGGCCACGGCAGGAGTGTGCGCGGAGATGATCGGCGGAATGCAGGCCTGTCTCGATCTGACGGTAGAATATATTTCCGAAAGAATGCAATTCAATAAGCCTATCGGCTCTTTTCAAGCCCTTCAGCACAAGGCCGCGGATATGTTTATTCAAAAAGAACTGGCGACCTCGGCGACCTATTATGCTATCGCCTCGGTTGTTGAAGGGGTTGAGGATCAGGATATGGGTCTTGCCGTGTCTGTTGCTAAGGCCAAATGCTCCAGCTCTTACATGGATATTACAAAAACAGCTATTCAACTATTTGGGGCGATTGGTTTTACCAGTGAAGCGGATGTCGGTTTTTTCCTCAAACGGGCATTGGCTACCAAAGTGCTTTTCGGAGATGTTGATTATCATCTTAATCGTTACTCGGTCTTGAAGGGCGATTAAATCGGTTTAAGGAGTCCCAAAAATGAAGATTTCATATTCTCAAGAAGAAGAGAGATTCAGAGAGGAGATACGAGAATGGTTAAAGGAAAATCTCCCCCCTGAGATTATCGACCAAACCCTTGGGGGGAGCACCCTTGACCCGGAACTTTTGATCAAATGGCACAAGACCATGCACAAGAAAGGCTGGATCGCCCTGGAATATCCGGAGGATCTGGGAGGTGCCGGTTTTACGGAGACCCAGAAATTCCTCTTTGAATACGAATACAGCCTCTTGGGCGCTCCGAGGCAAAAGACCAAACTCATGGCCGTAGGCATGCTGATGCCTCTTTTGCTCCAGTTTGGGACGAAAGAACAGCAGGAACGTTTTATACCGGATATGCTGGCCGCTAATACCCTTTGGTGTCAGGGCTTCTCCGAGCCTAATGCAGGGTCGGATCTGGCCAGTTTGAAGACCAAGGCCGTGATTGATGGGGATGACTTCGTGGTGGACGGCCAAAAGGTATGGATAAGCATGGCCAATTACGCAGACTGGATCTTTATGCTGGTCCGGACCGACCCGGACGCAAAAAAGCAGAAGGGTATCAGTTTTTTGCTTGTCGATCTGAAAACTCCCGGGATCACCATTCGCCCGATCGAGGCGTTGACGGACCACGAACCATTCTGTGAGGTGTTCTTTGATAATGTCCGAGTCCCTAAAGAAAACCTCCTTGGTAATATCAATGAGGGCTGGAACCTTGCCAAGGCCCTTCTGGAGCATGAAAGACTGAATGCCTTCCCCATCGGTGAGGTGGTCAACGCACTTGACAAGGTGCGACACAACGCAAAAAAGACCATGTACAAGGGAAAACCTCTTATTGAAGACGAGGTTTTCAGAAGGAAACTTGCAGGCCTGGAGGTGGATTGCAGCTCCCTGCTTTACACCTACTTTCGCGTGCTGTCTCAGCTCAAAGTCGGTTCCAATCCAGGTCCTGAAGCCTCTTTTCTGAAGGTTTACGGTGGAGAGCTATATCAGCGCGTACTCGACCTCAATCTTGAGGCGATTGGGCCACATGCCCAGTCATGGTACAACCTTGATGAATTCGACAATGACGTACATCAAGGCACAATGGGGTGGATCAATGCGCGGAGTCTCACCACCTGGGGAGGATCTTCCGAGATACAGCGTACTATTATCGCGACACAGGTATTGAAACTGCCTCGGAAGTGACATGGTAGGCTATGACGAATTTGTAGCAGGTATGGTTTATTGGTCCAGTATGGGGGGAGTCAATTGAACCTTTATAAAGAAGAACATACTATCTTTCGAGAGAGTTTCAGGAAATTCGTTGAAAAAGAGATGCTTCCCTATGTTGAGGAATGGGAAGAAAAACGAGAAATGCCACGCGCTATCTGGAAAAAGATGGGCCGGGAAGGTTATCTCTGTCCCTGGGTAGATGAAGCGTATGGCGGTTCCGGTGCGGGTTTTGAGTATTCCGTGATTATTGGAGAGGAACTGGCCATGGCAGGCGTCGGTTTGGGGATCATGGCCCATGCCGATATCATCGCAGCCTATATAGCCTACCATGGAAATCCATGGCAGAAAGAGAACTGGCTCCCAGGGTGCGTGAGCGGAGAT
>JAXHUM010000093.1:0-32026 GCA_034189325.1 Thermodesulfobacteriota bacterium
ATTGATGTCATGACCCTGCCGCTCGATGACATCCCTCGGCTTATTCGGGAAGGGCGGATCACCCACTCATTGGTCTTGGCCGCCTTTTGCATGTATTATACGGAGTTTCAATTTGAGACTTAAAAACTTGCTTAAACAGTGATTATTAAGCAGTGATTATGTTGATAAGCCCTGGATGCCTGATAATCGGGGTCGTATCGCCTACAGATATTGATGGCCATCTATATTAAAACCGGGAACGAATTCCCATATTTGATTGGAGATCCCTTTTACTATCCCTTTGAGCCAGTTTGTACCCTCTGTCTTTTCGCTCTGGCTGAGTCCCCTGATGCTGTCAAGGTACTCCCCGCCTTTTTCCTTTGTCCCTTTTTCAAGACTATTCAGAAAGGAGTCCCTGAGGAATTCATCTCCCTGTTCATTCAGACAGTCTGCAAAGGCCCCTTCCATTTCCGACCACCTGTCGGAGAACTCCTGATTGTTCTGAGCAGCGCCTGAAACGGTGGCCCCAGGCTTCTTCTTCCCGTCGATATAAACAGATGTGGATAGTTTTTTTGCCACTTGTCCCAACCTCTTTGTCCTTTCACGTATCGACCTTTCTATTTTGTCAACGGCCCCTGCAATGAGAAGTGTGTCCAAGGACCCAGGTCTTGAGAATCGCGAACGAACATCCAAATACCATCTTCGAAGGGCAATGAGATTCCCGATATAGATCGTGTTGAGCGTAATGATCCTCTTAACATTGGAATACAGGCCCCGGTGAAAGGGAATACTCTTTGCCAGAGACTTGTATCCCAGGAGCATTTTGTCCTTTTTAAGGCAATCCTTGCGAGCGATAGTTCCCGCTGCGACCACAGTGCCGTAATTGATCCTCAGAGGCCCTACCATGCCCCCCTGACCCCCAAGGAAAATGGGGTGCTGATCCATCATCACGCCTTCAGGGACGTCTCCGATGAGTGAAGGTGTCGCCTTGTCCTGATTGGGCGTATAATTGAAGTGAATATAAGAACTCCCTACCTCACTATGGTTCTTCTCATCTGTCCCTCCGGCCATCAGACAGTCACAGAAATTAATGAGACTCCCCAGGGTGACAAAAGGAAACAGGATCGTCTGCTTCAACCCTACGGTATGGCCGGACTTACTCTTTTCCTCGAGGAGACATGCCTCCCTTATGTGGGCTCCGGACCCGATAGTGACTTCATCAAGAAAACAGGAATTAGAGAAATAGCCCCCTTTCAGCTTCACTCCCCTACCAATCTGACAGTTGTCAATCGTAGCAGGGGCCTCGAAACCGATTTCCGTTCCAGGCATTATTACAGTCTCATGACCGTATATCTTGCAACCGGTATGGATAATCACTCCTTTGCCCGATATCTTCTCGGGATCAACCTCTTGACCAACTTCGACGCTCGCCGGTGCCGGGATCGAAACGCCCCTTTTTAACAGTATATCAAGAATATCTTTCTCAGGCTTATTCATGGATTTTCTTACTTCATGGAGATTTGAATATTGGCTCCTCATGGGTGTGGTGACCGATAACGCGGCTCATTCAAAAAAAGATCGTCTCGAAGTCAGCCGGGACTTTCAGTTCAAAGATGGATTTCGGAATGACCGTATTGAAGACCATCTCTCTAAGATTCAATGTCAAGTGCGTCTGATTCTTGTGATCCATGATGACGATTTTCCTCGAGTAATAGATTTCGTTCTCATTTTGGATATGTGAGAACGCAATGGCCATATCCTGCATGGGGAAAAAAGTGGAAGAGGGTAGTTTCTTCTCAGTATCAAATTCGATAATCTGTATTATGTTGCCTTGACTGTCTACAAGAGAGACCTGATTCTCTTTTTGAGAAATCGCCTTATCATGTAATTCGAGCGCAGGATAGCCCCTGACGAGGTTCCACATTTGATCTGCCCCAAATCTGATTGGAAAGAACGTCATCTGGTGGGATGAGCTTATAGGGCCGGAGTAAAAACGTTTCTCAGGAAAGGAGAGCGCCTTGATCCTCGTTTCATTGACTAACATATGCAAAAGAGGCCTGCCCCAGGGGTGTGTGATTTCAATCTTTATGCGAAGAGGATATTTTGTGGCGACGATCAGGACATTGGATCTTGCCTTTGAATCAGGTCCCTTTAGTACGACTCCTCCTGAAGAAAAGAGGGTCTGGACCAATCTCCCCTGTTTCCGAATGGAATCAATATGTCGCGCTATTTCATCATCGCCGAGAGGACGTGTGGGCTTGACTGTAAGGGGCGCACAGGAATGGAGTAGTAGAAAAAAGGCGCCTACCACGAGATGAGCAGCAAGAATATGTCGTTTGAAGAGAATCACTGTGACTGTTTTATAAGCAGTTCGAGATCGGTTATTTTTGCCTTTATCTTCTCTTTATCCGGATGCTTCAGTGAGAGTCCTTTCTTGTAATATTTGAGCGATTCCTTGTACTTTTTCTGCTTGAAGTAGACTTCTCCAAGATGCTCGTTTATAGTGGGATCATCAGGTACGAGTTCTGCTGCTTTGGCCAGGTACTTGATAGCTTCATCATATTTTTCCTTTTTAAAATAGACCCATCCGAGACTATCGATGATATAGCCGCTCTCCGGTTTTATTTTGAGCGCCTTTAAGATCAGCTCCTCTGCTTCATCTAGTCGGATGCCCTGATCCGCATAGGTGTATCCTATGTAGTTCAGTGAATCAGCATGATTGGGGTCTATTTCCAAAATTTGTCGCATCTGCTCAATGGAGGATTCTTTATCGTTACTCTTATCCAAGAGGACCCCATGCATAAACATGAGATCGATGTTCTTTTCGTTTGTCCTCATTCCCTCCCTGATAGTATCTATCGCTTTTTCGATATCCTGATCGTCTTCGTAAAGTGAGGCCAACATCAAAAAGAGTCCTGCCTTTGGTTTGCCCATGGAAATCGCATTTCTGAGAACGAGTACGGCTTCATCAGCCTTGTCCTGCTTGTCCAAGATGTGAGCAATATGCATTTGGGCGTTTATGTAGTATTTTGAATCCTCCTTAATGAGCCTGAAGTGCTCCATCGCCTCTTCAAAATTTTCCCTTTCCTGGTAGGCAGTGGCCAGATAGTATCGAGATTTGGTATCTTCCGGCCAGGCCGATACGATCAAACTGAGTTCCTCAATGGATTCATCGAGTCTTCCCTGTTTGAGATAGATAAGTCCCAGAGTCTGCCTCTCCGGGTCCCCCGGTTCAGAGAACTTCTTGAACTTTTTCATCTGTTCTTCAGCCCTTTCCTTGAAACCAAGCTGGATGTAAAGTTCTAAAATTCTCCTCTGGACATTTATGTTATCAGGGTAGTATTCGAGAAGGGTCTCGTAAGTCTTAACCGCATCCATCTGTCTGTCTGTCATCTGATAGAGCGTTCCCAGATCAAATAGGGCTGGTTCCAGAGTTTTGCTGAGTCTCAGGGTCTCCAAAAAGGCCTCTTCAGCCTCCTTATAGCGCCCCAATTCCATTGTGATTCGTCCTTTATAATAATGGGCAATGACCAGCTTGGGGTTTTGGACGGTCAATTTATCCAGATGGTGAAGAGCCTCTATAAATTGGCTTTTTCTAATAAGAATGGTCGTGATGGAAAGCCTTATTCTCTGGCTATTTGGATCACCTTTCAGCGCCCTTTTATAGTACTCAATGGCCAGATCCTCCTGGTTATTCAGGGTGTACAGATCAGCAAGGAGTGTCAAATTCTCGGCATCTTCCGGATCGAGATCTCGAGATTTAAGCGCATAGGAAAGAGCTGCTTCATATTCTTTCAAAGCTTTCAGAATATGGGCCATTTTTCTGAGGAGAAAGGGTGAGTCAGGATCTCTGTCCAGGGCCTTAAGTATGTACTCTCTCGCTTCTTCAGGGAAACCCCCGTACATGGCAATAGAAGCCATGATATAATTCTCGTAAGCCTCCTGGATTTGGTCTTTTTCTCCGGTTACCTCATCAAGCTCTTCCGACACTGGCTCGGAACGCACAGTTGCGTCTCGTTTGAGATATAGACATCCAGAGAAGTTCAAGAAAAAAAGAAGGAGGGCAAGCATTAGGGTAAGTCTCGAACATATATTCTGAACTAGTCTCTCAAAAATCATAGGTATCGCTCTTTTGATGCTTCTATTAGTCCTCATCAGTGAGAGGGGTTTGCCAGATTTTCTCTTGGTACTTGATTATCCCCTTGGAGATATTTGCGAGGAATCATTTAGTAAAATCAGAATACTCTTCTTCGAAGTTGGGGATCTTCTGCTTGAGCCATTTCTTGATATCCTTGATAATCTTCTCTTGGATTTGACGAATTCTCTCACGGGAAATGGAGTATTTATCTCCCAACTCCTGAAGAGTAACCGGCTTAGCGGCCATGATTCGGTTGTCGAATATATCGGCTTCCTTCCCGGAAAGCGTCTTCCTGAATTCCACGAGTTGCTCGGATAAGATCCGCCGGTGCTGGTCTTCGGAAAGTTGTACGTCGACGTCTGTTACAGGGTCAGGAATGAATACACCGTAGGACTCTTTGGAATCATCGTTTGTCGGAGTGTTAAGAGAAATCTCCCAACCTCCAAGTCTCTGGGTCATTTCCACCACTTCTTCCTCGTTAACACCCAGTCTCTCAGCCAGGAGCTTTGGTTCAGGGTCAAATCCCTGGGCTGCCAGTTTCCGCTTTTCCTTGGCCAGATTAAAAAACAATTTGCGCTGGGTCTGAGTCGTTCCAATTTTGACAAGCTTCCAATTATCCATGATGAATTTGTGTATATAGGCCTTGATCCAGAAGGAGGCATAGTAGGAGAATTTGATGCCTCGATAAGGATCAAATTTCTTGACCGCCTGCAAAAGACCAAGGTTTCCCTCCTGTATGAGATCCAAAAGATTTTTTGTCCAGTAACGGTTGAAATCCATGGCAATCTTCACTACCAGCCTCAGGTTTGATGTAATCAGCCTGCAAGCCGCCTCTTCGTCATGGTTTTCTCTCACTCGTTTTGCCAGCTCAATCTCTTCTTCTCTGGTCAGTAGGTTATATTGCTTGGTCTCCAGGAGATACCTCTGAAGGGGGTCATAAGGGGTTAAAGACCTCTCGGTGGACTGAATCTGGGGGAGAAGATCGGGCCGACCGGGAACAGGGAGGTGGCGGTCGTCGGTCTTTTGACCGTTCTTTTCTTGTGATGATCTGTTCTTTTTCTTCTTCTTCATATCGAGGTATGCCTAACGCCGCAAGGCGCAAAGGCCGTTGATAAAATATGATGTAATTGTCTCATGTCTGGTCAGACATGGCAACCTGAAAGAGAAGAAATCAAATGTGCGGCAGCACAAGGCGTTATTCAACATCAATTCTCAGGTATCGCTTTTTGCCGGCCCTCAACAGCAGTGAATGCTCTTTTAGGTGTTGTGAATGGACAACATGGTCAAAGGTGGGAATCCTCTGTCCGTTTATATAGCCTCCTCCCTGAGCGATCAGCCGTCTGGCTTCTCCACGTGTTTTGCACAGTTTTGATTTTTCAAATAGTATGTAGGCCGGTATTCCCTTATCAAACTCCTCGAGAGGCAATGTAATGGTGGGAGTTCCTGTGCCTTTTGATTCGGGTATGCCTGGTGAGTTATCTACGGTGGATGAAAACAGCTGCCTGGAGGCCTTTTGGGCCTCATCAGCCTTGTCTATACCGTGGCATAATGCCGTGGCTTTGTAAGCCAGGACCTCCTTTGCGCTCCTGATATCCGCCCCATCAAGGCGGCCCAGCCTGTGCACGTCCTCCATGGGAAGAAGAGTGAAGAGGGCCAAAAAACGCTCTACATCCTTATCATCCTGGTTAATCCAATATTGGTAATAATCATAAGGTGAAGTCAGGTCGGGGTCGAGCCATACCGCCCCTTTATGCGTTTTTCCCATCTTGATGCCCGCTGAAGTGGTCAAGAGGGGAAAGGTGAGTCCATGAACGGTTTTCCCTTCCAATCGTCTGGTGAGGTCTGCCCCTGCAAGGATATTCCCCCACTGATCATTCCCACCCATCTGAAGGACACATTTATGATGTTTGAATAAATACCAAAAGTCATAGGCCTGGAGAAGCATATAGTTAAACTCAATAAAATTGAGCCCGGTCTCTAATCTTGCACGGTAGCTCTCCGCGGCGAGCATCCTGTTAACACTGAAATTCCTGCCGATGTCTCGAAGGAAGTCTATGTAATTCAGATCGGCCAACCAATCGGCATTGTTGACCATAATCGCTTTTCCGTCGTCGAAATCGATAAAACGAGAGAGCTGTCTTTTTAAGGCCTGTGCGTTTTCATCGATTTTTTCCCTCGTCATTATCGGACGCATCTCTGTTTTTCCGCTTGGATCGCCGATAAGGGCGGTGCCGCCCCCTATCACAACTATGGGCCTGTGTCCTAGCCTCTGCATGTGGACCAGAGACATAATGGGAAGCAAGCTCCCCACATGAAGGCTCTGAGCTGTTGGGTCAAAACCGATGTAGCAGGACACCGGTCGGTTGAGGAGATCGCGTAGCAGCGTCTTATCGGTTGCCTGTTCCAAAAAACCCCTGGTTTCAAATACTTCAATTGCGTTATCCACTCTATTGCTCCGAAATCATTCCTCTGTAGTCTTTGGGGAGCCTCAAGCGAATCACTTGGCCAAGATTCCCCAGATTTTCAAGAGGTTTCCTATTTAGTTCAAAATGAATGCCTCCGGCGTTCCCGATTGTCAAATCAAAACCATGCCGCGCCTTCCATGTAAGCTCGCTCCCGGGAGGGAAGGTGTATTCTCTGGGGGGCTCATTGTCGATAGATATCTTAAGCCACGTTTCTGAAGTGACGTGCGCCGTAAGGGTATGTGTGGGAGATTCAGCCACGGGGGGTGGTTTCACTTTGGGGACCGATATCTCTTCTAAAGGAAACAGGCGCTTTTGCTCTGTTTCCGATAAGGCGTCCGTACTAGGAGACACACGATCTTGTTGATCGACTTTGGGGGGCTCGTCTTGATCACTCGACTTAAGGGTGGGCAAGGGCTTAGGTTCATCTTCCTTTTTGGGGGCCTTCTCTCCCCTTTTTCCGATTTCTTGGCCCTTTTTCTCGATCGGCTCTTCCACGGTGCTTTTGTCAGGGGAGGTCTGGGTATGCAGCAATTCCCTGAACGAAAAATACCCAAGGAAGATACAGAGGGTTACAAAAAGCAGGACAATCGGGAGGGTTTTCCTGCTTCTGGAAGGCCTGCTGATTGGTTTTAAGGGTGTGGCCTCAATAGGGCAAGAAGACTGATAAAGGGCTAGAACCTTGTTTTCGTCGGCTCCCACGGCCCTGGCGTAGGATCGGATGAATCCCGTGACAAAGACAGGGGCGGGAAGTTTGTCCCAATCTTCATTTTCAATAGCTTGGAGAATGAGGGGCCTGAGCTTTGTTTTTTCTGAAATCTGGGAATAATCAAGTCCCTGTTTCTCTCTTTCATTTCGTAAAAAAGCACCGAAGCCGATACCCTGGGGTGACACCTCCTTCTCTTCTTCTAAACCTGACTCGTCGGAAATATGCTCGCTCATATGGAAAAGTATCTCAGAAAATGATCTTGGTATAGGCCTTTTTCCTCAACTCATCAATCCAGGCCCGGTACCTTTTTTCGAGTTCCTCTCTATAAAGGTGGCTGTATATCGAGTCTCTTACCTCTTCAAACGTCTTGATTGCTCCCCCCTCCTTTTCCAAAAGCTTGACTATCTGCATTCCTGAAGGCCTGACAATTGGTTCCGTTACATCACCAATCGCCATGTCTTTGATGATACCTGCGAGTTCCGGATCAAGCTGGGAGAGCCTAAAGAAGCCGAGGTCACCCCCCTCTTGGGCCCCTGGACCTTGAGAGAATTCTTTGGCCAGCTCGCCGAAGTCTTCGCCGTTTATTATCCTTCTGTGAATCTCTTCTGCCCTTTGGGAAAGAGATCCTTTGACATTCTCATCGGATGGATCATTTTCCTTAAGAAAGATGCTGGCAAGATGGACCTTTGGCGTGGTGCTGAATTGGTCAATATTATCTTCATAGTATTGACTGATCTTCTCTTCTCTTATAATTATTTTCGATTTCACCTCGAAGTTGAGAAGCCGCATACGTTCCAGTTGACCCCTGATACTCTCCCTGTATTCCTCATACGTTATGTCCTTTTCTTTCAGGTTAGCAATCAGGTCTTCATGGGTGAGCGAGTTGACCCTTTTTATATTCTCAATGGCGTCATCTACTTCCTGGGGCGTCACATTGATTTTTAACTCGGCAACCTTTTGTCGTGTGATCTTCTCATCCAGAAGCAGGTCCAAGACCTTACGTCTGGTCTCCATGAAGGTTTTTGAATCCTTGTCCTTCAACTCATCGAGGCTGGAACCGGTGACCTCCCTCATCTTGGTGTTCAGTTCGTAGAGGGTGATGACTTCGTCGTTGACCTCTGCCACGATTCTATTGCATATTTCAGCGGCAACCGGTTGGATCCATAATACGCCTGTTACAAGCATGAAAATGAGTGGACCAGAAAACATATTTAATCGTTGCATTTAATGAAACTCCATGCTGTTTAGGATTGGTATGTTAGCCTTTACTTGAGTGTAATTTCTCATTCAATCCGGATAGTTGTCTAAGTAAGGCTGGCGCTCTTGACGAAAAATTCCGTTTTCTATCACAGGAACTACTCCGGACAGATCCTTTTCCCACGGGGGACGGAACGCTGTTACTTGGAAGATAGAGTCTCCGTACGGTGCCTTGCCAACATCACCGATCTCTCCCTCACGCCTCTTTCATTCGTTCCTGTTCATATATTTCATGAGGAGGGCAGCTTGAAAGGCATCTTCAGTACAACCCTACTAGAGGACCCCGTTATTCAAGTTTGAGTATAGTGTTATTGAACATCAACGGACGCACCTGACGGCCCTCTTTTTTGCTCCGATTTGTCGCCCGACCCTCCCTTTTTCTTTTTAGAAGCCTTGAAGCCAATGCCCAAAAAGCGTGTTATTTTAGAGTTTCTTGTCAAGACCTGGCGTGGATCCGAACCTGAGAGCCGCGTATGACGTCAAAGCAGACTGTGTTCCTGTTAAGTATTTGAGTCTCGATTATAATAAAGTTAGCAGTTATATGGGAAAATGCAAGCCTATTTTTTTAATTCTCATGGGAGATCCCGCGTCCGTTTTGGAGCAGAAAATGTGGGCCGTCTCGCGTCAGAGGATCCTAAAAGGGTTGATCATTTTGGCGACAATAATTTTCTCATATGGAACGGTTCATAGGCCTCCCTCTAAGGGCAGCGCATTCACTGTGCTCTCTTACAAAACCCTGAGGGAATCAGTCCTTCATATAGAGAGGTCTCTCATTTCTTTCCAACCTTCGAATGTTTTCCGCCACTACTTTTGCGATTCCCTCCATAGAGCGATCGGTGGACCCCGCTACATGGGGGGTTGCCAAAACGTTATAGCCAAAAATGGGGTCTTTCGGATCAGGGGGTTCCTCCCAGAAAACATCCAGGCCTGCACCGCCGATTTGTCCGGAAAAAAGGGCCTCTTCAAGGGCATCGCGATCCACAAGACCGCCCCTTGACAGGTTGATAAGAAAAGCCCCCTCTTTCATGCAGGCAAAGGCCTGTCTGTCCATAAGGAGATTCGTTTCAGGCGTATGGGGGAGACAGAGGACCACGTAGTCTGATTCTGCAAGGAGGTCCGGGAGTTTTTCGGGCCCCCCGACCCATTCCAGGCCCAGTTCTTTGAGGGCTGGGTCCGGCTCACGGCGTTTGATGCCTATCATATGGACATCAAAAGGAGCCAGTCTTCGCGCGAGAGAACGGCCTATGCCGCCCAAACCCACTATCCCAACCTTCCTGCCTTTCAGAGCCATCCCTTGAGGTTCCCCCATTTTTCTCTGTACTAGGCTATGATTCATGCCCTTTACATTTCTGGACAGACCGATCATCAAGTATATGCCCAATTCAGCGACGGAATCGGCATTGCCTGAGATATCCGTGGGGACGTTGGCCACCCAAATACCCATGCCCTCGGCTGCCTTGATGTCAACGCCCTCGAGCCCGGAGCCGCATTGCTGAATGAGACGAAGCCTGTCTCCCTTTTTGAGTAATTCCTCGGTTACTTTGCACATGGTGGGTATGAGGACGTCAAATCCTCTGAGCGTGTCTACTCCAAACCTTCCGCTGGCTTCAAAATGGTGGCCCGGCAGTTCGGAGCGTATCATACCCAAGACTCCTCCCCAGGCGTTTTCCTGGCTGGCAAAAAGGATATTCATTCGTTATACTCCTTCTGGATCCTTGATTTTTTGAGGGATATTACATGATCTCATCACTTCAGTCTACTGTCGGGTTGAAATCTCCTTTTCCACTTTCAACGATCTTTTATTCTATTCACGGTCGATAGTGGCGCGGGCGACATCTATCGAGGGTTGGAATCTTTTGAATCGACCTGATGCCTTCCTGCGAAAAAAATGGATCATACTTGTCAGAGTTGGGCGAGAGGTGTAAAAGATGAAAATGAAAATCTGCAATTTTGCGGGACAGGGCTGCTATCCCTTTCTGCAGACAGGGACCCGCCCTCTTTCGATTTTCATATTCTTTTGAAACAGGTGCCATGAGACTGTGTCTTTCCATAGTGTTTTTGGTGATCCTCTTCCCGCAATGTTCTCCAAGGATCTGGGCTGAGCAAAAAGATTCGTTTGCTCGTCTTCGGGAACGGATGGTTCAAGAGCAGATTGTCGGCAGGGGCGTGAAAGATGGTGATGTCCTGAGAGCAATGCGGAAGGTACCCAGGCACCTCTTTGTGCCTCAAAAACAGAGGGCCTTTGCCTATGGTGACTACCCCTTGTCCATAGGAGAGGGCCAGACCATTTCTCAGCCTTTTATAGTGGCCTTTATGACGGAGGCGATGAGCCTATCTCCAAACGACAAAGTCCTGGAGATCGGGACTGGCTCCGGATACCAGGCAGCTGTCCTGGGCGAGTTGGTCAAAGAGGTTTATACCATAGAGATCATTGAGAAACTTGGCCTAGAGGCCCGGGAGAGGCTTGAAAAGCTGGGATACACAAATATTCATTGTAAGATAGGGGATGGGTTTCAAGGATGGTCTGAAAAGGCCCCATTTGATGCCATTATCGTGACATGCGCTCCGGAAACAATTCCCAAGGCATTGGTTGGGCAGTTGAAACAAGGGGGACACATGATCATTCCCGTAGGTCGGGCGGGGGCTGTCCAAAAGCTTGTCAAGGCAACCAAGAAGGATGGCGCAATAGTCAGCAAAGAGGTCATGCGAGTCCGTTTTGTCCCGATGGTCAAGGACCTCGATTGAATGGGAGTTTGCGCTTTGTCTGTAGAGTCAGGAAAGGATCGAAAAGAGCCGGCGGGGTCATGCGGGCCATACGACCATCTTTATATCTATCTTCTGAACGGTTTGCTGAGGGAAAAGGAAGAGGCATGCCTGGGTGATTCGTTTATAGGCAATTGGGTGGAAGCTGATAGCTCGTTTCTGTTCTTTTCGAGACCCTCCGAAGATGCTGTTGGCCGCATCCTAGAGAAGAATAGGAAGCTTGAACTGGTCGATAATTACAGATTCTCCTATGAAGAATGGCAGGGAGGTGGTCTTGACAGGTTCGAGGTCGATCTATTTTCTATTGCCCCCCCATGGATAGAAAATGGTAGGAATCAAGGTGTTCTCCCGATCGTACTGGATCCGGGTGTCGTGTTCGGCAACGGCCTTCATCCGACTACGCGGGATTGTCTGAGGGCCCTTATTTTCGCTCAAAAACGAGAACCCTTAGGGAAAGTCTTGGACCTGGGGACAGGAACAGGCATCCTTGCTCTGGCAGCTGCCCTTCTAGGTGCTGAACATGTTGTGGCCGTGGATCTCAATCCCCTCTGCGTGAAAACGGCCCTTCAGAATGTAAGATGGAATCAACTCACAGGTGTGATTGATGTGTTCCAAGGACCGGCAGAGAGGTTTGTCAGAGGATCCCCTGATCTGATCGCTGCCAATATTCATTGTGAAGTCGTCGAGGAAATTCTGAACTCAGGGGCCTTTGCAGCTTCAAAAAGAGTCCTTCTTTCGGGATTGATGAGGAGTGAGGTCCGAAAAGTAAAGGCGATCCTCGAAAATTGTGGTTTTGATGTTGTTCGCCAATGGGATCATGAGATGACCTGGCACACTGTCCTGGCCTGCAACATCGCAGAATAGATGATGTGGAGTGATCAATGAACAGACAAGGAAAATTCACCATACCCAAACCTAAAGATCATAACTGTTTCGCATGCGGAGATACCAATTCAATCGGGCTCAATCTTCAGTTCTATCGCAAAGACGATTGTGTTTGCTCGGATATCACCCTGGGGAAAGACTACGAGGGATGGGAAAACGTGGCCCATGGAGGCATAATCTCCACGCTTCTTGACGAGGCCATGTCATGGGCCATTATGTACTCTCAGAAGGAATTTATCGTAACGAGAAAGATGACCGTGAAGTATGTCAGGCCTGTTCTGATCGGGATGCCTATAATAATAAGCGGGAAAACAATTGGGGAACCGGATCCTCCGAAAATAAAGGCGAAAGCGGAAATCCGGGATGATAAGGGAAGACTCTTTGTAAGAAGCACCGGAGAATTCGTTATGCTCCCGAAAGAAGAGCTCACATGGATTCCTGAGCATTACAAGGATAACATGCTCTCGCTATTCGACCAGTTTGAACAGCGGAATTCCAAGGCCCTCTAGGGGCATGTCCCCCAGTGTACGGCCATGGTGCCCATCATGAATTTTCTATGGCATACATCTTTGAAACCCGCCTCCCTCATGATTGAGGCAAGCTCTTTCGGTGTGACAAAGCACTCCGTCGACTCCTGTAGGTATCTGTAGGCGTCTCTATTTTGAGCGACGATCAGTCCGAGCAGGGGAATCACGAACTTTAGGTGCATCAGTATCAAAGGACGCCACACATTGTGTGAGGGGGGGGTGGTGTCTAAACACACCAGCCTTCCTCCCGGCCTGAGAACACGCATTGATTCCCTCAAAGCCAAATGTATGTTACTTACGTTCCTCATGAGATACCCGGACGTTACCGCATCAAAAGTGTCATTCTTAAAAGGCAACTCCAATGCATCGGAACAACACCACAACACCTGCTCTCCCTGTCGCCGCTTCTGTCCTACCTCGATCATCTCAAAGGAAAAATCAGCTCCCACCACTCTTGCGGCCCTGTAGTGGTTGAGGACTGAGAGGGCGATGTCTCCGGTACCGGTACCTGCGTCCAACAGAAGCCCGTGAACAGGCAGCAATGCCGTTTCTGCAACAAACCGCCTCCACGATCGGTCCCGACCGAAAGTCATCAAGCGATTCATAATATCATAGCGACCGGAAATATCATTAAACATATTTTGTACTTTAGTCGGCCTTGGAGTACTCCTTCTGCGTCTCACCGTCGTTATCCTGCCATCAAAAAAGGTTGATCCTGCAAGTGAATATACCATTTGAGTTTTCCGCAGCGATCATGCATAGTGATACCTAATCAAAAATCCAGGCATGAAATGTGCTCAAACCGTCACGATTTTGGTAACTTGCTCATACTGTATTGGTTTTTCATGTCAGAGGCAAGGGTCGATTAAGTAAAGAATGGAATTATTAGCGCCGGCTGGAAACCTTGAAAAGCTGAAATGGGCTGTCGCCTATGGAGCTGATGCAGTCTATTTCGGCACGGAATTCGGCTCTCTAAGGAATTTTGCAGACAATTTCACACTGGATGATGCGGATGAAGCCCTGAGTTTTCTCCATTCACAAGGTAAGAAGGGCTATGTCACCCTCAATATCTTCCCATTTTCAAACGAATATGAAAGGATCCTAGGCGTGGCAAGGGCCCTGGATGAAATGGGCGCTGACGCCTTTATCGTGTCGGACCTCGGGGTCTTGATGGAAATCAAAAAACTGGATCTGAAAGGGGCCCTTCATATCAGCACTCAGGCCAATACGACCAGTTCTCGGACCGCTCTGGCCTATAAGGAACTCGGCGCCAAAAGGGTGAACCTGGCCAGAGAGCTTTCGCTGGTGCAGATAAAGGAAATAATGGAGGATACCGGAGGAAAGATCGAGACAGAGGTCTTTGTACATGGAGCTGTCTGTTTTTCCTATTCAGGCCGTTGTGCCATAAGCGATTATCTCACAGGTTTTCGAGCGAACCGTGGCGAGTGCAAACATGCCTGCAGGTGGAAATATGCCCTTGTAGAGGAGACTAGGCCCGGTCAGTACATGTCTGTCATGGAAGACGAAAGGGGACTCTATCTCTTTAACAGTAAAGAACTGGCCCTCTTTGAGTTTGTACCGGCCCTGTTGGAGGCAGGGATCGATTCATTCAAGATAGAAGGAAGGATGAAGTCCATCCACTATATTGCAACGGTTGTCTCATTCTATAGGCAAGTTCTGGACGGAAGAAGGTTTACGTGGGAACATGGCCTGGAACTCCTCAACAGGGTTCCCAACAGAGGCTACTCAACAGGGTTCATGAAGGGCGGTGTTGATAACAGCGATTACCAGAGGGACCTGAGTTCGTCCCGGTCGGAATCAGTTTTTGTTGCAAATGTCACGGAAGAGAAGATCCATAACAAGTCTGTACTGGAAATACGAAACAGGATAAGTGCCGGAGAAGAGCTGGAAAGCCTGTTGCCTGATGGTTCGCTCTCCACTATAATATTGCCTGAGACGCTCACAACGACCGACGGAAAAGAGGTCGCATTCGCCAACCACTCCCAGTTTGTCCTGCTACCGGAGAACCTGCCACCTTATTCGATCCTCAGAAGACTGGCAAAATGAATCGTTAAGGTCCCCCCTAAATCGAGATTACCCCCTCGAAGATCAGGGAATTCCTCTACTCTTCTCGATGACGCGCATCTGTTTCCACTTACCCCTGGAAAATCTGGCAAAAAAGACCAGGCCGAGGGTGACAACATAGGTGGTAGGACAGATCCATCCACTATATGTCCCCATTGAGAAGAAGATGATCAGGGCGTAACTTGGGAGCATTAATATGAAGATTGATACAAGAGTAACGATAAACATGACAAAACGGGTATCGCCGGCGCCCTTGAGGGCCGAAGAAAAGATGATGCTCATGGCATCGAAGAGCGAATAGAAAGCCACAAAACGGAGTAGAATGACCGTGGTGTCACGAATAGGTTGAAACTCCAGAGGATCGCTTTGGGAAGAGAAGGCTCTTACAAAGAGATCGGGCCATAGCACGTAGAGAAGCACTATTCCGCTGATATAGACAGAGGCAAGGTGCAGGGCCGAATATGTTGAACGCGCTGCAATCTCCGGCCTGTTTTCGCCCAGCCTTTGTCCGACCAGTACGGATATGGCCATTCCTGTCCCGATCATAGGCATAAAGGATAAGGTGCTGATATTAAATGCGATATTGGTAGCTGCGAGTGAAACTGTTCCTAGTTTGCCAATAAGGAGGACAAAAAAGGTAATGCCCGACATGTCGATAAAGAATTGTATCCCGCTCGGAAAACCAAATCTGATGACACGGGTGAAGAGCCGTTTTTCAAAGGGCCAGGCCTTTATGGTATCGAATCTTATTCTGTAGAAAGGGTGAGACAACCATAAGAAATAGATCCCCATATTGAAGATGAAGGAGCACACAGTTGCTATCCCGGCACCGGCAATACCCAGCTCGGGAAATCCAAGATGTCCGAAAATGAGGATCCAGTCGAGAAGGATGTTGAATAACATGGCGGCGATGTTGACCCACATCACCGGCCTGGTCTGACCGAGGCCCGAAAAAAATGCCGATATTGTCGACGATACAATGGCCGGTACAGCGCCCAGGCAGAGGATCCTGAAATAGGTTATCTCATACTGCCTTATCTCGGTTTCGTGACCGACGAAATCAAATATCGGGCCAGCCAAAGGCAGGAGACTGATCTGAAGTGTCCCGCCAATGAGGGCTATATAAATGCCTTGCCAGAGAGAAGCCCCGCACCTCTTGTAGCGTTTCGCGCCGTAATACTGGGCCACAAATGTCCCTATATAGCTGGCGGTGCCAATAAACACGCTTGTAATTGTGAAGCTGAGGAGCCCTGCAGGCATGGCCGCGGCAATGGTTTCCTGTGAATACCAGGAAAGAAACATTCGGTCCACAAAATGGAGAACCGACCATGTTCCCGTACTGATAATCAATGGTATGGCTATCTCAAGGACTTCGCTGTAGCCACCATCTTCTTGCCATCTGTTCCTTATTCTAACCAAAAAAAGGCTCATTTAAACTCTTTATCTATATGTATTAACAGAGAAAGACTCCCTTCATTCTTACCGGCAAAACCCGCTTCACTGTAGAAAGGAGTTTACACAAACAACCAGTTATGGCAAGGTATGGAATCAAAAATAAGCAGGATTTTGGCCTAAACGATACAACAACTTTATGAGAGCAGGGATATCTATGATAAAAGTCCAGAGCATCTTAGTCATCGTCCTGGGGATTTTTTTGATGCCGAAGGCGGGATGGGCTGACAGGGCATATGTAACCGATTCATTTGAGATAACGCTTCGTTCGGGCCCAAGCATCCAGAACAGGGTTCTTACAATGCCCACTTCTGCTCAGGCCGTGGAGATCTTGGACACCCAGGATACGTGGAGTCATATTCGCCTTGTGGGAGGGCCCCAGGCCGACATGGAGGGTTGGGTCTTGAGCCGATATCTGGTCTCCCGTTTGCCCTGGAAATTGCAGTCCGAATCGCTGGAAAAGAACAACGCATTGCTTGCGGAAAAGCTGGCAGTTCTTGAAAAGGAGTACAGGGAGACTTCCAATAGAGAAAAAGAACTCGTAAGGGACCTCCAGAAGGAGGTTACGGCCCTCAAGAAACTAAAGACCGACTATGAATCCTTGAAGAGTGGGGCTGCAAATTATGTCAAACTCAAGGCGGAATACGATAAGACCTCTACGGCACTTGGGGCCATCCAAAAAAAAGCCCAGGAGTTGACAAAGGAAAATGACGGCCTGAAGTTTTCCCAAAGGAATAAGTGGTTTGCCACGGGGGCGGCTGTTTTGTTGATCGGACTGATAACAGGTTTGATGCTAGGAAGAAGGGAGAAGAAGCGTAAATCATTGTATTATTAGGCGGTTGTCTAAGAAACTCGGCTTGTCTTAAGCTTGAAAAGAGAATGTATGAAACAATCAGCCGGATTACCCAAATGTGAAATCATTACAATCGGCACGGAACTCCTTTTGGGCCAGATAATCGATACAAACAGTACCTTTCTGGCGGAGGCATTGGGCCGCACTGGTGTGATGATCCATTTTCGAACATCGGTAGGTGATCGTTTGGAGGAGATGGATCAGGTCATCCGGAATGCGGTCGAGCGATGTGACATGGTGATTATCACCGGCGGTCTCGGACCGACTCTGGATGATCTGACTAGGGAGTCTGTGGCTCGGACGGCCGGTGTGGAGCTTGAATTTAGACAGGACTTGATGGACCGTATAGAGGAGATGTTCACGCGTGCCGGATATCAGATGCCTGAAAACAACAGAAGGCAAGCCTTTATTCCCGCTGGAGCCGAGGCCATACCCAACCCGATGGGCACGGCTCCAGGTTTTGTGAAAGAAATTGATGACACACCGGTCATCTGCCTTCCGGGAGTTCCTAGGGAACTCAGGTATCTGTTGGATCATGAGGTCCTACCCTGGGTGAAAAAGCGGTTTGACTTAGATGATCATCTCGTCACTTATCGAGTGCTAAAGACGGCCGGTATCAGCGAAAGCAAGGTTGATCGGGTGATCGCTGACCTGATGGAACCTGGTAGGAACCCTGAAGTGGGACTTCTTGCCTCCCAAGGGGAAATCAAAATCCGCATTGCTGCCAGGGCCGTGAACGAAGAGGATGCCTGGGCACTGATCCAAGGGGTTGAAGAAGAGATTTGCGCTAGATTGGGCGAAAAGGTATTCGGCAGAGATACGGATAGCCTCGAAGGGGTTGTTGACTCCCTGTTGGCCGAAAGAGGCTGGACTCTAGGGATTCTGGAGACCTTCACAGGGGGCCTGATAACGCAGAAACTTCACAGATTGCCCTCCCGGCAGCTTGTAGAGGGTTACGTGATCAATCGCAGAAACGGATTATCAAGATATCTTGACGACGGAGATTTCTCACCAGAGGAAGAGTCGGCGTTATCTGTCTCAAGAGGGTTCAAAAACAAGGGTTTATTCGATGTATGTCTCGTAGTCATCGGCTTTCCCATCAAGAAAGAGAAAGACTATGCCTTAAGGGGCACTGTGGCGGTTATCGGAGAGGGAATGGAAGAAACATTTGATTGGGACATGGGAGGTGCTTTGCCGACACTCCAGGAACGGGGGAGCGTTATCGGCCTTAACACCCTGAGGCTCGCTTTATCGGATGGGTAAGCCCCAAAATAGGCTCTTTTCAGCTACGGATAGGCTATGAAGATTTTGGATCGTTGTTGATTCAGCTTTTCGGCCTTTTCCGACCAAGGTTTTTCAGAGTACCGTAGTGTCAACCCCCTTTTTTATTTTGCGCTTGCGGTTTAGAGACAGTTTCAACACCGTCCTGTTTCAGTATGAACGGCTTTGCCATTATTCGGCATATTCCTCCCAAAAATTGTCATTCCTTTGCCGATTTAGAGAGGAGCAATGATGAGGCTCTTGAGGATGTAACTTATTGAAATTATATTGTATAATGTCTATACCTTTGCTTAGTATAAAACTTGCTTACGTATAGGGACGTTTGCATTTATGGGTGCCGGTCGTCCCAATGGTATAACAAGACAGGTGTCAGGACCTGAACATGGAAGACGATAGAAAGTCCAAAGAGCAACTCGTAGAAGAAATCGGAGAACTTCGCCGACGCGTTGCTGAATTGGAGGGAGCCGACAAGGAGCGCACAAAGGAGGAGAAGGCGCTGTGGGAGACGAGGGAAATTGATCTCCAGAAGTTGACGATGGGGAAAACCTCCTTTGAGGAAAGGTTCTTGGCTCTGTTTGAAGACAATCTCATCGAGACAATTATCGTGGACCACAAGGGCAAGGTAATCGGTTCCAACCTGGAAAAAAAGAGAAGAGATGGTATAGGCCCCAAGACTGGGGATATCATGTATAAGGATTATGCTGGTGGCCACGAAATAGATATGCTCAGCAGACTCAAGAAATGTCTCAAATCGGGAATGGCGGAAGATTTCCCCAAGTTGAAGTATAATGACCGCTTCCTCCATATAAGGATTGCGCCTTACTCAGATGGCGCCATCATAACTTCGATAGATATTACCGATCGAGTCAATCTGGAAGACTTGGTACAAAAGAATCAAAAACAGGCAAGATTCCTGGCCAATGCCCTTGAGAGTTCTCCGCAACCCTTTGCCGTTGCCTACTCTGATGGAAGGATCATGACTTACAACAATGCCTATTGCGATTTGACCGGATACACTAAGGAGGAACTTCGCAAAGTGAAGTGGTTTGAAGATCTGACTCCTCCAGAGTTTCATGAGGTCATGGCCAAGGCGACTGAAAAGATGATCCGAACGGGCAAACCGCAGCGGTATGAGAAAGAATACATCCGCAAAGATGGTTCAAGGGTCCCTGTTGAGGTGCTGCAGTACCCGGCTTACGATGGGAATGGCAATCTTCATCACTACTACTCCTTTATTACCAACACGGATGAGCGCAGGCGAATGGAGGATACCCTAAAGGAAAAGGGAGGATTGCTCCAAAAAAACGAGAACAAGCTCAATACGATTTATGAACACGCACCTTTGATGATCTTGGGGGTCGGTTCTGAGGGACGCCTGGCCTTGTGGAATAAGGAATGCGAAAAAGCCCTGGGTTGGAAAAAGGAGGACTTATCCACCATTGATCAATTGATGTCACTTACCTTTCCGGATCCGGCGGAATCTAAGGAGATCAAAAGAATCTTCACTAAAACGGATGGTGTTTTCAGGAGATGTCCGGCACGAACCAAAGATGGGACCTTACGGACGCAAGAATGGGGGGCATTTTCTTTTCCCGACGACATAATTCTCTGTTTCGGACGTGATGTAACCGAGGAATGGACTGCAAAACAGACAGGTCGGCAACTGGAGGCGCGACTCAAGGAGGCCGATAGTGAACTTGTGCAGGTACGCCGCGCCCTATCAACAAGCATTGAGACACCTTTGAGGGCGATTCGCAATTACAGCGCCTTTTTGATGGAAGACATCGGAGAAGCCTTGGGCGATAAGTCAAAGAAATTCCTTGATGGCCTTGGGGTTGCCGTGGAAGAAGCAAGAGAACTCATACAGGACATTCTGGACCTGTCCGACATAGGAAACAAGAATGGCCCGCCTGAAACGATTGACATGGGGAATTTTCTCCATCGATTAGTGGCTTCGCTTGAACTGCCCCCCGGTACTGATGTCGTCATTGACAACGATTGGCCCTCTATTGAGACCGAGCCCCTGCTGCTTGGACAGGTCTTCTTTCATTTGATCGACAACGCCGTTAAGTTCAATACATCACCAAGCAAGCTTGTCCAGATGGGCTGGAAAAAGGCTGAAGAACATAGATATGATTTCTTTGTCCGCGATAATGGAATCGGGATCAAGGCTCGGTACCTGGAACAGATATTTGGTGTTTTCCAAAGACTCCATACGGCACAAGAGTATTCAGGATCCGGGATAGGCCTGGCGATAACGAAAAAGGCAGTCAGCAAGTTAGGTGGATCCGTCCGAGTAGAGTCGGAACCTGGTGAGGGAAGCACCTTCTATATAAACCTTTCGGCAAAACAAAGCCCGAGTGATATGTTATAGACTCAATAAGTACTAAAGATATGATACACACCAGAAAACAAAGGCCCTTGCGTATCCTCCTTGTCGAAGAGGGTGATCACGACTTCGTAGCATTTGAGAGGGCCTTTGAGAAACGGCATACCTTAGATGATATTATCCGTTACGTTCGTGCGGAGGACGCGCTGACAAGACTCTTGGCTGATAGCTCCGCTTTTGACATAGTGGTCGCCAGTCATGATCTGCCGGGAATGTCAGGCCTGGAGTTCTTGAAAGAGCTTGTAGATCATGAGATCTCATTGCCGCTCGTTCTTCTAACAGGCCTTAACAGTGAGTCCCTCTCTGTTGAAGCGATGAAAATAGGTGTTGACAATGTTTTGGCCAAGGAACCATCCCAGGGATACCTTGATCTGATCCCGGCCATTCTTAACGATACGATTCGAAAACATCGCTATCGCCGAAGGAGCCTCGAGGAGGCCTCGCCCCGCCAGGAGGACACTTCTTATGGCTCAATGGATGAAGACCAGACAGAATTGATCTGCCGGTTTTTGCCGGATGGAACCCTGACATTCGCAAACGAGGCCCTCTGTCGATACCTCAATATGAAAAGAGAGGAACTCATTGGCAGGGATTTCATGCAGTCTATCCCCGAAGAGGAACGAGAAGAGGTCAGGGAGCGTTTTTTGGCGCTTGGTCAAGAAAATCCCGTCAGCTCCATCGAACACCGTGTTATGCTTCCAAACGGTGAAATCCGTTGGCAGAGATGGAAGAACAGGGCGCTGTTAAATGAGAAAGGCGAACTCCTTGAGATACAATCGGTTGGTCAAGACATCTCAGGTCTGAAGAAAGCTGAAGATGCGCTACAACAGAGTGAAGAGCGTTACAAATCTCTTGTCGAAATCACGCCCAATGGGTTTTTCATTTGCGAACGTGAATCTGGAGATTTCCTGTTCGTCAACCAGACCGCCTGCAATCTTCTGGGGTATTCTATGCCGGAAGTACTCTCGAGGTCGATGTGGGATATGCTCCTCCCCGAAGAGAAGGACACGTTCAAAGAACGGGTGCTGACCCAGCCTGATGGAAGATCCCGTATTCTCCAACGAGAAGAATACAAAATCGTACGGAAAGATCGTGCCATCCTCAAAGCTGAGGTATATTTGTCACTGGTAACGTTCAAGGGATCATGGGTCTTCCAGGGTATTTTAAGGGAAGTTGCTCAAGAGGAGCGGTTACAAAACCAGTTGACCCAGGCCCAAAAGATGGAGGCGATCGGCACTCTGGCCGGCGGGATTGCGCATCAATTCAATAATGCCCTTACAGGGATCACCGGGAATATTGGACTCCTCGAGATCGATTATCCTGACGACGAGAATATTTCAAAATATGTTGGACGAATGAGCGAGGCTTCAAGCCGTATGGCCGATCTGACAGGCCAATTACTCGCTTACGCTCGAGGGGGGAAATATCGTCCTGAAATTATTTCGTTGAACAAATTCGTCGAAGAGACCCTGCCTTTGCTCCGTTACACAACAGACCCTGATCTTGAGGTTGAAACGGATCTTTCGGATAATCACTGCTATGTTAATATAGATGTCACTCAGCTTCAGATGACCCTTTCAGCTATCTTGACTAATGCTGCGGAGGCTACGGAAGGCCCCGGTCATATCAAGATTTCGACTGCCAAAAAAGGGATCGACGAGGCATTTGCAAAGGCGAATCCGGGCCTCAAACCAAGGGATTACGTCTGCCTTGCCGTTCAAGATAGCGGGAAAGGGATGGATGAACAAACCAGGACCAAAGTCTTTGAGCCTTTTTTCACAACAAAATTCCAGGGACGGGGCCTCGGCATGGCCGCAGTCTACGGCATTGTGAAGAATCATGACGGATGGATTTCGGTTGACTCCGAACCAGAAGAGGGTACTATAGTTACCATATATCTCCCCACAGTTGAGGTTGACGGTGAAGAGAACGGAGAGTTTGACATGGAGATCGCAAAAGGCAGCGGGACAATATTGGTCGTTGAAGATGAGGAGCCCGTGATTGCCGTAACCAGGGCAATCTTGGAAAGGCTCGGCTATCGTGTCTTGGAAGCCACGACCGGTATGGAGGCAATTGCCCTTGTGAAGACCTCACAAGAAGAGATTGATCTGACCATCCTGGATATGTTGTTGCCTGATATGGATGGAAAGGAAGTCTATTCAAAAATTATCCAAACCCGTCCTCACATGAAAGTCATCGTGTGTAGCGGCTATTCCGTGGATGGGCCCGCACAGGAAATTCTGGATAAAGGGGCCCAGGGTTTCGTGCAAAAACCGTTTACTATCACGAGTCTTTCCTCTAAATTGAGAGAAGTCTTGGATACCGGGCATTAGTACAAAAAGGCCTTTGATCGTTCGGGCCGAACCATCCCTTTTATAGGTTGGTTCGAGTCTCGTTAAATCTGATTACTTAGTTGGGAACCTGCAAAATGCCGATTTATGAATATCAATGCCGGAGCTGCGGATCGGAATTCCAGACCTTGGTTATGAAGATCGAACATGAGCAAGATCTGGTTTGCCCCTCATGCGGCGGGGAACATTTGACCAAGCTCATTTCCAGGGTCGTTTATCATATGTCCGAGGGAGATCGACTTGACAATTTTGATCCAGGTAGAAAACAGGATGATAGTTTCTACAAAGACACCCGGAATATCGGTCTCCACGCAAAGAAAAGAGCGCAACAGTTGGGCGTAGATCTGGGGAGCGGTTTTGAGGACAAAGTGGAAAAGCTGAGGACGGATCCAGGGAGTGTCATTAAGGACAGCGAATAGTCTGGTGTCCTTATAATGAAATGGAGGACTGGACAATTCCGGGAATAATATAATGCGATCTGAGGGAGAAATAGTTCTTATTCATTATCAACAACAACCTACCCTCTTTGCCAGGATCGAATCTATCGAAGCTGATCACAAGAAGGACTGGTATCAGGTCACGCTCCTGTTTCTCACCCTCCCTACCCAGACAGTCACTTGGATACTGAGAGAGGCCTATATAGATGGAGAAGAATTTACCATGGGCGGGATTCCTGTCAAACTGGAGGAAGTCAAACGGATTGTCCCCTCTTCGAAAGAATCGAAGGATGCGGGTCTTTCGAAGGAGGATGGCAAAGGTGGGCGGGTTATTCCATTTAAGAGGGATTAGAATCTCGGCCGTTCTACCTATACGCTAGCGAGGGGGCTCATGAAAACAATCCAGACCTTTATCATACGGCTTGTCCTATCTGTGCTTTTTGCCTTCCTTGTCGCTTACTTTTTTTTCAACAATCCCCCTCTAATAAAAGTCCTGGGGCTTGCAGCCATATTCCTGGGCCTGTCTTACCTGCTTATGTATGCGAGACAAAGCAATAATGAAGACGGATAAAATCTGGGTACAATTGTAGAGCCAGACTGATACTCCAAGCCGTGATTATCAGGTTTGATGGCCCTTACACCTTGTAATGGGCCAATATGTCCAGTCTGTTGCTGATGTGAGAAAGATTCTCTCGGAACTTTTTCGGATCATGTTCTTTATCTTTATCGAGAGATTTGATCGCATTCTGAAAAGTCAACTGTGATATGGCCTCGATGTGATCTATAAGACCGAGTTTATGATACCGGAGCCCCCTGTTACGCATTGTTTTTAAGAGATCAGTCCTTTTCTTATTCCCCATGTCCAGGAGAGCCAATGAGCGGGCTGCAATCCAATAGGACTCAAGGTAGGTCTTGATCAGGCCCGCCCATATAGGCAGTTTGTCAAAACCAAGCCTGGTCACCCTGTATGTGTCGCTTGTATTATCATGGCTGATAAAGGAGGAAGTTAAGAAATATTCTACGGCGTCGTCAATGATTTCGTCGTCGGTTTTCTCTTCATAGACAAATTCATTGACAAAAAGCTCTTTCATAAACAGGTAATCCTCTTTAACGCCCTCCTTTGTCTTTTCCTCCACTATGCCTCTTAACATGGATTGGGCAACAAAGGCATGTGAGACAAACCAATGGATCGTATTGTTTTTATAGTATTCTAATTCTTGTTTCTTATCGTCATCTACATAGTAGAAGGTCGCCTCTCCATTCACCTCCTCAAGACGGCTGACTACATTCCAGGTTATCAGAAGAGATATCGTCTCTCTAACAATCTGATGGAAGTCGTTTTGAGTCGGGACGATAGGAATTTGGTATCTTTCGTTAAATTCCATAATCGTCTTGACGGTGGAGACCAGTTCTGAAAGATGGAAGCCTCCTCGATGTTTGCTGAGGATCGCTGATGCTACCAGTGACAGAGGGGTCGCTATAGTCACCTCGTTGATTGAGCGTATGATGTGTAAGGCCAATTCTTGGGAGGTCTTATCATCTTTGTGACTCTTATCGGCCTGATACTCCCTGAAGGAAAGAGGGGTTCCGAAACGTATATAGATCTTCCCATACTTACGTTTCAGTAAACGTCTGGCCTTGAAGAACTGTCTCATTGTTTCTTGCTGTTTCGTGCCACCTTCAGCCTCTTTAAGGTATGACTTTTCTTCCGGGATCCTGTCGTAGCTGATGGACGCGGGGATAAAAATGAGATCTTCACTAAAGCCATCCCTGTAAGCCTGAAGCAGTATCGAGAGAAATCCCGTTTTGGGAAGAATCAGTTTTCCACTCCTGCTTCTGCCTCCCTCTATAAAAAACTGAATGGGATGTCCCTCTTTAAGGAGCGATTTCACATACCTCGAAAAGACCTTGAAATACAGCCTGGTCCCTTTGAACTTGAAAGTTCTTCTGATAAAAAAAGCACCACATTTCCGGAAGATATTGCCCAGGGGCCAGAAAGCCAGATTCGTGCCCGCCGCAATCCTTGGAATATGCATGTGGTGATCATAGATGACATCATTGAGAATTAAATAGTCTATATGACTTTTGTGCGATGGAACATAAATGATCGATCCCCTCCTGGCCCAGTCTCTCACCAGGGCAAGGCCCTCAGTATCTACATCGATACCGTCAAATATCTTTTTCCAGAGGTATCTCAAGAAAATGCGAGCGAATTGGACGAACGCGCTGCTGTAATCTGCTGCGATTTCGTCGAAATAGGCTCCCGCCTTCTTTCTGGCCTGTCTCAGCTGTTTTTTGCTTTTTCGACCCATATGCTCAATGATATGTGTTACTTCACGATCTTTGAGGACTTCCTCTTTCAGTTGTTGCCTCGATTTCATGACCGGGCCCAGAACGACCCTTTTCTGGTTATCGATACTCTCAATGAGCATTCGCCTCACATCCATCGCACAGTGTTCAAGAGTGCGCTCAGGAGGCTGTGCTTCCAGAAACGATTGCAGGTCTAAAGGCCTTCCAAAGTCTATGAATGCCCTCCGGTTGTGTCGAAAGAACAGGGCTATTTTTCTGACGAGCCCAGGGTTATCCTTATACCCGAAGAAGATATTGGAGAGACTGGAATGTTCCTTTTCCGGGGTTTTATTGTAAAGGATAAGCTGGGGCACGATATATATGGGATGGCCGAGGTCTTTTTGAATCTCTAGGAGGGATTGCAAATGGTCCTTTTCCGAATGGATAAAGCGCCTCCAAAATCCTTTCGGGTCTATCAGAAAAAGGAGAGGGGTCATTTTGTTCCGGATCGCCATATCGAAAAATCCTGTCTCAAAAGGGTCCGGGAAACACCTGTGTCTGAAGAAGTAGGAGAGATAGTATTTCACGACTTTGATCAACACTGAGAGAGGAAGAAACAGAACCATATTGAGATCAAACGCGATTTTCGGGTAGGGCAGGCGAGCCCTCCGGAAACGATAATGGTACAATAGATAGTCGAGATGTCCGCGGTATTTGATGGCGTAGACGACTGTCCCTTCCCTGTGCATCTGTTTCAGGTCTTCGATCATGTTTTTATCGAATTGAACTCGCTTAAACAGTCTGTAGAGAAACAAACTCAAGAAAAATCCCGGCTTGTGATCCAATACGTGAGGGTGGTAGATTTTTTTGTAAATGTTCGCCATAAATCATCAACCTACATTAGGTATAAGAAGTCCATGTATGACTCTTACAAAGAAAAGTGAAGTATTCTACAAGGAAAAACGTGCCATGACAAGGGGCAGGGCCGAATCACCTTTTCGGTTTGGTGGTCAAGGCCAGCAGACATGGTTTTCCAATTGGGATACCAGAGTAATGTTGACAAACAGGATTGTATGGTTAAGAATAAATATAACATGATGATTCTGAAACAATAAGAGATATGTAATAGAAGATCAGAGTCATGTAAAGGATTTTCACTGACAATTCCGTCTAAGAGGATGAAGGAGGTGAATATGTATAAACCTATGGTCATATCCGGTCTGACTGTAGACCCAATAACAAATAGCCCCATTGTGATCCTTAAAGAAGTTGATGGAGACCAAACACTGCCTATCTGGATCGGATTGCTGGAGGCTACTGCCATTGCCAGTGAAATGGAGGGAATCAACTTCTCGAGGCCTATGACACACGACCTTTTGAAGAACATTATGGATCTAGGAGGGCTTAAGGTCATCAAGATAGAGGTTTGTGAGCTGAAAAACAACACTTACTACGCCCTTATTCATTTCAAACATGGTGAAAAGGAGATGTCGGTCGATGCCAGACCGAGTGATGCTATTGCCCTCTCTTTACGGGCAAAGGCACCTATCCTTGTGGAGGAAGAAGTCATTAAACAGTCAAGTCAGATAGACCTCAAATCAGAACCGCAGGATAAAACGGAAAAAGGAAAAAAATGGCAGGAAGTGCTTGAAAAACTCAGCCCCGACGATTTCGGAAAATACAAGATGTGAGGTCGGGTCTTGAAAGGAAAAATATCCTGTTCGTAAACTCTCTAAGATGATAGATCTTCATACACATTCCCTATTCAGTGACGGAGCGCTTATTCCTTCAGAGCTTGTCAGACGGCTCGAAATGATGGGATACATTGCTTTGGCAATGACAGACCATGTAGATTTTTCCATGGTAGAGTTTGTTGTTCCCCGTATCATAAAGGTTGCTGAAGAGTTGAATCGTTCTCAGCCGGTGACGGTTGTCCCGGGAGTCGAGTTGACTCATATTCCGCCATCACAGATTAAACCGATGATCACAATGGCTCGTGACCTCGGCGCTGCCTTGGTTGTTGTCCATGGAGAGACCATTGCTGAACCCGTTGCCCCGGGAACCAACAGGGCTGCCATCGAGGCAGGGGCTGATATTCTCGCTCATCCGGGGCTTATTGATCCTGCAGATGCGGCATTGGCAGCTCAGAATAATGTATTTCTGGAAATTTCCGCCAGGGCCGGGCACAGCCTGACCAATGGACATGTTGCGAAGACCGCCCTTGAAAAGGATGCAAGGCTCTTGATCAACTCCGACGGTCATGCTCCTGGTGATTTCATGACGAGAGAGTTCGCTGAGAAGATCGTTGAAGGTGCCGGCCTGGAGAGGGGTGGGCTGGATAAGCTCCTCGCTAACTCTCGTATCCTCCTCCAAAGAGTAGGCTATCCTCTGTAAACCTCTTTTAAGGGGTATTCTGGGGGTTTACTCTCCCTATTCAAGACAAAATCTCGGGTTCGCCAACCCCCACCTCAGTCGGTTTCCAGGCTGGCCCGGCTCTGCTTGGATCGATCCGATAAAAATAAATGTAAGACCTTATGTGGGCATCAATAATGGCTGACGCAATCCCCAACAGTTCAGGTGATATCTTCGAATACAGGGGGAACCTCCATATTCATTCTACTTACTCAGACGGGGAAAGTACTGTTTCCGATATCGCCGCAGCAGCTCAAAAAAGCGGTCTAGATTTCATTATCCTCAATGAACATGATTATATGACGGAGTCCCTTCACCTTGAGGAGGAGGGACTTTACGGGGATCTGATCGTTCTTATGGGCCTGGAAATCGGTGAGCGATATCACCACTATTTGGCCTATGAATTGAAAGATATGGTTAGAGCGGGAGATTCCTCTCCTCAACAGATCATTGACCAGGTCAATTTCCAAAAGGGATTTGGCTTCCTCGCACATCCATTTGAAAGAGGAATGCCCTTTTCAGAGAAATCTCTCGCTTATACCTGGAATGATCTTTCTGTGAAAGGCTTTACAGGGATATGCATATGGAATTTCACCTCCCGCTGGAAAGAACGAGTAAAGAGTATTTTCCATGGGATCTTTTTTCTCTGCTTCAAATCAGAGATGCTCAAAGGTCCAAGCAAGAGAACCCTCCGTTTCTGGGATGAGCTGTGCCGGGAGAGAAAAGTAGTGGCTATTGGAGGGTCTGATGCCCACGGGTCAAAATGGAGATCAGGCCCCTTTACTTTTAGGCCCCTTTTATACGATTATCTTTTGAATTCCATCAATGTGCATATTCTTCTTTCTAAACCGCTTCCCTTAGATTTTCCAGAAGCGAAAAGGGAAATTTACGATGCGTTGCGCCGGGGCCATCTTTTCATTGCCCATGATATGCTTGTGTCGGCAAAGGGATTCAGGTTTTCCTACCTTTCAGATGAAGGAGCTTCCCTCAATATGGGGGAAGAGGCCCCATTTAAAGAGGGTGTGCTCATTATTGAAAGCCCTCAAGACGGGGAAATCAGGCTTATCAAGAACGGGGCTTTGAAGACGCGTTGGAGGGGGCAAAAGGTATCGTTCAGAGTTGACAAGAAAGGTGTCTACAGGGTGGAGGTGTATCACAGGCTATTTTTTTTCGGATGGAGGCCATGGATTTTCTCCAACCCTATATACCTAAAGTGACTGGTAAGTGGCCCTGAAGTCGATAACTTCTTGACATGATCGAATCTCAAATATAGAAATAACTACCATGTGCCTGGGTGGCGGAATTGGTAGACGCAAGGGACTTAAAATCCCTCGGAGCTTAGCCTCTGTACGAGTTCGATTCTCGTCCCAGGCACCATAAAGAGGTTTAGAAAAAGGCCAAACCGCATGATAGGGGTTTGGCCTTTTTTGGTCTGTGGCGTAGAGGAGTTTGTCCGGTTTTTTTATTGATAGAACCGTGATTTAGAGTAAAATAATTCATTGACTTGATACAGAGCCTTTTTGCTGAGAGGAGAGGGCTTCTAAAGTACCGGGTATCTGCCGTTCCCTTTGCCGGTGTCAGTCAGAGGGAGATTCCCGGGATAAGAATGATCGGTAACTGTTCTGATGAATATGAGTTGGTTGAAAAGGATAGGATTCTAAAAACCTCGCTTGTGGCGGCATCTTCGATGTGAGCTATTCAATATGGATTTTGAGGCCTGGTATGGGGACGACATCTTTTTCCAAAAGCGATGCTAAAGTGAAGGGGAAGAATCGCATTAAGTTAATGAGTGCCTGCCTATGAATGGACACGAATCAATACGGAAGGAGGTCAGGAACAAATGAAGAAGGCCAAAAGTATGATTATGCTCCTTGTCTCTGTTTGCATTTTGGCGCTGGTATTCGCCGCTGTGAGACCTTATTGGAATAAATACTGGCTCACAAAAGACCTTGAGGCCGTCGCGGTCTATGGGACCAAGAAAAGCATCGAAGAGATTAAAAAGAAGCTGGACAGGGTGATGAAGGAACAGGGCCACGGCTTTGTCGGTAATGATTTCTATATTCAAAAGGACAAACATAGAAATGTTACTATAGGGATCGAGTATTATGATGAGATCAGTCTCTTTAGTCTGATCATCAAGGAACTGGAAATGGAAGTGGAAACAAAGGCATATTACAGAGAGGAGTGGCTCTAGCAATAGCTGCGAAAAGTTTGGCATACTGACGGCGATAGTCTCGCATCTGATGATTTCATGCTTTTTTTCCTTTCCTGATGCCTATTATGCGTGATTTCAACAAGCTGAAAGGAGATTTTCTATGGCTAATTTTCTATTCGTACTGAGTAAGGATGACAACGAAAGCGCAACGAGGTGCTTCCAATTTGCAAAGATAGCCCATTCAAAGGGACATAAAACAGATCTGTTTTTTGTCGATAATGGTGTGAAATGGGCTGATTCCACCAGAGAATTCACCAAAAAGACGGTGACTGGTGACTGTCCGAACGATTATCTTCCATACCTCGTTGAAAACCAGGTCCCTATTGGTGTCTGAATTCCATGCGCCAAGGCTCGTCAGGTTGACGAAGCCGATTTCTTCTCCAACATGCTTCTGGATGGCGGCCCTCATCTGATAGATTTGGCCTCTGAGGCAAAAGTGTTTAATTTTTGATGTCCTCCCTTAATGAGGATCCGCATCAAATCGCATTTAAAGGTATGGGAGGTTCATCTGTCAGATATGTTCTCCTAAAATCTGACCAGAATGCCGGCAAAAGGGCCTGAGAACTCGCTTTCAACGAAGATGTCTTCGTCGTCGATTTTCAGATCAAAGTAACGGTAGCCGGCATATATGCCCACATTCGGCAGGGGAGAGAATTCGACCTGCGCTTCAGCGTCTAAAAAATGGTGTTCGTCATATGCCATGTAGCCAATCCTGCCGGTGAGTCCTAGGTAGTCGGCAAGGGCGATTCGGGCCCTGAGGCCCAAGGTTGGAATCGGTACGGTGATCGATTCCCTTTCGACAAAGCCGGCGGTCCGGTCCTCGAAGGTGAGTTCGGTGTCCGTAATTTTGACCGCCACCTCCGCACCGAATTGTATGCGGGTGGGCAGATCATCGAAATTGATAAGGTAATAGGTATAGCCGACGTCATAGAGATCGATGCGGATACCACTGCGGACTTCATCGTCGACGTTGAAGACCTGACCGTTAAATTCACCGGCTACGGTGAGGGTCCCGGCCCCTGTAAACCTAATCGGTAGGTAGTTGACGGAGAGCCTTGAATTCCCCCACTGGAGAGCGATTTCGGCGGTAATTTCCTCACTGTCATCCAGATTGAGATCGTCTTCCAAATTCACCTTCTGCCCGACCCCTTCAATGGTTCCTGCTACGGTGCCACTCGGGAAGAGTAGTTGATAACCGAGTTTGAAAGAGACCAACTCATCAGCCCAAGAGGTAGTGGTGAAGAGCAAGAGGCCACCCATACACAAAGCGATACTCCATTTTTTTAACATGTTTCACTCCTTTGATTGACGTGAATATCTTGATAATGCACATAAGACTGGACCCCAATAGGGAACTGCCCATGGACAGGACATTCGTCTCTTGGACAATAGTTCCTTGGACGTCAGCATTCTTGGCCTGGGCCCTATTCGTCCAGTCTATCAACCTTAAGATTTCTGCAAGAATTGTACCTTGTATCTTGTAGCGCGTTTCCCAGTGAAATATCTATTGATCTGAGGACCGCTTTGAAAAAGTCAAGAATT
>JAXHUM010000094.1:0-62079 GCA_034189325.1 Thermodesulfobacteriota bacterium
TGGCCTTCATCAAACATGGCAGCACTTGTCTGAATGATAGTTTCTCCAGTCAGTGCTTCTAACAAGGAAGGAGGCGAAGGCCTGAAATCAGGAAGATTCAGTTTTTTCTGCTCAGCACTGACATCCTTCTTGCATTTGGGGCAGGTCTGATTATGATCAAAACTAATATAACCACACTTCGGGCATTTCATTGTCCTACTCCTCAGTTATGAGAATTTTCATAAAAACATAGCATTTGACTGATCGCAAAAACAGATCATAATTGTGAATGGATGTGAAGACTTGACCAAAAATCTTCCGGACTCACTAGTCTCCATTTTCCCACGGCTTATTCACAAACAAACAGTGGGTGTAATATTATTATGTGCACACCCAAAATATTAAAGACTGGCAGGGAGCTTTCGCACCTTCTTTCAGAATTCTATTGATACTGAGATTATTTTATCCTATTATTAATGTTTCATTATATAATAGCATAAAAACACCGAAAACTCAACAACTTTTCAAGAGCATTGCAGTAGTTTTGGCCCGGCCGTGGCGTTTTCGATTTATTGTCCTTCCATTTATGAAATATGATGTTTTTTGGTCTTGATTTTACGATCTCGACCGAGTTTTCGCATATTTAGATACAATTTTTCAATTCTTGGTGATCTTTGAGGTATGGGCCTATTGGCTAGGAGATGCGAACTTTGTTATAAAGCCGATGGATAATATGGATCATGTAACTGTGAAAGGAGGAAAAGGGATGACCGAAGGCAAAGGGCTAGTGGATGAGTATTTTGAGAAGCCCAAATGGACAAGAACGTGGTCTCGAATCCCTGTCAAGAGCGTGTACAGGGCCTCGGATCTGATGGATGCCGATTATGAACAGGACGTCAATGATCCTGGTGAATATCCCTTTACGAGAGGGATCTTCTCTGAGATGTATCGAGGGAGATTGTGGACGAGGCGTGAAGTTTCCGGTCACTCTTCTCCTGCGGCATCCAACAGGAGACTGAAGTATCTCATGGAGCAGGGGGTGACGGGCCTCAATATCATTGGTGATCTGCCGACACAATTGATTATTGATTCTGACCATCCCTTTGCCGTGAATGAGGTCGGCGTACAAGGAACCCCACTCGCCACACTAGATGACATGATGATCCTGACACAGGGGATTCCGATGGATGAAGTCAGTTTTACTTTCAGCGCATTTACACCGGTGATGGCTTTTTATATAGCTGCAGCCAAAAAGAGAGGGATCAGTCCGGGTAAGCTGAGAGGAACAATCATAAACGATACCATTCATTATCGTTACTGCTTCGGGTACAAGTTTCCACTGGATCTGGGCGTTAGGCTCGGAGTTGACTCAATAGGCTATAGTATCAATCATATGCCCCTGTGGTATCCATTTAGTGTAGAGTGCTACGACCTCCGTGAGCATGGAATCGACGCAGTTCAGGAACTGGCGTTTGGATTTGCCATTGCCTTTTGTCTAATCGATGAGTGTGTCAAGAAGGGATATCAAGTAGACGATATCGCTTCCAAGATAGCTTTTACAATGGGAGTGCACATAGACATCTTTGAAGAGGCTGCCAAATTTCGAGCGGCCAGAAGGTTTTGGGCCAAGACTCTCAAAGAGAAATATGGGGCTACCAGTAACAAGGCTCTTCACTTCAAGTTCCATTCCAACACAAGTGGTTGTCAGACTGTCAGACAGCAACCGTTAAACAATATTATTCGAATCGCTTATTCTGCCTTGGCGGCCGTGATGGGTGGCACCCAATCCATGCAAACAGTTTCCTTTGATGAACCTATCGCCCTTCCGACAGAAGAGTCCGCTCGCATAGCGGTTAGGACCCAGCAAATCCTTGCTTATGAAACAGGAGTCACCAGAGTTGCTGATCCGTTGGGCGGATCGTATTACGTGGAGAATCTCACGAATGAGATCGAGAATAGAACCAGTGATTTGCTTGCCAAAATTGATGATATGGGCGGGATCCTAAAGGCCATAGAGACCCAGTGGATTGACAATCAGCTAGCAGAGGCGGCTTATAATTATCAAAAGGAAGTGGAATCGGGGGACAGGATCATTGTGGGTAGAAACGCCTTTATTATTTCCGAAAAAGAGGAGCGGAAGACGAAAGTACATAAGAAAGACAATCGTTCGATAAAAAGCCATATGACAAAACTCCAAAAAGTGAGAGAAAAGAGGGACAAGAAAAAGCTGAGAAATGCCATTGACAAACTATATGAGAAATCAAAAAGTGGAGAAGAAAACCTAATACCGGGGATGGTAGAAGCTGCTTTAGCTCACGCCACTATCGGCGAGATCATGGGTACCATAAGGCTGGCTTACGGTTATTCTTATGATCCTTTTGGGATGATAGAGACTCCATTTGAAGGGATGGAACAATAATGTTGGAGAGAAGGATAAGAGTCCTATTTGGAAAGGTTGGGTTAGACTCTCATTATAGAGGGGTACAGGTGCTGTCTATGATGCTGAGAGATGCAGGAATGGAGGTGATATACACCGGACTATTCCAGACACCAGAGACAATTGTACACACAGCACTCCAGGAAGATGTGGATATTCTCGGTTTGAGCTTCCTTTCGGGAGAGCATCTTGTCTACACGGAGCAGGTTATTAACTTGCTGAAAGAAAAGGGCCTCGGTGATTTACCGGTATTGGTGGGGGGCGTGATGCCAAAGGAGGATATCCCCAAACTTAAAGAGATCGGGGCCTGCGAGGTATTTAGGGCGGACACTCCAATGGACGACATAATCAACTACATAGAGGAGGCCGTCAAAGAGAGATCTCCAGAGATCACGTCGGTATCCAATTGAAAACGACACCTTGTTGGGAGCTGTCACTTTTGATGATTGGAGCAATGATAGACTAGGATATATATGATGGGACGTCGATTTTGCTTTCGAGAGTCGAAATTGTCAGTTCTCTACAAGACTTGACGGCAGGGCCTACATGTATGGCAATGGCCATATCCTTAGGTAATCTCGTAACCTGCGCCATATGCCTGCCAAACCGGAGGGCTCTACATGGATAAAAAACATTATAAGGAATCCCAGGACAAGGAGCTTGAGTGGTGAAAGGTAAATGACGATTTCTCCTGGTTTATCAGAAAATCTGGATGCGATTTCCACTACCCAGCTGAGGAATTCCGGGACAAAAACTAGAAAAATGGCGCCAAGAACAGATCCCAATATTGTACCCATGCCACCTATTATGACCATTGCCAGGTATTCTATGGAGACACTCAGACCAAAGGTGTCAGGTCCGGCAGAACGTAGAAGAATGCCGAATAGAGCTCCGGCTATCCCTGCGTAAAATGAACTTATTACGAAGGAAAGGATTTTGTACTGAAATACGGGTATTCCGGCTACTTCGGCAGCGACATCGTTATCACGTATGGCCATGAGTGCCCGACCATATTTAGACCGGAAGAGGTTTTTCGCAGTCCAGAGACCCAGAATCAGGAAAAACAATACAATATAATAGAAATGGATGTGAGCCCCTAAAATCCAGTTCCCTACTTTGGGTGCGGGGATATTTATCCCGTTTCCACCTCCGGTCATAGACTCCCATTTGACAAAAGTGTAGTTGGCAATGAACTGGAATGCCAAAGTGGCGATTGCCAGATAGAGCCCCTTGATTCGAAGTGCTGGGACACCGATAAATACACCTAAAACAGCAGCTAGAGCACCTCCCCCAAGTATGGCGAAATAGAAAGGAAACCCAAGACGGTTAATGAGGATGCCACAGGTAAACGCTCCCACACCCATAAATGCGGCGTGGCCTAGAGAAATGAGCCCGGTGTACCCGGTCAAAATATTAAGACCCATGGCACTCAGAATAGCTATACCCAACATACTCAAAAAATAGACTTGATATTGTCCCAGAAAAGGCGGCATCCCTATTAATGAGATCATCAAAACCACGAACCATGTTTTTATGTATGTAGTTCTGAATATGGCTTCATCGGCTTTATAAGATACCTTCATAAATGGCGCATAGATGTAGTTGTAACGCTGAACAAGCGTCGGCATTTTAAACATCCTCCAGGCTTAGTGTGCTTTTGAGTTGAGATACTGTGCCATCCATATACCTAATTTGTATATCAAGATCGTGTGTTTTGTTGACTTGATACAGCGCTTCAATGAGAGATTTGTACCTCTCGTTTATCACTCTTCTCTTGATTTTTCGTGTCCTGGTCAATTCTTCGTCATCAGGGTGAAGCTCTTTTGGAAGCAATACAAAGCGACGTAGCCTCATGCCTTGAGGGAGACGATTGTTTATTCTTTTAATTTCGTCACGAATCAGATCAATAATCTGATGATTGAGCGATAGATCCATGAAAGTAGTGTACGCGACATTCCTCTTGTTGGCCCAATTGCCGACATTTTCCATATCGATGCTGAGCATGGCAGTGATTATATCGCGCTTATTCCCAAATACGACGGCCTCTCTGATATAGGGACTAAACTTAAGGCGGTTTTCCAATTCCTGAGGAGCAAATCGAGTCCCATCATTCAGAAACATGAGGTCCTTTTGACGATCAAGAACTACCAGATGCCCATATTCATCGAAGTAACCGGCATCGCCTGTCTTGAACCATCCGTCTTTGATGGCCAACGAGGTCTCTTCTGGATTATTAAAGTACCCAATTGTGTTTGTAGGGCCTTTCACATAGATCATACCATCATCGTCGACTTTTACTTGCATACTGGGTAAAGGTTTTCCTACTGTCTCAGGGCGAATGTCTTTCGGGTAGTGACAAGTCGCTGTTGCACAGTTTTCCGTCATGCCATAAAGTTGCATAAGGTTTATACCTAAGGCCATGTAAAAGACAAATACCTCACGACCGATAGCTGCGCCTCCGGTGGCTGCCAGGCGAATTCTTGCCAACCCAACTCTTTGACGTAAGGATCTCAATGTGGTGGACAGAAAAAAACTATATAGCCTTTTCTTTATGAAACCGAGTTCCTGTTCGCCGTTTAATAGTGTTTCTGCGTGTTCAATGCCTAGCCTGAGTGAATAGTTGTAAAGTAGTTTTTTTAAAAATGAGGCATCCTCCATGCGCGCGCGGATATCAGAGCAGATATCCTCATACATGCGTGGGGAAGCTGTAAAAAGGGTGGGCTGGCATTCTCTATAATCGCCTTTAACCGAGCTAGGGCTTTCGGCAAAGTTGTATCGGCAACTGGCCGAAAGAAAACGTGAAAGTGTAAACTGTTCGCCCATCCACGGCAATGGTAACAGTGAAAAAAGCTCATCCCACTCATAATACGGATGCACCTCCTGCCATGTCTGGGCTGCTTGTATCAGGTTATCATGACTTGTAATGGCCAACTTGGGTAAACCAGTTGTCCCTGATGTGGGTAGCATCAGTGCTGTTTGTTCAGGCTTAATTGTGATCTCATTGAACACCCCTTCTCTTTTCCCAGGGGGCTCTAAAGTGAGTACTTCTTTGAAATGGGTCAGGAAATGATGTCGGTTAAAGTAGTGGCTCATACCTCTACTATCCCAGACAATGACTCTTGATACGTTTTCACAAATTTGGTCCCAGACCTCCACAAGCTTATCGACCTGTTCCTGATCTTTGACGACCACAATCCGGCTGGCGGTAGAATTGAGGAGATATACAACCTCCTCAACAAGCATATCCGGAAAAATACCGACACAAGATCCTCCTAATCTCATAGCGGCCAGTTCTGCTATTACCCATTCCGGTGCGTTGTCACCAATGACCGCGAGCGTTTCTCCTGGTCTCATGCCTAAATTATATAGGCCGTTTGAAAAATCTGAGACTTGATCATAAAAGGTCTTCCACGTGATTGCCTTCCAAATACCGAATTTCTTCTCCCTCATAGCAATGCTATTGGGTTTTTTCTCCGCCCAATGACGGAGTAATCCAACCAGGGTATTCCTCATTCGTGTTCCTCGATACCTAAATAAGCCTCTAGTACTTGTGGATTTGTCTGGACTTCAGTGAAGGGGCCTTTCGCGATGATTTGGCCGAAATTCATTACATACACCTGGTTTGAGAGATCCATGACTGTTTTCAAATCATGCTCAATCCATATGATTGTGGTGCCAAGATCGCGATGCACATCCATCATAAAACTTGCCATATCCTCTTTCTCTTCTACACTCATTCCTGCCATGGGCTCGTCCAACAATAACAAATCAGGATCAAGGGCCAAGGCCCGGCCCAGGTCAACCCTTTTTTGAAGGCCCTGAGGCAACAGACCAACAGCAGTCCATCGGACTGATGACAAATCGAGAAAATCGATTACTTTTTCCTCCAGTTCCTCTCGACACTTCAGTTCTTCCTTAACTCCCTTTCCCATCCAAAAGATACTGCTGAAGAATCCTCCTCGAATATTCTGATGTCGTCCCAGTTTGATATTATCCAGGACGGACATCCCGCGAAAGAGTTCAACGTGCTGGAAAGCCCTGCCTATGCCCATTTTTGCGCGGATATGCGGTGACAGAGTGTTGATTTTGTGACCTTTGAAAATAATATCCCCTTTTTGAGGACTATATACGCCGCTAATGCAGTTTAAAAGGCTCGTTTTGCCAGCGCCATTGGGACCAATAATGGCCAATATGTCGCCCCTGTAGATTTTCATATCAATGTTGTTAAGAGCCTGAACTCCACCAAAGGCCAGACTGACACCCTGAATCTCTAAAATCGCCTCTTCACTTAGCCCAGCCATCTTTTTCTCCGCTTGTATCGTTTAGCCTCTTTGTAATCCTTCTCCTTCTGGTCAGCACTTCCCAGATACGCTTCTTGTATGTCAGCATTGTCCATGAGTTCCCTTGATGAGCCATCCATAACAACCCGACCATTGTCCATTACGTATCCGTAAGAAGAAATTTTTAGAGCAACAATGGCATTCTGTTCACTGAGAAAAATACCTATCTTTCTTTCTTCGTTGATTTTCTTTATTATGTCAAAAATCTCCTTGACAATTCGGGGAGCCAATCCGAGTGAGGGCTCATCCAGGAGGAGGAATTTTGGATTTGTCATCAAAGCCATCCCCATTGCCAGCATCTGTTGCTCTCCTCCCGATAGATATCCTGCTTTTGATTGAAGTCTCCCCCGAAGAGTAGGGAAGTATGTTAAGATTCCTTCAATGTCATTTTGGACTTCCGAATCCCATCGACAACTGGCCGAGGCTTTCAAATTCTCTTTAACGTTCAAGTATTCGAAAATAGGTCGCCCCTCCATAAGGTAGGTAAGTCTGATTCTTTTGGTAATATCGACCGCTTTCATTTTGCTTACAACTACCTCATCAAATTTTACCTCTCCCTCTTGGATCTCTCCCTCAAAAATAGGAAGAATTCCGGAGATTGTCCTCATAAGGGTGCTTTTGCCACTCCCGTTACCGCCAAGGAGTGCGGTTATTGAATTGGACTCGGCTTGAAGAGAAACGCCATGAAGCACAGAGACAATTCCGAAATACACGACCCTTAAGTTTTCTACCTTTAGCATGTCTACACTCTTTCTATGTGAACTTGGCCAAAAAGACCGCTTGGGCGAATCATCAGGACCAGCAAAAGGCACAAGTAGGGAGTGACAGCTCGGAATCCTTCAAGCCCGAGAGCCGACTCCAGGTAAAATGTGGTCAAAGCCTCTACAATACCTACAAGCAAGCCGCCCACTATGCAGCCACCTATACTATCAAGACCCCCAACGAGGACCACTGGAATGGCCAATAACCCCACTACGCCCATGTTGTATTGAAGAGATCCCGTCCAAGCAACAACCAGACCTGCAAGAGCAGAAACAACAGCAGCGGCAACCCAGGTCAGAGTAAGTACAAAGCTCGTATTTATACCAAAAGCCATAGCTTTTACCTGCCCCTCTGCCGTGGCTCTCATTATAATTCCCCATCGGGTGAACTGGTAGAAAAGGAGCAGACCGACCATTGAAGCAGTGGTAAAAACAATGGTCCATATTTGTTCCGAGGTAAAGAAGAGGTTTCCAAACGAACATGTCAGGTCCGGGAGCTTCAGTTCAAGAGGTTCAGGGTGGGATCCAAATGTGATTTGAAACAGACCTACTAAGAAGATAGAAAGGCCGATGGTTACTAAAGTAGTGGAAAGAGGATCCCGTCCCATTAATGGTTGAATGACGATTTTCTCTATAACAACGCCCCCAAGCATGGTCAAAATGAGGAAAATGAGTATCATTGGAATAAAGGGAAGTCCGGTCTTAGAGGCCACGAAAAAGAAAATCGCCCCCATTACACAGAATTCACCTACAGCGAAATTAAAGACCTGTGAGGACTTATAGATGATGACAATGCTGAGCGCGATGATCACATAAACAGCTCCCTTGATCATTCCAACAGCTAGGGCCTGCAGAAAAAATACCATAGGAACCTCCTCTTTATTCCCGAATGAACCCGGAGACCACCCGCAAGTTGTTTTTTGAGGTTTTTAGAATAGAATAATCCTGTTCCCGCTGTGAAGCCATCCATAGCTTACTCCAAGCAACGCTACAAATAAAACGCATTCTCCATCATAGCAAGACAAAGAAATTTTGTTTTTCAAAATTCAATTTACCACTAAGAACATCGAATATTTATTTTAAGTAGTCACTCACATCAAACCATTCCGTTACAGGTATTAGAGTCTTTGTTTTGAAATCAGCCCGCAGGACCCTCGCTCGAGGAAATTTATGTGCGCTATAGTCAAGTGTTTTTCCTTCATACATGCCGAAGGCATTCCAATCAGTCAAGCTCTCCAAGGCATCCCTAGCTCCCTCTCGTGACAAATTTCCTGCCTTATCTGCACGAATAGCGGCCTCCCCATTAATCAAGCTCATTAGAATACCCTGAAAATAAAGATCCCAGATCTTAACTTTATCCTCCCTTTTTTGGGCAGCATCCAATGCCATAGCCACTAAGGGGTTTTGAGTCTCGCTTGGCCTGGGATAAGGAGAGACCACGTAAACTCCATCAAAGGCCTCTTGCGCCGTGGCGAAGAAAATTTCCCATGCAACATAACTCAAACTGACTATCTTGGTTTCAGGTATGACCTTGTTGGCCATTTTTATAAAACGCGTGCTTACTGGCACTGACCATGACCAGAGCATGACGTAGTCCGCCTTTGACTGTCGGATTTTCATCAGCGTCGGCGTATAATCCGTAGTGGTAAAGGTGACCGGCTCGGCCAAGACTAAATCGATATCAAATTTCTTCTCGAAAATCCGGAGTTTCTTTAAGGGTTCTCTTCCAACTCCTGAATCAATATACACAAACGCCAATTTCGGCTTTTCCTTTTTTGTGTGGAGTTCTGTTTTGATGTATTTACAGAGAATACCCGTCTGATCTCCATAACCAACACCTACACTGAAGTAATAAGGATATCTCTCTTTTACATTCTCACCAAAAATGGCCGGGCTCATGGACCCGTCAGTACACACGACATGGTTTTCTTTTACCTTTTCACCAATGGAATGAAGTACTCCTGTTTGCCAACCGGAATGAAACAGGAGTTCGTTCCTCGGTTCTGCTGCAACTACTCGGTTGAAGATACTGACGGATAAGGGTATATCGTACTGGCCGTCCTCCAGGACAACTTCAAACTTTCGCCCATTGATACCGCCCCTATCGTTTACCATAGTGACGCCATCCACAAGCCCCCACCCAGTTTCCTTAATAGCGCCCAGCTTGCCGCTCAGGACCGCACTACCTATCATTTTTATGGAAGGTTTTTCGGCTGCCAATACATTGGATGTCATAACAATAAAAAAGCCTATCGCCATTATGCCCCAAACACTTTTTTTCATGATTTTTACCTCCTTATGATTTTTCGGAAAGCATGCTCCAGGACTTGCAGGTCGCCAGGGCTACGAAAGAGAATCCTTTTCCCTTCATTTTGCTGATATATGCGCCTAGGCAAAAACGAACAGGATCATTTCTCCAGATTAAAGGAATATCTGTTTTGAAAAAAGGATGTTGGTTATAGGATCAGGTTACAAAAGGCCTAGTTTTTTCGCCCAACTACAACGTTCCAAATGAGAGCGAATGTCTTATGATATGTGGATAATCATCCAAAAGCATAAAAAAGATGAGTGCAATACTGGCAATAAACCTGAGATAATTTTCTGATTGAGGCGTAAGAAAGTCCTCTTTCTTTAAAGAGGTTTCAAATTCCGTCCACTGGTTGCTAACAACCTTAGAGTTCTGGAAACGAACTCTAATAGCGAGAGTTATGCTGGGTATGTCTTAAAAAGCCGAGGTTCCCTATTAAATCTATTAAATCACGTTTTATGAAACGAGCCTGATGCTACTGTAGCAGACAGAGGTTGCAAATAAAAAATATCAGAATGCACTTGAGAGGAAGTAGTCCTATTCAAATCAAATAGAATACAATTTTTGGATGGACAATTACTAACTGGAGCAAAATGTGATTGTCAAGTGTTTTTTTAAGATCCTCGAGAGGATAAATGTATCGTATTGAAATATATCAAAAACTGGAAGGAGTTACGTCTGTACAAGAGTCTTTGCGGTGAGTACTCATAAGTTTGACACAAAGGAGCCTGCACCAGAGATTTTTGACGATTGCCCTTGACACAGCACTTCTGTTTTTCTATGCTTTTTTCGAGCGTCAAGACTCCATTTGTTCGGGCCGATTTTCAAAGCTTGTTGTGTTGAAGAGGCACGGAGCATTCATTTATCATACCCTACACCTTCTCCATTTCTTATCTGATCAGTTCTTGATGCTCCTATTAGCATGCATGATAATGTATTTTCTATGATATTGCTTTTTTTGACGTACCGAAAAATGTGACCGATTTTTACGCTCCAAATGACCATAATTCCAGCAATATTTCGAATAATATTAATGGCCATTAACCTAATGATGACGAATTTAAGGAGGGGGTATGAATGATAATGTAAAGATTGGTGAAATGTACTTCGAAAAAGGAAGAGGACTGCAGACATGGTCAGGTGTCCCGGTCAACGAGGTATATCGCCCGGAGGATATACAGGGAGTGAATTATGATCAAGTTTTGGGTGATCCCGGGAAATATCCATTCACGAGGGGTATATACCCCAACATGTATCGAGGGCGCCTTTTCAGCCGTCGCTTGATCACAGGATGCCCAACGCCCACGCTGACTAACGAGAGGCTGAAACTGCTGGTGAAAGAGGGTGAAAGTGCCCTTAATATAATTCATGACCAGCCGACTGCGATTGGTCTTGATTCAGATCATCCCCTGGCTATAGGTTCCGTCGGGTGTGCTGGAGTCCCTATCTGCACGATGCAAGATATGTTTACAACTTTGGACGGATTGCCTTTGGACCAAGTCAGCATCATGCTAACCCTCTTATCGCCTTTGGCCTTTCCATCGGTCCTCTTATTGGCCGAAAAAACCGGCGTTGATTGGACTTGTCTCAGAGGAACAAGCCCGTTGATGGGGCCGGGACTGACCGCGCCTGTTTGCATGTATGGCGGACGGCAATGGTTTTTGGATATGCGAACCGATCCACGTGCCTATTTCGCCGAGATAGAATGGGTGGCCAAGAATGTCCCTCATTGGAATTCAGTAAACTACAACTCTTACAACATAAGGGAAACGGGCGTAAGTGCCCCTCAGGAAATGGCGTTTATTCTCGCCAATGTTTTCGAGACCCTTCAGATGGCAGTTGAATGTGGAGCAGATATAGACCTAGTTGCCACCCAGACTACATTTACTTGCAGTGCGATGATAGACATCCTTGAAGAGGCGGCCAAGTTTAGAGCAGCGAGAAGAATTTGGGCCAGAACCCTTAATGAAAAGTTCGGTGTTAAGAATCCAAAGGCAATGAGGATGAAGGTACATGTCAACACTGCCGGTTCACTTATGGAGTACCCCCAGGCGAGAATTAACGTAATTCGTGGAGCTTATGCTGCTTTGGGCGCCGTGCTTGGCGGTATCCAATCCCTACAAATCGCTTCATACGATGAACCCATCGCTATTCCGACCGAAGAGGCGGCTGTTATGGCCTTGAGAACGGAACAGATCCTTACATACGAGACCGGTCTTACGAACGTGGCGGACCCTTTGGGAGGATCTTACTATGTGGAGGCATTGACCAGTAAGCTCGAAGAAGAGATGGTGAGTATTATTGAAGAAATAGAGGGTATGGGTGGCATGACGGCGGCCGTGGAACAAGGTTGGGTAGACAAGCAAATTGAAAGTGAATGGATGAGACGTCAGCATGAGCTGGAGAATAAGGAAAGGATTACTGTTGGTGTGAATGAGTTTATTGTACCAGAGGAAGGAGAGCAGGAAGTCCCTGTGTACGAGGTAGATCAGGAGGCTGTTGAACGTCATATACAAGATCTCAAGGCATTTAGAAAGAACCGATCTCAGGGGCCACTGAGAAAGGCCCTGGATGATTGTAGGAGGTTGATTGAGAAGGGAGGTGAAAATCCTATCCCTTGTCTAATGGAATGCTGCAAGGCCCATGCAACGTCTGGCGAGGTCCTCGGTGCCATGAGAATGGGGAGGGGTCTGCCTTATGACCCTATGGGTATTTTAGAATACCCCTTTTAGTCTGTTTGAAAAGGATTTGGCAGAACTAATTGCCTTAAGTACCCGAATGGGGAAGTTATTCTGTCCTCATTCCCAGTGGTGGATTCTAAAGGAGGGGGAGTTTTGGCTGAGAGAAAATTGAGAATTCTGCTCGGAAAGGTCGGATTGGATGGGCATGATAGAGGTGTCAGGATGTTGAGTACCTGGTTGCGCAATAGCGGTATGGAGGTGATCTACATAGGTACCCACAACCTTCCTAAGGCTGTTGTGGAGATCGCCATACAGGAAGATGTGGATGTCATAGGATTGAGCTTCCAGGGCGGCGAACACTCTGTTCTTGTCCAAGCCGTTTTTGAGGAGATGAAAAAAGCAGAGCTTGGGGATGCAAAACTTATCGCCGGGGGCAATATTCCTCGCCAGGATATTGACAAACTCAAAAGCTCGGGGGTAGACGAGATATTTCCCGCTGGCACTCCGATGGCGGCGATCACTGATTATCTTAATAATTTATCTTAAATTGGCAGATGTCGCAAATTCTGGTCAAGTTTTATTGAATAGGGCCGATAATATGAATAGAGGATTTGGAAAAACTGAAGTGCAGAAGAAAGGGCTCGTATTTGATGGACATTATGCCGCCTCAAAATCCGATCGCTTTGGACTATGCCAGTCAAGTGGGTGTAGCCCAAGATCAAGAAAAGAAGAACGAGGAAAAAAGGCTGACCATCCAGGATGCAGAGGAATCTGAAAGACTCCGTCTGGAAAAAGAGCGGCGCGACAAAGAAAATAGAAAGAAGAAAAAAAAGCAAGGTCTCAATCAGACGCAAGAGAAGAACTTAGTAAAAGATCCCCTGGCGGAAGAGCATATTCTGGATATAATCGTCTAAGCCAAAGGGGAGGTGTGAGGTCAAAAAAGCTTCCTCCAGTGAATCTGGAGGGAGCTTTCTCTTTTGCAGGACGCTGGAAAAGGGCCACTCTGTGAAGGCACGCACAAGTTCAAAAAACCCTTTTCAGTATACTTCAGTGGCCAGACTCTAGATGACCTCTTCATCTTTTAATTTAATGATCTCGTCCCAGTCATATCCAAGGATCTCCAGTAAAATTTCCTCGCTATGCTCGCCAAATTCAGGGGCAGCACGCGTTATTTCAGAGGGTGTTTCGCCGAAGATGACCGGGAATCCCACCTCCTGGATCTTTCCCCAGGTCGGGTGTTCATAGTCGATAATGTAATTATTGGCCAACACCTGAGGGTCATTGTCAAGATCGGAAATAAAATTGAGCCGGGAGTAAATCACATTGTTTTTCTTAAAGATAGCCATCCATTCATCTCTATTTTTCGTCAAGAAAAGCTTATCAAGAATTCCAATCAGTTCCGTGGCATTTTTTCCCCTTGCCTCCATATTGACAAATTTCGGGTCATTTTGAAGGTTCTCAAGGTCCATTGATTTGCACAAATTACCCCAGAACTTGTCAGGCTGAAGATGGGCCAGAGCAAGCCAATGGTCGTCTTTGCATTTATAGTGGTTCCATAGTGGATTCCCAACATTCTTCCTCGCCGTACGCATGGTGGGGATTTTTGAAATACAACGCATAGTCACGGCGAGGCCCAGGAGGTGCATGAGCGCACCCAGCATGCCTATCTCCACTTTTTGCCCGATGCCAAAACGTTCCCGGGCCAGGAGGGCTGCCAGGATACCATAGGCGGTCATAGTCGCGCCCATCTGATCGCCCACACCGGCCTGGACCATCTGTGGGTCCATATCCGGCTCACCAGCCACACTCATCAGACCGGACCTTGCCACGCCGGTGTAGTCTGCAGACGGATCATTGGCATCAGGACCGTCAGGGCCCCAGCCGGAGGCGTGTGCGTATATAAGTTTGGGGTTGTGTTTAGAGAGGGTTTCATAATCGAGGCCGAGTTTTTTGTCCACACCCATGCGAAAATTATGAACGAAGACATCCGACTTTTCGACCAACTGATAAATCAATTCCTTTCCCTTTTCTTTTGTCACGTCAATGGTGATGCATCGCTTTCCCCGGTTGTTATTCTCATAATATGGGTTTCGTCCCACATCGCCTCCGATCAGCTGTCCAATCATCTTCATCATGCCTCTCGCAGGATCACCTTCTGTTCGGTGCTCAATCTTGATGACATCAGCCCCCAACTCTGCAAGCATCATCGTGGCCACCGGTCCCTGCTGAAAAATCGTCCAATCAAGAACACGAATCCCGTCTAGTGGTCTGGTCATTTCCCTTTGCCTCCTTTCGCCATTTATTAAAGGTTAAAATTGAATCCAACACAAACCTTGAAATATGAGTCCTTCTCTCGAAATCTCGCTTGAAAGGTAATCTCAAAGACGTTCAATGTGTTTAAAGATCGAGAAACTGAGGTGGTCTTCAAAGGTCTCGGCAATACTAAATCAGGATCGCGGAATTGATGATTTCGAGAAAAACAGGCATTGCAAGCCGTTAGAGTAATTTACTTGATGAAGAACACAAATAGCAAGAGTGTTGTTGTGTGTCAAGAGACAAAACAACCTCAATACCGTTTGCTATCTATCGTTTAAGCGAACGAGGGATGCGGAATGAAGAAACAAAAGCCGGTTTTGATATTGACTCTATCGCTGTTTTGGCATATAGAAGACTGGTAATCTGCTCAGGGTGAAGGGTGTTTTGGATAAGGCATAACCGATCTCCCTGCAAAAACAGCTGTTTTTCCAATTTCTCGATCAGTCTTCGGATCTCAAGTACAAAGATATTCCATAGTATTGTAACTGAATTTTCGCCCCGCTAAAACACAAAAAGATCTCTATCCTGATTTCAATTCTAACGTCAAACCCATGGATGGGCAACGAGTGGCGCTTCTAGAAAAGAAAGATTCTGTCGGCATCATAACCCTGGATCGTCCCAATTCAAAAAACTTAATTAACCGTCGACTGGTGTCTGAATTAGAGGATATTCGGCGCGAGATAAACATGGACGATGATATCAGGGTCATAACTCTTAACGGAAAGGAATCATTTTCAAGTGGAACGGATTTTGACGATGGGGGTAACTTCGAAAACAAAAGCGATACCATCTCAAGTCTGTCAAGCTCTTCCATAATCGCTTCATTTGACCAACCGACTATAGCGGCCATTGATGGAGACGCCTTTGGACAGGGATTGGAACTGGCCCTTGCCTGCGATCTGAGAATCTGTACGGACAGAGCCCGGTTTACAATGGACCAGCTTCTACGCGGAGACATTCCTTGGGACGGAGGCACACAGCGATTATCCCGGCTTGTGGGAAGAGGCAAGGCAATGGAAATGATTCTTACAGGGGAAATCATCGATGCCCGTGAGGCCGATCGGATCGGTCTGGTTAACAGAGTTGTGCCGGCCGAAGAGCTTATGAGGATCGTCATGGACATGTGCGGGGAAATGGCCTCAAAAGGCCCTATTGCCCTGAAGTTTGCCAAAGAGGCTATGGCCAAAGGCATGGACATGACCATGGAGCAAGGACTTCGTTTGGAGGCTGATCTCTACTTCCTCCTCCACACAACCAAAGACAGAACCGAGGGCATCAAGGCCTTTAAAGAAAAGAGATCTCCGAAATTTGTGGGAAGATAAAACAGAGGTTTCACTGAAGCGTCATGAGCGGTTTTGAGACAATAATTTACGAAAAAAGAAATAACATTGCCTATATCACGCTCAATCGACCTGATGTACTGAATATTTATAACATTCAGATGAGAGACGATCTGCATGAGATCCTGAGCGCTGTGAGAGATGACGGCGAAGTGAAGGCAGCCATCCTCATGGGTGCAGGAGAGAAGGCATTTTGTGGGGGAGCAGACCTGAGCGAGTTCCTTTCCGCCCCTTCCCCGATTATAGCGCGTCGGGTTCGATGGGACCGGGATGTCTGGGGTCTGTTTCTGGATATTCCACAACCCGTAATAGCTTCACTTCACGGATACACCTTGGGTTCGGGGATCGAAATGGCCCTCTGTTGCGACATTAGAATAGCCTCAGATGATGCCCGATTTGGACTACCTGAAGTCGGACTCGGGATTATCCCGGCCGCAGGCGGGACCCAGACCCTTCCACGCACCATTGGGCAAGCCAGGTCCCTTGAAATGCTGTTGTCAAACCATTGGTTGGGGGCTGAGGAGGCCTATAGGTATGGGCTTGTCAATAAGGTTACTGCAAGGAAAGATCTGATTCCTGCCGCAGAGAAAATCGCCGGGAAGATTGCGTCACTTGATCCCATAGCCGTAAGAAATGCCAAGAGAGCCGTTGCAAAGGGTTTGGATCTGGATCTTGCGAAAGGACTGGACCTGGAAAAAAGGCTTGCAGGAGTAGTGCGTTCAGAAGATTCGCTGTCAGACCATTAACCCTCTGTTTGAGGCCTTTTCCCATTAGAACTGGAAAGCGTTTTTTTTTACCGATTAAACGATTAGGAGCAGGAGATGAACACTACCGATTTTTTAAGTATTAGCAGTGCGATCTGTCCTGACAGAGATTGCATCGTTTTCGAAGGGAACAGATGGACTTTTGTGCAGCTGAATGATCGGATCAACAGAATTGCCAATGCATTAACCGGTTTCGGTGTGGAAAAAGGAGATAGAGTCGGGATCCTCAATGTGAACTGCAACCAGTATATTGAAATCTACTTTGCCTGCGCGAAGTTGGGTGCGATTTTTGTCCCCATGAATTTTCGAGCCAAGAGCGATGAGTTGGGTTACATGATATCCAACGCCGAGCCTAAAGTTCTCTTTGTGGGGAATCGGTACATTGAGATGGTTGACGGCCTATTAATACAGTCGCCAGCGGTGAGGGAGTGCGTTTCCATAGACGAGAAGAGCGCGGGAAAGCCCTTTTACGAGGATCTGATTACTTCCTCTTCTTCGGAGGAGGTCATCAATGACATCGGAGATGAGGATATCACGATCTTGATGTTTACGGCTGGCACAACCGGCCGGCCTAAGGGGGTGCCTCTAAGACATAGTGGATTTGCCGGATACATCCTAGGCAATGTCGAGCCTGCCAACCCTGAGATTGAGGAACGAAACATACTGACTGTCCCGCTCTATCATGTTGCCGGAATCCAGGCCGTGATGGCGGCAATCTATGGTGGCAGGACAATGGTTATGATGCGTCAGTTTGAAGTCAGTGAATGGTTGAAAACTGTGCAAACAGAACAGGCAACCAGGGCAATGCTCGTCCCGACAATGTTAAAGATGGTCATTGATTCACCTGATTTTAAGAAGTACGATTTGGGCAGCCTTAAGGTCATTACTTACGGGGCCGCTTCTATGCCTTTCGAGGTTATTAAAAAAGCTATCAAGGAATTGCCTGGCGTCAATTTTATAAATGCCTTTGGTCAAACCGAGACCGCTTCCACGATCACGATGCTTGGTCCTGAAGACCATATAATTGAAGGCACTGAAGAGGAGCAGGACAAAAAACTGAAACGCCTTACCTCCTCTATAGGAAAGCCGCTGCCTGATGTGGAAGTTATAATTGTGGATGAGGACGGGAACCTGTTGCCACCCCTGGGTGTGGGAGAGATCCTGGCCAAAGGTCCGCGAATTATGACGGGGTATTGGAAAGATGAGAAGAAGACATCACAGGTCCTGACAAAGGAGGGGTGGCTACGTACCGGAGATAAAGGATGGATGGATGAGGATGGATATATTTTCCTCTCTGGTCGCGCCGATGATATGATCATACGTGGGGGTGAAAACATCTCTCCTGAAGAGGTTGAAAACGTTCTTTATTCCCACCCAAAGGTGGAGGAAGCGGCTGTAATTGGAATTCCAGACACTGAGTGGGGGCAAGTACCCAGGGCGATTATTGTACTGAAAGAGGGGGATGCTGCTTCTGCTGAAGAGATCATGGAGTATTGCAGATCGGAACTCGCCGGGTTTAAGAGACCGCGATCCGTCGTCTTTATCGATTCCCTACCGCGCAGTTCCGTTGGAAAGGTATTGAAAAAGGAGATTCGGAAAAAGTATGGTCAACCGTAATTTCATATCTGGAATGATTTTATAAGATTCTATAAGGAGGTGAGAGAATGGGAAACGAAGTTGGAAAGAGGTACGTGTGCAACAAATGCGGATCTGAGTTGATTGTAACCCATGGTGGCGAGGGAGAGTTGCATTGCTGCGGCCAACCCATGGAACTTAAGAAATAAGAGTCTTCAGGGCTCAAAAATCTTCATGTGGAGGTGATTGAAAATGAGTCAACTTGGCAAGAGATATCGTTGTGAGAACTGCAATACTGAAGTCCTTTGCACTAAGGCTGGCGAGGGGAATCCTGTCTGTTGTGACAAGGAAATGGTTCTTCAGCAGCCCAATCCCTTACCTTCCTCAGACTAATACCATCGGCATCTGTGGCAACCGGCATCTTCTTCCACTACCAGCAGGGTGAGAGGCTCAGAGATTTTCCACAGGCCCTGAACGGAATATTGGATAAGGACAACATTTGTTATTTTGACTCCTTCTATCCATCGAAGCCCGAAACCGATTTTGACATAGCCGCAGTGCCGATGGAGGCCCTCTACAAGATACACACCCCTAAAATGGTTGATCGTGTGAAATCAATGGGAGTCCACGATGGGGCTCTCCATTCCGTTTCAGGGACACTTGCGGCAGCAGAGAAGGTATGGTCTGGGGAGTTAGTAAATGCATTTGTCTTTACCGGATATGGAGACCACCACGCGGGCAGTCACTTTTGCGGTGGTGGATGTTATTACAACGGCGCCGCCATAGCAATCAATGAACTGGAGGAAAGATTCGGTGCCAAGCGTTTTGCTGTGATTGATACGGATGCGCACCACGGAGACGGCTCGTGGGAGCTATTTGATAAGAGGCCCAATGTACTCTATATATGCTTCTGTGCCGGGCAGACCCAAGACACAAATCAAAACGTCAATATCCATGTGCCCTACATGATTGACGAGGCAACCTATCTTTCAATTGTGGAAGACGTTTTCAGAAAAAGGCTGAAGAGTTTTCGCCCGGAGATCGTCTTTTGGAACTGGGGATATGACGGAACCATTGGCGAATATGGCGACATGGGGCTTGGACCGGAGTTCCAGATCAGCTTGGCAGAAGTGATCAAGAAATCTTCAGACGAGGTATGTGAGGGGAGCCTGGTTGTGGTATTGTGCGGTGGAAGCAGACGAGATTTGGCAGCCTTTCTGATACCGCGTATTATTCGTGTGCTGGCATCTCTATAGTTTCTAGATTTTTTCATAAAGTCGACACATACGTGACCGAGATATGCACTATCCCGACCCGCAGGACAAGTATGTTGATATCAACGGGCTGCGAATGCACTACCTCGATTGGGGAAATCCTGATAAGCAGCCTATGTTGCTCCTTCATGGTTTTTCTGCCCATGCCCATTTGTGGGATAGCTTTGCGCCATCATTCAGCTCAAGGTATCACGTCCTGGCCCTGGATCAACGAGGACATGGTGAAAGCGAATCCCCAGAACTGGCTGCCTACAGCTTGGATGATCATTTTTCAGATCTCGTCTGCCTCGTCGAGATCTTGAATCTTAATGGCCTGATCTTTATAGGTCACTCTATGGGAGGTCGGAATGCCCTTTTCTACACGGCATGCGCGCCAGAAAAGGTCGACAGGCTTGTTTTGGTCGATGCCCGCCCGGGGAATGATCAACAGGGCCCGAAAGCATTGGAAAACTTTCTGACTCACCTTCCTCTTCAAGCTCGTTCCATTGATCATATCGTCCGGGAAATCCGATCTATCTATCCCTATTTGTCTCGTAACGTCGGCCGTTATATTGTTTCTCATGGGTACCATAAGCTAAATAACGGACAGTTTGTCCCCAAATATGATGTGAGAATGAGCCTTGACGCTGAGCAAGCCGGCTATCTCGTGGAGGACCTGTGGGGCTTTTTGGAGAATATTCTTTGCCCCACTCTGGTGGTTCGTGGAAAAGAGAGCCCTTTTATATCCGCACAAGAGGCCCAAAAGATGTGCCTTCGTCTCTCCACGGCGGAGCTGAAGGAAATACCGGGTGCCACCCACCTTCCCATGCTGGAAAACCCTGAGACCTTTCACAAGGTGATCTCAAGTTTCTTGGACCCCTAGAATCCGTATATCAGGAGGGGGTGTTGTATTGAGGGAAATCCCCTTGCCAAAATTAGGTCCAAGAGTACATAATACCAGTGGAAAATCTATATAAAGGCAAAGGAAGCCATTATGAGGGTTATATGTTCTAATGGATATTGTTAGAGGCCTCACTTATAACTTAAGGGGGTTAGGGTTCTCCCTAAAGGTGCCCGCACTTCTGCTATGGGGCTTGGCCCGGTTTGTGGCGGTTGTTCTCCTTTCCATTGTGCTGGCCTATATTATCCTCTCTTATCATCAGGAGATCCTTGATTTAATCTGGTCCAAGCCTGAAAGCCGATGGATCCAATGGCTATGGCATCTGCTTTCTTGGTTCCTGTCTTTGGTCCTTGTGGGCGCTGGAGCCATTTTGTCCTACCTCGTATCCCAAGTGCTTTTCGGAGTCATCATTATGGACCGTATGTCACGGATCACCGAACAGAGAATTACCGGATCAGTCAAAGAGGCTGAAAAACTATCTGTCTGGCGACAATTCTCCCATATAATCAGGCAGGAAATCCCACGTACTATCCTACCTGTTGTGATGTCTCTGCTCCTGATGATTCTGGGCTGGTTGACGCCTCTCGGCCCCCTTTTCTTTCTCCTTTCCTCATCTGCGGCTATTGTTTTTCTGGCCTGGGACAATAGCGATCTTCTTCCGGCCAGACAGTTGATCCCTTTTCGAGAAAGGTTGCGTTTTCTCTCCAAAACGATCCTGTTCCATCTGGGGTTTGGCCTTCCTTTTCTGATCCCCGGACTGAACATCCTTTTTCTCTCCTATGCGCCAGTTGGGGGTACTCTTTATCACCTGGAAGCAGACAGATTCACAAAACAGCCAAATTCAAGATAAAGGCTTGCAAATCCAGAGGAATGAGGCGTGGTTCGTTCCTTAAGATGCAATGTATAGCAGGTTCTGGACCTCTTACGAGACCGTCAAGACTAGCCGTCTATAAAATGTGCTCGACCGAATATTCTACGTTCAACGTTCAAACAATTCTTTTTAGTCCCAATGCCGTTGCAATTCTCTAACGATTCTGATTGACCCATATTAGTCTTGACAAAACATATAGGTTAAGGGTAATAAATCTCGACACTGGATAGGAGGGCAGGAATTTCAGGGGCTATATGTATAGGTCGATGAACGCACGATAGACCGTTTTTCGATCCCTTTGAACCAAAGGACCCCTCCGGAGTCTGGATCGGAGTGACCAAGATTGGTCCAAAATATAACATTAGAATAGGAGGTATGAATTGTGAGTGAAATTACTGCGCCCATGGGTGGTAAAGTGATCGACGTGAGGGTTAATCCTGGTGATTCAGTTTCAGAAGGAGACGAGGTCGTTATTCTTGAAGCCATGAAGATGGAATTGCCTGTAGTTGCCAACGAAGGTGGAACCGTAAAAGAAGTAAACTGCAAAAAGGGCGATTCTGTTGAAGCAGAATCTGTACTGGTCGTTGTGGAATAGACCTGTAATCAACGAGGATTCGAGTGTCATTCTTTGATCTCCTCGTTTTTTTTAATGATTTGAGTGGGAGACCTCTAATGGATATCCAGCAAAAAATAGAGGAGTTGAAAAATAGAAACCTCCAAGCGGAATTGGGAGGTGGTGAAAAAAGAAATGAGCAGCAGCACGCCAAAGGGAAATTGACCGCAAGGGAGAGGATTGCCTATCTCCTTGATGAGGGAAGTTTTCAGGAAATCGATAAGTTTGTTGTTCATCGATGCCACGATTTTGGAATGGAGAAGAAGAAGACCCCAGGTGATGGAGTCGTTACCGGCTATGGGACTGTGAATGGGAGACAGGTCTTTCTATTCTCACAGGATTTCACGGTCTTAGGCGGTTCTCTGAGCCTTCCTTTCGGGGAAAAGGTGTGCAAGATCATGGATCTCGCACTCAAAACCGGAGCGCCTGTGGTCGGACTAAATGACTCAGGTGGCGCCAGGATCCAAGAAGGGGTGGGAAGCCTTTCCGGTTATGGTGAAATATTCAAGAGAAATGTCTGGAGTTCAGGCGTTGTTCCCCAAATATCTGTGATTATGGGTCCATGCGCGGGGGGAGCTGTCTATTCGCCGGCCCTGACAGACTTGACGATCATGGTCAAAAAGACAAGTAACATGTTTATTACAGGCCCCCAGGTGATTAAGACGGTCACGTCCGAAGAGGTGACAACCGAGGCCCTCGGAGGAGCCATGGCTCACAACACCAAAAGCGGGGTTGCTCATTTTGCTGAAGAATCCGACCAGGCCGCCCTGGACAGGGTAAAGGAAATCCTCGGATTCCTTCCCCAAAGTTACAGGGAAGAGGCTCCCGTGATAGAGTGCAGGGATGATCCTGAGAGGAGGGATGAATCCCTGAACGAGGTCGTCCCAGGCAATCCGAGGGTTCCTTATGATATCAGAGATATTATCCTTTCCGTACTGGACAACAATGAATTCCTGGAAGTCCACAAGTACTATGCCCAGAACATGGTTGTCGGTTTCGGTCGTCTCAATGGAATTGCCGTGGGGGTGATTGCCAATCAACCAAAGTTCTTGGCCGGTTGCCTTGATATAAAGGCTTCCGTCAAATGCGCCAGGTTTGTCAGGATGTGTGATGGCTTTAACCTCCCTCTGATTACCTTTGTAGACGTACCAGGCTATCTACCCGGTGTGAATCAGGAATACGGCGGTATCATTAAGTTCGGGGCCGAGATTATTTATGCCTATGCTGAGGCTACCGTGCCGAAGGTTACGGTGATTACTCGAAAGGCCTATGGAGGGGCCTACATCGCCATGGCCAGCAAGCACCTCGCAGGAGATATTAGTTTTGCCTATCCCACCGCCGAGATCGCTGTAATGGGTCCTGAAGGTGCCACCAATATTGTCTTCAAAAAGGAGATTGACGCTTCCGCTGAACCCGAGGCGACACGGGAGCAATTGGTTGAAGAATATAGGAACAATTTCGCCAGTCCTTTCCGGGCAGCGGAACTGGGGTATATTGATGAGGTGATCTTTCCCGAGAATACTCGTCCCAAGTTGATTACGGCCCTTATGATGCTTCGAAAGAAGAAGACTTCAATCCCGGAAAGACGGCATGGGAATATACCACTCTAGCAGTATAATCTAATAGTTGACCAAAAAAAGGCATCTCCCTAAAATAATTAAGGAGATGCCTTTTTTAATTTTATGATCTTTTTATCCTGACGCCTTGCTTGTTCTTCCGGCAAAGCGCGATATGATACTTCCGGACAGGGCCATTCCCAGAAAAAGCACAATTAGAACGGCAAATACGCCTATATACCTGAGGACCAATGTCCCTATGATCCATGTCCAATTATCCTTCATGATAACGACCGTGGATTCTCCTCCACCCCCTTTAGAGATGGTAATGGAATGCCAGGAGCGCCTTCCATTGTCCTCAATGTATGTCGAATTCTTCCAGTCCCGAAATTTGACATCCGGCTGACCGTTCAAAACATCTCGGTAAAAACCGAGTGCCTGGTCGTGAGAAAGAGGTACCTTCAGTTCCAACCTCGTGTCTGTCTTATCAAGGACAACTCCCTGTGAAATCACGGGGGCCCCAAGGAAGTCTTCGGCACTTGAATAGGAAGGAACAATCAAGAGTATAAGCTGGAACAGAAAAAAGTAGCGTTTCATTTATTAATCCTCTACAAAGGGAGTTATTAAAGAGAGCATAAACCTCTGTATTATTAAGAAAAGCCTGCCTGTTCGATCCAGTGTCGACGGCTCGATTACTAATCAAACATGGCTATGAACATACCTGCCGCCGCAGCAGAACCAATGACACCGGCAAGATTCGGCCCCATGGCATGCATCAGAAGGTAATTTGTCTTATCGTATTTCATGCCCTCTACCTGGGACACACGGGCGGCCATGGGGACGGCGGAAACCCCTGCTGATCCGATGAGGGGATTTATCTTATCCTTTAGAAAACGATTCATCACTTTCACGGTGACGATTCCCCCGACCGTGCAGACCGCGAAATCGATAAGACCAAGGCCGAAAATGAAAAGCGGCTTCCAGCTCAAGAAATTATCCGCGTGCATTGTGGCCCCTACGGATATTCCAAGAAAGATGGTGACGATGTTCATGAGAGATCCCTGGGCAGTCTCGGAAAGTCTCTCTACGACGCCACTCTCCTTCATCAGATTTCCAAGCATTAGCATACCCATCAAAGGAATTACCGCCGGTACAAGTAGAGCGATAATGCCTGCCGTAACAAGTGGAAAGAGAATCTTCTCCTGCGCTGAGACGGGTCGCAATTGACGCATGCGGATCTTTCTTTCTTTTTCCGTTGTCAGCAGCTTCATGATGCCTGGCTGAATGAGGGGCACCATAGCCATATAGGAATAGGCGGCCAGGGCATTGGGCCCTAGCAGTTGAGGGGCAAGGTGTTGGGTCAGGTAAATGGTCGTCGGCCCGTCAGCGCCTCCTATGATGCTCACGGAGGCCGCTTCCTTTAGAGTAAAGCCTGCCAGGATCGTCCCGGTAAATGTGATGAACACGCCCAGTTGAGCTCCCGCTCCGACAAGAAGCGTCTTGGGATTGGCTATGAGAGGTCCGAAGTCGGTCATGGCCCCCAGTCCGAGAAAGATAATACAGGGAATCACCTCCCATTCAAGGCCGTAGTGGTAGAAGATTTTGAGGAGTTGATGGTGACCGTGGGAGTGTCCCATAAGCGGAACAAGCGGAAAATTAACAATGAATATCCCAAAGCCGATGGGGAGGAGCAAAAGGGGTTCATATTTTTTCCTGACCGCCAGATAAATAAACAGACAGCCGATGGCCCACATAATAATCAGTTTGTAATGAAAATTGAAAAGGCCTGTCGTGTATAGGATGCCGTTAAGCATATCAAGAATTTCATCGATAGTCATGCATAAGTCCTTTCATAGTTTAGGGCTGATAATGGCTAATCATGGTGAGCGTTTTGGTTTAAGGGAGACCTTCTATTAAAATTTCTTGTGCTTGTCAATGATGAATATGAGGTTATGTTGAAAAATATTGACAGATTCAAGAATGTTAAAGTATTTATGAATACTCCCAATTCGGCCAATAAACAGTTTAGGGGCGTGAAATAAGAGCATCAGGATGACTCATGAGCCCTTTTTATTTTTCTATTTTTGAGAGGAAAATATACCTTATTGAAATAAGTGATATGTCGCAATTAACCGGATTAACTTAAAAAAATTGTATGCCAATAGTGATTTAGGAGGGAAAAATGTCTTGTGAGAGAGATAAGAAGGTTCTGACAGAAGAGTTTGAAAAATGGTCAAAGGATGTTGAGAAAAAAGTGGCCAAACGTGCGGAGAGAAAAGAGACGTTTTTGAATACATCAGGGATACCCGTGCAACGGGTCTATACACCACTGGACGTAGAGGGTATCGATTATATGTCCCAGGTTGGTTTGCCGGGAGAATACCCTTATACCAGGGGTGTGCAACCTACCATGTACAGGGGTCGGTATTGGACGATGAGACAGTATGCGGGATTCGCCTCTGCTGAGGAATCCAATAAGCGATATCGATTCCTCCTCGATCAGGGGCAAACAGGCCTATCCGTTGCCTTTGATCTTCCTACCCAAATCGGCTATGATTCCGACAGCGAAATGGCGATTGGAGAGGTCGGAAAGGTCGGCGTGGCCATCGATTCTCTCAAGGATATGGAAATCCTTTTCAATAATATACCCTTGGATAAGGTGAGTACATCCATGACCATCAATGCCCCTGCGGTGGTGCTACTGGCGATGTACATCGCCGTAGCGGAAAAGCAGGGAGTCACGCCAGACAAACTGAGAGGCACCATCCAGAACGATATCCTCAAGGAGTATTCTTCAAGAGGGACCTATATCTTTCCTCCAAAGCCTTCCATGAGAATTATTACGGATATATTTTCTTACAGTGCCGAAAATGTCCCCATGTGGAATACCATCAGCATCAGCGGTTATCATATCAGAGAGGCAGGATCAACCGCTGTGCAAGAAATTGCCTTTACTCTAGCCAACGGTATGGCCTATGTAAAGGCGGCCCTGGAAGCGGGACTTGATGTGGATACTTTCGGCCCCAGGCTCTCTTTCTTCTTCAATGCCCACTTGGATTTTTTCGAAGAGATCGCAAAATACAGGGCTGCCAGGAGGCTGTGGGCAAAGATCATGAAGGACAAGTTCCATGCGAATAACCCCAAATCGATGATGATTCGATTCCATACGCAGACCGCCGGATGCACCTTAACGGCTCAGCAACCGAAAAACAATATCGTCAGAGTGGCCTTTCAGGCCCTGTCCGCCGTCCTGGGTGGAACCCAGTCTCTCCATACAAACTCGATGGATGAGGCCCTCTGCCTGCCGTCTGAGGATGCTGTTCAGGTTGCCCTCCGTACGCAACAAATGATTGCCTATGAATCAGGAGTGACTGATACGGTGGACCCGATGGCCGGTTCTTTCTATGTTGAATCTCTCACCAAAGAGATACATGACCTGGCGGAGGAATATATTGAAAAGATTGATCAGATGGGTGGGGCCGTGGCTGCGATTGAAAAAGGTTTTATACAGAGAGAAATCCAGGATAGTGCCTACAAATACCAGAGAGAGATCGAAAAGGACGAAAAGGTTGTTGTCGGGCTGAACCGGTTCCAGATCGAAGAAGAGAAACCGACTGGGCTTCTGAGAGTGGATCCGTCGGTCAGGGAATCTCAGATCGAAAAGCTTGGCCAGCTCAAATCAGAGAGAGATAACGAGCAAGTGGAGAAAAGCCTTGCCGCATTGAGGCAGGTTGCCGAAGGAAATAGCAATCTGATCCCGCCGATTCTGGATGCTGTCAAGGCCTATGCCACGCTGGGTGAGATCTGTGACGTCCTGAGAGGAGTCTTTGGAGAATACCAACAGGTAAACACGCTGGGATGAAATCCCTCGATAGACATAAGGATAAAAGGAGATTGAGACATGACAAAGAAGACAATAAGGGTGTTAGCGGCAAAACCAGGCCTCGACGGTCATGATAGGGGTATAAAAGTCGTTGCCAGTGCCCTGATGGATGCCGGGATGGAAGTAGTCTACACAGGCCTTAGACAAACCCCTGCCCAGATTGTGGAGTCCGCTATCCAGGAGGATGTAGATGTCATCGCCATGAGCATCCTGTCGGGGGCCCACGATTATCTATTCCCAAAGGTTATGGAATTACTAAAAGAGAAGAACGTGGAGGATATGCTTGTGATCGGGGGCGGTATTATCCCTGACGAAGATATTCCGGCCCTCAAAGATTGTGGCATTTCAGAAATTTTCGGTCCGGGAACTACTACTGACAGCATCATCAATTATGTGGAGTCCCATGTAAAGAGGTGATAGGAGGGGCATCTCCAATTTAATTCTATTATCTTACCGACTTTGCAACCCAAGGTCGTGATCCTGAATAAGGCCTTTGAATCTCACATTTTTTGTTCGGTTGTGATGGTATCGGCTACATTTGAAACGCCATCACGACCGGCCTAAGGAGCCCCGAAAAAGGACTGAGATGAAAGTCTTTGATCAGGGTGCCGAACCGTCTTAACCCACCTTTAAACAAGCCTTTTGGTTTTCCGAAATCAGCAAGACCGATTGCATTGCCATTAAAGGAGTCAAGTTTCTATAAAGATTGCTCAAGGTCCTCTTGGCCGTTGAGAGTCTCTGGGAGCTTGACGGAGCCTATTTTTCCGAGGCTGATACGATCAGCGATAGGTCACCATATCCGGATTGTTGAGATGCCTCAGGTGGGCAATGGAATTGAAGGTCGTTAGACTCAGGCGGTCAGTGTTGAACCTGAACGTCGATACGGCGGTGTTGAGAATCTGCCAGGCCAGTTGTATGGTCTTTTCATTCGACAATCCCAGGGCAATCTGCACCACGGCCGACATGGGTCCCCCGGAGGTAAAGAGGGCCACTTTTTTTCCAGATTGGTTGTCATGCATTATTTTCAAGACTCCCCTCTTGACACGGCTTTGGAACGACGACCACGTCTCGACCCCGGGAATCTCGTAGCGTCCTGATATCCAACGCATGACAGCAGTTTCCAGGATCATTTGTAAAGACCGTCGGTCTGTGTATATCTTACCAAACGCTTCGGACATGGAGGGGTCTTCTTCGGACATAGCGTCTATCTGGGAGGTTATAATGAAGGAGGCATCGAACTCGTCAAATTCGGGCAAGACCATGGGGGCCTCGATGCTGCCGTTCTTGCCGAGGCGGGACATGACTGTGGTGGCCGTGTCGATTTGCCGGACCATGGAACCTGAGTAGAGGGCATCAAAGCGTAGTCCCTGTTTTGCAAAGCAATCTCCGAGGATATGCGCCTGTTCAAGCCCCAGGTCAGAAAGGCGATCGTAATTGTCCTTACCAAACGACGCCTGGCCATGTCTTATGAGATAGAGAGAACGCATCATTTCAAGACCACGCAATGGGGAACTGCCGCAGAAGAAGGAAAGGTGATAAGCAAAAAAACGCCCCTGGTCTCCTTAGTTATCTTTTTAAGGAAAAGCAGCTTCCTGACTACAACCTACTCCCATTTGTGTCAAGCAGAAACTGCCTCGTCATTTTTCTAGAAAAAATAAAATTTCATTCGATGAGGTCAGCGAAGGGTTTGTCTTTTTTCGACTTTTATTATAAAAGAGTCAATCGTCCCCCTTTTGCATGGTTTCCCACAATACTAGAAGGGAAGGCTATTATGCTACGACGTTTCAAGAACATCTCCTTCAATATGGGGATTTCTCCAAAACTGATTGTCTGTTTTCTCTCCCTCTCTATTGTCCCGATGGTGATTCTGGGATTCATAGCCGACAAAAACTTGGCGAAAACCGGTTCTGAATCAATGCTCATGGCCAAGGATATGGGCGAGAAAACATTGGCCGCAGCATCGGAGATCGGCAGGAAGGCCATTGAGGACAGTGTTCGAGAACTCGATTCCAAGTCCACTGAATCGATAGAGCTGAGGACTGTGGAGACGGCTCAAAGGATAGCAGATTTTCTTCATCAAAGAGATCAAGATATACTTGTCCTCGCCTCATCTGTACCGGATCCGAGAAGATATTTAAATATATACAAGGCCTGTCGTCGAGAGGTCATAGAGCCGGGCCCATGGCCCCGAAATGATACCAGAAAAACGACTTCCTTTGTTCTCTGGGAGAACGTTGAAAACAGTACATCTTGGAGGCACAGACTACCTGATCGATTCAGGAAGGTATCTGTGCCTATTTACAAAGAGATTACCTTTATTGATCTGACGGGTCAGGAGAAGATAAAAGTCAGGGAAGGCCGTATTTCATCGAACCTCGTTGATGTAAGTTTAAAACAAAATACCTACTGCAAGGCAGAAGAATATTTTCCCTCCCTTGAAAAACTGGAGAGGGGGGAGATTTATGTCTCAAGTGTAATCGGTGCTTATAGAAAAGGGTGGCTTTACAAATCCGAACAGGGGATAAAGGTACGGCCGGAAAGTGCCCATGCCGGAAAAGAGAACCCTTACGGGAAGAGGTTTGAGGGCATCATTAGATGGGCCACTCCTGTATATGAAGAGAATAGGAAGACAGGCTACGTCACCACGGCCCTGGACCACATCCACGTTATGGAATTCACAGACCATATTGTGCCCACGAGGGAGAGGTCCTCCGATATATCCGACGCCGGTTCGGGGAATTACGCCTTTCTTTGGGATTACAAAGATAGGTGTATTTCACATCCCCGCGATTTTTTCATCTGCGGATATGATCCGGAGACAGGAAAAGAGGTGCCTGGTTGGATTAGTCAGGAGGTCTATGAGGATTTTAAGAGAAGTGGTGTAAGTCTATCCGATTTTGTTGAGAATCTTCGTCCATTTCAAAAATTCAGTCTCAACAAAACAGGATCCCGGGAACAGCTGGAATCCGGCTGCATCTCCCTGGATTGCCGTAAGCTCGATACGGCGCCTCAGTGTCAGGGATGGCACCGGGGCACAGAGGATGGAGGGTCCGGTTCTTTCTTGATCTTGTGGAGTGGATTATGGAAGCTCACAACTTATGCTGCAATACCATACCACACAGGTATGTATGGGAGATCAAAGAGGGGGTTCGGTTACGTGACCATTGGGGCCCATGTGCAGGATTTTCACCGTGCCGCCAACAAGACCAAGACTACCATTGAAAAAAGTATCCGACATCAGGGTGAAAACATCAGGATAGCCACTTTCAAGACGAGGAATCTTATTGAATCAAGCTCATTTGAAAACCGCCGATTGATGATTACCATAACGATCCTAACGGCCTTTGCCGTCATCTGTGCCTCTGTGATTATCGGCGTTACCATCACAAGGCCGTTGAGGCGTTTGAAAGAAGGTGCAGAGGCTATCAGTCGGGGTGAGCTTCATCAACGTATCCATGTGAAGGCACATGATGAAATAGGACACGTGGCTGAATCTTTCAACAAAATGGCCATAGCCGTAGAGGAAGTTGATAGGATGAAGTCGGAATTTGTCAGTACGGTGTCTCATGAACTTAGGACGCCGATTCATGCGATGCTGTTGGGAGTCTCAGGGATCCTGGAAGGCTATTCAGGCGATATCAGTGAGGAGGCGAGAGAGGACCTCACTATTGTTAGTGACGGTATTGGCCGTCTTACGCGTCTCATAGACAATTTTCTCGACCTCTCAAGGATTGAATCTCACAATATAAAATTCGAAATCGTCAGGACCTCGATTGATCAGATTGTTGAGGACGCCTTGGAGGAAGTCTCCACCTTGATTATAATGCATCGCCACACGGTTCGAAGGGACCTGGAAGAGGGTCTTCCAGACATATATGTGGATCACGACCGAATGATCCAGACCTTTGTCAACCTTTTGAGTAATGCCATCAAGTATACTCCTGATGGTGGGATTATCCTTCTGAAAGCTAAAAGAGAGGGTAAGAACGTGGTTGTGTCTATTGCCGACAACGGCTATGGTATTCCTGTTTCGGCGCAAGGACGTGTCTTTGATAAGTTCTTTCAGGCCGATAGTATTATGTCTCAGAAGGTTGGAGGCAGCGGTTTAGGCCTGACCATCAGCAAGGGGATATTAAGAGAACATGGCGGAGACATCGATGTAAAGAGTCCCCTAGAAAAAGGGACTTTTGAAGATTTTCCACTGGGAGGGGAGCGGAAGGGGACGATTTTCAGGATCTGTTTGCCGACAGAGGCTGTTGAAAAGCGAGGCGTATTTTGATAATGCTCGTGGGGTCCTGAAGAAACATGGCGGCCTTTTACCCTGCCGACCTGGTAATGTTGAAAGTGCCATGTGATTAGACTATAATTGGGCTGCTTTTACAATATTGAATGGGGGCTTAATCGGTGATTGTCGACCTTGTACAATAGAAACTCAACCTTACTTACTATGGGGGTATATTCTTGAGTATAAAGAAAATTCTTATCGTTGATGATGAGATTCCCATTCACAATTACTTGAAGAAAAAGTTCACCAAATTGGGCTATGAGGTGTCAGTGGCCGATGAGGGGCATTCAGCTCTTGATCGTGCTTTTTTATTTTTACCAGATATCCTCCTACTGGACATCAAACTTCCCGGTCTTAACGGTATCGAAGTCTGTAAGATCCTTAAATCAGATGAAAAGACCAAACACATTCCTATTATCATGCTCTCAGCAAAGGCCCAGACAGAGGAGATTGAAGAAGGACTGAAGGCTGGAGCAGACAAATACCTGTGCAAGCCGATCGGTTTTCCGGATATCTTGAAAGAGATCCGACGATTTGAAGATTCCTAGACCCTTGAGCGTCTCATGATAAGAATGGTTTTCCCTTAATGGAAGGATCCCAGTGATGGAACAGACAAGAGCAATTTTCGATGAGCTGGAGAGACGTAGAATACAGGAATATATCTTTAACCTTGAGGATATTCAGGATACGACTCAAGATCTCATCAGTGAACAAAAAGAACTGGAAAAAAAGGTTGAAGACAAAAATCTAGAATTGAGGAAGCTGAAGGAAAAACTAAAAGAAGAGCTTTCGGAAAGGAAGAGGGCTGAGACCGAAAAGAAAAATCTGGAATATCAATTTCTTCAATCGCAAAAACTGGAGGCCATGGGCAAGTTAGGAGGGGGGATCGCTCACGACTTTAACAATATCTTGACAGCCATTCAAGGTAATATCTCGTTGATGATGATGGTTACTGATCCAGCAGATCCCAACTGGAGACAGTTGAATAATATTGAGAATATCATTGAAAGAGGATCCAGATTAACAAGTCAAATCTTGGGATATGTTCGAAAGGGAAAGGGAGAGATCAGGCCCCTTTCCCTTAATAGACTGGTTGAAGAGACCTTGGATGCTTTTTCAAGGACCAGAAAACAGATCGTGGTTCGTAAGACGCTCTGCCCGGGAAGTGCATGTATCAATGCGGACCTCAGCCAAATGGAACAGGTCCTGGTCAATCTTTACATCAATGCCGCAGATGCCATGCCCGACGGCGGAGATCTCTTCCTGGAGACAGGCTATATCTCACATGACGACATGACAAAGAGAGGTCTTCATCCGAAACAGAGGAGGTACGTATCGCTAACAATAGCGGACAACGGAGTTGGAATGGACCCCAATACCCAGAAACGTATTTTTGAGCCTTTTTTTACTACCAAGAAGCGGGGGAAGGGAACAGGTTTCGGGCTCTCTTCGGTCCTAGGTATTGTCGAAGATCATGGCGGATATCTCTCTTTTTACTCGGTGGAAGGACAAGGCACGACCTTTGAAGTCTATTTGCCGGAATCAGAGGAGGTTATAAAGGAACAACCGATAGAGATAGAGACATTTGTGGGCGGAACCGAGACTATTCTGGTTGTCGATGATGAAGAAACTAATATCGACGTTATCTTAAGGCTGCTGCAGGCCTTGGGATATCAGGTAGTGACTGCCATGAATGGCGAAAAGGCCTTAGCAGTCTTTGAGAGTCTGATGGGTTCCGTTGACCTGGTTATTCTAGACCTTATCATGCCTGGGATGGGGGGTGCACAAGTGTGCGAACGTCTGCGGAAGATCGATCCCAATGTGAAAGTCCTCTTTATGAGCGGGTGCGAGACCGCCTTTGAAGATTTTGGTTTGAATGAGGAGGATCCTAAACATTATATTCAAAAACCTTTCAGGGTTGGGGGACTCTCTCGAAAAGTCCGAGAGCTTATCGATACTGAAAAGGGGCAGGCTGCTAAATAGGGGAGGGGCACTATTTGTTTTTTTCTCCAGCCTCGAGAGCCATATCAATCTTCTTCCTGAGTTCTGTGAGATCAAATGATTTTATCACATAGAAGTCAGCGGCGATCGATTTCATGTCCTCTTTAAAAGTATCATAGGCCGTACATAGGACCACAGGGAGGTCATAGAATCGATTCCTGATATCCTGTAAAAGATCAAGCCCGTTATAGTCCACCATCTTTATATCAAGCACCACCAAATCAGGCTTCTCTTTCTCAATTTTTTCAAGCAGTTTGTAACCACTTTCAGCCGTAATAACCTCGTGGCCAGCCTCCGTCAACTCCTCTGAATATAAATACCGGATATGCTCTTCGTCATCTACAATCAATATCTTTGCCATGAGCTTTTCTCCCCTGGGGACTTAAGTCATGTGGTGTTTTGTTATTCATTCCAACAGGATATTTTATCATCCGTGGAGCCGGTGACAATGCTTTCTCGATTGGACAACGGCATTGCATCAGTTTAATGATGTGAGACCTTTGCAAAACGCCCCCTTTTGCCCAATTGCTGTGTCAGGTTCAAATTTTAATCCTCGAAATATTGAATATATTCCTCCGGTTAAAATTTTCGCCTTCCCTGCACTTGAACAAAATTGAGCATTTTTCAAAGGTCTCGATGTGTCCGGCAGATCAGCCCTTAGCTACTTCAATTCTCACTAAAGAGCCCCTGACTCGACAATATTTCATCATTGACAGGCCTAATTCCTAATCCTAATAATTTACACGGAAGTTGAAAAAATAACAACCACTTTTTGATATCCTTAAACAGTATTGTCACTTGACTTATTCAATAAGAAATCATTATATCAAGTGGATGAAAATTCTTCACATAATCAACAGACCTCCATTACAGGAGGTCTTCAGGTTAGAATAACCGAAGGATGGGTTGATGGACGAATCCAAAAAAGAAATAAAGAGCAATCTGGAATACTTGAGAAAGCTCTTCATCATGCCTGAGTCACCTGATAAATTCATCGAATTCGGAGTTGATCTTCTTGAAATGATTCATGATTTTTTTCAGGAAAAAGGAGGTATCCACAGCAGTATTTCTCTCCCTAATTTGAGCAACATCTTTGATCAGACAGATCTCCCTGATGGACCTCAGCTCATCAAGGATGTCCTGTCAGAAGTCAAGTCAAAGATTGTAGGGCATTCGGTAAAGGTTGGGAGCCCATACTACATTGGCCATATGACCAGTGCCATTCCCTATTTTATGATCTTGTTGGAGATGATTATTGCGGCACTGAATCAGAATCAAGTGAAAATTGAAACGGCAAAGGCCTCCAGTTTTGTCGAACGAGAACTTGTCGCCTGGCTCCATAGACTTGTCTTTGACAAAGAAGAACGCTATTACATAAAGAACATACAGAATCATCGTGTCGCGCTGGGAAATGTCACGTCAGATGGGACCCTTGCGAACTTGACCGCGCTCTTGGTCGCTCGGGAAAAGGCCTTCCCTCCAGACGACGTTTTTCCCGGGACGCGCCAGGCAGGTATGGCCGAGGGCCTTCGACATTACAACTGCGCAAGAGGCGTCGTCCTGGTGTCCACAAGAGGGCATTATTCCATCAGGAAGTCGGCCAATCTCCTGGGGATTGGTGAAGAAAATGTCTTGAATATTCCTGTGGACGAGAATAATCGAATCGATCTGAAGAGGGTCCGTAGCAGGATCAAGAGGCTCCAAGACGGGAGACCGGGAGAAAAGACCAAAATTATTGCTATCGTGGGAATAGCCGGGTCTACAGAGACCGGGAACATCGACCCTCTGGAAGAGCTGGGAGAAATTGCCCGTGACGCCGGGGTGTATTTCCATGTGGATGCCTGTTGGGGGGGGTCCGCTCTTTTGGTGGATGAATTTCGACATGTGTTCAAAGGGATCGACTTGGCCGATTCAGTGACGATTGATGCTCACAAACTCCTGTACTGCCCTATGGCTATGGGCGTGGTCCTTTTTCGCAATGAAAAGGATGTACACTTGATCCGGCACACCTCTCAATATGTGATCCGAAGAAACTCGGTCGATTCGGGGAGGTTCACAATCGAAGGTTCCCGCCCCTTTTCATGTCTCAAGCCCTGGGCTTCTCTTAAGATTATTGGTCGGAAGGGATATGGGCTTCTTTTTCGAGAGGCATACAAATCGACACGTTCCCTCAAGGAGATACTCGATCGCTGTGGCAACTTTGAAACGCTTAACAAACCGGAGCTATTCATTCTAGTCTACCGGTTTATCCCCGAGACAGTCATGAAGCAGATATTAAAGTGGAGAGATATCACTCAACAGTACAGGGCGGATCCGAAAGGGAAGGATGCCGAACGGAAGATCAGAAAGGTTAATCAGTTAATCAACGCCTTGAATATCAAATTGCATAAGGCCCTGAGAATGGATGACTCGACCTTTGTATCCCGAACGACCCTTGAGTCGACGCGTTACCGTTCTCAAAACATCGTTGTACTTAGGGCCGTATTAATCAACCCCCTTACTGATAGAAAAATACTCCAAGAGATTGTAGATACACAAAATCGTATCGGGCTCCAGCTATGGAAAGATTTTGAACCCGCATCTCGTCGGATAGTGGAGGGGCTAGAAAAGAAAGCTAAGGCTTGAGACCCAGCATGACGGATGCCCTCTCGATGACCTGATGATCGGTAATCCCAAATTTTTCAAAAAGGACCTTGGCCGGTGCTGAAGAACCGAAATGATCAATACCAACAATAACACCTTTATCCCCCACATATCGGCACCACCCGTCGGTAACTCCCGCTTCGATGGCGATCCTGAGTCTGATTTCCGGTGGTAGGACCTGATTACGGTATTGTTCAGGTTGCTTTTCGAACAATTCCCAGGAGGGCATACTGACGATCCGGATATTCTGACCCATCTCCTCCAGTTTTTCAGCCGCACTCATCGCAATAGGCACCTCCGACCCACTGGCAATGAGAATCAAGTCGGTCTTGGAGGGGTTTGACTCTTTAAGAATGTAGGCGCCCTTTTCGAGCATACTTGCCGGGGCGCAGGTAGTCCGGTCAAGTACAGGAAGACCCTGTCTGGTGAGGATTAGGGCGACAGGACCGTTTTTTGACTTCAAGGCAACATGCCATGCCTCTGCGGCCTCGTTGGCATCACAGGGCCGAACAACCGTAAGATTAGGTATTGACCTGAGCGAAGAAAGGTGTTCCACCGGCTGGTGGGTGGGACCATCTTCCCCCACCCCTATGCTGTCGTGCGTAAAGACATAGATAACTTGGAGCCTCATCAGGGCCGCCAGTCGTATAGCGGGGCGCATGTAATCGGAAAAGACGAGAAATGTTCCACCGTAGGGGATAACACCACCATGAAGGGCCATACCGTTTAGTATCGCTCCCATGCCATGCTCCCTCACGCCGAACCTGAGGTTGCGTCCCTCATAGGTATCTATCTCAAAATCCTTTTCACCCTCGATCAGTGTCTTGTTGGAAGGGGCCAGATCTGCTGAGCCGCCCATTAGTTGCGGAACGTTCTTTGCTAAGCTATTAAGAACCTTTCCCGACGCCGCCCTTGTAGCCATACCTTTTGCATCTGATGGAAAGATCGGTACATCTCTGCTAAAGGCCTCAGGGAGTTTCCCATTGACTTGATCTCTCATCACTGTTGCCAGCTCAGGGAAGGTTTTCTCAAAGGCCTGAAATCGCTCCTGCCACTTACCTTCGACCTCCTCCCCATGGTCAATGGACCGGCGGAATTGATGGAGCGCCTTTTCAGGAATGAAAAAGGAGGGCTCTTCAGGCCATCTTAGGTTGATTTTGGTAATCTTAATCTCATCATCACCCAGGGGTTCTCCGTGGGCCGATGCAGTGTCCTGTTTGTTTGGGCTGCCATAGCCTATATGGGTTCGGACGGATATTAACGAAGGTTGATCAGTGACTCCCTGGGCCGTGGCAATCGCTTTTTCAATGGCTTCCAGGTCATTACCGTCGCCTACCTTCTGGACGTGCCAGCCGTAGGCCTCAAACCGGGCGGCCCTATCCTCGGTGAATGTCCTATCAGTACTTCCTTCAATGCAGATACGATTATCGTCGTAGAGGAAAATCAATTTCCCGAGCCCCAGGTGTCCTGCCAGAGAGGCCGCCTCATGTGATAGTCCCTCCATAAGATCCCCGTCACCTACGATTCCGTAAGTGTAATGGTTGACAATGTCGTGGCCGGGACGATTGAAGCGGGTGGCCAAAAAGCGCTCTGTAATAGCCATTCCCACGCCATTGGCAAGACCTTGTCCCAAGGGCCCGGTCGTCGTCTCCACACCAGGTGTAAGGGAATATTCAGGATGGCCGGGAGTTTTGCTGTTCCATTGGCGGAAGTTTTTTAGGTCTTCGAGAGAGAGGTCATATCCCGTCAGATGCAGCAGGCTGTAAAGGAGGGCGGAACCGTGGCCGGCGGAAAGAATAAATCGATCCCGATCCGGCCAATTGGGATTTCGAGGGTTGTGTTTCAAAAAACGCGTCCACAAGACATAAGCCATTCCTGCGGCACCCATCGGCATACCGGGATGTCCAGAGTTCGCCTTTTGAACACAATCTGCTGAGAGCATTCTGAGCGTATTCACGCACAACTCATCCGTTTCCGTCGTCATGTCAAGCCCCTTTCAAAATTCCGTACTTCTGTTGTCTTTATTATTTAGCAGATCCAGAAAAGACCCTTTTCATTCCGCTTTTATCTCTCAAATTGCCCTATCTCTTTAACAGCTTTTCTTTGAACAATCAACAGGAGAACTCGTTCAAATCAGCATTTTCCCGGTTCTATCAAATGGTGTATTGATGGGATGTCAAAGTAGAGACAGAATAATCCAAATAGAACCCAAATTGGTATTCGAGTCAGGCTGCATCCAGACAAGGAAATCAGTTAACCATTTGGTATCCTTGACGCGAAAATAGGGTCATGTTAAAAATAATTGGGAAAGCTAGAGGTGGCGGTGGACCCCTCGGTATGGACAATGCCGAATCGGCACTGGCTGCTAAAAACAAGGGAATAAAGGGCCCTGTCCCTGGGAATGTCGATATCTACCTCTTTCCGGATATTGAATCGGCATTCCTTACCACCCAATTTTTGTTTGCCCTGGGGCAAGTCAGGCATGGGGGCCTGTTGGGAGGTGTGGAGATTCCTTTGGTTATTCTGACCCCTTTCGATACGCAGGATTCATGTCTGATTAATATTGCCCTGGCGATCCTCCAATGACGAAAAAACCTTATATTCTGGTCATCAACATCGGTTCGACTTCCACCAAACTGGGTCTTTTTTTGGACGGGATCCCCATTCTCAAAAAGGCCGTAGATCATAAGGAAGAGGAATTGGCCTCTCTGGTCGGGGTGAAGGCCAGGTTGTTGTTCCACAAAGAGGTTATAGAAAAAGCACTGGCAGAGGGCCTAGAGAATCGGATAAAACTCCACTTGGTCGTCAGCAGGGGAGGGGCCACACGACCCCTAAAGGGCGGCCCTTATCTGATCACCGATACCATGTGCGATGATTTGAGAAATGCCAGGTATGGCTTGCATCCAACCAATTTAGGGCCCCTCATAGCTCACCAGATAGGAGAGGAAAGAGGGATCCCAGCCATTATCTTTGATTCACCCATGACCGATGAAATGGAGGATGTCGCAAGGATTTCAGGCCTCAAGGGGATCGATCGGAAGGCAGGTTTCCATGTCCTCAATCAGAAATCGGCGGCAAAAAAGGCGGCCGGAGAACTGAAAAGGGCCTATACAGATATCAACCTTGTCGTTGGTCATCTTGGTGGTGGGATTACGATATGTGCCCACAGGAAAGGCCAAATGATCGACGGCACCCACGGTCTGAATGAGGGGCCTTTTACACCTCAAAGACCCGGCACCTTACCACTGAACGACTTAATGGATCTCTGCTTTTCAGGTCGTTTTAAGTCGAGCCATGATCTCAGGGCGTGTTTAATGGGGCAGGGTGGGCTTGTATCCTACTTGGGGACTTTCAACATGAAAGAGATAGAAAAAAGGATTCATCAAGGTGATACAGAGGCTCGCCTAATAACCCAAGCAATGTGCTATCAGATCTCAAAAGAGATAGGGGCGATGTCTGTTGCCCTGAAAGGGGATGTTGCGGCTGTTGTGCTAACCGGAAACCTGTGCTATTCCTCCTTCATAGTGGAGGAAATTCGATCCTGTGTAAGTCATGTGGCCCCTCTGATCCTGTTTCCGGGTGACGATGAGCTTGAAAACCTTGCCGCAGGGGGACTCGAGGCCTTTAGATCAGGGTTAGACTCTGTTTTAGTTTATTGATGTAACTACTTAAAGTTAAACTATAAATGGTAAAGCTCATCCCCCAAGATACGTATCCAATTGGACTCAAGGACGCCGAGGGTCTCTTCTATCTGACCGACACCTAAAATCAACACGCTGACGCTGCCGGTTCCCAGACACGGATATATGTAGTCCACGTTGATACCAGCCTCTTTCAAGGGTTTAAGGATGGCATTTAAACCCCCGGGATGATGGGGAGTTTCACAGGCGATGACATCTGCTGTGGCAATCTCATGGCTCGATGTCTTTAGGAATTTAAGCGCCCTGTCCGGATCGTTGGCAATAAAATGGATCTGCCCCTCATCTCCTTGGGCGATAACGTAAAAGGCGATTATATTGATACCGTTCGCACCCAGTAGGTCGCTAACGGAAGAAAGAGCTCCCGGTTCATTCTTGAGTGAAAGACTAATCTGTTTCACAGTTTTCATATTAAGACTCCTTACGATACGTATTCAGCTCCTCTGTCGAGACCTATCCGGTTCAAATCCATGAGACCGCCCTTTTTCCCCTTCAGTATCTCGGTCAGGCCGTTCATGATGGAATCCAGGCTGGTAGTCTTTGTGGCAGTCACGAAGGCCCCCAGCATAATCATATTGATGGTACGATCACTCCCCAGCTCCTTTGCAATTTCATTGGCAGGTACTCGTACCACATTGATATCATTTCTAAAAGGGTCTCTATCAATCAGACTTGAATTCAATATCATGATGCCCTTCTCTCTTATCATACCCTCATACTTAACCAGAGACGGTTTGTTCATAATTACGGCGTAATCGGGTGAGGAGGCAACCGGGGAAAATATCTCTTCGTCTGAAATGGCCACCGTGCAATTGGCGGTTCCACCCCGCACTTCAGCACCATAGGAAGGAAGATAGGTGACATGCTTGCCGTCTCGCATGGCTGACACGGCAAATACGTAGCCCATCATAAGCACGCCCTGCCCACCGAATCCCGCAAAGGCTGTTTTGCTGCTGCTCATGGTTACATAGGTCCTTTCAATTTTTTACTTGGATAAACTTCTCAGACAGTCTCGTCGGAAGTCCCCGCTTATATTAGATTTTGCCGACTTCATCTTTAATGACCTTAAGGGGAAATGTCTTCGCAGCCACCTCATCAATATATTTGGCCGCATCAACAGATGACATCTTCCAATTGGTGGGGCAGGGAGAGAGGATCTCAACCAGTGAAAAACCTCGTTCCTCCATCTGGACCTTAAATGCCTTGGCGATAGATCTCTTGGTTCTCCTGATGTTTTTTGGAGAATTCACCGCTGTTCGTTCGATATAGGCACTGCCCCGTGCAATTGCCAGCATTTCACTGAGGTCGAGAGGGGAGCCGTCCCTCAGTATCTCCCTTCCACCAGGTGTGGTGGTTGAATTCTGCCCGATAAGCGTCGTAGGCGCCATCTGCCCCCCAGTCATACCGTAGTTTCCATTGTTAACGAAAAATGAGGTGATATTCTCACCCCTGTTTGCCGCATGGATGGTCTCGGCGGTCCCTATGGCAGCAATATCGCCGTCTCCCTGATAAGAAAAGACAATTCTGTCAGGGAGGGTCCGCTTTATTCCCGTGGCAACAGCGGCTCCTCTGCCATGTGGGGCCTCCCCCATGTCCACGTCGAAGTAGTTGTAGGCGAGTACGGCACAGCCTGCCGGAGGAACACCTATGGCCTTTTCTCCTATGTCGAGTTCTTCTATGACTTCGGCTATGAGTCGATGAATAATGCTGTGTCCGCAACCAGGACAGTAATGAAAAACCGCCTCTTTCAAATATCTTGGTCTCTGGAAAACCTTTTTCTCCATGTTCTTAATCCTCTTGAAGATCTCTGCGATGATATACTGTGTTGATCTCCTTAGCAATTTCATCGGGTGTGGAAATGATGCCGCCCGGTCTGCCGTAGAAGTGTATATTGCTTTTCCCCTCCAAAGCCAACCTGACATCTTCCACCATCTGCCCTGTGCTCATTTCAAAAACAAAGAAATCAGTAATGAGTCTGCTCATCTCCGACAAGATCGCATTTGGAAAGGGCCAAAGAGTGATGGGACGGACAAGCCCTACCTTTAAGCCCAGTTTTCTGACTTTCTTAATAGCCCCCTTAGCGATCCTGGCGGCTGTCCCGTAGGCAACAACGACCAAGCGCGCATCGTCGGTCATGAAAGTCTCTGCACTAGTGATCTTTCGAGTGATCTCTCTGTATTTTCTTTCGAGCTTCCAGTTTCTATCTTCCTCAACAGATGTGTCCAGGAGAAGCGACCGGATCAACCGGCTTGGTCTTTCTTTTGCACCGTCGAGGATCCAGTTTTTCTTTGGCAGTGTGCCTGTATCGATCCACTCGGGCATTATAACCGGTTCCATCATCTGGCCCATCATGCCGTCCCCCAGTATCATCACAGGGGTCCTGTATGCGTCCGCATATTCAAAAGCCTTTCTGGTCAGATCGGCCAATTCCTGACCTGAGGCCGGGGCCAGGACAATCGTCCTGTAATCGCCGTGTCCTCCTCCTCTGGTGGCTTGAAAATAGTCAGACTGTGAAGGGGCGATGTTTCCCAGTCCTGGACCGCCCCGCATGGTATTAACGATCACGGCGGGAAGTTCCTGGGCGGCGAGGTAAGATATGCCCTCCTGCTTAAGACTTATACCAGGGCTGGAAGAACTTGTCATGGGCCTAGCACCGGCCATGGAGGCGCCGATGACCATATTGATGGCCGCCAATTCGCTCTCAGCCTGAATAAAGGTGCCATCTTCAAGTTTTGCCATGGCTCCGGCGGAATATTCCGTCAATTCATTTTGTGGTGTAATAGGATACCCGGCATAGAACCGACATCCGGCTCGGACGGCCGCTTCACCGATTACATGGCTTCCTCTCATCAAAATTTTCTCAGTCACGATAAACCTCAATTGCAATGTCAGGGCAAACCGTCGCACACGTAGCGCAACCTGTACATTTGCGATCTTCCTTCGTCTTATCCGTCTCTATGAAACGGGCCGGGTAATAGCCTTTTTGATTCAGCCCGTCTGATGTTTCAATCAAGTTCTCGGGACAAAATGAGACGCATAAATAACAGCCTTTGCACAATTCTTCATCGATAGTGATTCTACCGGTCTTCCTCTTTTTCGTCATTGTTATGCACCGCCGGATTAAAACTTCTTCAAGAATCCTTGATATCTACAAAACACATATAGCGTTTTTACCACGTTATTTTGAAGTGACAGTACCTAAACATGGGCTGTAGGACACGACAAGAAAAAAAATATCGAAAGCCATGCAATAGGACTGATCCTTACACAAAAAATTGAAAACAATATGCCCCGTCAGGAATTTTGTCAAGGGTTTTGATAAGATCCTAAATCCGCGACAGGCTTTGCTTAAAGGCGAGCTTGTTCGTCATGGTGACGAGAAAATCCTCAAACCCCCTTTGTACGGGATATAATGGCAACCAGGCCTTAATCTTCATGTCTCTGCGAAGAAAAAGGATGATGAGATGTCCAGGATAGTGCATTTGGCGGCTCGAGTGGAACCGGCAATGCAACATCAGGTGGCCCCAGTTATCCTGGACAGCCTTGTTCGAAGAGAAACCAAAAAGACTCTCCTATCATCAGAGTACCGCCAAAAAAGGGGGGAGTTGTTTTCAAGAAGTAAGTTAATGTCGCGGAATCTCTCTCAGGACATTCACATTCTTTAAAAACTCCATATCCTTACGGCTTCTTTCCGCCATCCTTGCCTCCACCTCATCCCTATCGGCACCCATCAATATCTTATAGGCATGGTATTTGGTCTTACAGAGGTAGACGTCAAATGGATCCTGTTTGTGCTCGGAGCGATATATCCTTATGCCGGGGATTTCGCCCTTGGTGATATACTCCGATTCCACGTTTATGAGGAGTGGTTCAAGATCATATTTGTTTTGCCATGGGATACAGGCCCCTGCCATGCCGAGGAGAGGATCCATTATCGATCTGATCTTCTCCGTTACTCCCCCTACAGCAAGGACAATGTCCCCCGTTAGAGAACCGGTGACACCATACTTCTGAGTCACCGGCTGCTTTATATAGTCGGAGATCAGGCCAATATCCATGGCGACCGATGCGCTGTCTCCCTCCACACCGCCATGGGCCTGAATGTATTGGATATGCATCTCATAGCCCACGTAAGGGGCCCTGATTTTCTTGAATATCTTCTTAATGGATGCCCTTACGTTTTCGGCCGCTGCCTTGGCGATTTCGCCTGTCTTTCCAGGGGCTGTAACGGAATCAGCTCCCCCTGCATTTATCTGGCAGTGGATCGGCAGGGGTTGTCCGTACATCCTGCCACTCGAGTTGGAGTGAATAACTGCTAGACCTACGACGTAGCCTATTGAATCGGTAACAGAATCAATGTACTTTTTAAGGTCTTTTTTGCTCTCAATAAGCTCCAGTGCAAGCGCCCCCTCAAGGCTCTGATGTTCCTTCAGGGCTTTTTTTACATGCTCTGCTTCTACAAAGGAAGCATTTTCAAGTATAGCGTTATATTCCGCAGTCTTGATAATCCCGTTAATCGGCCTTAGAATAGCACTCAGTTTCCTATCCGAGGCGCGGCATCTCAGTTCTTTAATGATTTCGAGTACCGCACCCCTGGAAAATTCCCGGGCCTCAAGAAGGTAGCCTTCAGGGAGTTTCTTTCCGAATATGAGTTCACTTCTTTTTTTGGCCCCTCGATAACCCTCCTGCTCAAAAACTTCAGCCCATGTCTGGGAGATCTCCTGTCCCAGGTGATCTATTTCCTGTTTCACATACTGAACAGACTGTTTTATGCTCTCAAGGTTTTCAGAAACGGCACTTTCCATCTGAACGATCTCACCTTTATCTTCTATCCTGCTGAGGAAGGCCCCGTCGCCCTCTTTTTGAAGGTACTCGAGGGTATCGTGATTGCAGCAGGCAAGAATGATGTTTTCTGCCTTGAGATGGTTCTCAGACCGATCGGCTCCGCCGCTGCCGGTGTCTATTCCGCCCTCCAGGATATACTTTTTTTCCTGCATGATTTCCAACATGTCGGACATATATCCTGCCTTGACAAGGGTCTTTAACTCATCAATGTAAATAATAGGTGATCTTGCATGGGCCCCGAGGTAGGCCCTCAAGTGAGCGGGTGTGTGGAGATTTCCCGATTGATAGGGATCGTGGCGAAAGCCTCCCTTCATGTTCCTGGCATTCGGTTCAGATATTCGAGACATCAGTTCTTTGTCTTTTTGAGGATCATGAAGGACCACTGGAATCATATCTCTTAAGTTTTTGCCGACATTAAGTTTTCTGTTATGAGTCTCTCGATGTATTTTCTCCTGGGCCCTGTGATTATTCTCCTGCAAATACATGAAAACAGCTCCCATACCACTCAGGCCCGTGGCAATAAAAGCGGGTGGAAAAAAACAACCAGCCAATGCAGTGGTTCCTGTTATCCACAGGAGAGCTGTTTTTACCCTTTTTACGGATCTTATTTGGTCGGCGAGACTGAATTCTTCTACTGAGTTCTGTGCCCGTTCTATGGCTTCATTGACCTTGCCAATGGCCTTGTTAATCGTCTCAGGGGTCTCATAGGCAAAGCGAATGTGATTTCTGTCTTTCCCCGGAAAGGCCACAATCGCCTCTTTGTGTCTTATATATTCACCCAATGACCTATCAATGACATCTTTGAACATTCCGGCAAGTAAGGACTTCCCTGTCCCCGGCCTCCCTACCATGAGGATATGTCCTTTGTTTTGGGCCACTTTTCTTATGGCGGCTTTGGCGCGATCCTGAAAAATGACCTTCTCAATGGGGTCTTCGGGAAGGGAGATCTCTGAAGTTTCGTCAAAGAAGTCAATCTGTTTTTCGAGGTTTTGAGGGTATTGAAGAAGCTCTTCTACCCATCTGTAATCGTTTTCCCTAAAATCATCCATTTTGGTACCCCTTGATTGAATCGAGCAGATAATACTTACCTGCTTCCGAGACGGAGACCGCTTTGTTAATCTCCGAGTACAGAAAGGGGAGTTCCTCCTTTATCGGCTCAAGTGCCCTGAAATCATGCATTACGGACAAGGTGGTACACATTTTCTTTTCTCCGGAATCCGACTCAGGGACGTAGTGAAAAGATATGCCCATCTGGAGATTGTTGAGGGAATCAAGAACCTTGTCAATGTCAGTGGGGGCTACTTCTTGTGATCTGAAGACATTTCTGTAAATTGTTGGCAGATATGTCTTTGAATAGTTGATATCGAGTTGCTTATAAAAAAAGAGCTTCAGTGCCGTGGCTTTTCCCTCCATGCATTGTTTTACGGATTCGTAAAATACAGAACTTTTTTGAAGGGATTGCTCAAATAAGAGCATCTGCTGAAGGAGTGACACATCTTGGACCCAAGATTCCACCTGATTGTCAGGACCTAGAACACACACCTTGAAATCCCCGTCATCTGAGAATTTTACCAGCCTATGGCGGTTATCTGGATTGTATGTCCTGAAGTCGTATCCCCTCATTTCAAACAAGCCCTCTGATATACAGGCGCTCTTAAATACAATCCCCACATCTTCTGAAAGGAACCTTTTTACAAACTCGATTTTCTCCTCAACAGTGCCTCTCAACACCAGAAGTGAACGATCTCCCAGAATGTTTTCCGTTATACCGACGACATCGTCTATCTTGGTTGTCTCCAACGCTGAAAGTTCTCTGATGATCGGATCATAAGACCTCAAGTGATCATGGATTCTCTTGAATTGTGCCTTTAACTTTTCGTCTCTAAGGGGGGGAAGGGTGTAGTCCATTTGAGACAAGTACATCTTTGCCGGGATCCCTTCTTTCTCGTCACTTCGCGATCTCTTTCTCACAAAGATTTTTCTTGTTTTCTCTCTTATTTTCCTTGTGAAAGTAGGACGATAGCGGATTTCGCACCCGAGTAACCTATTCTTGATTTCAACTTGAGAGGGGCTCAAGAGATACTTCCCAAGGTCGGATATCTCATATGTTGTAAACGGCACCCTGTTTGCTTCACCACATATATGGCGAAGATCCACATGCACGGGGCTTTTTGGTCTGGAGATAGCCCATATATTATGGTTCCTGTTGTTCATTTCTTTTTGATTTTGAAACATCTATAGACTCCAAAAGAGCGAGGGCCCTAGAAACTGTCGATAAAGCTCGGTGGATTATCTTAGGTGAAGTCTTTTCGGCTCATCTTTGTATGCGCTCATCTTTATAAACAGACGAATGCCCATAATCTCCTTTTACTGCATCAGGGCCCACGATGTCCATTGCCTATTTTCTTGTATTCTCCCACTGGTATTCTGGAGAGATGGCCGACAGCCACTTCAATACGCCCCAGGTTATGGCAATAGTTGTGCCATGCGTCCGGAAGAGAGGGGGAGGACAAAATGCCCTGAGAAATAGGATGGTTGACTATACAAAAGGGGGTTGTAGAGGGGGCGTGTTGGAAGAAAAATACAGTTTTCAGGGAATCCTATTTGTACAATGTGGTATATATTTACCCATTTCCATGTTATCTCCCCGCGGGCAGAGGCATGCCTGTTTCAAGGTTTTTGATGATTTTTTTTTGGTTTTGAGAGACACTCCAATGCGGACACCTGAGGTAGTGGCGGAGATAACGCAAACCAATTAGGTGTGGAGGTCGAATTTTTGACTGAATCGATTTCAGAAGAACACAATATCAGCCGTGCCGCAGGCGTGGTTGGTCTCTTTACATTCTTGAGCCGTATCCTGGGGCTGATACGCGACATTGTACTGGCGTTTTTTTTCGGCACCGGAATGGCCATGGATGCCTTTGTTGCTGCCTTTCGAATTCCCAATTTGCTCAGACGTCTTTTTGCTGAGGGTTCGCTCACCATTGTTTTTATCCCTGTTTTCACAGAGTACCTCACTACCCGTACAAAAAAGGAGGCTTTTGAGCTGGCAAGGATCATTTTAACCCTCCTCGCCGTTATCCTTGTGATAATAACCCTCCTCGGCGTTTTGTTCTCGCCCTGGTTGGTAAGGATCCAGGCCTTTGGTTTTGGCGGTTCCGGGGTCAAATATGACCTCACGGTTCTGCTGACGCGGATTACTTTTCCATACATTTTTTTTATAAGCATTGTGGCCCTTTTCATGGGTATCCTGAATTCTCTTAGACACTTTGCAGCACCTGCCGCCGCTCCCATCTTCTTAAACGTAGGTATTATCGGGGCCTCTTATCTGATTTCTCCCCATCTGGCTCAACCGATTGTGGGCGTGGCTGTCGGTGTCCTTATTGGAGGAGCCCTTCAGGTTGCCCTCCAGATCCCATGGGTACTCCAGGAAGGGCTGAGGCTTTTTCCCCTTTGGCGGTTGGATCATCCCGCTGTAAAAAAGATCGCCCTTTTGATGGCCCCCGCTCTTTTCGGGTCCGCCGTATACCAACTAAACAGTTACATTGGGACACTCCTGGCGTCATTTCTTGAGGAAGGCAGCGTCTCCTGGCTGTATTATGCCGACCGTCTGGTTCAATTTCCGTTGGGTGTCTTTGCCATTGCCATCAGCACGGCGGCCCTCCCCTCCTTTTCAACGCAGGTCGCGGAAAAGAAAATGAAAGAATTGGAGGATACCTTCAGTCACGCCTTGGGACTGGTTTTCTTCATTATTATCCCCTCTACAGTGGGGCTCATTGTACTCGGCAAACCGATCATCCAAATGCTGTTTGAAAGAGGGGCTTTTGGGGAGTCTTCTTCAATGATGACAAGCCAGGCCCTTATGATGTACGCGATGGGGTTGTGGGCCTTTTCAGGTACGAGGATCATTGTCTCGGTCTTCTACGCGTTTCAGGATACGAAGACGCCTGTCAAGGTGGCTGTTGTGACATTTCTTATCAATCTGTTGTTGAGTCTTCTGTTGATGGGCCCTTTGAAGCACAACGGCATTGCCCTGGCCCTATCACTTGCCTCGGCAATCCAATTTTTTCTCCTCCTATTCATACTCAACAGAAGATTCGCAATCATTCGGATGAGACCTTCCTTTGTTTCAGCGATGAAGAGTGTCGCCGCCGCGTCGATCATGGGGATGGGAGTATATTATGCCTATTCACATTGGCTGATAATGGATTTGACCTTGGGATTCTGGAATAGGGCGTTGAATCTGGCAGGTCTCATGATTCTTGGAATATTTCTATACTTCCTGGGGGCCTGGATACTCAGATGCCGTGAATTAGTTGCGGTAGCTGATTCCGTGCGATCCCTTTTCAGCAGCCAGGCGCTTTCAAAGGGTTGATGAACGGAACCCTTGGGTAACATTGCACACATCTTGAAGCTGCGGTCATTACTCATGGGATCTTGACACTTATTCCCCTTTCTCATAGTATCTGTAAAGACAAGGGTCTGACAGCCGTGACGGATCTTTCACTGTGTGTGGTTGAGTTCCTCTTTTGGAGATTCAAGAAGACCTTAGACTCTACATAGGGCGTGTTATGACACGCTATTTGGGCGAAGGACCGGTTTTATGATCTAGAGATCAGAGAAGACATATCCTAAACGGAGAGGGACATGACAGAGGTAAAAGAGGGAGACACCGTAAGGATTCATTTTACGGGAAGGTTAGAGGATGGGATGATTTTTGAAAACTCAAGAGATGGCGGTCCACTGGAGATCGAGATCGGCAAAGGGGGTATTAAAGGTCTTGAAGAGGGCATCGTTGGTATGGAAGCGGGTGAAAAAAAGACGATATCCATACCCCCGGAAGAAGGATTCGGTCTGAGGCGTGAGGATGCCATGTTGGCTGTCAAAAGAGGGGACCTTCCCGGGGCGTTTTCGCCTACCATAGGACACCAAGTAGAGGTGAAGGGCCCGGATGGAGAGGTCTACGACGCCATCATCGCCGATATTAATGATGATGTTATTACTCTTGACGTCAACCATCCTCTGGCTGGAAGGACCCTCATTTTTGATGTGGACTTGCTTGAAATCCTCTGATTCATCCCGTATCGACAAGAATTCGTAAGTTCTCAAGAAGTTAAGGAAATCAAAACAGATCCCGATGGTCTCGGGGTGCCGGGGCTTCCCTGTTTTTTTTGAACTTTACAGAAAACGTTATCTTATGATGAATATTATCAGGGTGTTGCGAGAGGAAGTCGCCTCCCAGATCGCAGCCGGGGAAGTCGTTGAACGGCCTGCTTCCGTTGTCAGAGAACTGATTGACAACAGCATTGATGCCGGCGCTGACCGTATTAATGTCAGCATAGAAAGGGGAGGAAGGGATCTTATCAAGGTCAGTGATAACGGGGTCGGTATGTCCAGGGACGACCTCCTCTTGAGTGTTGAAAGACATGCCACCAGCAAGATTGAAACAGCGTCCGACCTCTTTTCTGTTAAATCTTTTGGGTTCAGGGGAGAAGCCCTCCCGAGCATTGCGTCTGTCTCTCGAATGACAATTGTCTCTCGTGTTCATGACCAGGTGCTTGGCCATAAGCTGTTGATAAACGCTGGAAAGTTGGTGAAAGTTGAAGAGACAGGGGCACCGCCGGGGACAAGTGTGGAGGTCCGGTCCCTCTTCTTCAATCTCCCGGCCAGGCGCAAGTTTCTGCGCTCAACAAACACTGAGGCCGGTCATATCACGGATGCTTTCGGGCGGGCGGCCTTACCTTTTCCAAGCATAGGGTTCAAGCTGCAAGACAAGAGAAAGACAGTCCTCCATCTCCCGGCCTCTGATAAACAATTGAACAGGCTTACGGCCTTGATGGGTCGAAAAGTAGCCATGTCAATGGAAAGGGGTGAGGAGGACAGGGATAGTCTTTATACAAGCGTCTACCTGGCTCCCTCTGATTTTGCCAGATCAAGAGGGGATCGCCTGTTTGTGTATGTCAACGGCCGTTACATCAGGGACCGCCTTATAACCAAGGCCGTAATCGAGGGTTACGGTCAGAGATTAATGAAGGGTCAATATCCTCAGGCCGTCCTCTTTATCAAGATCGATCCATCTCTCGTTGATGTCAATGTCCATCCGACCAAACAGGAGATTCGGTTTCATGAGGGGAAGCACCTGTTTCAGGCCGTTGCTTCCCTCGTCGACAGGACCTTGTCACAATCGAGGCATAGGCTTTCATTTCCACCTCCAAGAGAAGGCCACCAACCTCCCTTGCCTTGGGAGGAGGCCGCGTTTGTGCGTGAGCCCATACGCGACTACTCATTGATCAGGCAGGGTGTGGAGATAACATCCCCGGAAGCGGAGTGTGAAAAGGTCTGTGCAACGGGTAAGCTCCATATTATCGGTCAATTGTTGAATACCTACATCCTATGCCAAATTGAAGATGGACTGCTTATGATCGATCAGCACGCCGCCCATGAAAGGATCGTCTACGATCATCTGATTAAAGGGCTCAAGAACTCCCAGGTAGAAGTTCAGGGTCTGTTGGTCCCTTATGAACTGGAATTAACCGGCAGTGAGAAAAACACCGCTCTGGAAAAGAGGGAAGACCTCCTCCGGTTGGGCCTGGATGTGGAGCATTTTGGGGGAAATACTTTTATCTTAAGATCCCATCCTGCGCTTTTGAAGAACGTCTTATGGGACTCTTTTGTCCCCGAACTTCTCGCCAAAATCGATGAAAAGGGAGTGAGTGAGGAAGAGCTTTTGGAGAACGTGGCGGCTCTTATAGCTTGCCACGGAGCTATTCGCGCAGGATTGAGGATGAGGCAGGAGGAAATGATCCTCCTTCTTGATCAGTTAACTGAGATTGATTTACCCTCGAACTGCCCCCATGGAAGGCCGGTGTATATACAGATGACCGCTCAGGAAATCGAGAAGATGTTCAAGCGAGTTGTCTAGGTCGAATCTGAAACATGCCAGCTGATGAAACTCCGAAACTTATTGTGATTGCGGGACCGACAGCGACCGGAAAGACGACCCTAGGTGTTGAACTGGCCCTTTCCATGTCTGAAAAGGGGGAGATCATTAATGCCGATTCCATGCAGGTGTATACAGGCATGGACGTCGGCACTGCCAAGCCCACGCCTGAAGACAAGAGAGGCGTTGTTCATCATCTCCTCGATGTTGTCGAACCGGATGAGGAGTTCAACGCGGCAATTTTTTGCTCTCTGGCTCTTCCTCTGGTCCGAGATATAGGAAAAAGAGGCCGGGTATGTTTTGTTGTCGGAGGGACCGGCCTGTACATCAAGAGTCTGGTCGAAGGTCTTTTCACATGTCCTTTTGTAGATCGAGGCTTGAGAAACAGGTTGAAATTGGAATGTGATACGATAGGATCGGCCAAGCTCCATGAGAGGCTCAGGCGTATTGACCCGGAGACAGCTGGAAGGATTCATCCCAATGATAAATTCAGGATTATTAGAGCGCTTGAGATATTTTATCTGACAGATCGTCGGCCTGCTGACTTGGTCAAAGAACAGAGCGTGAAGGATAGACCGGTCCAAGCATTAAAAATCTGTCTGGACATGGACAGAAACCGTCTCTACGAGCGGATCAACCAAAGGAGTCTGGCCATGGTCGAGGCCGGATTGCTGGAGGAGACGGAGCGCCTTCTGGCCAAAGGTTATTCACCCGATCTCAAACCCATGAAAGGAATCGGCTATCGCCATATGTTGGAGTACCTGAGTAACAATTGCTCTCTTGAAGAGGCCCTCCTTCACCTTCAGAGGGATACTCGAAGATATGCGAAAAGGCAGCTGACATGGTTCCGGGCCGATCCAGAGTATGTCTGGATAGCTCCTGACGACCTGGATACAGCAAAAAAGAAGATCGAAACGTTCCTTTATTAGGTGACAAACATGAATAGAGATAGATTGTTGGCAGGTCAAACGGTTTTCATCCTCGTTCTCTTCTGTTTTGTAATTCTGCTCGCCTCTTTCGTGCATGCTCAAGACAGGAAAAGGTCCCCGTCGAATGTCGTCTTGGCCATCGGAACGAGTAAGGTGGTCGAGGGGAATCTGGCTTTGGCAAAGGAGCGTGCCATTTCTAATGCCTTGAGAAAAGGCCTTGAAAATTATCTTGTCCGTCGCTTGGAGAGCCAGGGTGTGGTCAACAACTTTGAGAAGATCGTCAAGAAAATTATACCAAGGGCCGAAGAAGAAATAGAGAATTTCCACATCCTGACCGAAATCCAGATAAATGATACCTTCAATATCCTCGTTCGACTAAAGATCAATGAAAAGGTCTTTGATAGAAAACTAAAAGACTCGGGGTTCGTTTTGGACAAAGGGCCGGTCTCGAAGGTGCTCTTTCTTGTTTACGAGAGCGTGGATGGAGATATCTCGTTCTGGTGGAAAAACCCGGAATTTTTTACTGCCCTGAACGCAACTGAACTGGCGCTCTACAACGCTTTTAAAGGAAGGGGATTCAGTCTGATCAATCGCACCTTGAACCTTCCCGAAACAGAAAATCTGGAACAACTGAGATCCTTTCCGCTGAGGGATGAGGATATCCTGGAGTGGGGAGGGCTTTTTTCCGCCGATGTGGTTGTTTACGGGGGGACTGAATTCGTTTCTCAAGAGGGGGCCTCCCTAAAGCTAAGGGCCTTTGACGTGAGCCAGCGTGTTCAGATTGTTCAAGGAATGCATGTGGAAGACCTGATGGAGGGTCCGGGCGGCAAATCAGGGAAAATCGATACAGTGAAGAATCTGGCAAACAGATTGGCCGATCGGTTGATTCCGACGATTATTCAGTTTCGCTCCTCACTGCATGAACGAATCCGTCAGTTTGTGATTACCTTAGAAGGCGTCACTACCTACGGACAATTCAGACTCTTTAGGGACTTCTTGAAGACCGAGGTGGAGGGAATAGATTTTGTGAGACAAAACAGGGTCAGAAAAAACTCCATATCGGCTATTGTCGGATTTCAGGGAGATAGGGATAGCATTCTTGCCCACATCATGAATCATGAAGGCCTTCCTTTTTCTCTTGATTTATTGCAGGTAGATAAAGAGAATATCCGGCTAAAGATAAAATAGGCTCTCTTCAGGATCGTCAGTTGTGCGACGGGACACTGAGGTGGTTCGTGGGTGATCGATGAGTTCTCACGGCGTGTGGCCAAACATTGACACCAGGTATCGAAAAGTATCGTAGAGTGGGTAAGATAAGCAGAGGAAGATGACATTAGCCAACCTGATTACAAGCATAAGAATAATTTTAGCCCCGATTTTTATCATCTACCTTATCAATGATGAATTTATTGCCGCGCTTATTGTATTTATTGTGGCGGGAGTGAGCGATGGTCTGGATGGGTTTATCGCCAGAGTGTTTGACCAGAAAAGCAAAATAGGATCATACCTGGATCCATTGGCGGACAAAATCCTTCTCATAGCCGCCTTTGTCGTCCTTTCTGTGAGGGAGTTTGTTCCCCCTTGGTTGGGTGTGACGGTGATCTGTCGAGATATGCTGATCCTTCTTGGTGTGTTGATCCTTTTTTTGAATGGATCGAACTTTGTGATCAAACCTTCCTTTGTCAGCAAGGTGACAACCTGCCTGCAACTCGTGACTGTTTTTGTGGTGCTTTTGAAAAGCCATTTGAATTTCGTAGGGAAAATAGACTCCTATTTATTTTGGCTCACGGGTATTCTGACGATTACTTCAGGCTTACATTATATGCGCTATTGGTTTCGCACCATGGCCGAAGACGCCCTAAGTAACTAAACAGAACAGGAAATTTGAAAGATAATTGCTGACATTGCAAGAATCAGCAAATCATGGGTTGACATTCGATTCACCCATTGATAGATAGGAAAGATTATAGGCACGTAGCTCAGGGGGAGAGCACTACCCTGACACGGTAGGGGTCAAGAGTTCAAATCTCTTCGTGCCTACCAGTTTTATTTTGGTTTTATTGTTTTGACTTGCCTCGTTAGCGACCAGTCTTGACTTTTTACTTGCAAATTGTTGTCTTATTGTTTATAAGTATTGAGTTTTTTGCCTTTTGCATTCCCCTTTGAGGATGCTTGAAAAGGGATGCAAAAGATGGCGCTTGCGCATAACCCCTACACACATTTTATGGTTTTTCATGGCTGGTCAACATATCTTTTGATGATCCGGAGAGTGCAGTATAAAAGCTAAATCACATTATGTGTTAGTAGTTATAACTGTTTGGCATTAAATACTATTTTCTATCGTATCGGTCGAGGGTTATTGTTTTTGCGTCCATTTGAACTTTAAGAAGAACCCTGATAGGCATCTCGGTAAACAGGAGTTTACCATTGTAGGTGCCTAATTTTCTTTGGGCCGCAGAGCGTTTTATATTTTTTAGGTCTGTGGCTGACAGGCGAGTCTAAGAATTCGTCGGGAGTACGCAGTTAGAATCATGAACAGGATCGTAATTCACCTCAAAGAAAATCCTGAAAACGAGATCCATTCTGAACCCTTATCTGCGATCAAGTCTTTGCGCCTTCTGGACCTCAAGAATCTCGATAGAGTGGTGGCTGTAAAGATAAATGGGGAAAGAAGGGATCTTGCCGAGCGGATTGAAACGGACTCGGAACTGGAACCGATCACTATCGACTCGGAAGAAGGTCTTGAAATACTGAGGCATAGTACTGCTCACGTGCTGGCCATGGCAGTTAAGGAGCTCTTCGAGGGTGCGAAGGTGACGATCGGTCCGGCCATCAAAGACGGCTTTTACTATGATTTTGATTATGAGCGACCTTTTAGGGCGGACGATTTACCGAAGATTGAGTCGAAGATGAAAGAGATTATCAAGGCCGATCTTCCTTTTGTCCGAAGAGAAGTGAGTCGCCAGGAAGCTCTTGATCTCTTCAGGAGCCAAGGTGAGGGCTATAAGGTCGAGCTGGTTGAAGATTTGGCAGAGAATGAAAAAGTCACTCTTTACACGCAAGGTGGATTTGTGGATCTCTGTCGTGGCCCGCATATCCGGTCGACCGGTTTTATTAAGGCCTTTCATTTGACCAAGGTCGCTGGTGCGTATTGGCGCGGCGATGAGAAAAAAGCGATGCTCAGCAGGATATATGGCGTGGGCTTTGCAGATCGAAAGACAATGAAGGTATACCTCCACAATCTTGAGGAAGCCAAGAGGAGAAATCATGTCACCCTCGGCCCTCAGCTTGATCTCTTCAGTACCCACGAAGAAGTGGGGGCCGGAATGATTGTGTGGCATCCGAAAGGGGCCATGTTGAGGCATCTATTGGAGGAGTTTGAGGTCAAGGAACACCTGAAAAGAGGTTACGATTTGGTCAGGGGACCGGAGATCCTGAAGACGGAGCTGTGGAAAAAATCAGGTCATTTTGACAATTATCGCGAAAACATGTATTTTACGAAGATCGATGAACAGGACTACGGCATAAAGCCGATGAATTGCCTGGCCCATATGCTGATTTACCGTTCAAAAATAAGGAGTTATCGAGATCTTCCAAAACGATATTTTGAACTGGGGACAGTACATCGCCATGAACGTTCTGGGGTTATCCACGGCCTGCTCAGGGTGAGGGAATTTACACAGGATGACGCCCATATCATCTGCACTCCCGAACAGCTTGACGGAGAAATAAAGGGCGTCCTTGAATTTGTCAAGGACATGATGGCGGTCTTTGATTTCGATTTTGACCTTGAGATAAGTACTCGCCCCAAGAAAAGCATCGGCTCTGATGAAGATTGGGATCGGGCCACAAAGGCGCTTCAAAAGGCAATGGACGACAGCCATCTCAACTATCAGATCAACGAAGGAGATGGTGCCTTTTACGGTCCGAAGATTGATGTTAAACTGAAAGACGCCCTGGGTAGAGAATGGCAATGTGCCACTATACAATGTGATTTTGCCCTTCCTGAAAGATTTGATCTGTCTTATATTGGCAAAGATGGAAACAAGCATCGACCGGCCATGATTCATCGGGTTATTCTTGGTGCTATCGAGCGATTTATCGGGGTTCTGATCGAGCATTATGCAGGTGCTTTTCCAACCTGGCTGGCACCGACCCAGGCTGTGATACTGACTGTGACGGATAAGCATATTCCGTATGCGGAAGAAATGTATAAGAACCTTGTGGATGGTCATGTGAGGGTTCAAACGGACTTTAGAAATGAAAAACTAGGCTTTAAGGTCAGAGAGGCACAGATACAAAAGATTCCCTACATGGTCATCTTAGGGGATAAAGAGTGTGAACAAAGGGGGTTGACTCCCAGGAAGAGGGACGGAAAAAACCTGCCTTTTATGACCGGTGAGGAGTTCGTAAGACTGATAGCCGAAGAATCCAAACAGAGGAGGTCTTTGTCATAGGAAAGAAATTTGATGATGTCAATGTGAATGAACGGATACGTGCGAGAATGGTGAGACTTATCTCCGTCAGCGGGAAACAGCTTGGAATTTTGCCGATCCGGGAGGCGCTAAGAGTTTCCAAAGAGGAAGGATACGACCTTGTTGAGGTGGCACCAAATTCAGATCCGCCTGTTTGCCGCATCATGGACTATGGAAAGTTTAAATACCAGACAAGCAAGAAAGGGCAGGAGGGACGCAAAAAAAGCCGAAATGTTCAGGTGAAAGAGATCAAGCTGAGACCTCACACTGAGGATCACGATTTGGGTTTTAAGATAAAAAACATCAGAAAATTTCTCGAGAAAAAAGATCGTGTGAAGGTGAGTGTTTTCTTTCGGGGTAGGGAAATGGCTTACAAGAATATGGGATTTGATCTCCTGAAAAGGGTTGCGGAGGAAGTTGCGGATATCGGAACGGTTGATGAGCAGCCCAAGCAGGAGGCAAGAAATCGTATGGTTATGGTCATTCTCCCGAAATAAATGGTACTGCATTTTATTGCTAATGATTATTCAATAAACGCTCTTTAGTAGTTTTTTGTCACGGACTGCTGAGGGGCTTTTTTAAAGAAAGGATAGTTTTTCTTTCTGTTGGGAGACAATAAATGCCGAAGATAAAAACAAACCGAGGCGCTGCCAAGAGATTTTCCCGTACCGGGTCGGGCAAGATTAAGAGGAGTAAGGCCTTTTCAAGTCATATTCTCACGAAGAAAAGCACAAAGAGAAAGCGGAAGCTCAGGAAATCATCGCTGGTGGATTCAAGTAACCTGAAACAGATCGCTAGGCTTATTCCCCATCGTTAAGTAAGGGGATGAGCCTCCAGACGAGTCACAACCTGGTGCGGAATAAGTTGGATCGTCTATCTGCATTCCGTTTTTGCAGTTCTTTACAAGACATTTTTGATTTATGAGGGTTTTATATTATGCCGAGAGTAAAAAGGGGTTTTAAGGCAAGGAGAAGGAGAAAAAAGGTCTTAAAGGCCACCAAGGGGTTTAGAGGCGGTATGAGCAAACAGTATAGGACCGCCGAGACAGCACTAAGAAGGGCTGAGATGTATGCCTACAGAGACCGAAGGACAAGAAAAAGGGATTTCCGGAGGCTCTGGATTATTCGAATCAATGCCGCTGCCAGGGAGAATGGTCTTTCTTACAGCCGATTCATCGGAGGTCTCAGCGAGGCAGGTATCGAAATAGACAGGAAGGTACTGGCCGATATGGCTGTTCACGATCCTGCCGCCTTTTCCAAATTGGCAGCTATGGTTGCTTAGTCTTGCCAGGATTTGTAGAGAAAGAGAGATGAAAGATCAACTCCTTCAGGTGGAAGAGAGGGCAATTGGGACGCTGAAAAAAGTCTCTGAAGTTGCTCAACTCGAAGACTTCAGAGTTGCCTATCTTGGGAAAAAAGGGGCGCTTACTTCCCTGATGAAAAAGATGGGCCAAGTGCCGCCTCAAGAGAGACCTGAGCTCGGCAAATTGGCCAACCATATCAAGCAGAACTTGCAAAAGCGCTTCGAAGAGGTTCGCGGAAGCCTTTCCAAAGAAAAGGCGTCCCACTCGGATGTTCTGGATGTGACACTCCCGGGACGAGAACCGTTGAGGGGTCATTTCCATCCTATTACGCTCATGATCAAGGAAGTCTGCCAGGTCTTTTCGAGGATGGGATTCACGATCGTTGAGGGACCTAACGTGGAGCTTGATTACTATAACTTTGAGGCCCTCAATTTTCCCAAGGATCATCCTGCCAGAGATATGCAGGACACCTTCTATGTCTCTCCCCAGGTCGTTCTGAGGACTCATACCTCGCCGATGCAGGTGAGGGTGATGGAGGCCCAAAAGCCACCTGTCAGTATTATTGCCCCTGGAAAGGTTTACAGAAGAGATTCTGATGTCTCCCATACACCGATGTTCCATCAGGTAGAAGGTCTCCTGGTCGACAAAGACGTCAGCTTCGGAGATCTAAAGGGAACACTGACCAGTTTTGTCCATCAAATGTTCGGCAGTGAAACACGATTGCGTTTTCGACCCAGCTTTTTCCCTTTCACAGAACCGAGTGCTGAAGTGGATATCCAATGCGTCATTTGTAGAGGGAAGGGCTGCCGGACATGTTCTCACAGTGGATGGCTGGAAATCTTGGGGTCTGGAATGGTAGACCCTGAGGTGTACCGTTTCGTTGACTATGATCCGGAAGTCTACTCTGGATTCGCCTTTGGACTCGGCATTGAAAGGGTTGCCATGCTCATGTATGGAATAGATGATATTCAGATGTTTTTTAAAAACGATATGCGTTTTTTGAGACAGTTCTGAGAACCTCTTTCCATCCTATCCCATTTTTAATAGTGTGCTTTCATGAAGGTAAGTCTGAACTGGTTAAGAGATTACGTTGACATTGATATGTCGCCTGATGACCTGGGTCATGCCCTGACCATGACGGGACTTGAGGTAGAGAAGATCGAGCGTGTGGGTGGTTCTCTCGACAAGGTTATCGTCGCGCGGATATCAAAGATAGAGCCACATCCTGCTGCAGAAAAGCTTTCCATTTGCCATATGGACATCGGTTCGGAGAATGTGCCGGTGGTCTGCGGAGCGCCGAATGTGAAAGAGGGCTGTCTGGTCCCACTAGCGCTGCCGGGCGCCAGGCTTGAGGACGGAACGGTTATTAAAGAATCCAGAATAAGGGGAGAGGATTCCAAAGGTATGATCCTGGCTGAAGATGAAATGGGGCTGACGGACGACCACACAGGAATCATGATTCTGCCTCACGACCTTATGCCGGGAGACTCTCTCAGCAAAGCCCTTTCTCTGCCCGACTGGGTATTTGATCTGGATCTTACCCCCAACCGGCCTGACTGTGCCAGTGTGGTGGGCGTGGCAAGGGAGATCGCAGCGGTCACAGGAAAAACCCTCAAGTGGGCAAAAATAGAACTGGCCGAGAGCGGGCCGTCGATCGGGAAATTGACAAGCGTTACCATCGATGACCCTGTTGGGTGCCCAAGGTATTCTGCAGGAGTTATTCTTGAAATCGAGATAGGGCCTTCCCCTTTCTGGATGAGATACCGGCTTTACCAATCAGGAATCAGAAGCATCAATAATATAGTGGATGTGACGAACTACGTGATGCTCGAACTGGGTCAGCCCCTCCATGCCTTTGATTATGACAGGTTGCGAGAAAACAGGATCGTGGTCAGACGTGCCCATGAAGGGGAGGTTTTTACCACCCTTGATGGAAAAACCCATACCCTGAACAGTGAAACACTTATGATTTGTGATGGCCAGAGGCCAGTGGCCCTGGCCGGAATAATGGGAGGACTCAATTCGGAGATCTTTGAAGGAACCAGGTCCGTGTTGATGGAGAGTGCCTTTTTCGATCCGATGTGTATAAGGAGGACTTCAAAAGGCCTCGGTTTGTCCACAGAGGCCTCCTACCGTTTTGAAAGAGGTGACGATATCGGCGGTGTGACAAAGGGCCTCAAACGCTCCCTTGGTCTTATCAACCAATTGGCCGGGGGAGAAGTCGCATCGGGCGTTGTGGATAACTATCCGGTGCCTTATGTTCCTCCTATGATTGATCTCAGGGTGGACAAGACGAATCGTTTTTTAGGGACACATCTTTCAAAGGAAATGATGGCTGGCCATCTCAGGGCATTGGAAATGAAGGTGCGGGATAAAGGTGAGAATATCCTTGAAGTTGAACCGCCATCTTTCAGAGTAGATATTGCCCGGGAAGTTGATCTCATAGAAGAGGTGGCCAGGCTCACCGGTTTTGATAATATCCCTGTTACACAGCCGAAGGTTCGACCCACTGAAAGAGCAGAACAAGCCGAGCTCGGATTGCGGAACCGAATTAAAGAGATCATGGTCGGTCTCGGTTTTACCGAAACAATTACTTTCAGTTTTGTTTCTCCTGCTTCGGTTGATATCCTTGGGGTAGCCGATAAAAGCACGTTGAGGTCCTTTGTCAATATCGTCAATCCCCTTTCTATAGAAGAGTCGGTCTTACGAACAAGTCTTATCCCCGGAATCGTCTCCACAATCAGGAACAATATCCTGATTGACGAGAAGGAGTTGAAGGTGTTTGAGTGGGGGAAAGCATTTATTCGTAAAGAGGGCAGGGAATTGCCCCTTGAACAGAGTTATCTGGTAGCTTTGATGAGCGGCCCTTTTCAACCTCAGACATGGTATCAAAAAGAAAGACCTGTTGATTTCTACGATATTAAGGGAGCTGCCGAGGTTCTTTTGAAGAGTCTTTGGTTTGAGGATATTGCCTTTGAAAAGATCTCTGATATGCCTGGATACGATTCCGATCTTGTATCTCATATCAAGTGCGGAGGATGTCCTGTTGGGCAGGTAGGGCGTGTCTCTAGCAAAGTCCTGGCGGCTTATGATATTGAAAACAGGGATACGTATGTCCTTGAAATAGACATCGAGGCCCTTATGAAAATTATTCCCCGTGAAAAAAAGTTTCGACAGGTCACGAGGTTTCCGGCCGTACACAGAGATATCTCTTTACTTGTAGATCGTGGAGTTGAGAGCGGTAAGATTATGGACATTATCAAACAAGAGGGTGGTGAATTGCTCGACTCTGTCCGCATATTTGATCTATATGAAGGCGACAAGATAGATCCATCTGAGAAGTCACTTGCATTCAGGATCTGTTACCGATCTGAAAAAAGGA
>JAXHUM010000095.1:0-1039 GCA_034189325.1 Thermodesulfobacteriota bacterium
GACCAGATAACGGATAGGGTCGATAGAGTCCTGCTCATTGAAGATGATAAGCTCGAGGTCTTTCATTCCAATCTTTCCAAAGAGCTCTTGTCGACACTGATCAACGACAGGAAACCGAAGATCACGCTTATCGGAAACACTTCCTGGGGCATGGGTCTGGCCCCCGGAGTAGCTGTTAAGACAGATATACCGCTGGCCACGGACTGTGTGGACGTACAGGTTGATGACGGCAGTGTGAGCGTTATCAGGCAGATTTACAGTGGCAAGGTCTTCACCAAGGTCGCCTTTCCCAACAGCGATTCATGTCTCGTCTCAATTCGTCCCGGGTCGTTTCCACCCGACAAAAAGGGCGATAGAAAATGCGAAGTCGAAAAAATGGATTTTCCATTCAAAGATGAGGAATTGAAGAGAGAGTTCGTAGAGTATATCGAGACCGCTGCCGGGGACGTTGATATTACACAAGCCGACTTCTTGATTTCCGTAGGCAGGGGCATCAAGGAAGCGGAGAACATTGATCTGATAAGAGAACTCGCGGACACGCTGGGGGGGGTGATGTCCTGTTCAAGGCCTGTGGTTGACAATGAATGGCTTCCGAAATACCTGCAGGTCGGGACATCCGGTAAGTCCGTTGCTCCGAAGGTCTATATGCCTATCGGCATTAGCGGCGCGTTTCAGCATGTGGCGGGCATCGCAGGGGCCGGCTCTGTGATTGCCGTGAACAAAGATCCAAAAGCGCCGATTTTCAGGGTTGCCGATTATGGCATTGTTGCCGACCTCTTCAAGTTTGTACCGATTCTCAAAGACAAGGTCGCGGGAAATAAGTAATCACCCGGATTCCATCACAAAAAAAGCCCATCGAAATCGATGGGCTTTTTTTGTGGATTATAAAAAGATCGTCAAGGGGTGTTGTTTGTTCTCTACCCCATCTCAAGCTGCTGCGCCACGATCTCACGTTGATAGTCGGCATCCCCAAAGGCGAGGTCCCATGCCTTGGCCCGCCTGTGATAGAGCCCCACATCCTGTTCCCGCGTCATTCCTA
>JAXHUM010000095.1:1139-10758 GCA_034189325.1 Thermodesulfobacteriota bacterium
TGTTCTTTGGTAAAATCAAGATTCATTTTATCCTCCTTTATACCCTCGGCAACTGCAAGGCAGTCCACGTAATAATGTTTCTCTGGATTTCAGAACTTCCGCCAGCCAGATTCATACCCATCACCAACTGATAGGTCTGTTCAAATTTTCCATAGAGAGGGGCCCACTTGGAACCCTCCTTCACCTGGCCGCGAGGGCCCATTATCTGGATCCCCGTGAAAGCCATATGCTGGCTCATTTCAGTTGACACGACCTTTCCTGCGGAGGCAGGGGTCATGCTGGCGAGTATTTCCCCCTTTTCTTTAAGCCATGTGAGCCTATAGTCCATTGTACGGCATATTTCTATCTCAATGGCCAGATCAGCCAAACGATGGCGGATGACAGAGTCCTTGATGAGAGGAGTCCCATGGTGGGTGGTCTCCTTGCAGTACTGCACAAGATCCTCGAGGTCTCTCCTGGCGGCTGAGGAGATGTCAAAACTCGACCGTTCAAAATTCATGATCGCCCTGGTAACGGCCCAGCCCTCGTTGTGCTCTCCCAATCGATTTTTTACAGGGATCCTGGCATCATCAAAGAAAACCTCATTAAAAGTGTGGCTTCCGTCCATCATCTGAAGGGGCCGGACCGTGATTCCTGGAGTCTTCATGTCTGCCAAGACACAGGTCAGCCCCTTGCTTCTCTTTTCCTCCGGGTTTGATCGAAAAAGTATAAAGATCCAATCAGCCTTATGCGCCCCGGTGGTCCAAATCTTCTGCCCGTTCAGCACATAATGGTCTCCATCCAAGATACCGCTCGTGGTCAGGGCCGCAAGATCCGACCCGGCATCCGGCTCGCTCCAACCTTGGCACCACATCCGCTCCCCTTTTGAGATCGGCAAGAGATGCTCCTTTTTCTGCTCCTCCGTCCCCATGTGGATAATTGCGGGACCGATCATGCCGACACCAAAGATGTCCACACCAGGTGAGCGATAATAGCCGGCAACATCACTGAAAATCAGCTGCTCAATAGGAGAGGCATCACTCCCGCCCCATTCCTTGGGCCAGGGACTCACCAGCCACCCTTTTTCAGAGAGCCTCCTGGCCATCTTCTTGTGAAATTCCCACCCTTCCTGAGTGTCATATGTCTTTTCAATTCCACCGACCCAGGGCTCCGGTGCGCCTTTCATCTCTTCCTTAAAAAAATCTTCAAATTCCTTTCTCAAGGCCTCTTGTTCCAGAGTAAAGCTAAAATCCATAATTTAACCTCCTGTTGGCAAAATAGATGCAACCTGACCAATAACTGAGACTACACTATCAACACTTGATCACCCCTGGCGGCACCCTATATATGACCGTACGGACTTGGGTCATACCCTTCCAGAGGTTCTTGCCCTGCATATAGGCCGTAAAACCGACAACATCGATTGAGCACCCACCAAAGTCTAAGTAGTCTAAAAAGGAGGCCTTTATAGAGTCACCTCCCAGCCTCAATCAATTGTCTTTAGGTTTTTCCTTGAAATGTGAGACTTTTAAATCAGTTTTCTATCAATCCCGGCATGAGGTCGTCAAGGACTATCTTCGTGTCTCTATCTCACGACGTGCCCGGCCGGCAGTTCTGTCCGATTATTGCCTATGGAGCGCGAGAGGGATTCCGATTGTTCGGACCAGACAATTCCCCTTTCTCCCTTCACAAGAGCGGATGACCGGTATTTTTAGCACAAATCGGTTTTATAGCCAACCGTCGTGTATTGAAAAAGCATGATGCGGACATGTCGTGATCTAAAAAAACTGCCATGAAATGGGCCTACCCAATGCCCTTTATTCTCCAGAATACCTCGCAACGCAAGTTATAGACTTGACTTCTCAAATCGCATTAATGTAAAAATTATCGTTTTGTCATAGAAATTGAACGTCTATTCTTGCAACTCACACAAAATCGAAGGAGGTATTTTATGGTTGGGATCCGCTCATTTGGTGGGTATATTCCCCGCTACCGTCTCGATCGCATGAAGATTTTTAAGAGCATGGGATGGATTAACGCAGCGAATTACGCCTTGGCCCGGGGCAGCAAATCGGTCGCAGGGGTTGATGAGGACAGCCTTACCATGGCTGTGGCGGCAGGCATTGATTGTGTCAACGGTTTTGATCGATCCGAAATTGATGGGGTCTATCTGGCATCCACCTCCCTTCCCTATGCTGAGAGACAGAACGCGGGCATTGTTGCGGGCGCGCTTAACCTGAAGGAGGGTGTCCGATCAATGGACTTTGCAGGATCTCTCAAAGCGGGCACTTCCGCACTTATCTCTGCACTGGAATCTGTATCCTCCAAAGGGGTTGACAATCTCCTCATATGTGCTTCGGATTCCCGTTTAGGGCAAATCGGGAGTCCCCAGGAATTGATTAATGGCGATGGAGCCGCCGCTTTTCTCGTGGGGAATAAAGACGTTATTGCAGAGTACAAGGGCTCATTTTCTCTCACATGTGACTTCGTCGATCATTTTCGTGGAAGTCAAACAAGGTTTGACCGCCAGTGGGAGGACCGGTGGATTAGAGACATCGGCTTCGATAGGTTCATCCCTGAAGTGATTGATGGGCTCCTAAAGAAATATGATCTGAAACTTCAAGACTTTGCCAAGGTGATCTACCCCTGTTACTATGCAGCGGAACGCAAAATCCTCGACAAGAAGCTCGGTTTGGAAAAAGAGAAGATCGAGGATCCCATGATGGGAGAAGTAGGTGAAATGGGGACAGCCCAGCCCCTGGCGATGCTTGCAAGGGCCTTGGAAGATGCTGAACCGGGCGACAAGATATTGGCAATCAGCTATGGCAACGGGTGCGATGCACTCTGGTTTGAAGTGACTGAAAACATCAAGAAATTACCTTCAAGAACAGGCATTTCAGGGTATCTCTCCAAAAAGGTAGACTTGGACAGGTACGAAAAATATCTGGTTTGGCGTCGTGTTATAAAAATTGATACGGGACTGAGGGGAGAGGAAGATGTGTGGTCTCGTTGGTCTCTGAACTGGAGAGCCAGGAAGACCATCTTAGGGCTTTGCGGCTCCAAGTGCCTGGAATGCGGAACACCTCAATTTCCTCCACAAAGGGTCTGCGCCAATCCCGAATGCGGCGCTATCGACCGGATGGAGGACTATGCCTTTGCAGACAAAAAGGGGAAGATATTCACCTATACGGCAGACAGCCTGGTTGTCTCATACGATCCCCCTCAGCTTTATGGAGTGATCAATTTTGATGGCGGAGGAAGGTTCATGATGAACCTGACCGATTGCGATCAGGAATCCGTCAAAGTCGGAAAGCCGGTTTATTTCAGTTTCCGAGTTGTCAAGTATGATGAAAAACGGGACGCAACCCAGTACTTCTGGAAAGCGGTCCCCATAGAGGAGGAGGGGTAGCATGGCCGGAATTAAGGATAGGGTTGCAATTTTGGGGATGGGTTGCACGGAATTTGGCGAGCGATGGGACTCTTCGGCTGAAGACCTGTTGGTGGAAGCCTTTGTTGAATGTCTGGAGGATGCGCAGATTGATAAAAAAGAAATCAAGGCGGCCTGGCTTGGATCCTGTTTTCCCTCCATACACTTCGGCTCGACCGCCTTGCCTTGCTCCAACACGTTAAAACTGCCCTTTATACCGGTCACCCGGGTCGAAAATGGGTGCGCCACAGGCACGGAGGCGTTTCGAGGAGCCTGTTACGCTGTTGCTTCAGGCGTATGTGATTTTGCGCTCGCCATCGGCGTAGAGAAACTGAAAGACACCGGTTATGGAGGGCTCCCTGCAAGACTTATCGGGGGAGAACTCATGAGCGTTATCGGTCCGAATATGACCGCTCCGGGTATGTTTGCCCAGCTGGCCTCCGGCTATGAGGCAAAGTATAAGGTCCCCATGGAAAAATTAAAGGAAGCCATGACCCACATTTCCTGGAAAAGTCACGAAAATGGCTCCAAGAATCCAAGGGCACACCTGAGGAAACCGGTCACCAAAGAAATGATCGCCAAGGCACCTATGATTGCCTATCCCTTGGGCCTGTTTGACTGCTGCGGGGTCAGTGACGGTGCTGCCGCGGCCATCGTCACTACACCTGAGATAGCCGCAAGCCTTAAGAAAAATCAGGATATCGTCAAGGTGAAGGCCCTGCAGATTGCAGCGAGTTCCGGAGAAGAAATGGGATACACTGAGTACGACAATTCAAGTGTCTGGACCTCATACAACGCCGGGAAAAGGGCCTACGAAGAGGCAGGCATCAAGAACCCGAGAGAAGAGATCAGCATGTTTGATGTTCATGACTGCTTTTCCATCACTGAGTTCAGTACCTATGAAGACTTACAGCTTTCTCCAAGGGGCAAGGCTGTCGAGGACGTCTTGAGCGGTTTTTACGACCTCAAAGGTGGGGGGATTCCCTGCCAGTCAGACGGCGGCCTCAAATGTTTCGGGCATCCCATCGGAGCATCAGGGTTAAGGATGCTCTACGAAATGTACAATCAACTTCTGGGAAGATGGCCTGAAGAAAGGCAGGTGCCGAATCCAAAATTCGGTCTTACCCATAACCTGGGGGGCCAGCCCATCAATAATGTTGTGAGTGTCAGTATAGTCGGCTTGTGATCTTCTTGTGAAGCAGGCCCCTAAAAGGGGCCTGCCGTCTTACCCCATCTCAAGCTGCTGCGCCACGATCTCACGTTGATAGTCGGCATCCCCAAAGGCGAGGTCCCATGCCTTGGCCCGCCTGTGATAGAGCCCCACATCCTGTTCCCGCGTCATTCCTATGGCCCCATGCATCTGGATACATCTTTCGGTCACTCGTCCAAAGGCCTGTCCCACCCATGCCTTGGCAACGGCCGCCTTCATGGTACAGGGAAGCCCCTCATTGATCCGCCACGCCGCCTCATAGGTGATGTTTCTCGATGTCTCCATGTCAATCCATACATTGGCCAGATAGTGCTGAATCACTTGAAAAGACCCGATGATCCTGCCGTAGGCAACCCTTTTTTTCACATAATCATTGGTCATCTCAAGACACGCCTTGATGCCTCCGACCATCTCCGCGCACTTCCCTATGGCCGCCCTTTCCAAAACCTTTTCAAGAACGGCCCATCCATTGTCCTTTTGTCCCAGTATCTGATCCTCACTGACTTTCACATCCTTGATCTGGACCTCACAAAGCCTGTCAAGACCGATCGTCGGCACGACCGTGGTGGTGATGCCGGGGTCTTTTGCATCGACAAGAAAGAGGGTTATCCCATCTCTCGAAAAACCATTGCCGCTGGTCCGGGCCGAACAGATCAGGTATTCAGAGATATGGGCATTCTCCACAAAGAGCTTGGTCCCGTTGATCACATAACCGCCTGAATCAGGGACCGCCTGGACATTCACATCGCTCGGATCATAAAAGGCCCCCGGCTCCGCATGCGCCAGGGTGATTCTGATGTCCCCTTCTACGATCTTCGGCAGGAATTCCTGTTTTTGAGAGTCCGTACCCGCCTCGATAATCGGAACCGTACCTAAAAGCACGGTCGAGAAAAAAGGGCCTGGCAAGAGGTTCCGGCCCATCTCCTCAAGGAGCAGGACAAGGTCAAAATAGGTCATTTCTATGCCTTCATAATCCTCCGGAATAATCAGACCCATCCACCCCAGCTCGGCCATCTTCGCCCACAAGTCTTCTCTGAACCCGGTCTCACTCTCTTCGATCTCCCTCACCAGGTCCTTGGGGCACTCGGGCACCAGAAACTCCCGGGCCGAGGACATGAGCATTTTCTGTTCTTTGGTAAAATCAAGATTCATTTTATCCTCCTTTATACCCTCGGCAACTGCAAGGCAGTCCACGTAATAATGTTTCTCTGGATTTCAGAACTTCCGCCAGCCAGATTCATACCCATACACAGTTGGTAGGCCTGTTCAAACTTTCCGTACAAGGCGGCCCATTTGCCCTCCCCTTTGACCTGGCCGTGAGGGCCGAGAATCTTGATCCCCGTGTAGGCCATATGCTGGCACATCTCCGTAGAATAGACCTTGGCAACCGACATGGGTGTCATACTGGCCAGGATCTCTCCCTTTTCTCTGATCCATGCAATATTGTAAGCCAGGGTTCTGGATATCTCTATCTCTATAGCAAGGTCAGCCAGACGATGGCGGATGACAGGGTCTTTGATAAGGGCCGCCCCATTGCGCGTGGTCTCCTTGCAGTACTGCACAAGATCCTCGAGATCCCTCTTTGCCACGGCCACATCACTGACACTGGATCTTTCGAAGTTCATGATCGCCTTGGTAACGTCCCAGCCCCGGTTGTGATCGCCCAGCCTGTCGCTCACATGGATTTTCACATCATCAAGAAAAACTTCATTGAAAGAATGGACCCCGTTCATCATGGGAACAGGACGAACCGTGATACCAGGGGTCTTCATATCCGCCAGCAGAAAGGTGAGCCCCTTGCTTCTCTTTTCTTCAGGGTCTGTGCGGACAAGCAGGAAGATCCAATCAGCCCTGTGAGCGCCGGAGGTCCATATCTTCTGACCGTTGACTCTGTAATAGTCCCCATCCAAGACCGCGCTCGTCTTGAGGGACGCCAGATCAGAGCCGGCGTCCGGCTCGCTCCATCCCTGACACCACATGACATCGCCCTTGGCAATCGGAAGCAGGTGTTTCTCTTTCTGCTCCTCCGTGCCCAAATGCAGAATGGCCGGCCCAAGCATTCTGACCCCCAGAATATCCACGCCGGGGACATTATGATACCCCAAGACTTCGTCATAGATAAGCTGGTCAATAGGCGACGCATCCCTACCTCCGTACTCCTTTGGCCAGGGACTTACAAGCCACCCCTCTTCGGCAAGTCTCTTTGCCATGTACCTGTGAAAGGCCCAGGCCTCGTCCGTGTCATAAGGGTCCGCCACGCCCTCCCAGCCGGGAGGGGCGTCTTTCATTTCTTTGATTATAAAGGCCTCAAATTCATTTCTTAAGTCCTCCTGCTCTTTGGTAAAACTAAAATCCATTAGCAACCTCCATTAGATAGATGACGGAAGCAGAGTGGACGGATGCCTCGTCCGTATATCTCTGACCTTGATTCCCCTCTTAGAAGCGATTAAATCCCTTATTCCACGGATATGTAAGGTCTTAAAAAACAGGGGACAGGGCGGGTGTCGGTGGTGTCTTTTTAGAAGTCCGCATCACCCACGCAAAATGTAATTATAAGCTTCAAGCCTGGATTCCAAGCAACGAAAAAGACAGAGAAGGCCACATATGCCCGGGAGTCGCACTGTTCAAAGACCCTCATCATAAATTGCGTCGATTGCTGCCGTCGGCCTGGAATGATTCACAAGTATGCGGACTTTTGAAAAGATACTGCCGACACCTTAATCTTAACTATTTTGCCCGAACTTATTGAGATCTTAGACGGATATTGCACAAAGATCGAGAACAAGGCAACTTTTCGGACGCTTGGGTAAAAGAGAAATTGGATACAGCCGAAAACAAAGCGCGTTTGTCAGCACCCCTTAAATGTGACTATTTTTTCCAGGTCTTCCCTCTCCGTCGTAATCTTATTGGAAGGATGATCCCAATCAGGATAACCGAGAGACAGGCCCACGATCAGTCGTTTTGAGTCGGGGAGATCGAGGATCTCTCTTATCTGCTCAGGGTAATCTACAATAGCCCGCATGATGCAGGTACCTAAACCGAATTCCTGGGCTGCCAGGGCTATAGTCTGCGTGACAGACCCCACATCCAGCATCGGCCAGGTTCCCTCCAGCATCTTGTCAACAACAACGATAATTGCCGCAGGTGCGTCATAGACGCGCATCATCTTGTCATTCCAATCCTTCATCGCCTTGGTATCTCCTTTTGCGATTCCCATGGCCTGAAAAATCTGGACGGCGACTCCAATCTGACGATCGCGGTAAACCCCCTTAAGCTTCGGCGCCTTGTCGCCGTCAGAACCAATAGGCACCTCAGGATGAGGTGGGATACCGGCATGAACCTGTTCCACATTGGCTTCTTTGATCTTTTCAAGTTCGTTCCCCATGACAACGTAAAACTCCCAGGGCTGAAGATTTACCCCGGAAGGGGCCCTCGTGGCCACCTCCATCAGTTTCACTACCACGTCCCTGGGGACAGGGTCGGGTTTGTATGCCCTTATCGACTTTCTCGCCTTTATGCCCTCGATCAGTTCCATAATAACTCCTTTCTCATTATTCAATCACCCTCGACATGCCTTGAAGGCATCAAATAAAACCACTTTCTCCCAACTTTCAACAAGTTATATAACGTTATTCGTCTACCATCGACTACACTGAATCCCCGTTAAGCGCCGCTCCCAGAGCAGCGGTGATTTGAGGCATCTCAGGAACCAGGAGATCGACTCCCAGCGTCTGTTGAATGCGATAAACGAGTCCCGAATCCCTGGCCCCTCCTCCGGTTATCGCGCAATCCAACTGGAGTCCGACCCTTTTCGTCATATTGGCTATTTTTGAGGCCAGTGCTTCGTGAATACCTGCCAGGATATCTTCCTTGAGCGAACCCTCGGCAACCCGCGATACAGCCTCCGATTCCATAAAAACTGCGCAGCTTGTCGTGAAGTTGACAGGCTTTCGTGAACGTAAAGAGAGAGGACCGATGTCCTCCAATCGGACCTGGAGCACACGGGCGATCATCTGCAGCATACGCCCGCTTCCGGCTGCGCACTTTTCGCTTATCAGAAAGTCAAGGGGCTTACCCCTTGCTCCAACCTTTGCCACTCTTGTGGACTGACCACCTACTTCTATAAGCGTCCTGACCGAAGAGAAAAGATGATGCGTTCCCACGGAATGGGCAACAATCTCGCTCACCTTTTGATCGGCTTCTGCCACCAGGTCGGCACCGTACCCGGTCACGATCACCTTACTTGGTTTGCCTTCCGGCACGCCGGACTTTTCCAGGACTTCGTTCTTGGCCCTTTCCGCCGCTCCCCGGTAATCACCTGCAGAAGCGACCAGATGCCACCCCACCATCGCACCCTCTTGCAGCACGACGGCCTTAGTCGTCATAGACCCCACGTCAAGTCCGAGTATAGTTGCCAAATTGCTCTCCAATGTTTCTCGATTTCGCGATTACTTGTTCTTCGACACTCCTTGACCTTGCGTCCTCACCTGTTACGATCCTATTCCGAAGGCCTTTGTATCGGCATCAAGTGCTATAACCGGTACCGCCTCCTTCAAGGCTACAACGAGACTCTCCTCGGAAAAGGCAATGCCGTTGCCCCGGCAAGGGCAGCGAAGACCGCAAATTTGGCTGCGAGGGCGGGTATTTCAACTTATCCGATGTCCAGACAATAGCGGGATATTCATGGACTCAGCCAGGCGCCCAAACTTCTTAGAAAAAACCGATTATACCCGTCGCACTGTTTCAAACGCGATCTCTCCTTTTCTCCAGGGAGAGACGCAACTTTTTCTTGGGTTATGGAAGTCCCGCCGGCACAGTGAACTCATTCATCTGAGGGCCCGGGGTCATGGAACGATCTGGACTCCCGGATTCAGAGTCTTAACCATTGTCAAAAAAGGTCGCTTCATCCAGATGTTTCTTAGTCCGTTCAAGGATCTCACCCTTCAAATCGGCCTTTTCGAATTTCTCCTTAGCAATAATGGCAGCACCGAGGGCACCGGTTA
>JAXHUM010000096.1:0-66800 GCA_034189325.1 Thermodesulfobacteriota bacterium
ATGGATTATCTCTTTGGCCCTCCCGCTATTGATCTATGTTTAAACCAACAAACAACTGACTGAGACGCAAGTCCCTGATGCGTTGGTCTTCCACAAAAGATTGTCTTATCAAGACGGCAAGAATCTGATATAATTAAAATTTATGCGGAACTGGACTGTACTTGTTCCTATCGGTCGATCACACAATGCGCTGGTATTGCCCTCAATGGGATAGATGGTCGGCCCTTGGGTGGATTCGGGGTCCAGACGTTCATCATGGGAGAAAACCTAATGTCTAGAATTAGCATGATCCTTGCCCTGTGTTGCGCTTGTCTTTTTCTTTCCTCCTGCCTTTTTCCTACTGAATACCTTAGGATCGAGTCCGATCTCAAGAATGCCAATCAGCTTTTGAAGCATAAAGAGGTCGAGTTGAAAAATATCCAGCAGAAACTGAAAGAAACAGAAGCATGTCGAAGCCAATGTGCCACGGATCTTGCAGGGCTCAAGTCCCATTGCCAAGACTTGGAGCATATGAATATCGATCTGTCCCGAAAAGCGAAGGGGCTGAATCTTGAGGTGAAAAAGAAGGACTCGATCATCCGGTTACATAAAAAAGTGATTAGGCTCCTTGATGACGCCAAGAAAACAATAGAAAACAGCCTGAAGGAACAGATAGAGCTTGAAATCCGTGAAGCTAGCGAAGAGGAGGCGAATTTGAAATTCGTCTTTCCAGGGAGAGTCCTTTTTGCCTCAGGATGTGTTGATATAAGCGAAAAGGGGAAAGAGGTCCTTATCAAAACGGCTCCAAGCCTAAGGATGAACAAGAGCAAAAGGATTATTGTTGAAGGCCACACGGATAATCTACCTGTGCGGTCATCGGGAAAAGAGGACATTCTCAGCAACTGGGATCTGTCTACTCGAAGGGCTGTTTCGGTTGTTCGTTTTCTTGCGGAAAGACTTGGCATAGAATCTGAAAGACTTTCGGCTGTTGGGTATAGTCACTATCGGCCTGTTGCATCGAATAGCACAGAGGAGGGCCGCTCACAGAATAGGCGAATTGAGATCATTTTGTGTCCGTAGGTGTCCTTGAGACAATTTCATAACCCGGCACATTTAACCCTGTTTCAAGAAGAGGTGGAAATCCGTCAGATTGTCACTCTGCGAAAGGGGTGAAGGCAAAATGAAGAGTGTGAAAGTAATGAAAGGGCTATTTGAGAGGGACAATAGAAGGCGTTTCGCAGCTTTCTTGATGACCAGAATAGTCTTGATTGTTACCGGCGCGGTTATCCTGATTTCGGGTGTGCTTTACGTATACTTCGGAGAGAGGCTTGATCTGAAGTTCGAGAAGAAAGTAATGGCGCAGAAAGGCCACATGGAAATTATTCTCGAAACCCGGCTTACCAAGATTCAAAATATGTTAAAGAATCTTGCATCAGACAACACAATTCGATTTACCATGAAGATGAATCGTATGGCCAGACTGGAAGAGAGACTGAAGGAGTTTTACCTCTATGAGGAGAGTGTCTATTTCTTTGCCGCAAGAAAAGGACAGGAATTGCTCACACCTGTGACCTATCCCGGCATACCGGAAGATATCATTCTTAGGGCTCAATCAAGGTTCTCAAAAGGCGAAATAATCGGAGATGGACCGAAAACAAGGCTGATCTGGTGGCTTGAAGCCCCTGTCAGGCAGCCTGAAGAAAATGTTGGAAGTCTCTATGCCCTCTATGACATGACAAAGGATTTGGATCTGCTTGAGACCATTAGCCAGACGATTGATGGAGACATTGCCATCTCGAAAGCAGATTTCCTCTTAAGCATGATCAATGGAAAGTCTTCACCTTTAACTGCTGAAGTGCTTAAGCATGTCCAAAAGGGATCGGAAATCGTCAACCTGAGACCTGAGACGATTCTCGTTAAACTGAACGGATTCAAAAATATCTACTTCAGTACGTCACAGAGGAATCATGTAATAGAAAAAAGGAGAATAGCCCTGTTGCTCGGTTTTTCGTCGCTCTTGGTGCTTGGAGTCTCCATTACCCTATCCCTTTTCCTGGGGAGGCAGATGGCCCTTCCCCTAAAAGAAATGGCGGCAAAGGCCATTCAGATATCCGAAGGAAAAAAGGAGATCTCTTTTGAAACAACCGGTCAAAACTACCTGGAGTTCAATCAGTTATCAGAGGCCTTCAATTATATGATTGGACACCTCAAGGCTGCCGAGGAAAAGGCCCGGTACAACGAATTACTCGAAAACATTGACGATCCGGTCTATCTTGTTGACAGGGAAGGAAGGATTCAGGAGGCAAATGAGGCAACATATGCTGAACTGGATTATTCTCGTGAGGGTCTTTTTAAAACAGATTTTTTCCATCTTCTACCCAAGAAGGACTCCGACCTTCTGCTCGGTCAACTTGATAACCGGGCGGAAAACAATGATTCAGCCAAAAGGACCCTTGAAAGCCTGCATTTCAAATCCGACGGGACAACAATTCCAGTCGAAATCAAATCGAGGGCTATCACCTATGGAGGGAAAGAGGTGATTCTGAACGTGGCGAGAGACATCAGCGAACGCGTTGAAGCTGAAAAAGCCCTCCGAGAAAGTGAGGCACGTTATCGATCCGTGGTTGAAAACTCCCACGATGCCATCGTTATCCTCGATGATCAGCTTCGTATCCTCTATGCAAACAGTGAACTGCGCAATAAACTAGGGTTTTCAAATGATGAGTTGGAGGGAGAGGAATTTGAGAAGATTCTTGCGGAAGACAGTCTTCCTTTTGATAGGGAGAAGTTCCTCAGAACAGAAAACGCGGATAATATCCTATCTCACACATGCTCGATGATATGCAAGGATGGAGAAAAAAGGCTTGGTAAAATTACTGCAACCCTTATCGAGGATTCAGCAGGAGAAGTCAAAACCGTAGTCCAGATTCTGGATATTACCGAGCAACGTCGGTCCGAAGAGGACAAAAAGAAACTTGAAGCTCAACTGCGGCATGCCCAGAAGATGGAGGCGGTTGGAACCCTCGCCGGAGGGGTCGCGCATGATTTCAACAACCTTCTTCAGGCTATTCAGGGCTATGCAGACCTTCTAATCCTCGACAAAACTGAAGACTCTTCAGAGCGTCGAGGACTTCTTGAGATCAAACATGCAACAAAGAGTGCGTCGGAACTGACGCAACAGCTCCTTACCTTCAGTCGAAAGGTGGAAAGTGATCTGCGACCTACAGATCTGAACCATGAGGTGATGCAGATCCATAAACTCCTGGCGAGAGTCATTCCGGCGATGATAGAAACGGAGGTTCACTTGGCGGATGATCTGGCAACCATTAATGCCGATCCTGCGCAGTTGGGTCAGATTTTAATGAATTTGTGTGTCAACGCCAGAGACGCAATGCAGGATGGAGGGAAGTTGCTTATTGAAACTGATAACGCGTCTCTCGATGAAAATTACTGTAGGACCCACCTGGGGGCTGTTCCAGGTCGTTATGTTCTTCTTTCCATTTCCGACAATGGAGAAGGCATGGAAAAGTCAACCCTGGAACATATTTTTGAGCCTTTCTATACAACAAAGGATATGGGGAAAGGCACGGGACTAGGCCTAGCGATTGTCTATGGAATCGTCAAGAGTCATAACGGGTACATTATGTGCTATAGCGAGCCGGGAAAAGGCACGGTTTTTAAAATCTACCTGCCGGTCATCGAACAGGAGGCGGCCCTCGTGGATAGACTGCCTGAAATTGTCCAAATAGGTGGCTCAGAAACAATTCTGATCGCTGACGATGATGTGCGTATCAGGAATTTAGGTCTTGAAGTACTCTCAAAGGTAGGATACAACGTCGTCGTTGCTGAGGACGGTGAGGGGACTCTTGACCTCTATCGCAATGGTATGGATGACATTGACCTTATAATCCTGGATTTGATGATGCCGGGAATGGGTGGCGAGAAGTGTCTGAAAAGGCTCCTGAACCTGGACCCAACGGTAAATGTTATCATTGCCAGCGGCTATTCACCAAAAGGCCCTGCAAGGGATGCCATTGACGGGGGAGCAAAGGGTTTTTTGGGAAAGCCTTATGAGATACCCCAGATGTTACAATTGGTTCGAGAGATCCTGGATAATGGTCATCAAAAATAAGTCCCGAAAGCATCACAGCACTAAGATGAGTTGCTTTTCTTTAAAGACCGTTCCTTCTATATGTGAACTCCCGCCGATTCTATCCCTAAAATCCGGATAAAAGCATGGCACTCAACAGTATACTATGTCTTATCGGATTTGTTTTGCTCTACTATGGAGCGGAATGGCTTGTAAAAGGGTCTTCAAGCCTTGCACGAAGTCTGAACATAACGCCCATTGTTATCGGATTGACAGTTGTCGCGTTTGGGACGTCGGCACCCGAGCTGGTCGTCAGCCTTGTTTCGTCCATCAAAGACAAGAGCATGATCGCTGTGGGAAATGTTGTGGGCAGCAACATCTGTAATATTGCCCTCATTCTTGGAACTGCCGCTCTGTTTCAACCGATCAAGGCGGGCAGGTCAGTCATTAATAGAGACATACCGATTATGCTGGGTATATCTCTATATCTTTTACTACTATCCCTTGATTCAAGACTTGGAAGATTTGAAGGCGTTACACTCTTCGGGGGGCTCATCCTCTACACCTTATTCAACTACTACCTCGCCTTGAGAGCGCAGAAACAGTGCGCAGACAAAACCACCCTATGGAGAGAGGATCGTATAGGTGAGGTCGAGTACATTATCTCCAGACCAAAGCAGATCGTCTTGATCGTAGTGGGAATAACAGGTGTCGTTGCAGGAGCCCAGATAGTTGTCGATTCCGCCGTCAAAATAATGCAGGTGCTTGGTGTCAGTGAGAAGTTCATCGGTCTAACAATAGTGGCCTTTGGGACCTCCCTTCCTGAACTGGCCACCTCCGTGGTTGCCGCCTTAAGAAAGGAGATGGATATAAGTATCGGCAACCTGGTAGGGAGTAATGTCTTCAACATCCTGAGTGTACTTGGGGCCTCCTCCCTTTTGAGGCCGATTTTGATCCCGGGCGGTTTTTTCGAGAGCGGCTTGGTGATCGATTATATGGTTATGTTGGTGACCAGCATCTTACCTTGGGTGATGATGGCAAAGATCGGGTTTATATCAAGGAAAGGCGGTATGCTTCTCGTCTCCTGCTACGGGATCTATCTCGCCTATCTCATTTGGAAGATTTAGCCCATGAGGGATGCTTCCCCTCATGCATCAGTAAATCTATTCGTAGGATTTTCTAAGCACTTCCAGGTCATCTGCAGCAAAGTCAAGTCCCAGTTCAATGAATTTATTCTTTGAAGGTATCCCAGTGGGGATATCCCACCCTCGTTCATCGTAGTAGTCGTCCAGCATTTTCTTGAAATCATCTTTAGTGAATCGTTCCTTAGTCCTGAAGTAATCCTGTAACCAAAGGTCCTTGTCTTTTGCCTTTAGCGGTTCCTTGAGAAACCTTTCAGGGATCTTATCATCTTTGCGGCCGAAACCCTCTCTTGCGCAAAGAGCCCTTTCCAGGTTCCAGGCCCTTTCGCCGGCCTGGACGATCTCCCCCGGTGTCAACCCAATGCCGGTCAATGAAGAGTAAAGGTCGGCAATTGTCCGATCATTATAGAGCCTGTTGATTGTGGCCCTTCCGCATATCCCCAAGGAATCGAAAAGAGACATCCAGTTCTCAGCATATTTTGTTGCCCGTGCTATGTTGACGGGTTGGTCCGGGACGAAAATCCGAGATTGAGCCTCTTTCGGCACACCGACCTTTTCACCCCATTTCTTGAATAGATCGAAAGGGACATCAGCCGAAAGGAGGGTAGGGGATCCACCCCTTGCCACCTGGGCCCTAGGATTGACCATTCCATCGAGGCCGTCGGTACCGAAACCCATTCTCAGGTCCAGAGGAGGAGACGCATCTTTTACAACGACGGCATATTGACCGCAGCCTTTTCCAATTCTTTTGATGGCCCCATTCCATCCATCTGCAAGGACATCTCCAAATCCTTTTCTGTAGGCTATCTGTTCAAGCAATTCGGCAAGACAATCGTAATTATGATTCAGGGACAAACCCCCCGTGTCTTTCTCCGAAATGATCCCCCGCTCAAAGAGTTCAATTGCCCAATCGATCATTGGATCCGTTGTTATGACGTCGAGCCCATATCTTTGATACAGATCATGGATCTTGACCTTTTCTTCAAGTGTGACATTCCATGCAAGGCCGAAGAGGGCGAGATCGAAAATGGTTGAATAATAGGTCTCAAGGCCTGCATATTCTCCCTCCTTCACCTCAACCATGTGCTTGTCACAGGAGGTGCAGGAGGCGCACGCTATTGGCGTTTTATTCAGTTTTGACGAGATCGCGTCGGGTCCAAACGACTTGTAGACCTTGTCTGCCGGGTATAGCTCTCTGAAATTCTTTGACTGGGCTCCTCCTACTGCTCCAGCCCATCTATCCCAGTAATACATCAATCCCCAGTCGACCCAGCCGTCACGGTATTTGTAGTCCATCGACCGCTTAATGATATCGCCGGTCAGCTTCGTGAACTCTTTTTTTCGGGCCACCTTTATCCCTCTGGTTCCCCTGACCACCATGGCCTTGAGCTTTTTAGAACCGAGTACGGCCCCTGCGCTTCTTCCCCAGTGCCCGATTTTATCAATGAGGGCGAGAGATGGAACCACGAGGTTTTCGCTTGCCTGTCCTATGGCGGTTATGCTGCACGTTTTTCCGTGTCTTTCCCATAATTCATCGGTTGTATCGTACAGGTCTCTTCCCCATAGATCACCAGCGTCGCAGATTTCTACGATATCGTCGAATATTTTGAGATAGACCGGGCGCCGAGCCTGTCCTGTTATGACGACGTGATCATAGCCCGCCCATTTCAGCATGGCCCCGAATTTTATGCTGCCACTGCATGTCCCGACAACACCGGTTGGGAGTTTTGTTGTGAGCATGACTTTGGAGGCCCCTGTTATGGTCGTTCCCAAAAAGGGGCCTGCGCCGATGACAACGACATTATCTTCGGAAAGCGCATTCGTGCGGGGTTTTATGAGATTATAAGCCAGATAGGCATTCAGCCCGAAGCCGCCGATAAATTTTTTTGCCACTTCAAGGTCCAGTTCTTGTTCTCTGATCTTTCCCGTAGTCAGATCTACATAGAGAATCCTTCCTGCATATCCATAAAATTCCATATCAGCCACCTCTCTATTCAGATTTGAGTCGCAAGGCACCGTAAGCGCAGACTCGGGTGCAAAGGCCGCATTCATTGCATTCGTCTGAAAAAGATATGCCCCTGACACCGGTTATCGGAGGTTCGATATATATGTATGCCTCCAAAGGATTGAAAGCCCCGGTAAAGGCAAAAGAACATCGCAATTGACACATGAGACACCCCGCACATTTTTCTTCATCGACTTCGACTCTCGAGTTATCCATGTCATCACCTCACTATGGTCTAAATCATCTTATACACTCCTGCCAATCCAAACAGTAGAACGGACGAGACGCTCATTTGCAAAATTGGGTAAAGCGCTATTTAGTTGTCAAAGGGGAAAGCAATGATGGTTGGGTGGCTGTATGTCTGCAGTAATATACTATGGTTCAGTCTCTTGACGAACCCTTTTCAACGCCCAGCTTTTTGAGTTCCTCTTCCACCCGTCGAAGATTCGATTTCAGCTTGTCATGTAATGGAGATCTGGGATACTTCACAAATAGGGCATGAAGGATATCATAGGAGGATTCGAGGTATTTTCTCTTTCTCTCAAGGTCCTGAGACTTGGTCGCCGCTAAGAATATTTTTGCTGCCCGATTCCTTTCGCGGTTGATTAGGTTACCGACTGCTCGGTCCCTGAGTTTTGCAAGCTCCCTACTCTCCTCCTCAGTGGATGAAAAGGCATCAATCCTCGATATTGCCTCTTCAAATTTCTCTTGATCCATAAGCTTTCTTGCCTCTTTCAAGGTCTCTTTTCTCTTGAGAATCCCAGAGACCTTTTCTTCAATATACCTTTCCTCGGCCTGATCCAAGGATTGCAAAGCCTGGTCGAAGACTTCTACTAGAGGCCCCGATGAAATCTCCCCCCTTCTGGAAAGAAGCAAATTTCTCGCCTCGGAAAACCTCAGATCCTGTGCCAGTCTAGCCGCTTTTTGAAGGACTTGCTTTGTCGTCCAGTCCTTATGATCCATCGGATAAGCTTCAGGTTCTACGCGGGACGGCAGCACCTTGATGTCTGGGGTTGTCTTCTCCGCTCCCGAGATTCGTTGCCCAAGGCGGTCGTGGATCGCTCTCAGCTCATCCAAAACGTCCGTAAGTTTTTCATAGGAAGTGAGGGCCTTTTCGTGATTTCCCCGGATGAACTGAAGTTCAGCCATTTTGGTTCGAAGGAGGATAAGATCCGGAGTCAGCTCAAGTTCATCTTCAACTACTTCTCCGACATTTAAGGCATCTTCAACCATTCCCTCTTTGGCAAGTGATAGAGCGAACAACATGGCGATCTCCGGGGTTAAGGCATCCTTTCCAAAAAGTGCTTTAAGCCTCAGACAACTGTTGATGACGCTTTTCGAGTCTCCCGATAAATAGGCATTCAAGATGCCATCTCGCTTTTTGGCAAAAAAACTGATCACACTTGAATAATCCAGAGGTCGGCCCTGTTCGTGAGAAAAATATTCTTGATCAAGGAGGGACAGGCTATTGACAAGACGTCCTATAAGCAGACGGTATTCTGATTCTTTAAATTGGTTGGGACTTACCTGCTTGATCGATTTGTATGAATCAAGGAGATCTAAGGCAATCCTTCTGTCGACGTCGGTGATGTCCTCTTGCTTAATTGTATTTTTAAAAAAGGCTATTTTTTCATCAATGAGTTCCTCGCTCCATGGTTGTGCTTTCTCCGGCTTTGGCGCATGAAAAACCAGTGGTTTCTGTTTCCAGGGAATGCAAGCGGGTAGATACATAACCAAGAAGCATAAGACCACTATCGGCCATGTTGTTCTTTTCATTGGATGACTCCTCTAAACTTTCAGGCTCAGGCCCCGGCCTAAGACTCTAAGACCCTTGAAAAGGGTCCTTTTCTTAGGAGGATATTATGATTAATTGTTCTTCTCCCTGAGAGGTTCAAATCGTCTTTTCAGTTCATATCTATCACCATTAGCGTCGACTTCAGCAAAGGTTGTTGCCTTTTTGGGTGGCTCAACAGTCTTGCCGACACCCGGCTCCAGATGAAGGCCCGTGAGTGGTGAAACTGGTACAACCCGGAAGTCCTCATTATTCGACCAGAGAACCGAACTGGAATCAAAAGCGAGATCAGCGGGTTGAACGCATTCCTTATAGTTGTCCCTGCCGACAATGGCACGGGCCGTATCAATCCAGAGAGGGAGGGCCCCTGATGCCCCATATATTGTGACGGCCTTGCCCTTCATCGGTCGATTATCATCATATCCCACATAGGCTGCAATAACATAGCCATCTTTGAGATTGAGCTGATTGATTGTCTTGTCCGGACCGGGAATCATACCTATGAAGCTCGAATTGGTAAATTGATTGGCTGTTCCCGTCTTTCCAAAGGATGGAATCGGGATGTCAAAAACACGCACAGCCTCAGCAGCCAGACTGCCGGTTCCAATGGTCATGACCTTTTCGAGAATCTCCATGACCAGCCGTGAGACTCTGCCGGACAACACCTCCTGGGGATTTGCCTCGTATTCCCAGAGGGTTTCTCCCTCTCTATCCACTATTTTCGTAATAATAGGCACTTGATCCAGCCCTTCAGTAGGAGGAAAAGGATAGACCTCGCCTGTCATGATTGTCTGATAGGCTCGGGCGCCTTCAATGATACTAATGGAATTGGGACCCAGGGGAAAAGAAAGCACTGCTTCAAGTTCTGTCGAGATCCCGATCTTTTTTGAGAAATGTATAACATAAAACATATTTACAAGGGTCCTGAAATCACGGATTTTCCAAAGCACGTCCAGATCGTACCGTTTAAGAGAGATCAACCGTCTGAAATTCCGGTTCATGTGCTCCTTGATTGTTCCGAGAATCTCTGATGTGACCAAACCATCTATCCAGATGTCTCCAGGGGAAAGGGGCGCGGACCTCATCTTGAGCCATTCAAGAGTCAATGGAAAGACGAGATCCTGGGAAAGAGAGGATCTATCCTCTACATAGACCACTTTTGGCCCATTATCCTCAGTTTCAATAAAATAGAAATATTCAAGCACCTTGGAAAGGGCTTCTTTGTCCGGGAGAGTCCCATCTAAATCATGTCGTGCCGAGAGTGTGACAAGCCTCTTTAGCTTGGTCTTCATCCTGAGGTCATGGGCAATAAGTCTTTGATAACAAAAACGTTGGAACTCCCGTTTTTTAATCCCTTCTGCGTTCAGACTTTTTTCACTGATGTCAAATTGCATTCTGCTGATATGTGGAAGCATCTCCTCATGACCGCTAAAGATCACGTCTGATTGGACCTGTCCCTTGGATTGTTCAAAGGCAGCCTCCATTAATGCATGCTCATCAACAACGACTCCATGGACATCCCTTATCCGGGTCTTATAAGATGGGTAGGATTCTCCAGACCTTCTGGTAAGGTCTACAAGATCAGCCACTTCACGGAATTCTTCCAGGTTCAAACGGTCCGTCAGATGGTAAAGGAGCCAGATGGTCGCCAAGTTCTCCGACTTGGCTCCAGCCCACATCATGGAGACATTTTCGCTCATTGGTTCGTGATCTGGTCGTGGGACATAATAGGTATTTTCAAACCGAAAAACATCTTCTCTGTTCCGAAGGGAATCGAGAGTATTCCATTTGAGTTGGAGGGCCGCTCCATACACGATCGGTTTGAAAATAGACCCAAGCTGTCGTTTCGCATCGACCGAACGATTGAAATAGCGGTTCAAATATCCGCCGACCATCGCTTTTAACATGCCTTTGTGAAGGACGACGATACCGCCCTCAAGTTCCGGTATTTTTGATAGAAAAACTTTTGACCCGGCATCTTTTTCTCCTGAAGAAATTACTTGGACCGGAACGACATCTCCTACTGAGAAATTCTTCAGGAATGAGGGGATATGCTTCTCCCCGAACTCCGCCCAAAGACCCTTCTTTGATTTTAGCCAGGAATCCCCTATGGGACGAAGTCCTTCATAGTCAATGATTCCCCCTCCATGGTCCCACGACACGACCAAATGAGGATCTTTTCTTGTTTTTCCAATGTGTGTAATGCGGGCTGGAAAGGGAAAATGGTCTGTCGACTTTCTTATACCCTTTTCGAGTAATTCATAATAGGAGTCCGACATTTCAGCGATATTATAACCGTTAAGTCTGACATCGAATAAGGGTAAATGATCACGGAGGCTTCTTAACGCCGCCTCTTGTACATCTTTGTTAATGGATGTGTATATTCTTATACCGGAGGTGGCTGGGTTATCCACACCTTGCTCTTCGAGAACTGCCTTAAAAAAATCGGACATGAGCTGTTCTCGAACGTAATCAAGGATCACATTCAGTTTATATGTAACTCTTCCTTCATTGAAGGGGACCTCCATCTGTATTGCTTCCAAATACTGTTCCTGCGTAATAAAATCTAATTGCATCATTTTCGCCAGCACATAGTCTTTTCGCAATTTGGACTGCTTCCTGGCCTCTTTTTTTTCTGCCCCTGTTTTTTTTATGAATGGATTGTAGCGGTTAGGTCCCTTTACGGATCCGGCAATAAATGCCGCTTCCACCAGGTCAAGGTCCTTTGCGTCTTTATTGAAATAATACTGGGCAGCGATCATGAGTCCCTTTCCATAACCGGTCACAAAAAACTGGTTGGAATACATTTCCAGTATATCTTGTTTTGAGTATTCTCTCTCCAGGAGAAAGGCCTGTATAAGCTCTTTGAGTTTTGCCCTATAAGATCTCCTCTCGCGTTTGAAAACGTTCTTTGCAGTTTGCTGGGTGATCGTGCTTCCACCCTGAACCACTTTCCCAGCCCTGATATTCGAAATAAGCGCCCGGAGGATCGCTTTGGCGTCAAAACCGTGATGATTGAAGAAGTCTCTGTCTTCCGCCGCAATAATCGCCTTAATAAAGACCTTTGGGATTTCTTTATAATCGATATACTTTCGGTGGGTTTTTTCGAAAAACACACCGATTGGAGTCTCCTTGTCGTCATAATAGACCGGACTCTCCGAGCGTATAATGTTTTGGATGACACCTTTCTGGATCCTGGTTGAAGCGTCAAGAGTAACCTCATAATAGGTGTAGCCGAAGAGAATAAGGGGCAAAAGGAAAATGAATGCTATGAAACCAATAAGATATGTCTTTTTCTTCATCATTTACTTCTATTCAGTGCGGAATAGGTATCTCCACAATCTGTTGACATCGAATTCTATGAATGCTGAGTCAGTTAACAGACTAAAACAGTTTTCCAGAAAGCAGTTTTTCCCGGATAACCTCTTTCAGATTAAGGCCTTTTATTCGTAATCCTCTGCGCCCATATTGCATATTGGCCTCTATTACATACCATTTTCCTCGACTTCTGATAAGGTCCATGCCGACATCGGTAAATCTGCACTTAATGGCCGCCTCCCGGGCCAATCGGATCCCCTCCTGTGGGAGGTTTTCAAAGCTGATTTCACCTCCCTGAGAAAGATTGGCCCTGAAATCATCAGAGCGTCTTATCCTCCAATAGGAAAGGATCGGATCGTAGTTGATGAGGATGACTCGCAAATCTTGATCGTGAGGCAAGAATTCCTGTATATAGGCTACGTTGGTAAGACGCAAGTATCTCTCCAGATCCCTCTCGGAAGTGACTTTGAATACCCCTCTTCCCCGAGCGGAGCATCTAGGCAGTTTGCAGACAAATGGAAAAGAGAAATCTTTCAGTATATCAGAGTGATGTAGGTGGTAATAGAATCGGGTCCTGGGGTGAGGCAGGCCTAACATATAAAAAAGGGTTGTCTGTTTGATTTTTTCATCAGAGTGGAGATAGGTCTCCAGACTTGGAAATATCTTTTTCCCAATGGTAGACAGAAATTGGGCATAGTTCTGAGTAGGATAGAGAATCGCATGTGCGTCGAGGATTAAGTCTCTTTCTTCAGTGGTGTAATCTGGGAAGTTAGGTTTCAAACCAAGGGTTGTGACCTCAGGGATGCCCCGAAGTCTGCTTCCCAGGGCAACAAAGGTGGGATGGGAGTTATCAACCATTTCAATTTCGCGGCAGAGCCGGTGCTCTGATATCCATATTCTAGTCAATCAGAAAGCCAGGTAGACACTTCAATCGATTTCTCTTTTGCTCTGGCCATAATTTCTTCGCATTCAAGTGTGATCAGATTTCGGTCCTCCATCACAATAAAACCATTAATCACGGAGTGGATGACGTCATTCCCACTCGCGGAGTAAACAAGGTGGGAATAGGGATTGTACATTGGTTTAAGATGGGGTTTATTCGTGTCTACAACTATGATATCAGCCTTTTTTCCTTTTTCAAGAGATCCCGTGATACGATCGATCCCTAAGGCCCTGGCTCCGTCTATGGTGGCCATTTTCAATACAGTAACGGCATCCATAACCGTTGGATCCATGCAATGGACTTTGTGGAGCTTCGCGGCCGTATCCATCTCCCCAAAGAGACAGAGATTGTTATTGGAGGCACATCCATCAGTACCGATGCCAACGGTGACTCCCCTCGCGATCATTTGAGGCACAGGGGAAATGCCGGAGGCAAGTTTCATGTTGCTTTCCGGGTTATGGATGACCTTCACACCATATTCCGCAATCGTTTGGATGTCTGTTGGATCGATATGGACACAGTGATCCGCGATCAGGTGAGGCCCAAGGAGATCGAGTGATCGAAGATGCTCGAATGGGGGTTTGCCATATTTATGTTTTATCTCCGCAATTTCATGTAAGGTCTCTGCAATATGGATAATCAATGGGAGTTTATATTTTAATGCCATCTGATTGGCTGCCTCTAGGAGCTCAGGGCTGCAGGTGAAAAGGGAGTGGGGCTCCACGGCAATGGAGATGAGAGGATCCTTCTGCCATTTTTGTATAAGGGATTCCGTATATTGAAGACCTTTCTCTACCGGTCCGTAGTTCGGGGATGGGAAATCATAGAGAACCTCACCTAGCAAACACCTCATGCGGGCCTTGTGAGCCGCTTCCGCAACACTGTCTTCAAACAGGTACATATCACAAAAGGTAGTCGTTCCTGAGAGGATCATTTCTGCGCAGGCAAGTAGCGATCCAGTGTAGACAAAATCGGAATCCATTCTACTTTCAACCGGAAAGATATAATTAGTCAACCAGTCCATGAGGGGCAGATCATCGGCAAGGCCCCTGAAAAGGGCCATGGCGGCGTGGGTATGACCATTTATGAGACCTGGAAGGACAATACCTCCTTTGGCATCGATCACCTTCTGGGCGTCAAAGTGGTCGGAATCGGCCGTGCCCACATGCGTTATTGTGTCACCTTTTACACAGACAAGACCATTCTCTATGATCGTGTTCTCGGAGTCCATCAGGAGAATGATTCCGTTTTTAATTAGAATATCAGCTTGATGCATTCTTACACCTTACGAAGTAATGAAGCTCAACGCACATCAGCAATGATTCTCTCCCAGAGTCCGGCAAGCCTGAGGCCTGCGCGGCGCGCATTGTCAATGACTTCCTCGAGTGATGTTTTTTCCATGCAATCTGGTAGATTTACGTTGGTTATTACGACGATTGCCAGTATTTTCAGTCCGCAGTGGGCACCCACAATGGTTTCCGACACTGTGGACATTCCAACAGCGTCGGCGCCGATCATTTTTAAGAATCGTGTCTCTGCAGGGGTCTCAAGGCTTGGACCGACAAGTCCAACGTAAACGCCCTGTCGGGTCAGGATAGCCGATTCAAGGGCCTTTTGTCTGGCCAGACAGACCAGGGAGGTATCATAGACCTCCGACATATCGGGAAATCGAGGCCCAAATTCATCCAGATTGGGGCCTATTAGGGGATTGGTGCCGGTAAGGTTGATATGATCCGTCACGATCATTAGATCGCCAGGTTGAAATTGGGTGTTCAGACCACCGGCGGCACTGGAGATAAAGAGATACTGCACTCCCAGTTCGGCCATCACCCTCACCGGGAAAGTAATTTCTCCGGGGGTGTACCCTTCATATAGGTGAAAACGGCCCTCTAAGGCGATGACAGATTTCTCGGCGATTCTCCCTCCCACCAAGGTCCCACTATGACCCTCAATGGTCGATCTGGGGAAATGAGGGATTTCCCCATAGGGCAAGCGAAAGTCAACATCCATGCCCTTTGTGAGATTCCCCAGACCGGTCCCGGTAATCATCCCGATCAATGGGAGCTCCTTCAGTTTGGAGGACAAGAAGTCTGCGGTCTGTTTTATTTTGTTCGGCATGATCTTACCTGAGTACTCTGTTGTTTTCTCATTAGGGCAGGTCTTCCAAAAAGTCAAGCCTATTGAATCATTTGAAGGCCCCACGAGCCGAACGCAGGGAAAAAGGCGGGGTCATGAGAACAAGGGGCGATTCTGAGTTTGATTAGAACAGGAAGAGCAATCACTTGCGAAATCAAAGGGTACTCTTCTACCACAAAGATGATTTCCAGGAATTCCTGAATATCAGATGAGCAGCGTCATTTTCGTGGGTATATGCCTTTTTGCCGTCAAATATATAGGCAAGCGACAGTTTTAGTCCTTTTTTGCCGTAATTGGCGTCACAGTATTCAGCGATCTCATTTGCTGTTGAGAAAGGTTTTCCGAACATATCATTGACTGGAAAGAGCGTGCTTTTCTCATACACCTTGTACACCAGCTCCGTGCAGGCAATTGCCGTATCGGTAGAGAAGTCAAAATTATAATCATAAGGTTTATTGACATATGAGAAGGCCTTATAAATGGCTTCGGCCATTTCTCTTTTGGAAATTCTGGGCCTCAACACGACAATGCCGTCTTTTGCAGCACCTGACTCAAATGTGGAGAAAACAACCCCTTCGCTGATAGACTCAATAATGGTCATCTCCCGCCAATTCATCTTATGCTTCTTCGATTTCTTGTCAAAAAGTCGGTATAGGAGTTCATCGAAATTCCCAGATGCTATTCTTTTCGATCTGACCCAATTCATGGTTTCCACATCGCCTGAGAAGAACTCGTCTCTATCTTCCTGAGAACCGACATATAGGCCTGCATGGGTCCAAAAGCCTGGGATAGCGAAGTTGGAAATATAATAATTACACCTATTCAGGAAAATATCCCCGGGCCGAACCAAAGAGCGCAGTCGCTTCAATTCTGCTTTGCTAATTGTATTTTTATCTGATTCAATGATCCTTGTATCGCCGGCCCAGGCGAAAAACCATGATTTGAGGGGATAGAATTTTGGGTGAAAAAAATAGGACTTTACAATAATGGCGGGAATAATGACGACAAAGACCATTGCTCCTATGAAAGTTCTTTTTCTCAAATGTGCCCTCCAGGTTGGCTTCGATAGAACAACATCACTCAAGATGCCGACTGACATTCAATGTTGGGTAAGCCTCACAGCCGTTCCGACAATCATATAACTTGGGAGTCTCAGCAGCTTGGCGTATGCAACAACACGTCACAAACCGCCACTGCCATTGGAAAATTTCCACTTTTTGTGAAGATTTTTGTGCTGTCCGTAGCAGGAATTCCAGTCATCCAATTCATGTTGCCGGCGGGATTTTAGGGACTCTGTATTCTATTTCCCTAAAGATTATAAAAACATTTCCATTGTGAGTCAAGCGCTAACTAACCACAACATATATGTATGAATTTGCCCTTCGGCAGAATATTTGGATTCCATGTACGATCTCAATTCAGTGGGGGCCCAATCACGCCACCAGTTATGTCCCCGACTTGAGGTCCACCGTCGTGATTTCGCCTTTTTGTTGTAGCGCAATCTAGACGTCATGTGAGTAATACAATAGCGATGAGATGAGCATCCTGAGCATAATCTTCGAGTCGCAGTGAAAAGCATAGCGCTTGAAGTTCTTCCATTCTCTATCAATCATCTCCTCCGCCTCTTTTCTGCAGACTTCAAGCGCACCGGAATTTCTGACCATGACAATAGATTTTTCCAGATACTCCTTCTCTCTCCTCAAATCCGGAGAACAGAAAATCTCCAAAAAGGTTTTTCGTTCCTCTCTTGAAAGCATTTTGAGCGTTGTGACGATCACGTAGGTCGGTTTTCCCGCGGTGATATCCTCTCCGCATGTTTTGGTCCAACCTGGGGACTGACTGAAATTATTCACGTCGTCAATAATTTGAAAGGCAACGCCGAAAACACGCCCTAGGGTAGCGAAAACTCTTCTTTTTTCTACGCTCCCACCTGAGAGAATGCAGGCCATTTCAGCGACTGCTTCGACACTTGCGCCCGTCTTAAACGCATACATCTGTAATAATTTCTTATCGAGCGAATCTCTTAGCCATTTATCAAGGTTTTGTTTAGATAGGTTTTTGGACCAGTAAATATCGAGTCCCTGACCCAAGTGGGCGCGTGTCCATACCTGGATGATGAGTTTATATATTTCCAGACGCTGGTTTTCTGTCAGATGAGGGTGGTCTTTTAGAAGCAAATAAGGAAGAAAATATAGTGAATTGCCAAGGTTAATGGCCACATCAATGCCATATTTTAGATGGAGAGATTCTGCTCCACGTCGAATAAGAGAATCATCCTCTATATCATCTATGATAAGGGACCCGGAATGATTCAGTTCAGTAAACGCGGAAATCATTTTGGCATAGGGTGCTGACGGAACGCCCGCCGATTCAAGGAGGAGCATGGAACATAAGGGGCGCCAATGTTTGCCGCTACGCGATAAGAAATCCCAGGCGGGCTTTGATATGACCTCGGTGATTCCCTCAGGTTCATGAAGCCAATTTTCCTCGGCTATGTTCTCAACGAGCCACTTCTTGTCTATCTTCTTGGGTAAGAAGTCCTCTAAGTGCTTGTCAATAGTCTCGACAAAGCTATTAATGTACTCTTTCGAATCAAAAATGAAGCCAAAACCATTTAATTCGATTCGAGCATTCCCCCTCACAGGATCTCCTTTTAAAATACCGGAAGCCACCCCGGCACCCTCCCAAATAGCCCTTTGGAATCCAAAAATGGGGATTTCCTGTGCATCCGCTAACGGTTTGAGGTCCAACACCATATCAACTTCAGGCACTCGTAGACGAAATTCAATCGGATAATGAATGTGTGTGTGGGGACTTTCCCATTCCCGCACAGTTTCGATTTCTACTTCAAGATTATCTTGGATCCTTCCGGAATCATATCGAATCCACACCCTACGGTGAAGAGACTGGCCGGTTCGAGCGTCCAAATGCTGAATAAAAACTACATCAGTGGAATCATCCAAATTGATTCCAGCCCATATCCAGGCTAGTGGTTCTTTATTCTCTCCTCGTTGTAACCAAGAAAAATCACCGAACTGGTGATCAAGCCAGGCTCTGCCTGATATCTTGACACCATTCGCTGTCCCAGACAGGGCCATACGAGGATAACTCAGATACGCCATTCCCCCAAACTGGGACTGCTCGTTAGATATCAGATCAAGTCTTTCGTACTGGGGTTTCAGAATAAAATTATAGTGATTTTTTTCGTCGGGGCTGAAGCGGAGCCCGAAGTAATTATCCTGTTGAAAAAGATGGTAGGAATCCCACTCAATATTCAGGACCTCTTCAGCGACGATAGGAGAAGACTGCTTCAGGACGATTGGAGAGGGAGGCCCATATTCTTCAATCTCACCCAAATAGGCATCCTTCAGATGGCTGCTGATCGTTGATTCGTGAACTTCTTTTAGTCTACTAAGAAAGACGGCGTGCGCACCTGTATCTATACAGGAATTAAAGGTATGGGATGATTCATTGACGGAGATGAGCGTATTAATCAGGGAATAACCTACTAGGTTCGGGCCTGGATGATTGGAAAGGGTCTTGAAAAAACTTGTCATAAAGAACGTTGGCAGGGTAGATTCGAGTTGATAATACCCGTGGCAAAACCACCATTCCAATTCATCTGCTTTCTGAGGTTTTTCACAATATATATGCATAAAAAGCATCTTTCTTTAAAGTCATATCTAGTACAATATTCTTTGTAATTGACAATTTTCAGGTTTAAGGAGGTCAGTTTGATATGAGGAGGGGCGCCGAAGAAAAACACCTCTTAATAAACAGGAGGTATCCTCAATTGGATAATATAAGTTGCGCAGACGACAACTTCCTTATATTTCTGAATTGTGTTCAATCACTCTTGTCTGAAACATCTTTTGATGACAACACATACTATTCTAACGGGAGGAAAAAATAATCCTCAGAGCAGCTCCAGTGAGGATACCACATGTATTATTCACCAGTCTCAATAAAGAAGCCCGCCGACTCAGGGGATGCAAGATGTCCGGCTCGCTTTTTATACATTTCGCCCGCAGCTATTCATCTGCTTCTTTGTTTGTGGGAAGCAAAACGGCTCTGAGCAATCAAGACGTTTTTCGGATTTGCCGATAACAGCATAATACGGTTCGCTGCTTGGTGAGAGGCGGTAACCTATTGCTTTTTAAAAAAATAATTATATATAGATTTCACTTATATGTCAAGGAGAAACCGAGCGAGATATGCTTTGTACCGGGTTGGTGTCTGCCAAGTGTTCATTAAGGACGTGAGCTCCAGGATATTGATGCATGTCAAACAAGGGAAGATCCTTTTGAGTCTCTGCAGTTCTTTATAGCTGGTAAGATCGTAATGGATGGGGGGTAACGGAGTCCTCTGATTTTTTCGGCTGAAACGAGGGCTATATTCACGATTAGAGCGGTCTCGTTTCGAAGGCCGGTTTCCAGGATATGTTAAATGATTTTCCTGCTGAATTGGGCCGCCACCCTAAAATCAGGTTTTTCCAGGGTCGCAAGCGAAATTGCAGGCGATCGAACTCACAAAAAGGCCCCCTCTGTGACGGCTGAGACAGTGCCAGACTACAAGACATTGAGGGCCACATTGGCTCCCCGATTTATTCACGAGAAGAATTTTAATTGCCTACTTCTATTAGCGGGTATAATGTGGGGCACATCTAGAGAAAAAGATTGCAGGGGTTTCTCAGAGGTGTTTATCAACGACACCGTCGTCGATATATGAGTTTTTTTGAATTTTTTTAAACTCATTTATGAGGAGGTTGTGATGAATGATAGCATGAAATGGATTATCAGTTTATCGATTATTTTCGGGCTATTTTTTTCTCCTCTGGTGATGACAGCGCCTGCCAACGCCGACAAACTGGCTGATGCCATTGCCATGACAAAGCAGGGGCCTGGAGAGGGGGAGATCAATTCAGAAGCGTCTAAAGGCTTTCTCGGTATTGCTGGAGCCCCTAAACTCAATCTGTGGATAGGGTTTCTGTGGGCGATATGGGTTGGATGGATTTTCTCTACGGTTGGGGCTTTCGGCGGTATCATGGCAGGTGTTGGGCACATTACCATCTACGGCCTAGGATCCTATGCCAAGAGCTTTCAATCAACAGGCCCTGCACTGAATAAATTCATAACTGACAGCATCCGGGTGTCCAACCAGTGGCTCGTAGGCTTGTCAGCATTGATTTCCAGCAGCAACTACTTACGACAAAGGAGAATGGTGCCGGCCCTTGGCTTTTTTCTGGGCATAGGTGCTCTCTTCGCAACCCTGTTGATTGTCTTCACTACTGCTGGAAAAATCAAATTCTCCCAATACCAGGGCTACTTCGGCCTCTGCGTCTTCCTCATCGGCGGTTTTATGCTCTATGAGTTGACACCCAAGGGGCAGTCATCAAAAAAAGAGGCACAGAAGGCTGCGAAGGCCTTCGAGCAGACAGTGAAGGACAAAGGGGACATTAGAGAACAGGGTGTTAAAACATTAAAATGGGATCTATTAAACACAGAGATCTCCTTTTTTGGACGGCGCTTTTCTTTCAGTCCTATTTGGGCTTTTGTCGGAGGTTTTGTGATCTCTGCCGTGGCGTCGTTCATAGGGGTGGGGGGCGGTTTCCTTTACGTCCCCTTCCTGACCAGTATTGTGGGATTGCCCATGTTTGTGGTTGCCGGCACTTCAGCCCTGTCCGTGCTGATCGGAATGATATTTTCTATATTTAACTATATGGTCCTCAAGGGTATCATGGTTTATTGGCCAATGATCGGAGCTGAACTGGCCGGCATATTCGTTGGTTCCATGATAGGACCTAGGACGGGGAAATATATTCCTGATAAGGTCCTCAAGATTATATTCATCATACTGGCCCTATTTATCGGTCTCAGATACACTTTGAGAGGCTTCTTCGGCATCTCGATTATCTAGAGGTGGGGTAATAATACCATTCGGCGGAATCTTTTAGTAATTACCCGCCCCAGCAGAACGCAATGTAAGAGGACGAAAAATGAAAACATTTTTCGCCTATACCAATTATTACATAGATAAAATATTGATATTTTTTTACAGGATCACCAGTTATACTTTTGTTGATTACTGCATCGGAACCTTTGTTCTTGCCTTTATCTGTGTTTTCATAGGGGAGGCCACTATTTCTCTGGCCTTGAAATTCAATAAGCGGTACCTAGATCAACTCAATTTCGATATGAAAGAAAAGCAAAGACTATCCATGGGAGCTTATAAGGCAGGTGATCTTGTAGGCTACAAGGCGTTGAACAAAGAGGCAACGGATGCCTGGGGGAAGAAATTTTTCACAATGGTTGCCTACTCCGCAGGCATCCTGTGGCCCATACCCTTTGCGCTTGGTTGGATGCAGTCACGGTTTCAAGGAGTTGAGTTCCCCATCTTGTTCCCATTGTCTTGCATATTCGGGGATTCGGTTGGATATACATATACCTTTATTCCTCTCTACATCCTTTGCAGAATAATCTTTAAATACCTGCGTCCACGGCTTCCCTATTTCAGGGGAATCCAGAAAGGCTTGGATGCCTACGAAACAGATTAGGTGGTCCTGTATAACTGCAAGAAATGATAAGAACAGTGAGGAAATTACTATGATTGACACGAAGAAATTATTGAATGATGTGGAGTTTGCCGAGGCAATCTTGGAAAATGAAGAATTAAGCAACACGGATGTCGTTTTCACTCTTAGAAATCTTCTGAAAATGAAATATTATCCCGTTGCCGTTAAGCTCTTTTATTCGGATGATGAATTGGAGAACTTTAAAAAGAATGTGGACTACAAGACTGCGTTGCATCCCTTTACCATGTGTCATTATGTCGCTGCATCGAGACAACGGGGCGACATCCTATTAGGAATTCCAGAAAAAACGGGATGCACGAACGCGAAATACGTACTGGGCTGGAAAGAATTGGATGAAGGCGAAATTAAGAGTCATCTGAAATATACCAAGGATGCGAATCAGGCGGAGAGATTTGTCAAAACCAAAAAAAGGATGCCTTCAGGATTGCTGGCATATGCAACCGCCCCTTTACACAAATCACCCTTTGAGCCGGATGTAATTCATGGAATGTCGGATGTTCTTCAAGCCTATCATATGGGAAATGATTGGTGCGCTGTATTCGACAAACATCCCTTTGAGATGACCATGACCATGAATTCCTCTGTGTGTCACGGCATCGTCGGCTGTTATGTGACGCAGAAACCAAATATAACCCCTATGTGCAGCAGCAGCTATACTGCTGGGAAGACAGAACAGGGTGAGATCAACTGGATTTTCCCGGGCCCGCACCTCAAACCGACCGTCAAATGGCTGCTTGAAAGGACCGTGCGCGATGGTGGTGCGTCCTTTCCAAGGACAGGTGAAACCTATCCTGGTTTCGATATATGCAAGTTATGCCCCTACCTTGTTTGGACGACTCCTAAACAGTGAATGGCGATTGATATCGAATGTTGCTAAGCGTCAAGTGTGGATTGCTGGAAGCAATTGGAAATTTTGATAAAACATGGCTTGTCTGTTCATGTGTCCCAATATTCCATGTGTCAGCATCTGGCTCGGAGAAGAAACCTTTTGCAAAAACGTACACACTGGCATGATCATTATCCGCCACACATGCGGGTGGACAGTCCCTTGATTTAGGCACGAAAGGGGAAGGGGGTCTTTTTAAGTCTCTCCAGTTCTTCATGGCTGGTAAGATCATAATGAATGGGGGTAATGGTGATCTTATTTTCTCTCAATGCTGTCAGATCGTTATTTCTTTTCCCATTATCAATAGACCTCTCTCCGGCCAGCCAGTAATAAACATTACCTCTGGGGTCGCTTCGGCGTTCAAAGCTCTCCTCAAACCTGGAAGTCGCCTGTCTCGTAAAACAGACTCCTCTGATTTCTTCTGCAGGAACAGCTGGGACATTCACGTTGAGAGCGGTCCCGTCTCGAAGGCCGTTTTCCATGATATGTTGGATGATTTTCCTACTGAATTGGGCTGCCACCCTAAAATCAGGGTTTTTCAGGGTTGCAAGGGAGATGGCAGCCGATCGGAAACCCAAAAAGGCCCCCTCTGTGGCGGCTGAGACAGTGCCCGAGTACAGGACATTGACGCCCACATTGGCCCCCAGATTTATTCCTGAGAGGATTATATCGGGTGGCTTATCTAGTAATTCTTGGACCGCTATTTTTACGCAATCCGCAGGTGTCCCTTTAACCGCATAACCGAAAAATGTCCCGTTCTTATGAACCTCGCGAACCCTCAATGGAGATGAAAGGGTAATGGCATGGCCCACCGCACTCATCTCCGTGCTGGGAGCGACGACATGAACTTCGTAATCCGATTCCAGGGCATGGAAAAGCGCCATAAGGCCAGGCGCATGAATACCATCATCATTAGTCAAGAGAATTTTCATTGCTAATCTACCAAATATTATATATATAATGCCGATCGTTTAACCGATATTCCATAATAAAATATTGTGTCACATTTATTTCTAATCTGCTACAAGAAAAGGCAAATTTTCATCGGAGGATTCCATGCGTCGAATTTCTACTCCACGAATTGCAGATGCGGTAAAAGATGCTGCAATTAAGGCAAATCTCGAATTAGGAGAAGATGTTATCCGTGCATTTGACAAGGCCCTCAAGGAGGAGGAATCTCCAGTCGGTAAAGATATTCTGCTTCAGCTCCAAGAAAACGCCAGGATAGCCAGGGAGGAGAGAATCCCAATGTGTCAAGACACAGGCCTGGCAGTTATTTTTGTGGAACTCGGCCAGGATGTACTGCTTGAGGGAGGTGATTTCAAAGCAGCGGTGGAAGATGGCATCAGAAGGGGATATGAAGAGGGCTTTCTTCGGAAATCCGTTTGTCATCCATTCACCAGAAAGAACACGGGTGATAATACGCCGATAATTTTCCATATCGATATTGTGCCGGGTGATAGGTTAAAGATCTGGGTGGTCCCCAAGGGCGGAGGAAGCGAGAATATGAGCAAACTTTTTATGCTTCCCCCTTCTGCTGGATGGGAAGGGATTAAGGAAAGGATTGTCCAGACCGTGGCCGAAGCAGGGCCCAATCCCTGTCCTCCGACTATCATAGGCGTAGGGATAGGGGGGAATTTTGAACAATCCGCCATTCTTGCCAAGAAATCGCTTCTCAGACCCCTTGGCGATCCCAATCCAGATCCTACGCTGGGAGAAATGGAAGAGGAACTCCTCAAAGAGATCAATAAGACCGGAGTGGGCCCACAGGGCCTTGGTGGACGGATCACGTCTCTTGCGGTTCATGTCCTGATGATGCCCTGTCATATTGCAAGTCTTCCCCTGGCTGTGAATATCCAATGTCATGCAAGCCGCCACCTGGAAATTGAGTTTTAGAGGAGGTTATTATGAGTGCGACACTCCATCTGGATACCCCGTTGTCTACCAAGGACGTTGAATCACTGCGTGCCGGAGACAGGATTACGATAAGCGGAACAGTCTATACCGGGAGGGATGCGGCTCACCGGAGACTCATTGACTTGATCAATGAAGGAAAAGAGCTTCCCATTCCTATTGAAGGGCAGGTGATCTATTATGTCGGACCATCGCCCCCTCCTCCCGGAAGAGTGATTGGCGCTGCAGGGCCAACCACCAGCTACCGAATGGATCCCTACACGCCGAAATTGATAGAATTGGGTCTCAAAGGGATGATTGGAAAAGGGAAAAGGTCTCAGGAAGTAAAAGAGGCTATGGTCAAGAAGAAGGCCGTTTATCTCGCTGCCATTGGAGGTGCGGGGGCACTTATGGCCAAAGCAATAAAAGAGGCGAAAGTAGTGGCTTATGAAGACCTAGGTCCTGAGGCCATACGAGAATTGAGAGTAGAGGAACTTCCCGTAATCGTTGTGAACGATACTCTGGGAAACGACCTTTATGTTGATGGCAGAAAAACGTATCAGATAAAATAGGGTGGCGAGAGAGCCTAAAGAGCCTTTCAGTAATTGCATGAGTAGGTGTGATACGGTATTAACATGAAGATCCTCATGAATCTTGAGGGGTTGGCATGAAAAAGGGCAGCAAAGGACGTGCCTGGTTGTGGGGGCTTCTGATTCTGGTTTTGGCAGGTGTTCTGTCCTACCTGGTGATCTTAGGGCTGAAAGACACCGTTGTTGAGAGGGAAACTCCCGAAGTTGATCGTGGCGACGCTGCCTCCATTCAGGAGCCGGTAACTGAAGAAAAGGTTGAAACACCAACACCTTCCATTAAGAAAGAGATCTATATTGCCACCGAAAAAGAAGAAGACGACTGTGATCGGATTGAGAATAATATTGCAGAGTATTTCCTTTATCTTGATCAAAAGGAGTATATTCGAAATCTGGATCTCGAGGTCAATGTGTATGTCCGGGCCAAGGAAATCTTAAAAAAGCTGGCAAAGCACCCTCCGATCCCAGCGGGAGAAGGAGCCGATCACAAGATGATTATCGGCAATCTCTATCACTTTTTTCGTGTCCTCAAAGGGAAGGATATTCGACTGGTCAAGGAGATCTTAAAGAATGAGGAGGAGAACCTCGAAATAAACCTTGAGATGTTTTATAGATGGTTCATACTGGGGGACCGTTGCCCTGACCCCGAAAATATAAGACCCTCATTTGATGTTCTGTATCAATACGCGGGCTTTCTTATAAACACAACAGGAGGCAGGGCTTATCTCTTCCGTCGTTCAACGTCCTTTAGGCTACTAATTACTTATTACTGCCTCCTGACTATTCAAGAGGCGGACAAAAGAGGCAAAAACACAGCAGGAATTGACATTATACCCTTTATCGGGCCTTTAAAAGAGGAGATCAACCACTATCCTGATTTTCAATTTCAGCAGGAATTTGTCTATCGACTGAGCCAGATTGAAGACGACTACTTGAGTAGAAGATGACCGCTTTTTGCAGATCCGAGTGAATCCTTCAACAGCAATCTTCCCACGTTCGGAAAAGAGAGTTCTTATGGTTGAGAGGGAGTTGACGAAACATGCGAGACACAAAGTCTGTTGCCACTGATTATCTCGTTCAGGGAATCGCCCATGAAATTAGAAACCCTGTTACTGCCATCGGCGGTTTCGCTAGGCGAATCAAGAAGAGATTGAACGGCGAGCCCGAGATAGGGAGATATGTTGATATTATTATACAAGAATCGAAGAGGCTTGAACAGTTGGTGTCGCGCGTCAACGAACTCTCCAATATCCTGTCGGCCAAGTTAATTTTGGACGACGTCTCAGGAGTTTTACGTCAGATCATAGAAAGATTCGCACATCGAATCAAAAAGCAGGGAGTGATCCTTGAAACGGATATTACAGAACGCCTTCCCCTGGCTGAGATTGATTCATCCCAACTGGTTACAGCCTTGTCCAATGTCATTGAAAATTCACTTGATGCCATGTCTGATGGGGGTTGCATCATGATCAAAGCAAGGCCGGATGGTGATTATATTGTGATCTCCATCGCGGATACCGGTCGCGGCATTTCTCAACGGTATGCCGATTCAGTTTGCGATCCCTTTGTCACATCCAAGACCCATGGATCCGGTTTGGGGTTGACAATGGTCCGACAGGTCGCGGAAAACCATAATGCCAAAATTCTGATCGAAAGTGAGGAAAAAAGGGGGTCGTTGGTGGCCCTTTGCCTTCCGATAAAACAACAGTAGGCCAAGCTACCGGACAGCGAATGACGCTCCGCCTAAAAAGGCTGCTACCTGCAGCCTTAGGTCGCCTTGAAAAGTCAGAAATTGACGCCTGTGGCCACAGCCTCCCCATCCTTGTTCCTGAATGATCTATGGTGAACATCGCCGAAAGATAGGAGAAATCCTTGGTGAATGATGTCAGCATAAGGGTATGGTTTTATCGTAAGGGAATGCGATTCCGGAACATGTCCTCGTGTTGTTGAGTGTGCCCTCAAGATAAAGCTTAGCGGTGACAATCGGTTCCTTGAGATGAAAGAGCCCAATGTTACAGGACGCTGGAGTGAAAGTCTTATGCATCCTCGGCTAGAAGGAGCGTTTACTTGAAGACCAACACCCTGTTTTCCTCATCGACCTCCACGTGACTTCCTTCCTTGATGGTCCCGTCTAAAATTTTCAGTGCCAACGGGTCCTGGAGCAGGTGTTGGATAGCACGCTTCAGGGGCCGTGCTCCATAGACCGGGTCAAACCCAGATGCGGCAAGCAGACTCTTTGCCCCGTCTGTGAGTGAGAGAGTGATCTTGTCGGTCTTGAGTCGTTTGGCCAATATGTCCACCTGAAGCCCGACAATTTTCTTTATTCCATCAGAATCAAGGGAATTGAAGATAACGATATCATCTATCCGGTTCAGAAATTCAGGCCGAAAAGTAGCGCGTAGGGCCTCCAAGACGCGCTTTTCCATCTCCTCATGGGTCATGTTTCCAGAATCCTGAATCCACTGGCTTCCCACGTTGGACGTCATAATAACGACACTGTTTTTGAAGTCCACGGTCCGCCCCTTACCGTCGGTCATTCTTCCGTCATCGAGGACCTGTAACAGGGCATTAAAAACGTCTGGATGGGCCTTTTCGATCTCATCAAAAAGGATCACCGAATAGGGATGCCTCCTTACGGCCTCAGTGAGATATCCCCCTTCATCATAACCTACGTACCCTGGAGGAGCTCCTATAAGGCGGGCCACAGAATGCTTTTCCATATACTCGGACATATCAACGCGAATCATATGCTGCTCGTCGTCAAAAAGGAACTCGGCAAGGGCCCTGGCAAGTTCTGTTTTCCCGACACCTGTGGGACCCATAAAGATAAAGGAACCCACTGGCCTGTTCGGATCTTGGAGCCCCGAACGTGCCCGGCGCACAGCGTTCGATACGGCGACAATGCCCTTTTCTTGGCCTATCACTCTTGCAGAGAGCCTTTCTTCCATTTTGAGGAGCTTCTCCCTTTCTCCTTCCATCATTCTCGCCACAGGTATCCCTGTCCACTTGGCAACTACTTCGGCAATGTCCTCACTCTCGACCTCTTCCTTAAGCATCTGCTGTTCGGTCTGGAGCGCCTCCAGCCTCTTGTTTTCCTCGGCGAGAGCTTTCTCGAGTTCAATAAGGGTCCCATACTTCAGTTCGGCAGCCCTTGTAAGGTCTCCCTGGCGTTCTGCGATCTGGGCCTCGGACCTGGTTGATTCAAGTTTTTCCTTGATCTCTCCTATCTTCGAAATAGTCTCTTTCTCCTTTTTCCAGTGGTTGGTCATTTCATCCGTTTGCTGTTTCAGTTCATTGAGTTCGGAGTCGAGCTTTTCGAGTTTCTCTTTCGAGGCCTGGTCTTTCTCCTTTTTCAAGGCCTCTTTTTCAATCTCCAGCTGAGTGATTTTTCTCTGGATATTATCGATCTCCGCGGGCATGCTGTCTATCTCGATCCTTAACCTTGACGTTGCCTCATCTACCAGGTCAATAGCCTTGTCCGGGAGAAATCGATCCGTAATATAACGGTGTGAAAGTGTTGCCGCTGCGATCAGGGCGGAGTCCTTGATCCTCACTCCGTGGTGGACCTCATATTTCTCCTTAAGCCCACGAAGTATTGAAATCGTGTCTTCGACGCTTGGTTCCTCAACAACGACCGGCTGAAACCGCCTTTCAAAAGCTGCATCTTTTTCTATATATTTCCTATACTCCTTAATGGTTGTCGCACCCACGCATCTCAGTTCACCCCTCGCGAGGGGGGGTTTGAGCATGTTGGAAGCATCTACCGAACCCTCGGCCGCTCCTGCGCCTACAACTGTATGCATCTCATCAATAAAAAGTATGATCTGCCCCTGAGAATCGGTCACCTCCTTGAGGACCGCTTTGAGTCTGTCTTCGAATTCACCCCTGTATTTTGCGCCGGCTATAAGAGATCCCATATCCAAGGCCACCACTCTTTTATCTTTGAGGGTTTCCGGCACATCCCCCTGGACTATCCTCTGGGCAAGGCCCTCAACAACCGCGGTTTTCCCAACGCCCGGCTCTCCAACCAGAACCGGGTTATTCTTGGTTCTTCTCGATAAGACCTGTATGATTCTACGGATCTCGTCATCTCGGCCGATGACTGGGTCTAGATCACCCTTTGAGGCGATTTCTGTTAAGTCCCGACTGAACCGTTCAAGCGCCTGATATTTGTCTTCAGGATTTTGATCGGTGATCCTCTGTCCACCCCGGATATCCACAAGGGCCTTTAGTATGGCATCCCGCGTAACGCCGGCAGCTCCGAGAAGCCGCGACGTGTTTCCATCTTTTTGATCCGTCATAGCCATAAGGATATGCTCAAGACCAACGAATTGATCCTTCATCTTTTCTGCTTCAGAAAAGGCCCTATTTAGAACATCTTTGGTCCGAGGTGAGATATAGACTTCCCCCAGACCGGAACCACTGACCTTGGGAATCTTTTCAATGGCCTCGTTAGTCGATTGGAGGAGTCGGCTTTGATCCGCACCTATCTTACCAAGGAGACCCGGAATCACCCCTTCCTTTTGTTCAAGGATCGCCTTAATCAGGTGCTCTGGCTCTATTTGTTGATGTCCGAATCTTTCCGCTATTTGCTGAGAAACCTGTACGATTTCTTGCGCTTTCAAAGTGAGTTTGTCTAACCTCATTTTTGAATGACCTCCGCTCTCATTGGGAATTATCAGAAACTCAATTTAAAACGATCTTGTTAATTAAAATTAAAAATAAGCTCGAATAGCGGGATGTCAACGACAGGGAAAGGGGAGGGGCCTGAATCCACTATTAGAGAAAAGGAAGATCCTTCATTGTCCACATTAATATACTGGTCGTTTCGTCCCCGGATGAAAGAAATGTGGTTACGAAACTGTACCGGTATGATTTAAGAGGTAAAAAAACTTTTCAGTAGAGTGTTTGTTTCGACCGGTTTTTCATAGAAAAAATTGTGCCCCGCTCCTTTGATCACTGAAAGTCTTGCATGTGGAATTCCCTCAGCAAGGAGTCTCGAGTTGTCAGGGGGCATCATTTTGTCCTCGCTTCCGGTTATTACAAGAACCGGGCAGGTGATTTCATCCAATCGTTTTTTGACGTTAAAGAAGCTCAAGGCCTTCATTTGACCGGAGGCCCCATCCGCTGAGGGATAGTGCTCAAGGCAAGATCGGATGTATTCTTCCACTTTTTCGGGTTCATCTCTGATAAACTGTTTGGTGAAGGTTATACTCACCTTCATCCTGACCGATTCATCAGGGGAGATAGAAGGATCGGCTGTCTTGGCAAGGGCCTCCATGACCTCCTTTTCAGGTTGAACCGCATGCTTCCCTCCATGGGAGGTGCAGCCGAGGGCGGCTTTCTTGACCCTTGTTGGGTAGTCCAAAGCCAGGGTCTGGGCGATCAATCCCCCCATGGAGACCCCAAATATATATGCCGCGTCAATACCCAGGACGTTCATGAGACCATCTGTGTCAGCCGCCATATCAGCGATCGTAAATGGTCTGGTCGGAACCGTTGTCTGCCCAACCCCTCGGTTATCAAATGTGATAACTCTAAAATGGTCTTTAAGCCCTGCGACCTGGAGGTCCCACGATTCCTTAACCATTGTGAATCCTCCGATTAGAATTAACGGCTCACCCGAACCAACGATATTGTAGGCAATTTCAATATCTCCAACCTTGATTTTTTTCATGTTTTTCTCCTTATTAAGGGTTATTTCGGGAGAGGATGGTCTCATACATGGCTTATGCCCGGAACATGGGGATAAATCACTTCAGTTTTACTCGGCCTTCTGATAAGATACTTAGACAAGCGTTTGCCCCTATGGATGTCTTGCGGCTGCCAATCAGAGAATGAACATAGGTGAATGAGAGTATAAGGTCAGATTGAAAAATAAAACTAAACAAGAAAACCGTATAGCACTTGCCCCTGTGCTTGTCAATTGCGGTCCCAGGGTAAAATATTGAATAGACTGTCAACCATCAGACCATTTATGCTGCTGATTGTCGGTTTAACAGCAGGTAGCCTTTCTTTTGGTTCCCCTGCCTTTGCAGATTTGTCATTATTCGCTGAGATCATAGTAAATTACAATATGGACCATCACAAAAGATCGCTTGCAGATGGATCCTATAGAGGGGAGGAGGGAATACTGAGACTCAGACCTGATGTTGCGGAGTCATTAGGTCTGAAGCGCTGCACATATGAAGATTACAATAGGGCCCAGGAGCTATTTGGTGAGGCGGATGAGCTATCTGAAACCCTTATGGATATGATGGAAGCCAAGAAAACAGACTTCTCTATTAAATTTATTGAAAAATTCGCAGAGACTTCTCTTGCTTATAAAACGACCCTGGAATCGGCAAAAAAGATGCTCCTCATTTACCGATCAAAAATTAAGCCCGACGATGAAAGGCTTGATAGATCTGTCTGTGCCGTGCACCTGGACAGCCTACTCGTTGAGGCATTTGGGGAGATGGAATATAATTTGCGAGATGCCCTTGCCTACTTTTACAATAAATGTCAAGGATTGGATAAGAGTAATGGTCCCTTGACCCCTGAAAACGTGCCTTTTGTCAATCATGTTTTTAACAGATTTGTAAAGGATGCTTCAGATGAAGATCTCAGATCGTTTGACCTTGACTTGCAAACCAGTTACCATCTGGAAAACGGAATGAAAGATTGGCTGCTTATAGCAAGAAAAACCGGGTTCGGGTTTTTTTCTTCACTCAACTCTTTGATCGAACAGCAAAAAATAGACGATGTAGACCCATTGTTGTTTCTTGCCCTGATGAAAAAGGAGTCCCGATTTGACCCCAATGCGGTATCTTACGCAGGCGCTGTCGGACTCACCCAAATAATGCCGAAGACTGCAGAGTCTCTCGGCATGAAGAATGTCTTCAGTCCTCCATACTTTGCCGAGGTCAGGTCTTATGTATTGCAGGAAAGGAGACTCAGAAAACAGGCCCAGTCTCTCGTCGAATCGATAACTGAAGACAATAAGTTGGCACAGGCTCGTCAAGTCATGAAACTCATGGTTGAAGCAAGGAAAAGCGCCAAGAAGAAGTCTCAACTCCATGAGCGCTACAAGAAGGATCTGTTGAAGAGGGGAACAGATGATCGTCTCGACCCACGAAAGGCCATGGAATTCGGGCTTAAGTATTTTGTCACCTTAATGAGGAAACAGTCTGGTGATATCAGCCTGTCTCTTGCCTCATATAACGCAGGACCGCATTCCGTGAAGAAACATGGCGGCATTCCACCTTATCCTGAAACAGTCTCTTATAGAAACGGCGTTTTGAAATACTACAGGTACTATAGGAACTTCCTGCGCAAAAACAACCACTGAAGGTGATGTTATCCCAGGCAGTTTTTATCCTGTCTAAGGAACGAACAGCACAAATGAATTGACAGAAAAGTAGACAATCTGGAGAAACAAATGGTTCAAGACATTTTAACGGAAAGCAATTTTGAGGGCATAAATCTCCTCAGGAGGGGGAAGGTCAGGGATGTTTACGAGATCGATAACAAACTCTTGATTGTCGCAAGTGATCGCATATCTGCGTTTGATGTGGTCATGGACGACCCCATCCCGGACAAGGGCAGGATCCTGACAGGCATTTCTCTCTTCTGGTTTAACGAGCTGGACGCCCTGGTTCAGAACCACTTGATTACAGTCGATCCTGACCAATACCCTGAGGCATGCCGAAAGTATACCGATCAGCTGAAAGGTCGCAGTATGCTCGTGCAAAAGGCGAAGCCACTCCCTGTGGAGTGCATTGTCAGAGGGTACCTCTCCGGTTCAGGGTGGAATGAATATGTGTCGAGCGGGAAGGTCTGTGGGATTGAGCTCCCATCAGGTCTTCGCGAATCAGATAAACTTGCCGAACCGATATTTACGCCTTCGACCAAGGCCGAAAAGGGCCTGCATGATGAAAATATCTCTTTTGAAATGGCGGTTGATATCCTTGGAAAAGAGACAGCGGAAAAGGTTCGACAAATAAGCCTTGATATATACTCCCATGGGAGAGACCTTGCCTTAAAAAAGGGCATCATTATTGCCGACACAAAATTCGAGTTCGGAATTGTGGGAGATGAGTTGATATTAATAGATGAAGTGCTGACCCCCGATTCCTCAAGATTTTGGCCTACCGACTATTACAAACCAGGCGGACCGCAGAAGAGTTTTGACAAACAGTTTTTGAGGGATTATCTCCTCGAAATTAAATGGCCCAAGGAACCACCTCCTCCAAAGCTTCCACAGGATATTATCAGTAAGACAAGGGAGAAATATGTGGAAGCACTTGAACGATTGACAGGACATGGCCTTGACGTGTAGGGACATCCGATGGATCAGATTATCTGTTTTATCGACGATTCCGGTTTTGAGCATGATCTGGTAAGAAATGAGATTGCCCCGTTCGCTCAGGGATTCCGTTTTATCCAGGCATATACCTTCCAAGAAGCGCAGCAATTATTAGAGGGGGAAAATCCTGCACTGTTTCTTCTCGATTTGTGGGGAAAGGATGAGGACGTTCCTGATCCTCACCTTCCACCCCGGAAGGAGCTTGAAAAAAGAATAACGGATTTCCCTGACCTGGACTATGTTTTTCAAAATCTGGATGACTTTGAAGGGGATCTGTTGAACGAATATCTTAAAAGGCTTTTTTCCATCGTCGATAGCTGGCGATCTCTGTTCGAGGAGGTCTGCAATAGAGCTGGCCAGAATAGGAAATATGGACTCTCTAACCTAGGTCTTGTTCGGAAACACTATCCTGGTATACCAGCCGTCTTCTATACCAGGAAGTCCCTAATCAGCGATGCTGTCGCTATGTTTGGCGCAGGGGCCAACGGCCTTTTTGTTAAGCCGACCGGATCTAATGATATGGAAACAGCTCGATTAACCCGAGAATATGCGCCACAACTCATCACCGGGCTTGCTAGGATAATGAATACCCCTTAGTCGAACCACTGTCAAACCCTCCCTGTTTGTCGCTATTTCCTTCCAGCCATTATGCACCGGAGGCCCTTGAAGGAGACGAGCCAAAAGCTCTTTTGACGGGATTACAGGATTGTATCTGGGCATTTACTCAAAAATATGAGAGTAGTCTTTGCATCCGGACTTCTTCTTAAGTTTTTTTTAAGTCTTTACTTATAAATAAGTGGCTGAATTTACAGGAATTGGATTGGCTGGTTGCTTTGACATTCTTATTGCAGAAAAAACTTGCCTCAACATGGGTTGACAAAGTTTTCTTCGATGCTTAACGTTCTGAACAAAAGAAAGGGATAGGACTGATAAATGTTCAATCCTAATCAAAAAATCAGGAGCAGGGCGTGGTCAAGCTAAACATTCGAGACGAGAACGAACCTAAAGAGAAGAGAGAAGGGAGGGAAGGCGATTCTTCCATTGATGAGCAGAAGGAAGAGTGCCAGGAAGAAAAAGAAGAGAAGCTCGAAATCCCTCTCGAGCAAATGACTAAGACTCAACTAATCAATAAAATAGAGGAAATGGAAAAACTTTCTGAGGATAACTACAACCTCTATGTTCGTTCTCAGGCAGAAATTGAAAACATAAAAAAAAGGCACCAGAAAGAAAAAGGGGAGTTGTCGAAATTCTCCAACGAACTACTGATCAAACAGCTACTCACTGTTATAGATAATTTTGAACAAGCTATTGCCTTTTCGGTTGACAATGATTCCATTGAAGCTGTTAAGGAGGGCCTCGAATTAACCTTAAAGGGTTTATCCGATATACTTGAAAAGCAGGGACTGGAAGTAATCGATGCGGCTGGAGATCTCTTCGATCCGAATTTTCACCAGGCCATTTTAGAACAGGAAGACAATGCTGTTGATCCTGGAACGGTTATCCAACAACTGCAAAAAGGTTATCTCCTTAATGGACGGCTCATTCGACCTGCAACTGTTGTTGTGAGCAAAAAAGGGACGTAGGGCATTATAGGCCCAATCAACACCCTGTGATATATTAGAGAAAATAGACTTAGGCGTGGTGCCAGGGAGGAAGGAATATGGGAAAGATAATCGGCATTGATCTGGGGACAACTAATTCATGCGTTGCAGTGATGGAGGGAGGAGAACCTGTTGTCATTGCTAATCAGGAGGGAAGCAGAACGACTCCTTCTATGGTGGCATTCACTGATAGCGGAGAAAGGCTTGTGGGCCAGGCAGCGAAGAGGCAGGCTGTGACCAATCCAGAGAACACTGTATTTGCCGTAAAAAGGCTGATTGGTCGTAAATTTAACTCGGCTGAGGTCCAAAAAGATATTAAAATCCTTCCGTATCAAATCACAAAAGCGGGAAACGGTGATGGGCAGGTTACTATCAGAGACAAAAACTACAGCCCCGCCGAGATATCTTCAATGATACTCCAGAAGATGAAGGAAACTGCGGAAGATTACCTGGGTGAAAAGGTGACCGAGGCCGTGATCACCGTGCCGGCCTATTTTAACGACAGCCAGAGACAGGCCACTAAAGATGCAGGTCGGATTGCCGGTCTTAAAGTGGAAAGAATCATTAATGAACCCACAGCAGCATCCCTGGCATATGGACTCGATAAAAAAGGTGAACGGAAAATAGCCGTCTTTGATCTTGGCGGCGGCACTTTTGATATCAGCATACTAGAAATAGGTGAAGGTGTTTTTGAGGTCAAATCTACCAATGGAGATACCCATTTGGGGGGTGAGGATTTTGATCTTCGTATCGTTGATTATCTGGCTAATGAATTCAAAAAAGACCAGGGCATTGACCTGAGAAATGATAAAATGGCTCTCCAGAGGCTCAAGGAGGCGGCGGAAAAGGCAAAAACTGAGTTGTCCGGTTCAATGGAGACAGACGTGAATCTTCCATTTATTACGGCCGACGCAAGCGGTCCCAAACACCTTAATCTCAAACTGTCCCGGGCAAAACTTGAAGCCCTTGTAGATGATCTGATTGAAAGGGTTGTCGGTCCGTGCAAAACTGCTATGAAGGATGCGGGAGCCTCTGCAACGGACATTGATGAAGTGATTCTGGTGGGCGGAATGACAAGAATGCCCAAGGTCCAAGAGAAGGTAAAGGGAATCTTTGGAAAAGACCCGAGTAAAGGAGTGAATCCCGACGAAGTTGTGGCTATCGGCGCGTGCATTCAAGGCGGTGTGCTAAAGGGCGATGTGAAAGATGTGCTCCTCCTCGACGTCACCCCCCTCTCTCTAGGTATAGAGACATTGGGTGCCGTTTTCACAAAACTAATCGAGAAGAACACCACAATTCCTACCAAGAAGAGCCAGATCTTCTCTACTGCGGCTGATAACCAGCCGGCAGTGGAAATCCATGTGCTCCAGGGTGAAAGGGAAATGGCTGTCAATAACAAGACCTTGGGGAGGTTTCAACTCACCGGAATTCCACCTGCTCCGAGAGGGATGCCCCAAATAGAAGTGACCTTTGATATTGATGCCAATGGAATTGTCCATGTGTCAGCCAAGGATATGGGGACCGGCAAAGAACAATCCATTGAAATCACTGCATCAAGCGGCTTGAGCGAAGATGAGATTGAGGGACTTGTGAAAGATGCGGAGCTGCACGCGGAAGAAGATAAGTTGAAGCGTGAGCTAATCGACGCCAGGAATATGGCGGATTCCTTGATTTACTCCACCGAAAAGACGGTTAAGGATGCTGGCGATAATATAGATGAGGCGACGAAATCAGGAATTGACCAGGCCGTTGAAAACCTAAAAAAGGCAATGGAAGGGGAAAATACCGAGGAAATCAAGCGACTTTCCGACGAGTTAACCCAAGCATCACACAAATTGGCAGAGGCCATGTATGCCAGAGCGGCTGAGCAGCAAACTGAGGCCGGGGGTGCTGGTCCTGAAAACACTGATTCTCAAGGAGGTCCTACCCAGGATGACGATGTGGTGGATGCCGATTTTGAGGAAGTGAAGAAGTGATCATTTCTGATCTTAAAAGGGCTGTCATTGCACTCTCTGCGGTGACGGCCCTTTTTTTTGCCGGATGTAGGGCCGAGTTGCCCCTGGAGAAAGAGACCCAAAAAAAGGGCGTTGAAGAACAGTTCGTTATGGGAGAGGCCTATAGGGATAAAGGAGAAACAGAAAAAGCGCTGGAGGCATATCAAGGATACCTCGACAAGGCGCCAAAAGGCCCTTATTCCTCAGTCGCATTACACCGTCTGGCAGAGACCTATTTGGAGTTAGAGCAGTATGCTAAGGCCCTAGATTTCATGAAAATGATATCTGAAAGCCACCCTGATTACGAAGATCTGCCTGCTGTTACCTATCAAACAGCATTGACCCTCTACAAGCTTGGTCAATATGAAGGATCCGAAGGCAAGGCCTTTGAATGGCTCGGCAACTATCCTTTTCATCCCCTGAGAGGAAGGGTTCTTCTGCTTCTGGGAGAGAATTCCGTTGCGCTTGGAGACAATCCCCAGGCGTTCAATTGGTGGATTCAGGCAAGAAATGAGTTTTTGGATGAACCGAAAACACTCATAGAGGTCACTACTCGGACAGATGAACTGATCAAGAAGAGTGATATCGAAGATCTCCAAGAAATGAAGGGGTACGCGGCCCGCACTGAATATGAGCCTCAAATCCTTCACATGTTATCACTCCTTTATTGGGAGAATAATGAATTGAATCAGGCTATGGATGCGGCTATGGCACTGGTGAGGTCAACGCCTGATCAGGGCTGGGTCTCTGCCGGAAGACAACTCCTTGAAAGTATTCAACGTGAGATGTCAGTGCGGCCCGGCGTTGTCGGGTGTATCTTGCCCCTGACGGGCCGTTTTTCGATCTACGGTGAAGAAGTCCTTAATGGAATCCACCTTGGAATGGAGATGTTTTCCGATTCTTCACCGGGCCAAGCCATGGAACTGGTGATCGAAGACACAAAAAGCGACCCTGAGAAGACCGTTGCCGGAGTTCACAATCTGGTTCAAAATGAAAGAGTTATGGCGATTGTCGGCCCTCTTTCGAGCAAGACCGCAGTCGCAGCGGCGACCGAGGCTCAAAGGCTGGGTGTTCCGATGATTGCTTTGACCCAAAAGATTGACATCGTCGAAGAGGGCGATATGGTCTTTAGAAATTTTTTAACTCCGACCCAAGAGGTGAACAGTCTTGTCGATGCCGCGATGAATAAGATGTTTCTGAGGCGCTTTGCCATACTATATCCTGATAATTCATACGGTCGTTTTTTTATGAAAATATTCTGGGATAGAGTGGAGGAGATGGGCGGTGAGATATCGGCTGTGGAGTCTTATAATCCTAGCGAGACGGATTTCGCCGTTGAGATCAAAAAAACTGTCGGCCTCCATTTTCCTCGCCCCCAATCACTTACGCGAAAACTTGTCCAGATGAGGCTCCCTGAAGAAGAGGAAAGTAGAATCTATCCCGATAAGCCCGAGCCGATCATTGACTTCGATGCCGTCTTCATCCCGGATAACTTCCAGAGAGTATCGATGATTGCCCCACAGTTGCTCTACCATGACATTTCAAATGTTTTGCTCATGGGAACAAGCCTCTGGCAGGACTCTCGTCTGATAGACATGGCGGGAGACTATGTCCAGGGGGCTCTTTTTCCGTCAGGCTTTTTCATCGATTCTTCAAATCCTGAGGGGGCTTCTTTTGTTGAGGACTACACATCCAACTTTGAGGCTCTCCCGGGAATACTCGCTGCCACCGGCTATGATACGATCAGACTCCTGTCCAAATTGATGAAGGAAAAAGAGATACACACAAGAAGGCAATTGAGGAGAGCGCTTCTGTCATGTCGAGATTTTGAAGGTGTTACCGGTACAATATCATTCGATTCACAGGGGGAGGTTGAAAAAGAACCTGTTTTACTGACTATTGTGAAAAGAAAAATGATACTGTTTGAATAAGAGTTGCGAAGAGAAAAGGAGTGTTTTGGTATGGTGGTGGAGCTGAGGGGGATCGAACCCCTGACCTCATGACTGCCAGTCATGCGCTCTCCCATCTGAGCTACAGCCCCTTATTAAAAAAACCTTATCAAAGAATGCCTTCATATGTCAATAATATATTGACATTGTTTGCTTATTTTTATTAAATATATGGCTAAACCCAATGCCGGAGTGGTGAAACTGGTAGACGCGCTGGACTCAAAATCCAGTGGACCTTGCGTCCGTGTCGGTTCGATTCCGACCTCCGGCACCAACAATATCATACCTTTTGGATAACCCAACTTAAATAATACCTTCACACGACAGGGTTTTTGTAATATGCGATGGATATTAGGACATATCTTGCGCCTTGATAGGTTTGTAGTGATGGAGAAGATCAATGATGGTCAGGTCCGCGACTACCCTCATCGAGCTATCCACGATAGGAATCTCCTTGGTGTTGTGATCGATCATTCGCTGCAATACGTCCCGGACGTTCTCTGAGGGCATGGCACATACCGGCTCCCTTTGCATAAAGTCGTCAGCTGTTTCCGAGACAAACATACTCACGAGACTCCTGGAATCGATTGACGGATCATGGTAATGAAAGAATACGTGCCTGACTAGATTTCCCAACGAAAGAACCCCCTTGAGTCTTTGTTCCTTATCCACAACATACAGGATGCGCGAGTGGTTCGACGCGACAAAAGCGTCGATGATTTCATTGACGCCGGCTTGTCTGTCGATGACTGGCAGCTTACGCTTCTTTAATTGAACTATCAAATCGGCGATTTTTTGGGGATTCTGATTATCCTTTACCATTTCCTTAGCGCCTCTTTGTGTCAGATTAACATGAACGCACCGAAGAGAAAATCCTGATCCTTTTGTTGCTACGGTGCGTCTATTGTATTTCCCCCGCCCTTTTCAGCGCGAATTTGGCCAGAATCGGGCCTATAATCTCAAAAAAAATGCAGGTTGCGGTGATGCTCGTGAGCACGGTATTTCCAATCGTCGCGGCATGGGGAATGTGGTACTGGGCGTCAAGGTAGAAAAAGTCGTTTTTTACGATGAGGGCAAGTCCGATTGCCACGCCCGCCTGTGAAAGAATACCAAATCCTAAATATCTCCTTACTTTTTTCTCGACCCGACCGATCAAGCCGCCAAGCTGGACGCCGCAGAATTTTCCCATCGAACGTGCCAAAATATAAGCTCCCCCGAGGGTTCCCAAGGCTGGAATAGCAGATATCTGTACATTGGCTCCGGCAAGAGAGAAAAAGAGCAAGAACATCAAAGGCATGATTTTCATCACCGGCCGCGTTACCCGTTGCACGAGTGCTTCACGCCTGCTGTTTACAATCACAAATCCAATCATCATGTTTGTCAGGATCAATGAAAGATGCCAAAGATTTGATAATCCTATGGCCAGCAGAATGACGCCAAAAATTATGGTCAGGATATCCTGTGATTTCTGCAATTTCAGGACTAATTTGCATAATAAAAGACCAATGATTCCTCCTGTAAAGAGACTTAAACCGATCTCCATAAAGGGAGGCCACAAGGCTTCTAGAACTCCGGCTGAGGCCATGGAAGCTTCTTCGATTACGAACCTTTTAGCTATGGCGACACCGAATCCGAAAATGATAACGGCAAGACCATCGTCAAAACCGACCACTGCATAGAGGGCCTTTGTCAAGGGGCCCTTTGCCCTGTTTTCTTGAATGACAGCGACGGTGCCTGCCGGGGCGCTGGCAGGGGCCAAGGCCCCAAAAAGAATCGCCAGGGGCAAATCGCCTGTCAAAAGATACACCGCAATTAGAACCGCAAAAAAAGCCCCTAGCGATTCTGCAAAGATAATGGCAATAATGCTTGATCCGAGTCGCTTTAGAGAAGAAAGACTCAATTCTGAACCGATGATGAAGGCTACAAATCCTAAGACGATCTCTGTCAGAAATGAAAGTCGTTGGATCATTTGACCGTCAACAAGGTTGAGTATTGAAGGCCCAAGAATAACTCCAAAAATCATATAGCCGATAAGAGAGGGGAGACCGATACGCTGAGAAACACGACCCATATAGAAGCCGACGATTATAGCTATCCCAAGGAGTGTGAACGCGGAGATATGGAGAAAAGAAACATCTGTTTTCATCGTCAAGGTGTCTCCTGTCTCTCCATCTTTCTTTTGGAGCTACATCCCAGAAAAGTTAATGAAAAAAGAACAAAACTCGGCAAGTGGATATCCCGTGCTTTTTGGGCTAAGTTGATTGTTCTTTCTTTCTTCTTTTGAGTAGAAAGGTAGCTAGGTCCAGGTCATAAGGGGTCGTGATTTTGATGTTATGCTCCGATCCCAACATGACCGTTACTTCCACACCCATTTTTTCTACCAGCATGGAGTCATCCGTTGCCTCTCCCCATACCTCTTGATGGGCTCTCTGGTGTGCCAAAAGGATATCCTTATATCGAAATATCTGGGGGGTCTGGATCAACCATGTCCGTCCTCGTTCATGGGTATTTAAAACCCTGTTCTGACTATCCACCTCCTTTACGGTTTCCTTTGCTGGGAGTCCCGTAATGATGGCCCTGTGGGTCTGTGCCTTAAGAATGACTTCCTTCAAGAGATCAGCCTCCACCAAAGGGCGAGCCCCATCATGGACTAGGACACGTTCACAGCTCTTTTCAACCGCTTCAAGACCCAGTCTCACAGAATCCTGGCGTCTTCTTCCCCCCGCCACCACCTTTGTGACCTTATGTAGACCATATTTATCAACAATCTCTTCCCTACAGAAGATCACATCCTCTGTCGGAACGACGACGATGATCTCATCTACTTCCCGGCATCTCTGAAAGGGCATAAGGGTCATGGCCAAGATAGGCTTTCCGTCAAGAGACAAAAACTGCTTGGGCCTGTCAGATCCCATCCTGTATCCAAATCCGGCTGCAGGAATAATCGATACCGTTTTGGAGGGCTTAGAGATATTATCCCATTTCAACATAAGCTTCGTGTGCCAAAAAAAACAGGCCCAAGGCATAATCGACCCTGCGGCCTGTTGTGAGCTGGGTTCTTTCTTTAACCTTGAGCAGCTTTTCTGGTCTGTCTTTTCAAACGGTTAATTCTCCTGCGGAGGATATCCACCTGTTTTCTATCTTTCTCACCCTGTTTCTTTTCTTTTTCCTCTCTCAAGTGAGCTATTTTGATTTTGATGTCTTTTATGCTCTTATCAGCTTTGTGCTTACTGTTTTTTTCGGTTTTCTTGGGTGCTTCATCCTCGATCCCTCTATATTCTTTAATAATCGAAAGGAGTTCCTCCTTCTTCATGGCGGTTGCCCCGACAACACCTGGAATCTCCATGGCTATTTCCTTTAGTTCGGTGGTTGTCATTTTGTCCAGAGATTTTTCCTCTACCTTTTCTTTTTCCTTGCCTGCTTCAGATTTTACTTCTTCTTCCATCTTGTTTCTCCTGTTTTTTTTAATATTTATTTACACTGTTGATGAGGGCTTGATCTTACTTGTTGCGAATAAAAGGGGTCAATAAATCAATCGGAATAGGGAAGAATGTCGTTGAATGACTCTCTGAAGACATCTCCCTCATTGTCTGAAGATACCTGAGTTGGAGGGCCTCGGGATGTTTCTGGATGATACCTGCCGCCTCGGCAAGTCTGGTTGCGGCCTGATATTCGCCTTCAGCGTTGATGACCTTGGCCCTCCGCTCCCTCTCCGCCTCTGCTTGGCGCGCCATGGAGCGCTGCATCTCTTCGGGGAGGTCGATATGTTTGACCTCGACGGTTGTTACCTTTATCCCCCAAGGATCTGTATGCTTGTCAAGGATAGACTGCAACTGAGTGTTGATATTATCCCTCTCCGATAGCAGCTGATCCAATTCCACCTGACCGCAAACACTTCGCAAGGTTGTCTGCGCGAGCTGTGAAGTCGCAAAGAGGTAATTCTCCACCTCAATTGTGGCATTTGTAGGGTCCATCACGCGGAAATAGACAACGGCGTTCACCTTGATGGATACATTATCCTTGGTGATGACATCCTGGGAAGGGACATCCATGGCCACAAGACGGAGACTCACCTTGACCATTTTATCGATGATGGGGATAAGAATGATCAGACCAGGTCCCTTTGTCTTGATCACACGCCCAAGACGGAATATGACACCACGCTCATATTCCTTTAATATCTTGATCGCTTGCCATAGAAAAAGGACTATAAGAACAATGACAAAGACATAGAAAGGGGAGTACATAGCATATCTCCTTATATTAAAATGTCTGAGAACCGGCCTTCTTGACCTTTAGAACCAGGCCATCCATACCTATGACCTCTATCTGGTCTCCCGGTTCCAATTCCTCCTTTGCCTTTGCATTCCAGTACTCCCCATGGACAAAAACGAGGCCCTCAGGTGCTATGCGATCTTTTACGATCCCACGCTCTCCTATAAGGCCCTCTTTGCCCCCTTTGGGTCGAGCCCTAAAGGCCCTGAAAGCGAGTCCGGCCACAATGACAAAGAAACCGCCCACTAGAATAATAGTCGGCAAAACCAGCTTTAAGGACACACCTCCAACCTCTTCAAAAAGCATGATAGATCCTAGGGTCATGGAGACCAGTCCGCCAATAGAGAGAAGCCCATAACTGGTGATCTTGACCTCCGCAATGAACAGGATAATCGCCAGAAGAATCAGGAGAAGACCTGCATAATTAACTGGGAGAGTCTGAAAAGAGAAAAAGGCCAGTATCAGAGATATGGCTCCAATGACACCGGGAAAGATCGCCCCCGGGTGGGAGAGTTCAAAATAGAGACCTGCAAGTCCTATCATCATGAGGATATAGGCTATATTGGGGTCGCTGATGGTTTTGAGGACCTTATCTCTGAACTTAGGGCTGAAATACACCTTTTTCAGTCCCGCAGTCTCAAGAGTGATAACCCCTCTGGATAGGGTGACCTTTCTCCCGTCCAGACTTTTTATGAGCTCATCCATATCCTTTGCAACCAAATCAATGACGTTGTTCTTCAGCGCCTCCTCTGCTGTTATGGAGACACTCTGGCGAATGGCCTTCTCCACCCATTCTCCATTCTTCCCCTTGTCTTCAGCAATCCCTCGACCATAAGAGGCCATATCATTAGTGACCTTCTCCGACATGGTCTTCTGTATGTCCTTACCGCCAACAGTAACGGGATGGGCAGCCCCAATATTTGTCCCGGGAGCCATGGCCGCGATATGGCCGGCAACTGTTATCATGACACCTGCTGACGCTGCTCCGGCACCCTTTGGCCCCACATAGACTATCACAGGAATAGGAGAATTCAAAATCGCTTTCACAATAGTCCGCATTGAGGAGCCCAGTCCTCCTGGGGTATCGAGACGGACAATAGAGAAAGCAGCCCCTCTCTTTTCAGCCTCTTCCAGTCCCCTCACAACATACATAGCGGAACCGGGACTGATCGGTCCTTCAAGCTCGATAATCACGATTTCATCGGCGGCAAGACTCTCTCGTGCTGATCCAAAAACCCCAAGACCTGTGACGACGAGGAAGAGAATTAGGAGGAATGGGTATCCAGATCCAGACCTAGACATTTCTTTTGACCTCCAACCCCAAGACCTTCATGATCTTTTTCACATCTTCCCAGACATCACGCTTGAGACGATTCTCCTGTGATGGGTTTCTCACAATGTAGGCGGGATGATAGGTCGGCATGAGGGGAATATCCATATACGAATGCCATCTTCCTCGTTCATTAGTTATTTTGAAATCGCCTCCCAACAGCGACCTCCCTGCCACACGGCCTAGAACACAGATAACTTCGGGCCGAATGATCCGGATCTGTTCTTTTAGGAAAGGAATGCAGGTCTCAATCTCATCTTGTTCAGGATCCCGATTGTTCGGCGGCCGACACTTAATCACATTACAGATATAGACATCCTCCCGATTCAACCCGATTCCGTTCTGAATGATTCGTGTAAGGAGTTTCCCTGCTTCTCCGACAAAGGGTCTGCCTGCTACGTCTTCTTCTCTTCCAGGGGCCTCGCCCACAAAAACAAGCCTTGCCAGGGGAGAGCCCTCCCCGAACACAATATGAGTCCTTTTTTTGCTGAGTTTGCATCGCTGGCAGTCGCCAATAGTCGTGCGCAGGGACTCGAGTGACAATGCAGGGTCCTCAGCCATGGAATGAGATATCGAAGGCTTCTCCACATCAGGGTTATACTTAAAAGCTCTGAGTCCTTCGGGAGACAGAAAGGGAGGATCCATGCCTATGTCTCTGTGCATCCTGATTTGAGACTTTAAGAGCTCAAAGACCTCCCTGATTTCGTACTCTATTTCCATTGCCTCCTCTCAAGGAGTCCTTTGACCTTGTCCAACACCAGGTCTGCAATGTCACTTTTCGCCATTAACGGAGAATCTTCTATACGGCCATCCTCATAGATTATCTTGACGATATTCGTCTCTGTTTCAAATCCCGCGTCATTTCTTGAAACGTCATTGGCCACTATCATGTCGAGGTTTTTGGCCCTAAGCTTTTCCTTTGCATTGGTTATGAGGTCCTCTGTTTCCGCTGCAAACCCTACGAGAAGGTAAGTGGAATCCTTTTTTTTAGCACCCAATTCAGCCAGAATATCAGGGTTTTTGACCAGTTCAACGGTGAGAGAATTCTTTCCTTTCTTGATTTTCTGCCGGGATATATCCGCCGACCTGTAGTCGGAAACAGCCGCTGCCTTGACAATGACATCACAGTCTCGGCAATTCTCAAAGACGGCGTCTTTCATCTCTACAGCGCTCTTTACATGAATCACTTTGATGTCTTGCGGAGGTGCGAGGGCTGTGGGGCCGCTGATAAGGGTGATCTCGGCACCTCTTCTCTTGGCTGCAACAGCAAGGGCATATCCCATCTTGCCAGAAGAGCGGTTGGAAATATAACGGACAGGATCGATTTGTTCTGTTGTTGCCCCTGCAGTTACGAGGATTCTCTTCCCGGAAAGATCGTGAGGCGAAAGCAGAGTCCTCGCATGCTCTAGGATGTCCTCAGGCTCGGGCAGACGACCCGGCCCTTCGGTCTTACAGGCCAATTCACCTTCACCCGGACTCATGATGGAAAAGCCTCTCTTTCTCAAGACACCGAGATTATCCTGAAGGGCTGGATTCAAAAACATCCGGCTATTCATGGACGGGCAGACCAGGACCCTGGCTGTGGCAGCGAGAATCATTGTGGAAAGAAAGTCATCTCCAATGCCATGGGCCATTTTTGCGATGAAATTGGCCGTGGCAGGGGCAATGATAATGAGATCCGCTTCCTGGCCCCAGACAATATGTTCCATGCCTCCCTTATCTTGGGTGAACATGTCGTAGATCACCCTGTTGCCTGAGAGTGCCTCAAATGTCATGGGAGAGATGAACTGGGTGGCATTCCGCGTCATCGCCACGCTGGTAATGGTATCTGATTTTACGAGAAGCCTTACCAGCTCTGCCGCCTTGTAGGAGGCGATACCGCCGGTTATTCCGACAATGATAGTCTTACCCTTCAGCACCAATGATTTCATGACCTCTTTTCCGGGTCCTGCGGATAGGGGTAGTATCCCCCATACTCCTCGAGCTCGATTTGTCTGATCTTGACCACCCATGGTGGCCGAATCTTCAGGATCGACATGATTTTTTTGCCTGCCTCCTCCGCTTCAGAGCGTTTCTCATAAAAGCCGACACGTAGTCTCAGCCACTGCTGCTCTTTGACAAAGGCCTTCGTGATATACGCACGATAGCCATGGGCCATAAGGGCAATCGCCGAAGGGACGATCTTTTTGGGGTTTTGCGAAGATGCTACATTAACGACCCAATGTCTTGGTCCCAATTTGATCACGTTTTGGGCTGCCTTGTCCTGGGTGACGAATTTCAAGCGTAGGCCTTTTGTCAACTCCCCTTTCTCAAAATCCTCCGCAGCCTTGAGTCCGTCTGTGCCGCTTGTTTCCAGGCTAAAGACCTTAGACCATTTGACGTCAAAATGGTCTGTCATCTTCATTTCACCCAATACATCGATATTTAGTAGAAACAGGCTCGGCCATTTTCCCGGATCATCATAGATGTCTTTCCGACCCGCAATGGTTGCTAAGGTGTCTCCCTCTTGAACCGTGTAGATGCCTTTATCATCCCTTTCGACCTTTGCCGGTCTAGACTCGTGATCAGTGGTCAATGAGACAGGTGGTTTTTCTTCTTCTGGTGTATCAATAACAGGCGGCACGATCTCTGATTCGCTCTTTGCCTCGGTTTGTTTTGCTTCTGCGGCCTCCTGGAGAGGCTTGCTCCTTTCCGGGTTCTTTATCTTAACGACGACCTTGGGTCTTTCGACTTCGGGCTCCTCCTCGCTGATACAGGCGCCGACCAAGAGAAAGAGAAGAAACGCGCACAGCATGAAAGCCGTTCGCCCCATGCAAGAAAAAAGCTTGTCAGGAAATTCATCTCCAAAAAAGGATACGATCCCTTGCCCCTTAAGAATATGCAGTGTCATAATGAGTCTCTTAGTGATATTCACATCCACTCAAACTACAGTATTAAAGCTCAGAAAAAGATACTTGACAATAAAAAACTATAAAAACGAGTGATTTTAGTTCGTCGGAGAAGAGCCAATGTAGGCTTTATATATAAGGTGAAGTCTACGACCTTTTCTCTTGTTCATTTTTTATATGAAAAGTTCGTTAGATTTGTTTTGACATGCGTATTACATGATGCTAATTTACCTTTTTTTGAAACGGGGCCGTTAGCTCAGATAGGTAGAGCAGCGGACTTTTAATCCGTTGGTCGTGAGTTCGATTCTCGCACGGCCCACCATGCAAACTGCTATTGGTAGGACCCTCTCTGAGGTGAACACCTCGACGATGAACATCCTTTGCTATCCAGTGCAGTGTGCTGGAAGCGTCCCCATCGTCTAGCCCGGTCCAGGACACCGGCCTTTCACGCCGGCGACAGGGGTTCAAATCCCCTTGGGGACGCCATCCTTATCACAGTTGGGCGGTTAAACCAATAAATCGGTTTAACCGCCCTTGTTATTCGGAAAATTTGCCATTTCTCAAACCCTCCTAACACCCCCATTTTATATTAAAATCAAATGGTCAGTCTTCCCGTCTACCGAATCAGCGAATAGAAAAGCACTTGAATGGCAGAGTAATTTCCGGCAGGGGTCAATGCTAAAGGTAACACTTCGTTCTTTGCCTGGCTATTGTTTTGCGATAGCATGGCCGCATGAAGCCTAACCTGACGATCAGAGAAAAACTGATGCTCTTGGAAATGGTAGGCTTTGGTAAGAATGTGTCCGCAGTATGTAAATACATGGACGTAAGGCTGAAGACCTACTTCCAGATCAAGAAGGCTTTTGATGAAGGCGGGGTCACCTTCTTTTTATGCCGGTGGGTTTCATCAATGATATTCATCGGAGGAAACGCATCTGTGCGGACGTGCCTTCCATGTTTGAAATGAGGAGCAAGCAAGCCCTTTGTCGGTTTGGCGGAAACGGAATCAACGGCTTCCTTGGCAATAAATCCGGCCTTGTTCCTTTTGTTTTCAACGGCCACTACGATCGGTTATTTCCCTTTTGCGCCTAATCCCATTTTTCCATGCTTTTTTACGCCAACAGATGCGTCGTGGAGCTCAATAAAGTCACTCAAAAGGTGATGCCATACTATCTCAATCAGCCATTACCGTGCAGATCTTTCTCAGAGCGCTTTTGGCCGTAGGCCATGAAACACCGATATGTTTTGAAAGGCGTAAGGCGGATATGCCCCCTTTGTCCGTCGCTAAGAGGTAGATAGCCTAGAACCACTTGACAAGGGGCAAATGAAACCATTCGGCCACCTCTGAATTTGGCAATAGCGGCGGCCCAGGCCTTTTCAGTGCCGAAGCGCTTCTGCCATTCCGGTAAACTCATTTGAGGCATCTTCACAATGAAATCCTCCTTTAAAAGTTTGATTTCGTTCCGGTTAGGCTGTAAATGGTCTATAGCCACAAAAAAATAACTTGCTTTTAAGCTCACAGGTGTTATCATATAATATCAACAGGGTTCCGCATTGAATATGCGGGGCGATTTTCTTCTGAAGGACCCCCACTTTTCTCCGTGGCATACCCTCCAGTTTAAAATTTTGAAAATTCTATCGAAAGGAGGTTCTTGCCATGACTACTGGAACAGTTAAATGGTTTAGCGACAAAAAGGGGTTTGGTTTTATTGAACAGGAAGACGGACCGGATGTGTTCGTGCACCATTCAGCAATCAACGCCACCGGTTTTAAAAGCCTCAATGAGGGCGACCGCGTTTCTTTTGACATTGAGCAGGGCCAGAAAGGCCCGGCAGCGGCAAATGTTACTTTACGCTAATTTTAACATCTGACGAGTAGCGCGCTTAGATCACGAGGGCGCGCTACTTTTATGTTTTTAAGTCGAGTGATCCGCAATAGAAAATAAGTTACACATCGTCTACCCCGCTTGAACAGGGTTAAAAGTAGGCTATTTTTCCCGTGCCGATTTTTGTAAGGTTCAGCCCTTCCCCTCCCATTGATAGCAGCCATGAACGCTGTTTGCCGGGTATACCGGCGCAATCATCAACCGAAAAGGTATTGCAAGCGATACCGTTTATGGCTGGGTCGGCATCCGGCCGCAGATGCAGAAACTAAAACAAGCGGATATCTCTTTAGCCTGTCTAGGACGGCTGCTCGATCATATCGGCCGCCGGACGTTGGACGTTTCACGGCTGGAGGTGCTGGTTCTTGATGAATGCTCTGATATGTTTCCCTCTGAGGGGAAGTTCCCCTTTTCCTCCCTAACATTGACGCGTATTCTGCACTGTGAATCGCCATCAACATCACTGACAACAGGAAAGCACTTCACTTCTTCTCCCAGGGATCCTATAATGCCTCCCTTCATAGGCTGAGTAATCCTACCTAAGAAATGTTTGCCGAAGACCCCCAATAGAAGCTGCCACGACTGAGGTCTTTAAGAACAATCTTCTCGTCACCCTGCTCATTTTTATCGGGGTTTCAAGTGTGTTTCGGTAGAATAAGCCATGTTCCTCAAAGAGGATGAGGGAGAATTCTCAGGACATTCTTCTTGACAAAAGCGATGGGCAGCTATATATTAAAATATAACGATATGGAGATGTCATGAGAGATTTCATAAAGGTCATGAAGGCCCTTTCCGACCCCAACAGGGTAAAAATGGTCAAACTGCTCCAGCGGCGGGTCCTGTGCGTGTGCGAGATTCAAGAGGCCTTGGGTCTGGCCCAGTCCACCGCCAGCAAGCACCTCAAGATACTGGAAGAGGCAGGTTTGATAACTTATCTCAAGGAGGGGCCATGGGTCAATTATCGATTGGCCGACGGGGCGAGGAACCCCTATGTGGCGAACATCTTAGGAAATTTGAGGCACTGGTTGGAAAATGATGCGGATGTAGCTGAACTGGTGGCGAAACTTCCGGATATCAACCGGGAATTCATCTGCGGCAACTGATTTTTTTTACCCTTGATATATCGTCATATGGCGAAATAAGAATTAAATGGCGACCCACAAGACCATTGATGGAAGGGGAGGTCGCCAATTTTGGGAGCAGGTATTATGAAAGAAAGCGGCAAGCTGTTGGTGATTGCGGGTGTTTTCGTGGCAGTTTACTATGTCCCCTGGAGCCATCCGGTGATCCGTCAATCAGGGCTGGAGGCCTTTGTCATGCTTCAGGAATACGCCCGGGAGCATGTCCTTGCCTGTTTGATCCCAGCCTTTTTCATTGCCGGGGCCATTGCCGTTTTCGTTTCGCAAGCATCGATTCTCAAGTACTTCGGAGCCGAGGCAGGAAAACTGGTAAGCTATTCTGTCGCCTCGGTCTCAGGGACCGTCTTGGCAGTGTGTTCCTGCACGGTGTTGCCCCTGTTCGCCGGCATCTTCACCCGTGGAGCAGGCATCGGACCGGCTACGGCCTTTCTTTATTCCGGTCCAGCCATCAACGTGCTGGCCATTACCCTGACCGCCAAAATACTCGGCTGGCAACTGGGTTTGGCCCGGGCCGTGGGTGCGATCATTTTTGCCGTGGTGACAGGTCTTTTGATGGCCCTGATTTTCCATAAAGACGACGCGGCGCGCACTGCCGGCCAGATCTATGTGCCGGACACAGGGGGCACGAGGCGGACCCTGCTCCAGGACAGTCTTTATCTTTTGACCTTGGTGTTAATCCTGGTGTTCGCTGCCTTCGCCGAACCGACCCCCGGGTCGACCGGACTGTGGCCGCTCATCTTCGCCGCCAAGTGGTACATAACCATCGCCCTGCTGATAGTGCTCGGCCTGATGCTCAAGGCCTGGTTCACCAGGGATGAGTGCAAAAGCTGGGTGGAGTCCACCTGGGGATTCATGAAGCAGATTTTTCCCTTGCTGGCCGGCGGTGTGCTGGTGGCAGGATTCATGCTGGGCCGTCCCGGACACCCTGCGCTTATTCCCGAGCAATGGATCCAGTCCCTTTTGGGCGGAAACACCCTCTGGGCTAATCTGATCGCTTCGCTGGCAGGAGCCTTGATGTATTTCGCCACCTTGACAGAAGTCCCCATTCTCCAAGGGCTTTTGGGGGCCGGCATGGGCAAGGGCCCGGCCCTGGCCCTGCTGCTGGCCGGTCCGGCCCTGTCTCTCCCCAACATGCTGGTTATCGGAGGTGTTATGGGGGTAAAAAAAACAGCGACCTTTTGCGCTATTATCGTGATCATGTCCACCATCGCCGGGATAATCTACGGAACGGTGTTCGTGTGAGCGGAAATTGGAGACCAAAACATGAATCGACTGGAAATCGAATGGCGCCATCTGGATAAGGATGGCAAAACCTGTGACCGCTGCTCGGAGACCGGTGGGACTGTCCGCGCCGCTTATGAGGATCTGATCAAGGAACTGGAGCCCAAGGGCTGGGAGGTCACACTCAAGGAAACGCTTCTAACGGATCAGGAGATCCCGGAATCGAACAGCATTTTCTTGAATGGTATCGCCATCGAGAAGCTGCTGCCTGACACGGGCAAATCGGAAAACTGTTGCGCCTCGTGTGGCGAGATTCTTGGTGGGCCTACCATGTGCAGGACACTCGAAAGAGACGGTCAAACCTTCGAGGCAATACCGGCCGCCATGATCCTGGAGGCGGCTTATCTACTTGTCGAAACACAAAATAAACAAAGGAGTGCCATAATGGAAATCAAAGTGCTAGGTCCCGGCTGCCCCAAATGCCGGCAGGCGGAAAAAGTGGTCAAGGAGGCTGTGGCCGAAGCGGGCGTGACTGCTGATGTGGAAAAGGTCACCGACGTGATGAAGATCGCCGGTTACGGCGTGTTTGGGACGCCCGCGGTGGTGGTGGATGGCGAAGTAAAATCAGTGGGCAAGGTCCCCGGCAAGGAGGAGGTCAAATCCTGGGTTCAAAAATAAGGGTGCGCCGGTGGCAATGACATCGGGTTGTTGGGGTCTCCGGGTTGCTCCAGAGTGGGACAGCTGTCCAACCAGGCGCCTTAGAACTGACCTGGGAAGGGTTCGGTAGAATCGTCTGCCTGACCAGCATAGAACAGAAGGAGGATTCATGCCAGATTCGACCATAAGAAAACTAGGATTTTTGGACCGCTTTCTCACGCTATGGATATTTCTCGCAATGTTTGCCGGCGTGGGAGGTGGTTATGTTTTTCCGGAGATCAAGAATTTCATCAACCGCTTTTCCATAGGGACAACCAACATTCCCATCGCTTTTGGGCTGATCCTGATGATGTATCCACCCCTAGCCAAAGTAAAATATGAAAAACTGGGTTTTGTTTTCCGCGACGTCAAGGTATTGGTGCTTTCCCTGGTGCAAAATTGGATCATCGGTCCGATTTTGATGTTCTTTTTAGCGATTGCTTTTCTTTCCGGACACCAGGAGTACATGGTAGGAGTGATCCTCATAGGCCTGGCTCGATGCATCGCCATGGTGATTGTCTGGAACGACTTGGCCGAAGGCGATCGGGAGTACTGCGCCGGATTAGTGGCCTTTAACTCCATCTTTCAGGTACTCTTTTTTTCGGTCTACGCCTACATTTTCATCACTGTGCTGCCTCGGTGGATGGGCCTTGAGGGGATGATGTTGGACATCTCGATCGGCCGGATCGCCGAAAGTGTTTTTATCTATCTCGGTATTCCCTTTATCGCTGGGGTTCTCTCACGAATCATAGGATTGAAGAGCGTGGGTGTCGAACGGTATGAGAAGCAATTCATCCCCAGGATCAGCCCTATCACCCTGATCGCGCTGCTGTTCACCATTTTAGTGATGTTTTCCCTTAAGGGCGAGTACATCGTTCAATTGCCGATGGATGTGGTGCGCGTTGCTATCCCGCTGTGCATCTATTTCGTGATCATGTTCTTTGTCTCCTTCTGGCTTTCCATGAAGGCCCGAGCGACCTACGAGCAGGCCACCACCTTGTCTTTTACGGCGGCGTCTAATAATTTCGAACTTGCCATTGCCGTGGCCGTGGCCGTTTTCGGACTGGATTCGGGGCAGGCCTTTGCTGCCGTTATCGGACCTCTGGTGGAGGTGCCGGTGCTAATCTCTCTGGTTAACGCCGCCATATGGTTCAAACGCAAATATTTTCCCTACGCCCTCCAAACCCCCACGGGAGTCTGTCATGTGATGTGCAGGACATAAATGAATAAACACTCTCTCTATTTTAGGGCGAGGTTTTGAAAAATTTGAAAGGATGATGTTATGCCAAAGACAAAATGTTTCCTGTTAATCATTGCAGTGGCTGCTTGTTGGCTGGTGGAAATAGCGTTGGCCGGAGATCCAAAAACCGCCTCTATACCTGCTGTTCCGACGCCCGGCCTGGTCACGATGGTTGATCTGGGAGCGCACAAGTGTATCCCCTGCAAAATGATGGCGCCCATTATAGCGGAGCTCCAAAAGGAGTATCATGGCCGCGCCTCTATTATTTTTATCGATGTCTGGGAGCATCGGGATCAGGGCAAGCGGTTTGGTATCCGCGCAATTCCGACTCAGATTTTCTACGACAAGGAGGGCAAGGAAGTCGGCCGTCATGTAGGCTTCTTGGACAAAAAAAGCATCGTGGCGACCTTTAAAAAACTGGGCGTACCCGAGGAGAGGGCCAATGATTAGCGACTTTCTGCTCACGATTAACGAGTGGATGGCCGGCGGCGTGGGCATCGCGGCTGCCGGTTGTTTTGTGTGGGGAATGGTAAGTGTGGCGCTCAGCCCCTGTCACATGGCCTCCATTCCCCTGATTGTCAGTTATGTCGTTGGTCAGGAAAAAGGCTTGCACACGAGGAGCGCGGCTCTATACGCAGTGTCATTCACCATCGGTTTGTTCATCACCATCGCCCTGGTGGGCATCCTCTGCTCCTTGCTGGGGCGCATGCTGGGCGATGTCGGCCCCTGGTGGACGATCATCGTCGGGGCGATTCTTATTTGGGTGGCATTGGACATGCTTGGGATTCAGGCCTGCTCTATGTCAGGCTCTTTGATGGCGCGGCTTCGGGTGCAAGGCCTAGGCGGTGCGTTTCTGCTGGGTCTGGCTTATGGTGTTCTCTCCGGTTCTTGCACGTTCGGATTTATCGCGCCGATCCTGGCCATCATCACCATCCAACAAAAGGTCGCCACCGGCATTCTGTTCATTGTGCTGTTCGGTATCGGGCACTGCATTCCCATCGCCCTGGCCGGTTCCAGCGCGGCCCTGGTGCGCCGCGTGTTGGAAAACAGCCGCTTCCAGCAAACCGGCCTCTGGTTTCGGCGCATTGCCGGAGTGGCCATCGCAGGATTAGGAGGTTATTTCATTGTTCAGCCGTTTGTCAGCAGCGTCTAAAGTCCCCAGAGCTTTTAGCATGGAGATGATGCGTACGTGTATTGCAAAATAAATATGAAATATAAGATAGTAATGACAAAAACATCAATCAATAGATTAAGGTTATGTCGCAGGTTTGTCAATCGGCATTCACGTTCGTTGACACACTTTGGTGAATCGCTTATACTCACTTTACGCCCTGACGAAATCGACGGCGATCTATCCATATGAGAAGAACAACCGAGCGAATTATAAAGACAAGGTCTAGTGCATATCATGAAATTAGGTATCATGGGACTACTGCAATCAGGCAGAAGAACCATCTTTAACGCCCTTACAGGGGCTGGCGGACAGAATAGCCTTCCACCTTCTTCTCAGTCCGACGCACTGATAAACACCATCAGGGTGCCGGACGAGAGAGTAGACTTCCTAAGAGATCTGTACCACCCAAAAAAAACGACCTACGCGCAGGTTGAATATATCCTGCCCCATCTGACCCATGCATCCACGCAGGAATTGAATGCCTCTGTGTGGAACAAACTTCGAACCTGTGATGCTCTTCTCCACGTTGTCAGAAACTTCCGCTATCCTGGTGGAAGCGCCCCATCGCCTGAAAAAGATTTTGGAGAGATAGAAGATGATATGCTTTTGTCTGATCTGGCTGTCAGTGAAAAGAGGATCGAACGGATAGCGATGGAGAAAAAGAAAGGGAGGGCCATCGAGGATGAGGAACTCGAACTCCTAATGACATGTCGGGAATTGCTTGAAAAGGGTGAAGCTCTTCGGCGTCAAAAGAAACTGGCTGAGCGGCCGGAGCTAAAAGGATTCACTTTCCTCTCCGCCAAACCCCAACTGGTGATCATCAATAATGATGACGACGACGAGGCCCTTCCAGTATGGGGGAATCCCCCGGACAACGTCGAACTCCTGGCGGTGCGTGGTAGGCTTGAGATGGATATAGTTGATATGGCACCTGATGAGCTGGAGGAGTTCAAGGAGGCCTATAATATCCAGGAATCTGTTCTTGATCGGGTTATAGAGACCTCCTATAAGATGCTTAACAGGGTGTCTTTTTTCACGGTCGGCCCTGATGAGGTAAAGGCCTGGTCCATCAAGGCCGGGACCCCGGCGAGAAGGGCCGCAGGCACGATACACTCTGATATTGAAAAGGGCTTCATTCGGGCTGAAGTTCTTTCATTTGATCACCTCTCAGTCCATGGATCATTCCAGAATGCCAAGAAACTCGGACTTGTCCGACTTGAAGGAAAGGACTATGAAGTCAAGGATGGTGATATCATCAATTTTCGTTTCAACGTTTAAGAAAGTCCGGAGTGACTGACGTTTTTTTACCTCCGCTGAGATGATTGGTTGAACAGAATTTTATCTGATTCCGGCCACTCTGAAAAGCATACTCCATACCGATCTGAGTCACTCTGACGCACAAAGCGATATCTTCTTTGCTACACTCTTTCTTGACATGTTAAACGCAATTTGTTAAAAACACTTATGTTTTAAATACTTCCTATCGAGAGAGACCCCTTTATGCCGATTAATCCCGATAACCTTTTAAAGCGTATCAAGGAAGAAGCATGGGCACGTTCTTTCCCACTGGAAGATGATTTTTTGACTCACCTTATGGAGTGGATCGAAGAACAAATTCTTTCCGATTTTCTTGATGAGATTACCCGACAAGTTGATGAGATTATTGAGATTGATCCAGATCTTCCCGAGCCCCGGATACTGGAAAGGGCCACTCGACACCTGGTAGATTCCCTCGATGCCCATTCAGCTTCCGTCAGGATCTATGACCCACAGACAGCGCAGATGCTGTCGTATGGATCGTATCCTTTTGACGAGGAGCAGCGGGAAACCTATATCCCACTGGATGGAAGTATTGCCGGGGAGGTTCTGAAAACACGATTGCCCTGCCTTGTTCCCGATATTCTATTGGAAGATCGTTACCATAACAAGAACGTCATTTACAGAAAAGGCGTTCATTCTCTGATGGCTATCCCTCTGGAGATCCCTCGATTCTTTCCTCGTGAACGTGACACTGTCGGAGTTATTCAGATTTATTTTGCCGAAAGGGGGCACCATTTCAGTCCGGTTGCCATCAAAATGGCCAACCTTATGGCAAAGCGATTGAGCTTTGTCATTGCCCGAAGAAAAATTCTCTCTATGCAGAGAGCCAATGAGAAAAAAGAAGCCATTATTGAACATATCTTCCATGCCGTGGGAACCCGTGGCGGGATCAAGATGAAAGAGATCTTTAACCGGGTCATCCCGGAATTGGCCGATATGGTCAACCTTCAGAGCAGCGCTCTTTTTTCCGTTTCTGAAGATTACGAAAGCGTCTATCTGGAGGCTGGTTTTCCGGGAGATGGAGGGTATCATAGTATTGGAAAGAAAATATACTTCGACGGAGCCCCTGCCTTTGAGGTGCTCCTTAATCTCAGGGAATATTCCAGAACGACCAGCAGTGAAGTGATCTCTCCTTCCTACCTTCTTGTGGTGGATCCCCAAAGAAGTGATCTCTTGTCTCCTGATCTTAAGAAATTCGCAGCCTTAAATAATATAAACTCCATATTATATGTACCTCTTAAAGATGATGAAGAGGTGACACATTTTATGACCTTTGACGCGATAGATCAAAGGAAACGGTACAGTGACGATGAGATTGATATTTTTGTCTTTTTGGGCCGAGAACTGGTAAAAGCTCAAAAAATGGAACGGTTGGATGATACCTTACATGATTTCAAAAACCCTGCCATCGCTATAGCAGGTTTCGCCCGAAGGCTAAAGAAACTGGTCGAACAGGGAGAATCACCTTTCTCCAATGAACAGATAAAGAGATACGCCGACATTCTCGTACAGGAGACCAGTCGCATTCAGGAGTTGGGGCTCAGCATATACAAAGTAGGCGAAGAACAGGAGGTGAACCTGGCAAATGTCGTTCAGAAGAGGTTTGAGATCAACAGGGAGGCTATCAGGGAACAGCTGAAACAGAACATTGTTTTGAAGAAGGGACCATTTGAGCCCAACCTGAAGGTCAGGTGTTTTCCCATTCATCTGGAACGCGTGCTTGACAACCTGCTCAACAATGCAACTAAGGCGATTCCTCTGAAAGGCGGGGAACTCTCTATTCGCACTTACAGTGAGGGGCGTTGGGCCTGTGCTGACATAACAAACACAGGGCATGTCTCCGACGAGGACCAGATGAGACTCCTTGGGGATGAGGGAGAAGGCAGAGGCCTTTACATTACGTATCGTATTATACGGTTACTCAAAGGAGAAATCGAGATCATAAGAGGCAAAGATACAACCACCTTTTCCGTTAGACTGCCCCTTTTCAAAGAACAACACGTGGAACCGTGAGGGAGATGTCGAAAACAGCCTCAACCTCCACCTATGTGGGGCAAGAATGTGATCTTGTCATCAGGTTGCAAGGCGGTATCCATGGTTTCCAGCCTGTTATTCACACTGACCAAGACCTCTTTTTCATTTAACGGGAGATGGGGATAACTCGCCATCACATAGGAAAAGGCATCACTGACGAGACCATCCCCGGCAATCGACACTCTGATTTCGTCGGCTTGAGTAAGCGAACGCTGTATTCCATGAAATTGAACGAATATATACATATTTCAGTTTGATAGAAGCCGGGCCTTTTCCTCAATCCCGAACCTGTCCAGCAATTGTCTCGCTTGCTCATCCAAGAGGTCAAAACGCTCAAGTGTTGCAGAAAGGGGGATGGCATCCTGTGAGTACCCCTTTTCAGTATAGACCGCGTCGCAAAGATGGTCAAAATCCTCCTTCCTGAGCTTGACGAGCATCTCGTGCCTGGCCTTGAGATCCTCGGGGACCCCTTTTCCTTCCCCCCTTTGTCTCAACCATTCATCATAATATGCTTCTCTTCCTAGGTATTCGTCTAGGAAGGCGGGTGCCATAGCCCTCAGAGGAATTTGGTCATTCCTTCTTGTCCCTTTCCCATGACGGATATTGATCATTTTTTGGAGGAGATGCAGCCTTTCAGAGTCATTCAGGATATCCTCGAGAGTTTTGTTGCTCCCCACCATGGCGTTGAAATAGGCCACATAATAGGCCAAGGTCGGCTGATTTTGGGCAGGGTTATCCGTCTCGGATGCCTCAGGGTGGCGGACATCTATCCAAGGGAGTTTGCAGAGTCCAACAGCATTGAACCAGGTTCGGATGAGTGGGAACCATTTCAGGGCCTTGGCCTTCATCTCAAAAGTGGGCAGTTCTTGATGCACTTGGTCAATGAAGATAAGCCACGCCTCATCATGTTGGGGCCCTTTAAGAGAAAACCCATACCCTCCCTGCTGAGCGAGCGATTCTTTGGTAATATACATAGAGAACTCAAGCCCCTTCGATTCCATGGCGAATTTGTTGAGTTCATGAATGACTTGATTTAGAGGGATCCCTGTTTTCGCGGCATGGTTTTCCGCAATCCACCTTCTCGCCTCCTTCACACCCAAGGACCCTATTCGTCCAAAGCCAGTTCCATGGGCGGTTTCGTGCAGAAGCCTGTCAGCACTCCCTATGTCTCCCCACTGCAAATCATAACCCACCTCTTCGGTCGTAAGAAAGCCCCGTTGAACGCATTCCATGAGGAACGACGCCGTTACTCCCATCGAAATGGTATCAAGTCCGTATTCGTCACAATACCAGTTATATTCCATAATATATTGGGGATCAAAAATACCCATACAGGTGACGGCCGCTACGGTTTCATATTCAGGGCCGTCAACGGACACCTTTGTTCCCTTGTGCGGGCCGTGAGTCAGAGTGATGTCTTTGGCCCCTTTGGCGCAGGCCAGGTTGCACCCCTTGTAACATCCGTCGGGAATCTTCTTGTCCAGGTATCTATCGAGAAAAACATCCGCAAACACGGCCTTTGAGTCCTGGTGCTGTCCCTGTTGGTAGTTGTTTACGGGAAGGATATGATATTTGTCCATGTATTCCACCAAGACCGGCGTACCCCAAGAGGCAAGATTGAGTTGAACGGGGTCGACTTGGCTGATAACCTTTTTGAGATCGGCTCCTGCCCTTTTTACACCTGTAGCATCTGACGGATTGTTTGATCCGAGGCTTGACAGGGTGGAACGGACTACAACGGCCCTGAGACCCTTGTGGCGCATCACCGTGCCGGTCCCTCCTCTCCCTGCCTGCTTCGAACGCAACCTTTTACGCCGTCTGTCATAAAAGAGACTGTTGATAATGCCGAATTTTGCGTTAGCGGCCCCAATGCCTGTTGTTACTACTGCCGTATTTTCATTGAGGTCACCTTCGCAAAACTGATTGAGCAGAGCATGGCCGTAAGAAAGGGCGCCTTCATCAGTCTCTTCGCCAAAAGATGGGGCCCTGCTTATTTCGATCACACCTTTATCTCCATCCACCGTCAAAACAACCTCCGTCCCGGAGGTGCCGGAGATGGCAAGTGCGTCAAAACCGCAGATTTTTAAAAGGGGCGCGAAGTGCCCACCCACATTAGAATCAATGAATGTGTTGGTGAGGGGAGATAGGGTAGCGGCAATAAACTTACCGCTCCCGGGGAATAGCGGCTCATTCCCCAGTGGTCCACCTGCCATGACAAGGAGGTTCTCAGGACTATCATAGCAGGTGTTCTCGGTCGTTTGCTCCCAGATCAGTCTGAGAGCATACCCTCGGCCCCCGATGTACTTCTCCTTAAAATCGGAGGGCACACTCAGAATTGATATATTCTGTGAACTTAAGTTTACTTGTAGGATCTTATCCGTATATCCGTTGGATATAGAATGAGGTTTGTACGTAAGAGATTTCATCGTTTTCATGTCTATCTTCTATCAAAGGTTGATGGATTCCTAAAAACTCGGCATTTCGACGGTTTCGTTAAATGTTCAAGATCAAGGCCTGCAAATCCTGAAGAGTGAGACGCCGTTATCCTATGCTGCCTCGTCAAGGTCGTCTGTTAAAAGGTTTATCTTGTTACTCGGAGAAAAACCTCAAAATAGTGCCTGAATATAGGGCAAATGATAGTATTGTCAAGGAATTTTCTTGTCTTGTGAATATTGGGGAGCAAAGAGGTCCCATGTGGGAGGTTTATCTTGAAAAGGAGGAGGTTTTGGAGTAAAGGCTAAAGAATAAGTACCCCTTTTATTAATTAAGTTGGAGACCTGAGAATAACTGGGCCAGGTAAGACATGGGGTAGAGAAGTATCATGTTCAATATGCCGGTATGGGCTACTCGATCCAAGAGGATGATTCCGAGAAGAATGAAAGGACCATAACGGCCAATGTCATGGTACTTCTGTGCTGCTCCAGGGCTCAGGAGATTCTCCAGGATATGGGAGCCGTCGAGGGGTGGGATCGGCAGGAGGTTGAAAAGACCGAGCCCCAGGTTGATTAGGAGGAGATAGATCAGGGCCATTTTGTAGACTTCCCAAGGCAGAGGGAAATATCGGATTAACATCCCCGCGAGGAGGGCAGCGGAGAGATTCGCGAGGGGACCGCTGAGGGACATAAATATGACATCTCTTCGTATATTTTTGAAATACCTAGGGTCGACAGGGACCGGTTTGGCCCATCCAAAGTGGAAGAGAAAGAGACATATCGCCCCTACGGGGTCAATGTGGGGAAGGGGGTTTAAAGTCAGTCTCCCCATGTTCTTCGCGGTTGGATCCCCAAACCACAGAGCTGATCTGCCATGGGCATATTCATGGATAGTGATGGCGAAAAGCAAGACAGGGATTTTTACGATCCACTGGGCAATATCAAAGGACATGTGGGCGCTCCTCTTGAAAATATGGCCGGATACTACCGAAATCCAAAAGAAATGACATCGGCGAACCGAATCAGCAGAGTACTGAGTGTTAGATAACTGTCCAGATGCAGGTCTTGCAGGTCGCTGACCATTTGAGGACAGATCAAATCTGTTTTTCAAAATTTCATAACAGCAAATCTAGGCGACTGCAAGAAATAAGGAACGAAAGATTGATCTATTGGTCATCAGCATTTCGGCCTTTTAGTAGAATGTTCAAGATCAAGGCTTGCAAATCCTGAGAAATGAGGCGTCGTTATCCCACGCCGCAGTGATGAAGGAGGTGTTGACCATGAAGGAGATAAGACGATCGGATTTCGCAGGTTCGTGGTATCCAGGGAACAAAGGCGATGTCGAAAGGGCAATTGAGGAATTCTCTCATGCAGCAGGTTCCTGTCCCTGTGATGAAGGTAAGGTGGTAGGTGGAATCGTCCCCCACGCTGGATGGTACTTCTCCGGAAATATTGCATTGAATGTCATCAAGTGTCTCGCCCTTTCAGGGATGCCTGAAACGTGTCTTATTTTCGGCAGACATCTTCATCCGGGAAGCCGTAATTACATCATGAAAGATGGCTCCTGGGATACTCCTTTAGGTCCGTTAAAAATTGATTCGGAGCTCGCAGCTGAAGTGGAAAAAGAGTTTTCATTCACAGTGGAAACGGCATCCGCCTGCGAGCCGGATAATACCATCGAATTGCAGTTACCCTTCATAAAGTACTTTTTCCCCTCCATCGATATTCTCCCTATCGGGATTTCGCCCGTATCAAAATCACTTGAGATCGCCAGGAGGGTCGTGCAGATCTCAAAAAGGATGGATAGGAAGATGATTGTGATCGGATCAACCGATCTCACTCATTACGGCGTCAATTATGGGTACTCCCCCATGGGGACGGGAAAAAGCGCCGTCGAGTGGGTCAAGAATAAGAATGATAAACGTGTTATAGATCTCATATTAGACATGGATGCAATGGGAGTGATCAGTGAATCGCTCGCTAACCAGAATGCCTGCTGTTCCGGGGCGGCAGGCGCGGCGATTGAGGCGGCAAAAGAGCTTGGAGCCGAAAAGGCATTTCAGATCAAATATTCTACAAGTTATGATGTCCGGCCGGATAACAGTTTTGTGGGGTACGTCGGTATTGTCTTTTGCCTCTAGATGGTGTATGAACAGGTAGGAACACAAAATTGATGATAAAAGGTCTCGAAGCAATGCATTAATGTGATGAATCCTGTTGAGTTCAGAGTATTAATGAAGAGAAGTTCTATTTGGCATGTACCTGATGTTGTTCCTTATCAGACATAACCGACCGTTACACAATAAAAAACCGTGGTATTTGTTGGGATTTTGTAGTGGGATTACAGATCATCGTCAATTATTGGATAAATCGTCATGCTGAAAAGAAAGAAAAAAGAGGGGGCCAGTTCTCCAGATAAATCTCAGAATGGAGATGAAAGAAAGGCATCGAGGTCTGAAACCAATAAAGAGGCCGTCAGTCAAAACAACGATACCCACGTAAGAAGAAAAAGGATAAAGCTTGACCTCCTCATCCATGATCTGAAGGTGCCTTTGGCTGTTATTGATGCAGGAGTAATATCCCTCCTTAAGAGACCCGACAAGTATGGCGCGATAACCTCAAAACAGCAGAAGGTCTTAACCAGAATCCTACGGAATACCAAGACGATTCAAAATATCGTTAATGATGCCCTTGAGGTTGGAAGATCAAGAGAGGGAATCTTCAATGTGGCTGGTCTCGAACTATCGAGTCTGATTCGTCAGGCCCTCCTGGAGATGTTCGACTTTTCCGACTGCAGCGCCTCTGAGAATGTCAGGAGCTGTGAAGATGTCAGACAAATGAAAGAGATATTGGCTTCTAGAGGGATACGTCTCTCTGTTGACGAAGCCCTGTGGGCCGAAAAGATATGTCTAGATATTGGGAAAACGAGCCAGATTCTAAGAAACCTGTTGAATAACGCCTTGAAATACAGAAAGAGCCATGTTGAATTGGAGATTAATAAAAAGGGGGACAGCCTCATTATAACGGTTAAGGATGATGGCGACGGCATACCCTCTGCTTTTCACGAGAAGATATTTGAAAGCTATTTTCAGTTAGAGACCTCTAATGGAAATCTTGTGAGGGGCCATGGCTTGGGTCTGGCCGGTGTAATGGTTCTCATAGAAGATATGGGGGGCAAGCTGATTCTCGAAAGCGACACGGGAAAGGGGGCAAAATTTCAGGTAGATGTCCCTTTAAAGTCACGGAGTCAATCATAGACTGAAGTGGACAGAGAAACAAGAGTTCTCAAGCCGACTATAGACTATTTGGTCTACATCATTTTCTCAACGTCTTCTTTAGAGATATGATAAGTCTCGTCAAAATCCTTCCAAAATTCTTTGTGCTCATCTCTCCATCCAGGGCCAAATTTTCTATCAAAAAACGGTCTAAGTCTAGAGAACCATTTTCCCCTCTTGCCCGCGTTATTCTGTTCTGCCTCAAGAAGTTCACTCAAATAACCGGCAATATCGGAGATTTTGTCCTTCGGCAAGTAGCAGCGAGCACCCTCCTTAATCGACTTGACAAGATTGTCAGGGCTAAGTGCATGCGCCGTGAGCATGATGGTAGGAATTCCCTTGTGGGCTGTTATTTTTAAGAGATCGTAGCCGCTTACACCCATTATATCAAGTATCGCGGCATCATAGTCGCTTTTGTTGAGGAATTTTTTGGCAGTCTCATAATCAGGAGCATGATCAATAATACACATATCGAGGAGTTCATCCAGAGTCTCCAGTATGTCATGCTCGTCATCCACTGCCAGTATTCTTTTCCCTTGCAGAATTTCTTCCATAATCGCACTCTCCCATATATTTTCGAGGTGTTTTCTCAAACTAGAGAAGCGTCATCCTTACCTTACCTACGCAATCACATTTACTTACGGGCACGAAATAGAATTAAATCCTTGTCAATTTTAAATATAGATCATAGCACGCCATTGATCAAGCCTATACTCTATCCGTAAATTTCACATCGTCTGTTGTCAAGCATCGGTCAAGACAGGAAGTTTATGCTTTTGGTATTGAATTTCATTTTGAAAACAGGCACAATGAAACAATAGTTAAAACATCTCAAAACAAAACTGCGAGGCGTTGGACTTTGTTTATCATAGAAAGGGCACGAATCAGAATAGAACACTGGATGACACATAATGATCACCATAAAGAAGAGTACGAAATATTTGCCGATCAATTGGAGGAGGCAGGCAGGAAAGAGAGTGCGGACCATATCAGAGACATGATTGAACTGACTGCCGGGAGTAGCGAGTGCCTGCGAAGGGCGTTGAAGGCACTTGAATAGCCAAAGACTACTGCATGGAGACAAAAAAAGATGTGCGAAGCCCACGCATACATAATTCATGAAGGCGAGGAACAGATAGTCCTGGAAAATGTCGATCTTGTTGAACAGGAAGACAATGAGGTAAGGCTGGTTAGCATTTTCGGCGAGCAAAAAAGAATCCGGGCAAGATTGAAGTTATACAATAACAGGGAGAGTAAGATCCTTTTTGAGGCGATTCCCCCACAGAGTGAGTGAATAATGAGTCTGGCTTGAAGTGGGCTTTGAGATCATCACCTTGTCCTAAAAAAATCTTTTAAATGAACCACCTTCCTATCTTCATTAAGAGTTTTTTTGAGGTTAGCCCAAGAACCTCTCACCTTAGCCTTACGGAGTTCAGTGATCATCGCATCGAGTTCCGGATTATTCTCAATAAGCCCCTCAATCTGCTTGTTGAGTTGCTTCCATTTGGCTCCCATTTCTCCCATATCTATTTCAAATCCAACCAGAGAAGACAGCAATCCCCCCAAATGGTAGAGAAGACCAAAGTGAGTGGACCCCTCAAGGTAGTATGGACAATGGCACCATAGACTGATGCATTTCAGACCCTGTTTTTGCGCCTCAGAATGAAGGGTTGAGTGTATGGAGCCGGGGCCCTCATAGCTGATTGGATGAACGCCTTTTTCGGTGAATTCAGCAAAAATCTCCTTGTCTGAAACGATTGAAGAAATAATCCTGTCAGAATGAAGCACATTGTCGTACATGCCCCCAATCGTGATGATACTGCCTATACCCAGTTCCTTACACAAGCCAGCTAAGGCTTGAACGAAATGGGACCAACAAAGGTCCGGTTCGTTTGCTTTCAGGACAATAAGATCTCTTGCCGCAACGGATCCGCCCTGCACCACATAAAAAGAGCCTCCCGGTGGCGTCAGCCTTTTCAAGACACCGTCTTCAATCCTGACGACGGGACGATGTTCATCATAACGGTAGAAGGGTTCCGGGTTGATTTTGGCAAAGGAACGTCCCTTCATCTTACGGATTAGGTAGGAGACCATTGCTGTTGAAATGCCGAGTGCATTTCCCCATCCATCAAAACCGGCAATAAGGAGTGGATCCTTCAGATGTGGCCGTTCTTCCCATAATATTGCTTCCTCTCTCATACCTCCTTTTGACACCCTAAAGTGAGAAAGTCAAGTCTATGATTTCTCATTGACAAATCTATATAAAATGTAGATTATTATCTATTAAACCAAATTTTGGGATGAGGTGTCAGAGATATTCAGAAGCCGATTCGCGCCTGTAGCTCAGCTGGATAGAGCAGCGGACTTCTAATCCGCAGGTCGGGGGTCCGAGTCCTCCCAGGCGCGCCAGTAATATCAGGGGGTTGCCAGCATCGGCAGATCCTTTTTTTAAGTTTTTGCCATAATTGTGCCATAAACCCACTTCCCTATACTTATCTCATCACAAACAGTTTTATGAAAGGCCTCTCCGAATACGCTGCCTTCCGCAGTTCCCTTGACATCGGCGATGAATTTACCATGCACTTTAATGATCATCTCGGAATTCCTGTGCCCCATTACTTTGGGTATTCACAAAGGCTT
>JAXHUM010000097.1:0-28647 GCA_034189325.1 Thermodesulfobacteriota bacterium
TCAAAGAGGAGATCAACGGCATGATCGCTTCTTGGGTCTCTCAGGTATCTTACGAGCCCCCTTTGATTATGGTGGCGATCCATCCGAACAGATATTCTCACCATATGGTAAAGGAAAGCGGGCATTTCGTCTTGCACCTGGTGGGTCGGAGCCGAAGCGAACTGCTGGGCCGGTTCAAAGGTCCGGATCCTTCAGCCAAATTCGCCTCTATCGAGTGGAAGAGGGGAAAAACAGGTTGCCCGATCCTGGAGGATTGTCTCGCCTACCTCGAGTGTGATGTCCAGACAACAATCACTCCCGGCAACCATACCCTCTTCCTAGGAGAGGTGAAAGAGGCTCAGGTTTTATCAGACCAGGAGGTGCCTTTCACCTCGCTGGACTATCGTGGGGTCTATGAGGGAAAAGACTGAGGAAGGAGAGGGTGTGATGGGGGGTAAACCTCATGCATATTCCTCCCCAAATTTGCCTTGACCTGGTCAATGGATAGGTTTATAGTACGGACCCATTCCAGCCGAGATAGCTCAGTCGGTAGAGCAGGGGACTGAAAATCCCCGTGTCCGCAGTTCGATTCTGCGTCTCGGCACCAGGAAGGTATTCTCTTAAAAGGGGCAGGCGATTTAGCCTGCCCCTTTTTATTTGGACCTGCAGGAGATAGGGTACGGGAAACAGACCTTGACTGAAAAGAAAATCAATGTTAGTTGGAAATAATTATCATTAAGGGAAAAGAGACCTCCATTGGCAGACCCAAAAAAAAGATTTGAAATCATCATCCAAAAACTAAGGGATAACGGCCACAAGATAACACCTCAGCGGCTGGCTATTGTCAAAATCCTTGCTGAAAGCGAAGACCATCCCAGTGTTGAAAACATCCATGTACAGATAAAAAAAGACTTCCCGACAATGAGTCTTGCCACCGTATACAGAAATATTGTATTAATTAAATCATTGGGTGAGGTTCTGGAATTAGGGTTCCCGGATGGGAGTAATCGATATGATGGAAACAAGCCTAACCCCCATCCACACGTTATCTGTATCAAGTGCAAAAAAATTGTCGATCCAGACCTGGATAGCCTGGATGAAATGAAAAAAGAGGTCGCATCAGAGACTAATTTTGAAATTCTGAATCACAGGTTGGACTTTTTCGGTATATGCAGCGATTGTTTGGCAGAGAAAGTTTGATATATTTTTTTACCGTTAATTGATAGTCGTTATCATATAATATTTTGTTTCTATTATTAAAGTGAATCAGGGGGCATCTGTCTGAAAAGAATAAACTGACCAAGATCAATCGATAAGTCATCTAAAATTTACTAGATAAAGGGGCACCCAAAGACTCTATCAAAGCAACAGGGTGCATAAATTCAAATAAATAGCGAACGATAGGAGGAAGCCTTATGAATGAAGAGAGCAAATGTCCGGTAACGGGATCCATTGCGGGCAGTGGCACGACGATCCGGGACTGGTGGCCGAATCAGTTGAATCTTAGCATTCTGCACCAGCATTCTTCCAAGTCCAATCCCATGGGTGAAAAGTTCAACTACTCTGAAGAGTTCAAGAAAGTCGACCTGCAGGCCCTGAAAAAGGACCTCTATGCGCTGATGACCCACTCGAAGGACTGGTGGCCGGCCGATTATGGTCACTACGGGCCGCTCTTCATCCGGATGGCATGGCACAGCGCAGGCACCTACCGCATGGGCGACGGCCGCGGGGGCGGGGGTTCCGGCAACCAGCGCTTTGCGCCCCTCAACAGCTGGCCCGACAATGCCAACCTTGACAAGGCGCGCCGGCTGCTCTGGCCGATCAAGCAGAAGTATGGCAAGAAGATCTCCTGGGCCGATCTTATGATCCTCGCCGGCAACTGCGCTCTGGAGTCGATGGGATTCAAGACCTTCGGCTTCGGCGGCGGCCGCGAAGACATATGGGAGCCGGAAGAGGACATTTACTGGGGGGCCGAGAGAGAGTGGCTTGGCGACAAGCGCTACTCTGGTGACCGGGAACTCGATAATCCTCTCGCGGCCGTGCAGATGGGCCTGATTTACGTGAACCCGGAAGGCCCGAACGGCAACCCGGATCCGGTCGCCTCCGGCCGTGATGTTCGAGAGACCTTTGCCCGCATGGCCATGAACGACGAAGAGACCGTTGCGTTGGTCGCCGGTGGGCACACCTTCGGCAAATGCCATGGCGCGGGCGATGCTTCCCAGGTGGGTCCGGAACCGGAAGCCGCCGGAATCGAGGAGCAGGGCCTCGGTTGGAAGAGCAGCTTCGGCAGCGGCAAGGGAGGCGATACGATCACCAGTGGCATCGAGGGAGCCTGGAAACCGAACCCGACCAAATTTGACTTGGGCTATCTGAGGGTGCTCTTCAAATACGAATGGGAGCTGGTCAAGAGCCCGGCCGGCGCGCATCAGTGGTTGGCCAAGGACGTAGATGAAAATGATATGATAGTTGACGCACACGACCCGTCGAAGAAGCACCGTCCGATGATGACCACGGCGGATCTCTCCTTGCGCTTTGACCCGATCTACGAGCCGATCTCCCGGCGCTACCTGAAGAACCCCGAGGAATTCAAGGACGCCTTTGCCCGGGCCTGGTTCAAGCTGACCCACCGCGACATGGGCCCCCGCTCGCGCTATCTCGGCCCGGAGGTCCCGGCAGAGGAACTGATCTGGCAGGACCCGGTTCCCGCAGCCGATCATGAGCTGATAGACGCGCAGGACATCGCAGACCTCAAAGGCAAGATCCTTGCCACAGGCCTGTCGATCTCGGAACTGGTCTCGACTGCCTGGGCATCGGCATCCACGTTCCGTGGCTCCGACAAGCGCGGCGGCGCAAACGGGGCGCGCATTCGTCTTGCGCCGCAAAAGGATTGGGAAGTGAACCAGCCGGCCCGACTGAAACCTGTGCTGCAGACCCTTGAGGGAATCCAAGAGGAGTTCAACAGGGCCCAGTCAGGCGGGAAGAAGGTCTCCATTGCCGACTTGATTGTCTTGGGCGGATGCGCAGGTGTTGAGCAGGCTGCGAAGAATGCCGGTCATGATGTGACCGTTCCCTTTACGCCGGGACGCACGGACGCATCGCAAGAGCAGACCGACGTGGAGTCCTTCGCCGTACTCGAACAGGCTGCGGACGGGTTCCGTAACTACCTGAAAACCAAATACGCCGTATCGGCAGAGGAACTGCTGGTCGATCGTGCGCAATTGTTGACACTGACCGCTCCTGAGATGACGGTACTTGTGGGCGGTATGCGCGTCCTGAATACCAACTTCGAACAGTCTCAGCACGGCGTCTTCACCAAGCGGCCGGAGACGCTCACCAATGACTTTTTCGTGAATCTCCTTGATATAAGCACGACATGGAAGGCAACCTCGGAAGACGAAGACCTGTTCGAGGGTCGCGATCGCGCAACAGGAGAACTCAAGTGGACCGGCACCCGTGTCGACCTCATCTTCGGTTCGAACTCCCAACTCCGGGCCTTGGCGGAAGTCTACGGATGTGAGGACTCCCAGGAGAAGTTTCTGCAAGACTTTACATCGGTGTGGAACAAGGTCATGAACCTGGACCGTTTCGACCTCGCCTGATCGTGGCATACACTTCTTGGAGGGCTCCTGAAGTGCATGCTGGTCTACAAATCCCATGATCAGGAACCGATAACTGTCATGAACTGACGGATCTCTTGAACGCTCACGGGGGCCATGAGGAACATACGAGCGCGGCGTTTCAACACAATTTGAAACGCCGCCCTTTGTTTAGGCCCTCAGAGTCGTCTGCTCACAGAATCGGAGCCGAAACAGAGCGCTTTGGGGGGGACACCTTTCGCCCGGCTCCCAGGCCCACTTTAGTCAGGCGTTGAATAGCGGAAGAAGCTGTGATACAGAGGAGAAACCCAAACAATGTATAGGATCTTAGGTGGCTTCAAAGGCAGGGGGAGGCCCCAGCCGTGTAAGGAGGATGCCTAAACAGGGGCCCCTCACTCTTGCATAGTTTGTCAGCAATTATAATCCTGTACGATTTCTCAAAATGCATCAAAACGGAGGATAGAATGAAATTCCTTAAAATGTTTTTCCTGGTAATGTTGTTTTTGCTCGGATCATCAATGGCTGCTGCAGGTGATTTTGACTGGATGAGGGATTTTAATAGGGAAGCTGAAAATAACATGTCGGAATTTAGGGTAAGACTTGCCGCCCGTTTTAACGTAGGCGATATGCAAATCAAGACCGTGCTCAGTAACGTTGAAAAACCGTCAGACGCCTTTGTCTTGTTTCGGCTTGGAGAGATGTCAAACTGCCCCATGGACCGCGTTGTCGAAAAATACAAAGCTCAGAAGGAGAGAGGTTGGGGAGTCTTCGCCAAGAGCCTTGGCATAAAGCCGGGATCGAAAGATTTCCACGCCTTAAAACAGGGGCACGATCTCTACGACGGCAATGGCGGAAAGGGCAAGAAATCAAAAGGCAAGGGCAAGAGATCGAAAAAGGGAAAGGATCGTTACTAAAGGGCTCCTAGACAATTTTCTCCCAGGCTCCAGGTCTGGGGAGGCGCAAAAAAACACCTAAGAAGGGAGATTGATGATATAGGGGCGAAGACGGATTCGGCAAGAATGAGAAGGATGACACAGATCACAATACTGATCGTCTTATTCGGCCTACTGGAGAGCACCTGCCGAGGGGACTATTTCGATGCCGACTATATTGTCCTGTTGCATGGTCTGGCGCGATCAAAACAGTCGATGTCAAGACTTGAAGCCCGCCTTTCTGCTGAAGGTTTTAGGGTATTGAATATCGACTACCCTTCACGGTCAAAAGGGATTCAGGCCCTGGCCGAAGAGACTATTAAGCAGGCAATTTTATGTTGCCGAGACAAGGGCGCCAAAAAAATACACTTTGTCACCCATTCAATGGGCGGTATTCTGGTTCGATGCTATCTCAAACAGCACGATCTCCCGGAGCTGGGACGGGTGGTTATGCTCAGCCCTCCGAACGGCGGCAGTGAAGTTGTCGACATGTTTAGAGACTGGTCTTTTTTTAGATGGGTGAACGGCCCGGCAGGAGAAGAGCTCGGGACCGACCAGAATAGCCTCCCCAAGAAACTGGGACCTGTGGATTTTGAGCTGGGTGTCATTACCGGGGATAGGAGCCTGAACCTATTGCTGTCATGTATTATTCCAGGACCGGATGACGGGAAGGTCTCGGTGCGTAGTGCCAAGGTTAAAGGTATGAAGGATTTCCTGGTGATTCATACATCCCATCCCTTTATCATGCAAAACTTGAAGGTCATTGAACAGACCGCCCATTTTCTAAAACAGGGAAAATTTATAGATGAACCTCCCAAGAACCGGTTGAGGAGGGCCGATCAAGAAGAAGACCTTTAGCTGTATTGTCGGTCGATTTCGATGGTTTTGTGTCGGATAGGAGTCTGAATAACATGAAAGCCATGGCACTCAAGGAGATAGCAAGTCTCAAGGAAAACAGCCATCCTCTCCAAATGATGGAGTTTTCGGATCCTACCCCTAGAGATAAGGAAGTCCTGGTCAAGGTTTCGACCTGCGGCGTCTGCCACACCGAGCTGGATGAGATTGAGGGACGAACGCCGCCCCCCCGCTTCCCCGTGATTTTGGGTCATGAAGTTGTGGGACGGGTTGAACAGAAGGGCGATAGCGCCGACAAATTCATGATCGGAGACCGGGTGGGGATCGGATGGATCCATTCAGCCTGCGGAAGGTGCCGATTCTGTCTCAAGGGAGATGAGAACTTATGTCCGGAATTCAGGGCCACGGGCAGAGACGCGGACGGGGGTTATGCCGAGTATATGGTCGTGCACGAAGACTTTGCCTTTAGAATTCCCGACCTTTTTTCAGATGCAGAGGCCGCCCCGCTTCTATGTGCCGGCGCCATAGGCCACCGCTCCCTCAAATTAGCCGATATGGAGGATGGTCTTAATCTCGGATTGACCGGCTTTGGGGCATCAGCCCATCTGGTCCTTATGATGGCGAGGCACCAATACCCCAAGGCCAAGCTCTTTGTCTTTGCAAGGAACGAACGGGAAAGGGACTTTGCAAGGGAATTAGGGGCGATCTGGGCGGGAGATACAGGAGATAGATCGCCTGAGAATCTGGATTGCATCATCGATACGACACCTGCGTGGAAACCTGTCCTGGAGGGCCTGAAGAACTTGAGACCCGGGGGAAGGATTGTCATCAATGCGATCAGAAAAGAAGAGGGGGACAAGAATTATCTCTTGAACATCGATTACCCCACGCACCTCTGGCTTGAAAAGGAAATCAAGAGCGTTGCCAACGTGGCACGGGCCGATATTGGAGAATTCCTGCAACTGGCGGAACAGATCCCTATTGTTCCGGAGGTTCAGGAATTTCGCTTGGAGGATGCGAACATGGCCTTGATGGAACTCAAACAACGGAAGATACGTGGTGCCAAGGTGCTGAGAATAGACTAAAGGAAAAAGTAGATGGAATTCAAATTCTGCCCTTTATGCGGTCATAGTCTCGAATTCCTTATGGATGACGGCAGGAAAAGGGCCTATTGTGTATCGTGTCATCAATTCCATTATCGAAACCCAACCGTCGGGGTGGCGGTGGTTATTGTGGAAGGTTGGAACTTGCTCCTCACCAAGCGGCTAGGGTCTTACGAGGGGATGTGGTGCATTCCCTGTGGTCATGTTGAATGGGACGAAGATATCCGTGAATCGGCCCGGCGGGAGGTGCAGGAGGAAACAGGCCTGGTCGTGTCTTTGGGTCCGGTTTTTGATGCCCATTCAAATTTCCACGACAGGGAAAAACAGACCGTGGGTGTGTGGTTTTTGGGAAAGAGGAGAGGGGGAGAGCTGCGACCGGGGTCGGATGCGTCCGAGGCGGGCTTTTTCTCTCTCGATGACCTGCCCGGCCCTATGGCGTTCCCAACCGATATCCTGGTGTGTGAAAAACTGAGGGGTTGTCTTGAATCCGGGACCCTGCCCGGTTTTTAGTCTTAACGGTCTCGCAGAAAGTCCCGTATCTCCGTTACGTTGTATCCTTCATTACTGCAGCGTAGGATAACGACGCCTCATCCTTCACGATTTACACGCATTGGTTCTGAACATCTTGCGGAACCGTCAGTCTTGTCTGGATAAGAGACTGGTCTTGATGCGGGGAATCAAATTCTTGTGGCATTGGCTCAGAAAGTATTCGTCCGTCATGCCGGCGATAAAATCACGAACGATCCCTGCCTGAGGTGTCTCATCCACGTATTGCTGAGACATGCCTTGCAGAAATTCCCGATAGATATCAGAGTCTTCGTTCCCCTTCTTCAGATCACGATAGTATTTTTCAAACAGCAGCTCAAACATCAGTCTTACTTTGGGCGTCTGTTCTTTGACGCTCGCGTCTCTGTAAATATGCTCTTGATTGAACTCCTTGAGCTGACGTAAGGCCTCTCCGACTTCATGGCTGAAACAGACATGCGCCTTATCCACGCTGTTGGCCACGAGGTCTTCGACAAGGGTATAGACGATGGTCCCGTTACTGTCCCCAAGAACGCGACGGCATGCCTTTGGAATGTCTCCCCTTGACACAACGCCGAGCCTGATGGCGTCTTCAATATCCCTGCCGATATAGCTGATGGTGTCGGCTATTCTGACGACACAGCCCTCCAAGGTCATCGGGAGGACATTGACCGAGGGATCTCTCCATTTCTGTGTAACCTCCTGTTCCAGGATGTCGAAGCTCTTCTCCTTTCGGGGTTCCAGGGCTTGGGAGTGCAACTCTCCATCGTGGCAAAAAATACCGTCAAGGACCTGCAAGGTCAGGTTCCATCCTTTCCCCTTCCGCTCGATCTCCTGCAAGGCCCGCACGCTCTGGAGGTTGTGAAGAAACGCCCCGATATGGTGTGACAGGCACATATCAGAGAGAAACTTCTCTCCATCATGGCCGAAAGGTGTGTGTCCGATATCGTGTCCCAGGGCGATGGCCTCGATCAGGTCTTCATTAAGCCTGAGAAGACGCCCGACAGTACGGGCAATCTTGGACACAAGTTGGACATGGAGGACCCGGTGGGTGATATGATCGTTTTTGATGAGATAAAAGACCTGGGTCTTATCTATGTAACGGGAATAAGCCAGAGAATGAAGTATCCTGTCGGCGTCAACGGAAAAATTTTGCCTGTGGCCCCTTGCGACCGCAGATTCTTCCCTTTTTCTGACCGCATTCCTGCTCAAACAGGCGTAAGGGGAGAGAACCTGCTCTTCCCTCTCGTCAAGTGTCGTTCTTAGGTTGTATAAAAGCTCGTTTTCGTTCACCTCTTCGCGCCTTTTCTTCGGAAAATGCCGGGTTGGTTATCTCCCCTTAAACAGGGGTTTCCGCTTTTCAAGAAAAGCATTGACCGCCTCTCGGTGATCTTCCGTATGTGCACATTGGTATTGGAGGTGGATAGCCAGATCGAGGGCGGATCCGAAATCCATATTTATCGACTCATTGAGCTGCTTCTTTATAAACTCGATCGACTTGGGACCATGCGCCAATCTCGATGCCAAGGCCCAGGCCGTGGGGATCAGTTCATCAGGAGCTACCACTTGTTCAACAAGGCCGATTCTTTCCGCCTCGTGAGCGTCCACCAGGTCTCCGGTGAAGGAAAGAAGCTTGGCCCGTCCCAGGCCGATGAGTCGCGGCATAAGATAGGCCCCTGCCTCGGGCACGAGCCCCATCCTTACAAAGAACTGACCCAGTTGGGCCTCTTCCGATACGATCCTGATATCACAGGCCAAGGCCAGATCAAGACCGGCACCTACGGCGTGTCCGTTGATTGCGGCTATTGCCGGTTTTTCCATCTCAAAGAGGGCCTTGTAAAACAGATCAGCCTGCTTCATGTAGTCATAGAAGTCCGATGAACTCTTACCGGCAAGAGGCTTGAGGTCCTTTTCTACATCTCCCCCGGCCAGAAAAGCCCTCCCCGCGCCGGTTATGATCAGGGCCCTGATATCCTGGTCTTTCTGAATATCATCCAAGGCCTCGATGAGATCACAAATGAGTTCCGGACTCATGGCGTTAAGCTTCTCAGGTCTATTCAGAGTGATTGTGGCGACTCTCTCTTTTTTCTCGATGATGATCGTGTCCAAGGTTCTTGTCGTCGGCTCCGTCATCTAAAAACCTCCGTTGCAGAAAATTCTTGCTACAAAATCACGAGGCACATTATCCGGCTGATAGTGTGCCTCGTGATACAAATGAACGGCTATGATGTAGTATCTCGCAGTCGGCAGCCTAATTCTTGTGGGCGCCGACCACCTCCACAAAGGCCTCTATCTGTGCCTTCCACTGGGCCTCCGAATAATCGCGAACGTCGACGATATCACTTATCAACTGCATGGTAGGAATACTGGCGTAATCGTTCAGCCTCCGTAACCAGTCGATTTGACCTACTGTTGTCGCGCGGCATGACTTGGTGGCGTGGGTAACGACCCCGTCTATCTTGTAATCATCAATATACTCTAGAAGACGTTCTACCGTTGCAGACTTGCTCCTCTCCGCGGCCTTATCGTATCTCAAAGTCCAACGCAGAAAGGACCTATATGCCATGTATTCTAAAGGATCCTTTATGTGCGAAGGAACTTCTACCGGGTCAAAAAGCCTGTAAGCATTCTCCATCACAAATACGGCTCCAAGGGACTCAAAGTAATTGAATATCCACATCGTATGCCAGGGTGGAAGACCGCCGCCGAACAGGAGCCTGTACTTCTCATCAGGGATCACCCCTACTTTACTGTCCGCCCTCTCTTTGACCTCTTCATAGAGGTCATTATAAAAGTCCAGCGCCATTTGGGTCCCACTACAGTAGAATGCCGGGACCATGGCATTGTAGTGATCTTCCGTAGGCATAGGTGACGGCACGGCCTTGCGGAGCTGATCTATCTCCCACCATTTATACCAGGTGGCGTCGCTAATACGGATGACCTCCCAGAGGCGTTCGGGATCGAACTTTTTCTCTGTATGAGCCTCGATGAATTCCACCAAGCCGCGATACTGCTCCATCTGGTACTTTACATAGTAGTCCCTCACCTCATCGAGGTCGGTGTCAACGCGAGGCCAAACCACATCAAAGCTGAATGTAGGGACCTGCATATAGCGTCCCAGGGCCTGATACCATTTGAACCGCGGGTCGCAGGCAGCGCCGCAGCCGAGCATCATGTCCGGCATCACCATGCCGCCGTCAGGAGAATTTTCAGGAATCCCCCCCACCTCCTTACGGAGGGCGTCAAAGCCGATCCCAACCCTTACGTAACCGCAGATCACATTGGAATAGCCGTCCGCCTCGGCCTTTACGATGAACCTCTCTGCGTCACGCTTGGCCGCCGAGAGACCGGCGTAGTTTTCCGTCCAGACCGGAACAATGTCCATGGCCGCAAGTATGTCGTCATACTGACACGCCGTCATGGTGTAGGCGGTAGGCTGGCCCTTTTCTTTCGCCTCACGGGCATTCTGATAGAGGTCTCTCACTATCGCCCGTACTTTCCTTACTGTTTGCGTGGTTTTGGTTGCGGTGGTTTTTTCCGTCTTTTTATCCGCCATGGTTATCCCCCTCGAAAGATTGATTGTCACATTTGTGATGCCTTAGTGCACATGCTATTGCTAATCGAACATCTCCAGAAAGGCCTGCACCCTTGTCTTCAACTGTCCAAGAGTCGTTGCGCTGTATTCATCTTCGAGATAGAGGACAGGCACATCCTTACTATCCATGTAATCTATGAAATCGGGAGCATCAAGCTCATAAGTGTCACAGAACCTGATAACATAAAGGACGACGGCGTTGGCATTGAAATCCTTAACGAATCGGTAGATATGCCCGAACCTGTTTTCGAGGTCCTGCTCGGGCGTTTCACCCTGGGGACGATAGGTGCGAGGGCAGTGGATTTTGTCCAGATAGCGATTGGATATCCCGTCCAGGGGGTCGGGCGTGACTTCCACATCCTCCCAGAAGGCCCTGCTCCCTGTGGAAAGGTCATCCATCACGACATTGGCTCCACTCTCTTCGACCAGTTGGACAAAGCCGACTTCGTCTACGACGCTGCCATATATGAGGACCCGGGCCGCCTTTTTCTCAGGACCCTCGTTACGATCCTTGATCTCTTGGATAACGCTGCGGAGCAAGTCATTAAAGTCCTCCACAGGAAGGCCCAAACCGACTATCATGGTTTTGAGAATTTCAGAACGAAAGGCCAGAGGAGGATCAGGCTTTCCGAAGCTGTAGAGTTCTCGAACCAAGGCCCTGTTTTCATTATGAAGTTTCACCGCTTCGGTCAAGGCTTCATCGCTTACCTTCTTGCCGGCAAAGTCTTCCAGGCTCTTTCGATAGGTCTCCAGTTCTTTTTTGAAGAATTCGAAAGAAGAGGCGTGGAGCATATGCGGGACATTGATGAAATGTGAATATACAGGTTCTCGGTAATATGTCCATATGTCGTAGAGTCTCTCCACAGTATCGCATGTGTGTGGAATGACGAGTCCGTCGAGGAAATCATATCTGTTTTTGAGTGCGAGGTCAAAAGCGCTCCTTATAAAGGGGCACATAATGGTTTCCAGATAGGCATCGGCTTCGGTTATCGGCTCGGTGGTCCCACCGTGAATACGATAGGGGACAATATCGAGAGCCGTGAAAAGCTCCAGAGGAACATAGCAGCAGAAATAGCCTATGACCTTTCTTCCCTCCTGAGCCAACTCCTTGGCCCTTTGGCCCTTGTTTTGATATAACTCCTCCACACCCGCTAATCCTAAGGTTTTCAATCCCGTTTTTGTCATCATTGACCCCCTGTAAAAAAGATTTTTGTTGATCTGTTCCTCTTTTTTAGTGTTTCTCAGAATTAGGATTGAGAGCAACGCTCTTCTAAGCCTGCAGATTGTATGTTTTGAAAGGCATCGGTGTTAAAGATTTGATCAAAGATAATGTCGGCAAGGAAAGGGCCACTCCAGCCATCCCTATCATCCTTAGACAATCAGCTTTCCATACTGCGCCAGAATTTGTCTGATTTCAAGAGAAATCGAGCAGGCTCTTTGGCTGAGGGGGAGAAGTTGTTTCTTATCCCTCAGAGCTGTCTTCCGTAACGGAGGGCGTTTTTGTTAATGCTGATACGCATGTCCGGATGAACCATCTCATGGCCCATATCGGAAAAGGGGAGGTAGACGAGATGTGTGTCTTTTACTTCGAACCCGACGCGTGGAAGGCGGGGAAGCACATTCTTCTTGTTGAGGGTTGAGCCGGCCAGGGTGATTTTCATGCTTTGGGCCGCCTCGTCCTGTGGGAGTGTAACCGGGTAAAGCCTTTGTTTGGGGATGGTCTCCTCTGTCTGAAAATGCCTCTGGGAAACGGTTAACTGCCTTGACAGGTTCAGAAAGATCTTCGGCCGTATTTTAAACGCCGGACACCAAAAGCTCATGGGCTCGACTTCCCACTCTTTTCCGACCACCCTGGGCTGGTTGGTGATCCGTATAAAGTCGGCAAACGAACGGATTTCCACACCGGTGACATGGGTGGAGGTCTTCCAGAAGGGGAGATAGACTGTGTCCCTCTTTGGATCCGTTGCCACAAGCAGCTTAACCCTGCTGAGCTTGCCTCCAACAGCCTGCCACGCCGTATCACAGTTGCCGCACGTGAGCACGACGCTGTCTCTTTCACCGGTCAGATTCCATCCGCACTGGGGACAGAGTGTGGAGATAAAACAGAGCCCCCTTGTTGGTTTTTTTTCCATAGCCGATGCCAGGGTCTCCCGACCTTCGGGGAGTCGGGTAAGGGGCCTGTCCAGCACAGCATCATAGAGCCTGTCTCCCTCCGCGTATAAAGGGAGATAGATGAGACTCAAAGTCTCGCCTATGTAAGCCCTATGATAGAAAGGTGCCGAGGAGTTTCCCGGAAGCCTGGCGGCGCTCTTGAGTATATCCGTTGCCTTAAGGGAAAACTTGAGAAACGATCCCCCGGTATCAGGGGTGACAAATCTCATTTTTAAGGTCTGGGGCCGAAGGCCCAGCGACGAAGGAAGGCCCTTAAGCGGCAGGCCTACGTGAGTGATATCCACAATACGATGGCCTACATTCAATCCCCGGCAGTAGAACACGTTTCCTTTAAAGCGAAGGTAGGGGGCATAGATCATCTCCTTGCCCTCTGTTTTGTGAGGGAGGGCGTACCGAAAGTAGTTGGGTGTAAAAAGGAAGCTCCTTGTATCGCAATAGGGGCATTGCAGGAGATGATCGGTTTCATCAAGCTCAATAGGGGCCCCGCACTGGGGGCATTCCTGCTTTACAGTAAAACCCATATTACCCCAGCTTTTCGCCGCACTGGTTACAGAAAGCAGAGCCGGGCATGTTCTCAGTCTTGCAATGGGAACAGGTGGTGGGGGCCGGTTTTTCATCGGCTCTATGTCCGCACTTGGGACAGAATCTCGCATTCGGCGGGAGGTTCTTTCCACAGTTTGCACATTGATCAAAGACCAGCTGTTGGTGGCCGCAATGAGGGCAGAACTTGGAGTCGCCGGGGATCGAGTGCTTGCAGTCGGGGCAGGTGGTCCGTTCAGGTGCCGCGCCGGCGCTTGCCCTGGGAGCTGGACCGCTTCGACCGGCCTGCGGGGCGACCATATTGGCAAACATGGCAGGCATCATCAGGCCCATGCCCATGCCCATGCCGGCGCCTGCTTCACCTGTTGATCCCGCAGCCTTTTCCATGGCCATGGCCGCCTTCATCTTCACCAGCTTGTCCAAGTCCTGAATAACCCCGAGCCGGCTCTTGTCGTCAATGGCCTTCTGGACTTCAGGGGGCGGGGTGATCGACGTGATGTAGAGATTATTCAGGGCAAGTCCGAAGTGCCCGAAATCTTCTTGCAGGCGCTTTTGCAGGCCAAGTGAAAGTTCGTCATACTGGCCGGGCAGATTAAAGATGCTGTCCAGATGCTCGCCCAGGTGGTCGTTAAACCGGGATATGATGACGCGTTTAAGGTACTCTTCTATCTCCTCTGTGGAGTACTTTCCCATGGTCCCGACCAGGGTATTGATGAAAAGCACGGGTTGAGCCACCTGAATATTGAAGACCCCGTGGGCCCGTAGCCGGATAAGCCCCAGCTCAGAGTCCTTAAAGGCCACCGGGTCTCTTGTGCCCCACTTGAGGTTGGGGAAGACCTTCATGTTGGCAATATAGACCTCCGCCCGAAGGGGGCTTGTCATGGCCCAAGGTATGGCAAGGATCTTGGTCAGGACAGGGATGTTTCCCGTCTTCAGAGTATGTCGGCCCGGCCCGAAGGCGTCTCCTGCCTTACCTTTATAAAACAGGACCCCGACCTGACTTTCTCTGAGAATGAGTTGCGCGCCGAACTTGATCTCACCGGATCCCTCTTCAGGAATTCTGTGAACCAGTTCCCGGCCTGTTTCATCAAGCCATTCTATGACCTCTAAAAATACCACGTTATCCGTTCCCATCCGGTCCTCCCTTATGGTTATTAATTCGACAAAATCGCGAGTCTTGGCGTCAACAGGGCAGAGGGGCTCCTCTGCCTTCTACTCTGATTTGGTGAGGAATCCTGCAAAACAGATGCCAGTAGCCGGAGTCGCTTCCCTGATCCGCCTCTGCCCTGTCGCTTTTGAAATGACCACCATCAGGCACCACACCCAGAGGTGCCGGGCCCCCATTTTGGATGGTCCAAACCAATCTGGTATAAAAATTGCTTGATAAGTTCCTGATCTTGCGTTAATTATTTCTTTGAAAAAGGAATGTGATGGAATTGCGGATTGCGAGATGCTACGCCATGGAGCGAGGAGGAAAAGGGGTCTCCCGTGATGTTCGGGGCCCAAAGGGAGCGGGTGACTGTCGATGAAGATTGCTGTCTGCCAGTTGAATCCTGTAATAGGTGATTTTGATCATAACACCTCTATGATCAGAGAGGCGGCTGTCCGCGCAAAGCAATCGGGATGCGGCCTTGTCGTCTTTCCAGAGATGTGCCTTCCCGGCTATCCGCCCAAGGACCTCCTCGAAAAATCCGCCTTTGTCCGAGAAAACCTGATCCAACTGGAGAAGCTGGCCCGTGATACCTCAGGGATACATGTCCTCTGCGGGTATGTTGACAAAAACCCGTCAAGAATCGGAAAGCCGCTGGTGAATAGTGTGGCCCTGATTCATGACGGCCGGGTCATAGGAAAGGGGGGCAAGAGACTGCTTCCCGACTACGATGTTTTTGATGAAACCCGGTATTTTCAGCCTTCTCCCGACAGTCTTATCTTCACATTGGAGGGCAAAAGGTGGGGGGTCACCATATGCGAAGATATATGGGGTAGATCAGGTCTTTCCTCTGTCCCGAACTATGACATTGATCCAGTATCCGAACTTTTCCATAATGGACTCGATGTCCTTATAAACATTTCCGCGTCACCATTCTCATTAAACAAGGGCCCCACCAGGCTCCGGCTCCTGAAGAATTTATCCCTTACAAACAACATCCCCATCATCTACTGCAACCAGGTCGGAGGGAATGATGATCTTCTCTTTGACGGCTCGAGCATGGTCGTGGACAGTGCCGGCAGATTGATTCGTCTGGGTAAAGAGTTTGAAACGGACCTGATGCTCTGGGACATGAAACATGCGTATGAAGAGGTCAAAAATCCATGGCCCTCAGAGGAAAAATCGGTCCTGAGTGGGCTCATCATGGGAACCAGGGATTATGCTGAGAAATGCGGATTCAAAAAGGTCTTGGTTGGTCTTAGCGGAGGAATCGACTCTTCTCTTGTCGCCTGCATCGCCCGGGAGGCCATGGGTCCTGAAAATGTCTTAGGGGTTGGTATGCCCTCCCAATTTACATCTCAGATGAGCAAGGATGACGCCAGGGCACTGTCAAAGAACCTGGGGACTCGCTTTGAAGAGATACCGATTACGAAGCTTTTCGAGGTGTTCAAAAAGGAACTCGCCCCCCTCTTTAGGGGCTTAAAGGAAGATGAAACCGAAGAAAACATCCAGGCCCGTATCAGGGGCAACCTCTTGATGTCCCTTTCCAATAAATTCAACGCCCTCCTTCTGACCACCGGTAACAAGTCTGAGCTGGCCATGGGTTATTGCACCCTGTACGGAGATATGAGCGGGGGATTGGCCGTGATTTCAGACATTCCAAAGACCATGTGCTATCGTCTTGCTAATTATATCAATAGGGATGGGGAGATTATCCCCCAAAGAATTATCCAAAGACCCCCCTCCGCCGAGTTGAGGCCTGATCAGACCGACCAGGACTCGCTACCGCCTTATGAGGTCTTGGATGCTATACTGGAAGCCTCCCTGGAAGAGAACCTCGGGTTTGAAGAGATCGTGGAAAGAGGCCATGATCCCTCGATTGTCCGGAATGTCCTTCAACGTGTTGCCTTGAACGAATACAAAAGGCGACAGTCGCCTCCAGGGCTGAGAATAACCACCAAGGCCTTTGGGTATGGGAGGCGATACCCGATTGCCAGAGGACGATCTGTATACTGACATTTCAGGCGTATGGAAATTCGTTATTTATGGAGGAAAGAACCAAATGACATTTAAGAAAAAAGTCCTTTTGTGGGCCGGCTTGGCGGCAGCTTTGTACTTTCTCCTCAGCTACCACTATATCTATCACGGTCGGAGCTTCAAGATGCTGAAGAAATCCGAACTCACCTTGAATTACACCTTCTACAGCCTTCAGGGGAAGACCAATGAGATGATCCTTGGTGTGGATGAGCTTCGAGAAGATGGGATTGCCGACCTCCTCGTGGAGCTGGGCAGAATGACTAAAGAACAGAAGAATGCCCTATTATCTAAGTATGAGGAGGAGGACTACTAGACTTCAAAATCCACCTTGATCTTGAATGTCTTAACCGCCGGGAGGTTCAGAATATCCACTATTCCGGTCTCTTCAGAAATCTCTTCCAGGGCGTTTTCAATGATCTCCATGGTCTCGGCGATAAAGGTGAACCATATGTTATAGGTGTGATTTCTGAGGTAGTTGTGCGTGACGCCTGGATATCGGTTGACCACTTTGACAAAGACGTCGATCTTGTCTTCAGGCACCTTGGCGGCACAGAGGGTGCTTGTAAAATTAAGCCTCCCGGAATGGAAATTGCCGCCGATTCGCCTTATGATGCCCTCCTTTTTGAGTTTTTTGACCCTTTCAATAAATTCCGATTCGGAGAGTTGGACCTTTTCTCCCAGCTCAAGGTAGGGCCGAGGCATTATGGGAAAACCTGATTGGATTACATTCAAAATAGCCTTGTCTACTTCATCCATATGATCCCTCTACTCCATGGGCTGAGACGTTTCTATTACTGGCCGGGCTGATAGGCACACAGGGGCTCTTCCGCAAGAAAATCGCCCGTACTCTCAAAGGCCCTGGCCCTGCATCCCCCGCAAAAGGGGAGGTATCGGCACCTGCCGCATTTCCCCTTATAGTTGGAGAAATCTCGGAGTTGCTTAAAAATCGGAGAATCTCTCCACACGGAACCGAAAGTGGACTGCTTGAGGTCACCACAGTCCAGCTCGAGGTATCCGCAAGGCTGGACAATCCCCTGGTGGGAAATAAAGCAAAAGGCTGTTCCCCCCAGGCACCCACGGGTCATTGCATCAAGGCCGTACGTCTCGAAATCGACCTTTTCTCCCTTTTTGCGGGCCTCTTGGCGCAGGATTCTGTAATAGTGAGGAGCACAGGTGGCCTTTAGATGGAGGGGGACCTTATCGCGCATGCTGTAAAACCATTGGAGCATGCTTTCGTACTCCGCCGCGTCTATTTCCTGGTTAATCATTTCCCTGGCGCGACCGGTCGGCACGAGCAAAAAAATATGGTGGGCCACAGCCCCCAGTTTGACCGCCATATCGAGTATCCCGCCGATGTTCTTAGCATTGTGACGCGTAACAGTCGTGTTGATCTGAAATTCGATATCGGCATCTTTAAGCAACCGAATACCCTTCATGGCTCCCTTAAACGCTCCGTCCACTTTTCGAAAGGCATCGTGCTGTTGCTCATCCGCTCCGTCAATGGAAATACTGATCCTCTTGATACCGGAGATCTTGATTTCTTGAACCAACTCTCTCGTAAGGAGGGTCCCGTTGGTCGCCATGACCATCCGGAGTCCCGACCGGGTGCCGTGAGCGGCAAGGTCAAAGATATCATTCCTCAAAAGAGGTTCACCGCCGGTGAGAATGACAATCGGCTCTGAAACCTGGCTGATCTCATCGATAATGGTCATGCATTTTTTAGTATCCAGTTCCTTGGGAAAGGGGCCTCTTTCCGATGCGGCCCTGCAATGGATACAGTTCAGATTGCAGGCCCTGGTCACCTCCCATGCCACAAGCCTCAGGTCCTTCTCGTGTGATATTGATCTGTCCATATCGTTCTTTTGGCTGCCCCGTGTCGGGGCACGTAACCCTATTCTACAGTATCTTGCGCGAAAACTCGTGCAATCCCCCTATATCAGAAAAATGAAAGGCGGGATAGCCCCTTGAAGATGAAAATCGAAATTTCATGAAAAGTCCGAATTCTTGAGAAAGGACAGGAAACGGCCCGGTGCATTATCGCGAATTGATAAGATGGGCCGCCTCCTTGGCGAAGTAGGTCAGAATGAGATCGGCCCCGGCCCTCTTAATGGAGGTGAGGAGTTCCATCATGGCCCTCTCTCCATCAATCCATCCTCTCTCTGCCGCCGCCTTGACCATGGCATACTCGCCGCTCACGTTATAGGCGGCCAGGGGGATCGGGCAGGAGTCTCGGACTCGCCTGATCACATCAAGATAGGTCATAGCCGGCTTTACCATGATCATATCGGCCCCCTCTGAAATGTCGAGGGCCGCCTCCCTCAGGGCCTCGAGGGAATTTGCCGGGTCCATCTGGTAGGTTGAACGGTCTCCAAACATGGGGGTGCATTCGGCCGCCTCTCTGAACGGACCGTAGAATGAAGAGGCATACTTGACGGCGTAAGAGAGAATGCTGACGCCGAGGTGGCCTTCTCCATCCAGAGCCTCTCGGATAGCTGCAACGCGTCCGTCCATCATATCGGACGGAGCGACAATATCCGCGCCGGCCTCGGCATGGGACACGGCCTGTCGGGCGAGCGGTTCCAGGGTGGCATCGTTATCCACCTGCCCATCGATGATCACCCCGCAGTGCCCGTGATCAGTATATTCGCACAAGCAGACATCCGTTATGACGATCATTTCCGGCAGGGTCTTTTTGATCGCGGAAATCGTCTGCTGGACAATGCCGTCCGAAGCCCACGACCTGCTTCCAGTGGCATCTTTCTTGTCCGGCAGGCCAAAAAGAATGATTGCAGGGATCCCTAAGGACCAGAGTTCTTCGGCCTCTTTTACGACGACATCCACGGAAAACCGGTATTGGTCGGGCATCGAAGGGATGGGCTCCTTTATTCCCCGGCCAGGCTGTACAAACAGGGGGGCGACGAGGTCTTGAACAAGAAGAGAGGTCTCTCTGAGCATATTCCTGATAATGGGGGTCCTTCTCAGTCTTCGCGGTCGTATAATCATTAAACAGCTTCCCGTTCCTTCGCGTCGGAGATCTCTTCATCAGTCAAATAGCAGGCAGGATCCGCTGCCCACACATCCCCGGTAACGGCTTCCGCCCTCACTCTAAAATTACCGGCACAGGTATCCAACCAACAACATTCGGTACAGCGACCCTTGATATGTCTTGCCTTTTCCTTCAGTTTTTTCATCAAAGGATCACTCAGGTCGGTCCATATTTTGCTAAACGGCCTTTTTGAGACATTGCCGAAGCTGTAATGCCTCCAGAATTGGTCGGGGTAGACCTCCCCGTTCCAACTAACGCACCCTATCCCCAGGCCGGAGCTGTTTCCCCCGTTCATCCTTAATAGCTGAAGGACCTCGTCCGATCGAGGATTCTCCTCCTTTACCATCCGAAGATAGAGATAAGGTCCATCCGCGTGATTATCCACCGTGAGAATCTCTTTAGGCAGTTGTCGATCGAAGAGGTCTTTGGTCCTGTCTATGATGAGGTCCAGGACGGCCCTGGATTCCTTGTGATCCAGACCCTCATGGACCAGCTCGGAACCCCTTCCGGAATAGACCAGGTGGTAAAAGCACACCCTTGGGATATCCAGTTCCTCCAGGAGATCAAAGATATAAGGGACCTCGCCCACATTGAGGCGGTTCAGGGTAAAACGGAGCCCTACCTTGAGTCCGGCCTCCCGGCAGTTTTGAATGCCTCTCAATGCGTCCTGGAACGCCCCCACCCTTCCCCGGAAGTGGTCATGGATCTCTTCCCTGCCATCGAGGCTCACGCCTACGTAGCTAAGACCGATCTTCTTGAGTTCCTGTGCCTTTTCAGTCGTTATTAATGTCCCGTTCGTGGAGATGACAGCCCGCATACCCTTATCAACGGCGTATGCAGCAAGGGTCGTCAAGTCGGGCCTCAAAAGGGGTTCCCCTCCGGAGAAGAGGATAACAGGCACTTCAAAGGCCGCCAGGTCATCGATCAGAGAGAGACCCTGCTCATGTGTCAGTTCGCCCTCTCCCTTTTGGTTGACCGCTTTGGCATAACAGTGAAGGCAGTCCAGGTTACAGGCCCTGGTTACATTCCAGACAACCACAGGCTTTTTGTCGGCGGAAAACTGGAGCAGGTGGGACGGCAGGTCCCTCGACCGCCTTCCATAACGGAGGGCGTCGGAGGGCTCGATGGTGCCGCAGTATAATTTGGATATACCTATCATTCAAAAATTCACCACAGGCCTTTCTATCCCTCGGGATCTTCTAAAGTGAATTTATCACGATAGTACTTCTTGATGAGATTATTCACATAACCCTCCATATCGATTACCGCCTCATCATTGATGACAAAACTCTCAATACCGGAGCGATCCTTAACCAGGTTCAGGCCGTATTCAAGCCTTTTCACCAGCTCAAGGGTCAGATCACTTGCCTCCTGACCCGTCTCCATGGCCTGTCGAATGATCTCATCAATGGCGCTTTCATCGAAGGAGACTTGCAGATCCAGCTTATCCCCCATCGAAGATTCCTCTGCCTTGATTTCATCATACATCCTGCAGAAGTTGTCGAAGGCGGTCGTGATATCGCACACCGTCTTGAGGTACAGGTCTGCAATGATATCCATCCGTTTTTCGTTAAGGTTGAGGTCCGACTTCTTGCGAAAATCATCAGCCCTGGAACGAATATGTTTCTTGATACCTTCAAGATGTTTGCTTTTGGCCTCTTCAAAGGCCTTCAGACGATCAGGATCATCCGGATTGTTCAGGAGGGCCTTAAGCTCGGAGACAGGGTCCTCAACAAGCTTAGCCGTCACCAAGAGCCTATTGATATCGGTTGAGGGGAGTGTCTTTTCAAACGGAATGAGTCCCTTCTCAACGGCGCTGACCAGGCCTCGTGCGCCGGTCTTTGCTTCTGCTGCGTTTTCAGCGATTTTGACCAAGGCCTCATTTTCGAAGACGATATCAATGCCATAGGCGCTGAAATCCAAGCGTTTACTCAATATAATCGGGTTGTTGGGGTTCTTCAAGATCTCATAGAGGTCTTCCTTGTTAAGTTCGTCAAACACGACTATGACGGGAAGCCTGCCGACAAATTCGGTTTCAAAACCGAAGTCCGTCAGGTCCTGGGCCGTGACCTCTTTCAGAATCTCCCAGGGGATTTCAGTCGGCCTGACATCCGCCTCAAAGCCGATCCCCTGACTCTGAAGTCTCTTCTTGATGATCTCGGCAAGATCACCGAAGGCCCCGCTCATGATGAAGAGGATATTCTTGGTGTTGACTATCTTTTTCTCTCTCTTTCCGGTCTTCCTGTAATGTTCAATGGCCTGAATCTGTGATATGGGGTCATGGGGAACCTTGAGGTCCACGTCGGTCTCTTCCATGGGCTTTAGAAGCGCTCTCTGCACTCCCGTTCGGGAAACATCATGTCCAATGATATTACTGGAGGAAGCGATCTTGTCGATTTCATCAATATAGACAATACCATTCTCGGCGAGATCGTAGTCTTCATCCGCCTCATAGACAAGATCTCTGATAAGGTCTTCCACGTCTCCGCCCACGTAACCGGTTTCACTGAATTTTGTGGCATCGCCCTTGACAAAGGGGACCCCTAACTTTTGGGCGATAAGCTTAATGATATAGGTCTTGCCGACGCCCGTCGGGCCGATCATGAGAACATTGTTTTTGATCATGCCGACGCCGGAGGCCTTCTTCTCCATTCCCGATTGCCTGGCATGTTTGATTCTGTTGAAGTGGGTGCAGATCTTTGTCGCCAGAACCGCCTTGGCGTCAGCCTGCTTGATAACAAAGCTGTCAAGGTACGTTTCCAACTCCTCAGGCAACAGATCGAAGTCTGGGAGGCCTCCAGATTCCGGGCCCTTGCCCGAATCATCTGTTGCTGCCTCATCCTGATTTGGAAAAACCAGGGGAGAGATAATCTTGATCCTCCCACCATACTTCTTGGAAAGGTATTCACTTAACTCTTTTTCCAGTTCCTTCTGATCAGGTATCTTCGCCGCACGTTCATCCGACTCTGAATGCTCGTTGCTTTTTACCATATTTCTACCTCCTCAAACGAAAGTCTCAATCCGATTGGCAATTGACTATTTTCGTTTTATGGTTTTGAATAGCCTCTCATCGATGACAAAATAAAAATTTTCCTTTGGGATTATTGCGGGTTTTTAAGTCAATCGAGATAAATTTGGCATAATAATAATTAGAATAACCACGTTCATAAATACCTTTAATAGTATAAGCACTGGATATTGTGATTTCAAGCCGAATTATTTTGGACACAAAACATTGGCGCATGGTCGCCGCTTTATCGCGATTTTATTAGATTACACAGATTCATAACCTCTGGCTTCATACAAGTGATGGTGTTGGCCGGAAGTGGAGGCAGGTCGTATCCTATGGTTGCACGACTCGAAATCAAACTGAAAAGGGAACTCCGAGATGCTGAAGGTGTATCTATCCAACGCAAGGCCATCGACTATTTCCACCTTCCGGTGGAGGACATTCGCGTTATAAGGGTTCTGATTCTTGACATCGATCTGAGCGGAAAGGAGCTTGAAAAGATCCGAACCGAGATCTTTACAAATCCTGTTACCGAGGAATCGTCCTATGCCCCAATAGCCTCCGGCTTTGACTGGCTGATATGGGTCGGACTCAGGCCGGGTGTCAGGGACACCGCCGGCAGCACGGCGGCTGAGGCCATCGAAGACCTCTTGGGGATAAGGCTTAAACAGGACCAAGCGGTTTATACGTCCAAACTGTATGAGATCAGAGGGGCCCTGTCAGAGGCCCAGGTTCATGCGATTGCCGATGAGCTTCTGGCCAACGGTATTATCCAGCAGACCAGGGTTATTTCAAAAGAAGAGTGGTTGGTTGAAGAAGGGATAGGGACTCCTGTGCCCAAGGTCATTCTTGATCATCAACCACAGGTGGGGACCATCACCATCAGCAGCGATGAGGAGGTCAAACGTATCTCCGATGAGCGCAATCTTGCCCTAAAAGAGAGGGATATCCCAGTTATCCGGGATTATTTTTTGAGGGATGATATCATCCGTTCAAGAAAAGAGGTGGGGCTTTCGCTTCCTACGGATGTGGAAATAGAGTATATCTCTCAGGCAAGGAGTGATCACTGCAATCATAATACCTTCAGAGGATTATTCAGATATCGAGATCTCGGTTCAGGTCGTCAAGAGGTGATTGATAATCTCTTCAAGACTTGCATCGAGGCCCCCACCCTCAAGATCAAGGAAGAAAAGGACTGGGTCGTCTCGGTTCTCTGGGACAATGCCGGTGTCGGGATGTTCGACCAGGAGCATTACTATGTGATTACCGGTGAGACCCACAACAGTCCCTCCAATATGGAGGCATACGGCGGTGCGATTACAGGTATCGTGGGCATTTATCGAGACCCCATGGGGACAGGCAAAGGCTCAAAATTGATTCTCGGAATGTATGGTTATTGCGTGGGGCCCAGGGATTATTCGGGCGACCTCAGACCCCATCTGCACCCTAGGCGGCTCCTTGATGGAATCATTGAAGGCGTCAGAGATGGAGGAAACAAGAGTGGGGTCCCCACACCCTTTGGTCTGCTTCTTTTCGACGAAAGCTACCTGGGAAAATGCCTTGTCTTTGTGACTGCCATGGGGATCATGCCCGCCCGGATAGGCCGGGGATCTTCCCACGAGAAATACACATCGCCCGGGGACCTTATTATCATGTCAGGAGGGAGAGTCGGTAAGGATGGAATCCACGGTGTGACGGCAGCCTCTGAGACCTTTAGTGAACATACGCCTGCCGGTCATGTTCAGATCGGCGATCCCTATACTCAAAAGAAAATGCATGACTTCCTCCTTGAAGCGAGGGACAAAGATCTGATCACATTTATCACTGATAACGGCGGAGGGGGACTCTCCTCCTCTATTGGAGAGTCCGCCCGTTTCAGCAACGGCTGTTTTGTTGATCTCGCAAAGGTGCCCTTGAAGTATGACGGCCTCGATCAATGGGAAATATGGGTCTCTGAATCACAGGAAAGAATGACGATAGCCGTAAAGCCTGAACACCTGGAGCGGTTTATGGAGCTCTCCGACAAACATGCGGTCGAAAGCACGGTTATCGGGGAGTACAACGATTCAGGATACCTCCGGTTGGACTACGGGAAAAGGACCTGCGCCTACATAAAAATGGACTTCCTGGAGGCCGATTTCCCCCAGTGGGAATTTGATGCCGAATGGATTCCTCCCCAACTGAGGGGACTTTCCGAGCCTGTCTTGAGCGAGCCGGCAGATCATGGGGCCCTGCTCAAGGCGATTCTGTCCCGACCCAATATCTGCAGCCGCAACTGGATAGCCCGGCAGTACGATCATGAAGTCCAAGGGGGAAGCGCCGTAAAACCGCTGGTCGGAAAGAGACGGGACCTCCCCAGTGACGGAGTCGTTGTCAGACCCGTTCTTGAATCGAACCGGGGCATCGTGGTGTCCCAGGCGCTGAATCCCTTTTATTCCCAGATTGACACTTACAAGATGGCTGCGGCAACCATAGACGAGGCCGTGCGCAAGACCTTGGCAATAGGTGGCGATCCCCATCACCTTGGAGGGGTGGACAACTTTTGCTGGCCCACTGTTGAGTATGACCCTGTGACCAATCCTGACGGCAAGTACAAGGCAGCGCAGCTGGTGAGGGCGAATTGGGCCTTAAGAGACTGCTGCCTCGACTACGGCATACCTCTACTTTCCGGCAAAGACAGCATGTATATTGATGGGAACCTGGAGGGTCCTTATGGTGAAAGGCGGAAAGTGTCAGGTCTTCCGACTCTCCTATTCACCGTCACAAGTGTGATCGACGACCTTTCGCGGTGTGTGACCATGGATGCGAAGGTCCCCGGAGATCTTGTGTTTGTCATCGGCGAAACCAAGAATGAGCTTGGCGGGAGCGAGTATTACCAGATGATGGAGGTCGTGGGTCTCAACGCCCCATCAGTGGATTGCAAGGCCCTGTGGCCCGAGTATCTGGCCGTGAGCAGGGCGAACAGGGGAAATCTGCTCTCATCATGTCACGCCGTCACGCGAGGAGGGCTGGCCGTGCATCTGGCGATGACGGCAATGGCAGGAGAGGTGGGAATGGAGATTGATCTTGCCGAAGTGCCGGCAGAGCCGGGTCTCACCTCGAGCCAGATCCTTTACTCCGAGTCCTGCGGTCGCTTCATCGTAACGGTGACCCCGGGAAAAAGAGAACACCTTGAGAAGGTCTTCTCGGGCATGAATATCAGCTGCATTGGTGTGGTCACGGAATCGACCTCTCTAATCATCAGGGACAAAAGCGGTCAGATCCTCATGGAGGAGGAGGTTTTCGATCTGAAGGACAGATGGAACAGGCCTTTCGGGGATCTGGTTTAGACCGAACAACCTCAATAGATCGCACCGGAGGAAGAGGTGGATTGAGCCGCATAAGCGGGCCTTTTCTCAGAGAAAAGATCTCCTTCCGTTTCCATTCCTCATCTTATAGTAGGTCTTGATGATCAGGTTCCTGACATAAGGATTGAAAAAGGAGTATCTTGCCCATGGTTCGGGATCTCTCCAGTTAAATATGTTCGAGAGGGCCACAATGGTGCCGGAGCTGCGGGACCAACCCATGTCGCAATTGACCAGAATGTGAGAAACCCCGTTGTTTGTCTGTTCTATCACAAATTCAATCACCTCTTCCGCCTGGTCCGGAGTCATCATGGTGTATCCGTCCATGAATCTGAGGTGATGGGGTTCCAGGTCGTGAAACTTCAACTCCAGGGTTGGTACCTTAAATTTGACATCCGCAATAGGATCATTCGGATCATGGATCGATATCCAGGCCACCCCCTCACTGCTTTCGAGTTCCAGCTCACCAATCGTTCGCCTGCCGTAGATACTGAATTCCAACATATGCCAAACTCTCGCTCAGGTGTTAGTAGATCTCACTGCAAGGTCCTGACAGCCCTGTATCAACGGAAAGTATCTCCTATTTAGTTTATTTTGTCACTTCGAATCTTGCCTGATCGGGCATTTTTGAGATGGCCGTGGGCGCTGTATCCTATAACCCCGAACGAATCGAGGCCATGGGAAGAGGCTCGTTAGTGTCCCCTCCAGGAAGGAGATTGGCATGTGGCCTTATAGTAATTGACATGGGACGGACCTTTTTCTAGTATGATGAAGGCATGAGCCACCCGGTAAGTTCTCAAAAAGTACGGGTAAAATCGATCCAATAAGGCGGTGGTGATATCTTTTTGGAAGTCCGCATATTTGTGAGTCATTCCAGGCTGAATGCAGCAATCTACGCAATTAGTAATGAGGGGCTTTGTTGAAGAGAGCGCCTCCTGGGCCTATGCGGCCTTCTCAGCCTCCGCCCAACCAAACCCGAATGGATGGAGATTTTACCTTTGTAATTGACCCAAAGACCGAGGTTGAGCTGATTTTCTCAACCTCCGCACTCAGGATTTTTCATAAGGTGATTTGCAGGCAGGCATTTTTTTATGTATCAGGTTAAAGCTCTCATTCTGACAGGTTATGGACTCAACTGCGATTATGAAACAGACTTTTCATTAAGACGGGCAGGGGCCCAATCGCACAGAATTCATATGAATGAAATAATCAAGTCCGAAGGACCGAACCGGACAATTCTGGACGATTATCATATCCTCGTTTTCGGCGGTGGCTTCAGTTGGGCGGATGATCATGGCGCCGGTGTGATCATGGCCTCCAAGCTCAGATTGCATCTGGGCGATCAGATCAAGAAATTCGTAGACGACGGTAAGCTGGTGCTGGGCATATGCAATGGATTTCAGGCCCTGGTCAACCTTGGACTCCTACCCGGTTTTGAGAATGAATATGGAGAGAGAAAGGTCGCCCTGGTACATAATGATTCGGGTAATTTCATAGACTCTTGGGTGAATCTCAAGATCAACCGGGAGTCCCCCTGTGTTTTTACCAGAGGCATCTCCCAATTGGAACTCCCTGTGAGGCATGGTGAAGGTAAATTCTATGCAGGTGACGATATTGTGGACCGTCTGTTAAAGGGCAAACAGAATGTGATCCACTATGCGATGGAAGATGGACGTGAAGCGAACGGGGAGTGGCCACAAAATCCTAATGGGTCTCTCAGAGATATTGCCGGAATATGCGATTACAGCGGGAGAGTCTTCGGCCTGATGCCGCATCCAGAGGCATTTAACCATTACACCAACCATCCGGACTGGTCCAGAAAGAGGGACGCCCTGCTCCGGAAGGGTGAAGAGCCCCCAGCGGAAGAGGGCGCGGGTATCAAGATATTCAGAAACGCCGTCGACTACATGGAGGACGTATACAAAATAACGTAACACTTCAGCACTGTGCACATAATATGGCTCGGATTGTCGTTCTAACGTGCTGAAGTGTTACAAAATCGTTAAGGTTGTTCCCCTAGAGCCCCCCTAGGCAAAGCCCTGGGAGACTCTCTCTATGACTTCATCCTGCATATCTTTGTTCAGAGAGACGAAATAGGCACTGTATCCAGCCACTCTCACAATCAAATCACGATATTTGTCAGGTGTGGCTTGGGCTTCTTTCAACACCTCTTGGTCAAGGATGTTGAACTGTATGTGGTAGATACCTAAGTCATGCCAGCTCCTCAGATAATCGGCAAATATGCTTTTGAATTCTCCTTCAAGGAACTGAGGTTCAAATTTCTGATTAAAGAGTTCAGGGAAAAGGGGTGTTACCTTTCCTACCGATTTCAGCACAGCCGTAGGCCCATTTTTGTTGAACCCTCCATGAGGCGAGATCGTTCCATCCGCAAAGGGTTCGCCGCTCTTTCTACCGCTTGGTAATGCCCCACATCTTCGTCCGAAAGGGACATAGGCAGCGACTATGGAGCCGTCTGTCCTGTAAGGTGTTTCCCAAAAGCTTTTTAACTTCTGTAGCTCATGAAAACTCCTATGATGGGCATCTCTTGCGATATGGTCGACATAATCTTCGTCGTTGCCATACTTCGGCGCTTCCAGAAGTCTTTGGTGAAGGTCTTCATACCCCACAAAATTCTTGTTAAGGGCATTCAGTAAATCTTCCAGGGTCGCCTGATTTTCTTCAAAGACAACCTTTTTCATTGCAGCAATGGAATCCGCCACATCAATAGGGCTGGTTATAATGATGTTGGGATCAGGGTATTCC
>JAXHUM010000098.1:0-31514 GCA_034189325.1 Thermodesulfobacteriota bacterium
GCTTCCACTTATGGAGGTTGTATATGTGCATTAGGTCCTTGAACCCCTCTCAAAACCGCAGAAAGGCTGTTCGGCAATATTCAAGAATCGATTGTTTTTTTGTCTCCTGTGTCTTCGCAAGGCTCCAGCTCCTCAAAAACCGGACAGGCCCCTCAAACCTAGTGAACAGGGGCTCATCACAGAGTCCGGATTTTCCTCTCATAGAAAGAGGATATTCTCTTTGTACATAATTTGGGAACTGCGTGAGTATGGGGAGCAAGCATCTGAAAATGATCCGATCATCCAACAAGTTCCCCTATTTTCTTTCATAATGTGTTGACAATTCGCATAATTTGATTTTTTATCATATACTATCTCTTGGCCCTGCTTCATATTCATGGGCATACCTGTGATATTGTCCTTCTTCCTTTATCTATCTGTAGGACCTGAAACAGAATGTCGGGCCGGATCCCTGAAACCGTTGACAAACATTTAAAGGAGATTGACAACAGCATGATCGAACTCGTGGAACTGAAAGAGGAACAGACCCTCATTTTAGACCATGTAGGTAGAATGGCCAAAGAGAAAATTGCGCCTCTGGCGGCCGAAATCGACAGGGAAGGGGTCTTCAGATGGGATATTGCCGAAATGATGGCTGATATGGGGTTACTCCAGATCTTCCTGCCCCCATCTTATGGCGGACTTGACAAGGACCAAGACCTCATGTTTTGTCTGATTGTGGAGAAGGTGGCCAAGGCCTGTCCCTCTTCAGCGGCGACTGTTCTCATCCAGTCGATTGCCAGCTATCCCATTATCATCGCAGGAAATGAAGAGCAAAGAGAGAGGTTTTTTCCCAGGCTTGCCACAGGCAAGGAGATCGCGGCCTATTTGATCACCGAGCCTGATGCCGGTTCAAATGTTGCGGGGATTCGAACAAGTGCTGAAAAAAAGGGGGACGAGTATATCCTGAACGGCCGTAAATGTTTTGCAACAAGCGGTGGCGTCGCTTCGATTTATACTGTTCTGGCAAAGGCCGACAAGGACCAAATGACATTTTTTGTTGTCGAGAGAGACCGGAAAGGTGTATCTATCGGAAAGACGGAAGACAAACTGGGATTTAGGGGGAGCAATACAGCAGAGGTGATTCTCGAGGATGTCCATATCCCGGTCACCAACCGGCTCGGGAAGGAGGGTGAAGGGTTCCTCATCGCCATGCACGATTTTGATATGGGTCGCCCTGCTATTGGTGCCTGCGCCTTGGGAATAGCTGAGTCGGCGTTTGAGGTTGCCCTGGAATATTCGGCCCAGCGTGAGACCTTTGGGGAACCACTGGCAAAGCACCAGGCCATCAACTTCATGCTTGCCGATGCAGCCATGGAGATTGAAGCGGCCAGAGGCCTTGTCATCCGAGCAGCCCGCCTCCACGATATGAAAAAGAAGAATACAAAACTTGCCTCAATGGCAAAATGCTATGCAAGCGATATAGCCATGAAGATAACAACCGACGCCATTCAGATCTTGGGAGGCTATGGGTATACCAAGGATTACCCGGTGGAGCGAATGTTTCGAGACGCGAAGCTCATTCAGATCTTTGAAGGTGCCAACCAGATCCAACGAATGATAATAGGTCGAGAACTGCTGAAAGAAAGGGACTTCAACTCATAATCAAATGAAAAAAGCCTATCTAGACTGCTTTTCCGGCATCAGCGGAGACATGTTCCTCGGCGCACTCCTTGATGCGGGGCTTGTCTTCAATGAATTGGAGGAGCAGCTTCGAGCATTGCCCTTCGAGGGATACAAACTTGAACTCCGACACGAGATGCGGCAAGGGATCCGGGGCTCCCGGTTTATAGTGAACCTGGACAAAAAGGAGCAGCCCCCGAGAGGTCTCAAGGCGATAGAGGATATCATCTTAGAGGCCGATCTGAGTGAAAGTGTCAAGGAGCGGAGCATTCGAATATTTCAGTCCCTTGCCGATGCTGAGGGGAAGATTCACAATCGACCTCCCTCGGAGATCCATTTTCATGAAATAGGAGCTGTAGACTCGATCATTGATATCGTGGGAACCGTATATGGCCTTGAACAGCTGGAAATTGCCTCCCTTTCTGTATCCTCCCTGCCCCTCGGCTCAGGCTTTACAGACTCTTCTCACGGAAGGATTCCCCTGCCGGCCCCAGCCACGGTGGCGTTGCTTGCGGGGGTACCGGTCTATGATTCCGGGGCCCGCCACGAGATGGTGACCCCCACCGGAGCGGCCCTGACAAAAGGCCTCGCCGCCTCTTTCGGCCCCATGCCCCCCATGACTATTGAAACAGTCGGATACGGGGCGGGGAAAAGGGACTTGCCTGACAGACCCAACCTCGTCCGAATCCTCATAGGAAAGGATGGGGTGGAAAAAGAGGTTGATACGGTCGTGGTGCTCACCACAAACATTGATGATATGAATCCGGAATGGATAGGACACCTTATGGAGGCCCTTTTTGAGGCAGGGGCCCTGGATGTTATTTGCTGCCCTGTTCAAATGAAAAAAAACAGGCCTGGGGTTCAAATCCAGGTCTTGGGTCGTCCAGACCAAAAAGACGCCTTGATGGATATCCTGTTCAGAGAGACCACTTCACTCGGTATCCGATTTGAGTACAGCAGGAGAGAAATCCTGGAACGGGCCGTGGTTGAGGTGGAAAGTCCATGGGGTAGGATGAAGCTCAAAAAGGTCGTCAGCACAGATGGCTCCTTCCATTTTTTTCCTGAATATGATGCATGCCGTGAGATAGCCAGGGGAAAAGACCTGCCTTTGAGAGAGATCTATTCCTGGGTTGTCGGATTCAACAATGATAGATCACGGGGGGAATGATGATGCCCGAGCAAGACATTTTCCCGGAATGACACACCTCGACCAATACCTTCTTGATGTCAAAATACAAATCTGATAACTTATCGCCACTGTGGAGACTTTATAAAGAGGCGAGCCTCCATGATCGGTGTGTCCTCATCCTTTCAACCTGGTTCGGCTCAGGTCTCTTGCCCGGTGCGCCCGGGACATTCGGGACCCTTGCCGCCCTGCCTCTCGTTCTGGCTCTCAGCGGTCTGGGAATTGGGTTTAAGGCCTTTTTTCTGTTGATCCTGACAGGAATCTCGATCTGGGCGGCTCACCGAAGCCAGGGTCTCATCGGCAAGCCCGACCCCCGGGAGGTGGTCATCGACGAGGTGGTGGGTTTTTTCTTGACCATGACCTTCATACCCTTTTCCTGGTGGGGGCTGGGACTCGGTTTTGCTCTTTTTAGGCTTTTCGATATCCTAAAGCCCTTTCCCGTGAAAAAGGCGGAGACTCTCAAGGGCGGGCTCGGAATCGTCGCTGATGACATTGTGGCAGGCCTGTACGGAGGTATATGCTTGAAGGTGGTCTTTTTACTGTCTTGAGGCTCGGTCATCTGTTGGAGGCCATTCATAAAGGGGGGCTCTTTAAAATTCAGGAAGTCTTCAGATATGCAGGGAGAAATCATCACAATCGGCAATGAACTCACGTCCGGCAGGACGCTTGATTCAAATTCGCATTATGCGGCAGGGAGGCTGACGTCGGCAGGACTGCACGTGATACGAATGACTTGTGTCGGTGATGACTCCGATATGGTCACTTGCGCCCTGAAACAGGCCCTTGAATCATCTCGTTTCGTGATAGTAACCGGCGGCTTGGGGCCGACTGATGACGACATGACTAACGAGATCGTCGCCAAGGCACTGGACAGACCTCTTACCCTGAACCAGGAGATGTCTGAACTGCTCAAGCGTCTCAGCAAGGCAAGAGGACTTGAGATGACACCTTCGGTCGAAAAGATGGCGTGGATGCCGAAAGGCTCCAAGGCATTGAGAAACAAGCATTTTTCTTGCGGTTTTTCTCTCAAGGAGAAGGATGTGCACCTCTATTTTCTCCCCGGCGTTTCCAGTCAGATGCGCCATCTCATGGACACATCCGTTCTGCCGGACATATTAAGCCGCCATAAAAATCTGCCTGCCACGGGGTATCGCATTCTGAAAACTTACGGACTTGGAGAGCCTGCTATTACAGAGGCATTTAAGAAACTACAAGGGAAGACAGGGCAGGTTGTTTTCGGGTTTTATCCCCACGGTCCTGAAAACCATATCACGATGAGCCTTAAATCCAAAAATGAGCCGGAAGTCTTGAACACGCTGGACAGAATTGAGGCTGAAATTAGGAGCCTCTTGGGAGCCTTTATCTTTGCCGCGGGCAATGAGAAGATCGAAGACATTGCGGGAAAAATCCTTTCTGAAAGGCACTTGACCCTCTCTGTTGCCGAGTCATGCACCGGAGGGCTCATCGGAAACAGGCTCACGAATGTGCCGGGGAGTTCCCGATATTTCAAGGGTGGAGTGATTGTTTACTCCAACGAAGCAAAGGAAAATCTCCTGAATGTTAGGAGCGAAACCTTAAGATCTCAGGGAGCTGTCAGTGACATGACGGCCAGCGAGATGGCCGTGGGAGTGAGAGAGAGGTTGCAGACGGATTTGGGACTCGCAGCAACCGGTATCGCAGGTCCTACGGGGGGCAGTAAAGAAAAGCCGCTCGGCACTGTTTATATTGGCTTGGCCTCGGCAAAGGGGGTTTTTTCCGGTCATTATCGCTTTTGGGGAAGCCGGGAGCAGATCAAGACCCACTCATCGACAATGGCTTTGGACTGGATCAGGAGGCATCTCTGTGGATATCCGTACCTTCCTGGCCTTTGAACTCCCAGACGAGATAAAGAGCATCGTCGCAACAGTCTCCGGGGAGATGCGGCATTCCCCGATCGATGTGCGTTGGGTCAAAGCGGACAACATACACTTGACAGTGGTCTTTCTCGGCAATACCCCATCAGAGGAGCTCGAAGCGATTGGTAAAACAGTGGCCGGAGTTTGCATGAAATATGGCCCTTTCAAGGTTTTGCTTTCAGGCACCGGCATATTCTCCAACAGGCTTAACCCACGGATACTCTGGTTTGCATTAGCCGGCGATCTTAATAGGATGGCGCATTTCAGAAACACCTTACAGAAAAAACTAGGGCCCTTTGGAGTCAAACAGGAAAAACGGCCTTTCAAGCCTCATTTGACCGTTGGAAGGTTTCGAAAAGGCGCCACAGCAAACACTCACTTAAAGGAGCTTCTCGCCAGATACAAGAACCTGACCAGCCCCGAGTCAACATTGGGGGAACTTGTCCTGTTCAGGAGTGATTTGGAGCCTGGCGGAGCCCAATACACCAAGCTGAATACGTGGGCGCTGACAGGACAGGGTTGAACCTTGAGGTTATTGAACGGTTGTTGATACAATTTCTCTTTTGAGAAGGGGAGTCTTATGGATAGAGATAAAGCCGTAGAACAGGCCATTACACAGATAGAGAAGCAGTTTGGCCGCGGTTCGATCATGAAGATGGGAGATGACAAGGTTCTCGACATACCTGCGATTTCAACAGGGTCTATTGCATTGGATCTGGCCCTTGGAGTAGGCGGCGTACCGAGGGGAAGGGTCATTGAAATATTCGGACCTGAGTCCTCTGGAAAGACGACCCTCGCCCTCCACATCGCTGCGGAAGCGCAACGGACAGGGGGAATGGTTGCCTTTATTGATGCTGAACATGCCCTGGATGTGGCTTATGCAAGAAAGCTCGGAGTAGATGTTGACAGTCTGCTGGTGTCCCAGCCGGACACTGGGGAACAGGCATTGGATATTGCCGAGATCCTTGTCCGAAGCGGCGCTATTGACGTGCTGGTCATTGATTCTGTTGCCGCTCTCGTTCCAAGGGCTGAGATCGAAGGAGAAATGGGTGACCACCATGTGGGTCTTCAGGCCAGACTCATGTCGCAGGCATTGAGAAAACTCACGGCAATTATTAATAAGTCCATGACTTCGGTCATCTTCATTAATCAGATCCGGATGAAGATCGGGGTCATGTTTGGCAATCCCGAGACAACGACCGGGGGTAATGCCCTCAAGTTTTACGCGAGCCAGCGACTCGATATCAGGCGGATAGGAGCCATCAAAGAGGGTGACAGCGTCGTGGGCAACAGGACCCGAGTTAAAGTGGTAAAGAACAAGATCGCTCCACCTTTCAGAGACGCCGAATTTGATATCATCTATGGACAAGGCATTTCCAAGGATGGCGATATCCTGGATCTCGGTGTTGCCATGGGGGTGGTCGAAAAGAGTGGGGCATGGTACTCCTTTGGAGAGGAGAGGATCGGCCAGGGAAGAGAAAATGTGAAACGATTTCTTGGAGAACACACAGATATCAGGGACAACATCAGAGAACTGGTCTTGGAGAAAACAGGGTTCACAAAGAGGGAAGACAAGAGGGATCCCGACAAGAAAGACAAGTAGTGCAGTGGTTGTCGAGGGTGCCTCCTTGGCCCCGTTATCAGCCCTTAGGATATAAACATCGCTGGACGGTAATATGAATTTCAGAGAAATCAGACAGAAATTTTTGGATTATTTTAGAAAACGTGGTCACGAGATTGTGGAGAGTTCCCACCTCGTTCCCAAGGATGACCCCACCCTGCTCTTCACCAATGCTGGAATGGTTCAGTTCAAGAGGCTCTTCTTGGGCCAAGCGAAGAAACCCTATTCCAGGGCGGCAAGCTCACAGAAGTGCATTCGAGCAGGGGGTAAACACAACGATCTGGAAAATGTGGGATACACTCCCAGGCACCATACTTTTTTTGAGATGCTCGGTAATTTCTCTTTTGGAGATTATTTTAAGGAAGAGGCCATTCTATGGGCATGGGAACTGCTGACTGAGGGATACGGGCTGCCGGGAGACAAATTATATATCTCCGTATTCAGAGACGACGATGAGGCTTACAGGATCTGGGAAGACAAGGTCGGAGTCCCGACTGAAAGGATCGTTCGATTAGGAGAAAAGGACAATTTCTGGGCTATGGGGGATACGGGACCGTGCGGACCATGCTCGGAGATCCATATTGATCAGGGACCATCTATGGGTTGTGGTCGTCAGGACTGCTCGGCTGGATGCGACTGTGACCGCTATCTTGAAATCTGGAACCTGGTGTTCACCCAATTCGACAGAGACAAAGAGGGGAAACTGGTCCCTCTTCCCAAGCCGAATATCGACACTGGTATGGGGCTGGAGAGAATAGCGGCCGTGGTCCAGGGCAAGAGATCCAACTACGAGGCCGATGTATTTCACAATATTATCTCACGGATCGAGGAGCTATCCGGAAAGAATTACGGCAGGGAGAAAAAGCAGGACGTGGCCTTCAGGGTCGTGGCAGACCATGCTAGGTCCGTTGCTTTTCTGATTGGTGATGGAGTGATGCCCTCAAACGAGGGGAGAGGATACGTCCTGAGACGTATTATCCGAAGGGCCGTTCGCTACGGTCAGACCCTTGGGTTGGAAAACCCGTTTTTCTCTTCCGTTTCAGAGGCTGTTATCGAGGACATGGGCGAAGACTACGTAGAACTTGTCCGATCCAGGAATCTCATAAAGGGCGTCATGGAAAATGAAGAAAAACGATTCGCCGACACCCTCTATTACAGCACCAATCTCCTTAATGAAGAGTTGGCGCAATTGAAGTCGGATGGCCAGGATACGATCCCGGGCGAGCTGATCTTCAAACTCTATGATACTTACGGCCTATCAGTCGATATTGTCGAGGACGTTGCCAGGGATGAAGGATTTTATCTGGACATGGCTGGTTATGAAAAGGCCATGGCACGTCAGAAGGCGCTTTCACAGGAATCGTGGAAGGGGAGTGGTGAACAGGATATTCCCGAGGCCTTGCGAAATTTCTTGGCAAGGGGGATAACGACAATTTTCGAAGGCTACCGTGACTGTGACGCCCGTGCAAAGGTCTTGGGTGTGCTTGTGGACGGCCGAGAGACCACGTTAAATGAGATAGGACATGAGGCGGATATCATACTGGATCGGACACCTTTCTATGGCGAGACAGGGGGACAGGTCGGCGATACCGGCTGGTTTTCAAACGGTCCTACGAGATTTTTTGTGTCGCACACCCTCAGATTGCCCCAGGATCTGATTGTCCACCGGGGACATCTTGAAGCGGGGAGTCTTTCCGTAGGCGATGAGGTTGACGCACATGTTGACAGCGATAAGAGACGCGCCACCGCCGCCAACCACTCTGCCACCCACCTTCTCCATGCTGCCTTGAGGGAAGTCCTGGGCGACCATGTCAAACAGGCTGGATCTCTTGTCTCTTCGGAGAGACTTCGCTTTGATTTCAGCCACTTCACACGGTTGTCTCCCGAGCAAATCATGGAGGTCGAAGGACGGATCAACCAGCTTATTCGGGATAACCGTCCGGTTCGCACCGAAGAGATGTCCAGAGATGATGCCATGAACACGGGTGCCATGGCAATTTTCGAGGAGAGATACGGTGATAGGGTTAGACTGGTGTCCATTGGGGACGTCAGCAAGGAGCTGTGCGGCGGAACGCACACCAAACGTACAGGTGATATCGGCCTCTTCAGAATAATCAGCGAAGGCGCTGTTGCGGCGAATGTTCGGCGTATAGAGGCATTGACAGGAAAGGTCGCCCTGTTACACGACCAAAAACAGGGAAAAGACCTGGACCACCTTTCTTCACTCCTCAAGACAGCTCCGGATAAGGTCGGTGAGAGGGTCGAGCGGTTACTTAACGAGGCCAAGGAAAGAGAGAAAGAGATCGAATCTCTGAAGTTGCGGCTCCTTTCTAAAAAATCCGAGGAGTTTCTAGAAGGGGTGAAAGAGATTAACGGCGTAAAGGTCACGGCCTTTGAACTGGAAGCTGATAATCCCAAGGAACTTCGAGAGGCGGCTGATCGAATGAGGGATAAGCTCAAGTCAGGTATCATCCTTGCGAGCTCACGGGGCAAGGGAAAAGTGATGCTCATCTGTGTGGTCACAAAAGACCTGGTCGGACGCTATGACGCCGGCAGGATCATCAAGGAGTTATCCGGCATTGTGGGAGGAAAAGGCGGGGGCCGCCCTGACATGGCTCAGGGGGGTGGAAGCAGACCAGAGGAGTTGGATCGGGCCGTGCTCGCCCTGTATGACTTCATTGGGAGGGAGTCGTGACCGAAAATCGAAGGCTATAAATTTGTCAGCTGGCGCCAAAAAGACTTCTTGGGTTCCGTGGGATCTTTAGACAGTTTTTCTTTACACTTACTGTAAAAACGCAGGGCCTCGTTGTATTGCCCCATATCAGGGTAATTTTCGATGAGATATTGATACCTCCCCATGGCCGCACGGTATTCCTTCTTTTTGTAATAAAAATGTCCCACATAGAGTTCATACTCCGCCAGTCCGATATAACACTCCCTGATCATCCTCCGGGACCTATTGGCATATTCGCTTCTGGGGAATTTTTTGACCAACCGGTCAAATTCTTCTTTTGCCCGCAATGCAACCGACTGATCCCTATCAAAGGTTGATACCTGATTGTAGTAGCACATCCCCTTCTGGTACACCGCATAGGGGATATTGGAGTTTTTCGGGTGGAGCCTTTCAAAGGCATCGTATGCCTCGAAGGCCTCATCATACCGCTCCCCTTTGTAAAGGGCGTCCGCCATCTTGAGTTCCGCTTCAACGGCAAATCGGCTGTAAGGATACCGATCTTTGACCTTTTGAAAGGCCTCCGTGGCCCCTTCAAAATCACCCCACCTTAAGTTATTAATGCCCTCGCTCATCAATTCGGAAGGGTTCTTTTCTTTTTCCTTGGGAAAAAGGCCTTCAAACAGGGCACAGCCATTGAGGATGAGAATCACGAAGGCTCCCATGGTCAAAAGCCGTACAATATTCAAAGATCGGCGCATTATCGACACACATTCACTCCTGTCTGAGCATTTTAATCAGGCACATGTATCCGTGGGGCATTATGAGAAACAAGCACAACTCTGTCCGAGAAATTCGGAGACATAGACATCAAGGCCATTGACACCGATCGTCCACTTCAAGGCCTGCCCCTATACTTTCAAATCATCCCCGAAACAGACCGATCTCAAAAGAGTCTCTTGTATTTGTTCTACTATTGGCAATAAGGAAGGACCCTTAATAATCCCTATAAAAGTTTTTTTAATTCTTCGTCAAGACTGCTCTTTGGTTGGGCCCCCACTATAGTCTTGACCACATCTCCACCCTTGAAAAACATGAGGGTAGGGATGTTCCTTATACCGAATTTACCGGGCGTCTCCCTGTTTCCATCCACGTCCATGGAGGCGATCTTTATCTTACCCTTATATTCCTTGGCCAGTTCCTCTACGATTGGCGACACCATTTTGCAGGGGCCACACCACTCAGCCCAAAAATCGACCATTGCCGGTATATCTGATTTGGTTATTTCCTCCTCAAAGGTATCGTCCGTCACCTTCAATACATCCGCCATATCTCATCTCCCTTCTATCATTTTTTTTGAGGATAATATGCCCCATACACTTTGTCAACTTAAAGGGCAGGGGAATCGTCCCATATCTTCCACCATAATTCCACAGTGGGAGGAAGGCCTTTACCGGGCAGTCAGGCGATCGAAAAAACAACAAGAGGAGACATCGAAATCAGAAGCAAGGTGGAGGGCCGACAAAGGGTAAAGAAAAAGCTGCACCCCTGATGGTTCCCTAACAAATTGGAATTTTACCGGTTTCTTAAACTGTTCACATTCAAGGCATGCAAATTCTGAGGAACGAGGCCTCGTTATCCTGCGCCGCCGTGATGAAGGAAGCAGCATAGCGCCGCTATGGGGCTTTTTACGAGACCATCAACTGTTATACGTCCCTTTGATCACAACAAGTCTTATTTTTTGGAAGGTCTCAGATCGGGAGGATAGATGAGTTTTGGGTCCATCTCATAGGTCCAGGGGAGCCCCCACCACTGCCATCCGTATCGACGGCGCTGATCAAAGCCATGGATTTTGTGCCTTTTGGCCAACTGCCAGTAGAATTTGTTTTTGTTACTATCCTTAAAAGAGGGAAACCGGGCACCTTCAAAACCATCCGATACATCGTATACATTCTTGAAACCACTGCTGGCAAGGTCCTTGGCTGCCATAGCACTGCGGGTACCGTCTCGGCTTATGATAAGCAGGTTGTCCGTCTTCTTGAAAATCGCGCCAATTTCCTGGACAAAATTCTTGTTCGGTAAATTGAATCTGTATCCGTATTCTTCATCCTTCTTCCCAAATTCATCAGTCAGAAACATGTAGGGGAATAGATACGCCCCGATGGGATGTCCGACAAACTGGTATTCCGCCCTTGTCCTGACGTCGATCAGATAGGTATCAGGTACGGTGTTAAGCATATCGTATGCCTCAATACCTAAGATGCTCTTCGGTTCCTCGGCATGGACATATCCCACTAATAAACAAAAGAACAGGGTAAACAGAGGGGCAAAATTAAAATATTTCCACTTCATAGGATGCGCCTTGTATAGCCGGCCGGATTGAGATGATTGGTCCATAACCGACTTCTTCGGGCGACTTCAACAGATTATGCTGTCTTGCTTGCTGTTCGGCAAATGCGCCCTTGACTTATGATAGATCAGTATTAATGCAACACTCCTTTTATTGTCAATAAAAATTATCTTAATTATTTATCTTAATTATGGATGACTTGACACACAAAAGACAGGAGATTACTATTTGGGTGCGTCCAATGTCTCATTCATCCTTGACACGTACTATACGATTCAACAGTCCACCTGCTCTTTAAAGTTCCCATGTTTATTGACCGACAGATTGTTTGGATTTTCAACTTACCGAAAGGTACATGACTGACCAGTCAAAAAGGAGTTGCATTATGTCCCCGAGTAAAGTCTATTTTTCCGATTTGAGGGCCTCGGTGCGAGAAAATTTTCTAGCCAAGCTGGTAAGGCTTATGAATATCGCAGGCCTTCAGGACACCGTTACTGATCGAGATATCGTCGGGATCAAACTGCATTTTGGAGAGAAGGGGAATACAGCTTTTATTCGCCCTCTCTTCATCCGACAGATCGTGAATCGTGTCAAGGAACTTGGGGGCTCTCCTTTTCTTACGGATAGCAATACCCTCTACAGCGGGACACGGGGAGATAGCATATCTCATCTCAACACGGCGATAGAAAATGGATTTGCCTATTCGGTTGTCAACGCCCCTGTTATCATTGCCGACGGCTTAAGGGGATCTTCCTTCTCCGAAGTCAAAATCAACGAAGAGATCCTAAAAAAGGCCTACATTGGAAAAGAGATAACAGAATCTGATGCCCTCATCAGCGTGGCCCATTTTAAGGGGCACGAGGTATCAGGCTTTGGAGGGACAATAAAGAACGTGGGCATGGGTTGCGCATCAAGGAGAGGCAAACTAGACCAGCACTCCGGCCTCTCACCACAGATAAAGAAAAAGAAATGTATCGCTTGCGGAGACTGTGTGGTCCATTGCTCTCAAAACGCCATTTCCCTAGTCGATGAAAAAGCAGTGATCGACCCTGAAAAATGCATCGGGTGTGCAGAATGCATCTTGATCTGTCCGAATGGTGCCATAGACATCCAGTGGAGTACCGACGTCTCGACCTTCCAAAAGAAAATGGCAGAGTACACTGCGGCCGTTTTGAGGGGAAAAAAGGGGAAGGCCCTCTTTATAAACTTCCTGACCAATGTATCTCCTGCCTGTGACTGCTATGGTCATAGTGATGCTCCTATTGTTCATGACTTAGGCGTCATGGCTTCGAAAGATCCTATCGCCATTGACCAGGCGTCTATTGATATGGTCAATCGCCAGATGCCAGCAGAAGGGACCTGTCTCAAAAGCTCCATCAAGGCGGGCGACGATAAATTTAGGTCTATTTATCCCAAGATAGACTGGTCGGTCCAGCTGGACCATGCTGAAAAGATCGGCCTCGGCACGCGCCAGTATGAACTCGAGTCGATATAATGCGTGCAATGCAGCCTTTTAGACTTGAAAGCCGGGTTGGTGATGTAACGATCCACCGCTCTTTCATCGGTTTTAAAGACCTGGGCAAAGTAGGGAGAGGAATCAGTGAACGAGGGATACGCCCACAAGGCATCGACTTCTGAATTTATGGATATGGTCAGGTGCGTAACATGTAGGCAGTTTAGCTACTTTTCGAATGAGAAAAGCCACAACAGCCCCCATGCCCTTGGAAAATGCTCGGGAGCGCCCTGGGACGGCAACAAAGGGCAGTGGCCCATGTTTGAGCATTCCTGCCGCGACTATGTCAGCAATTCTGCGCCAGAAGATCCTGCAAAGGCAAGCGGGTAGAAAAACTTTCTCAAAAGACGTGACAAGAGGAATCCATCGTATGGTTGAGTCAGCCCGCCTCATCACGCATACAAGGGTCCGACCGAAAACAGCTCTTGTGAGGAGATCCTTTCAAGACACTTTCCGGAACACTGTCCCGTTGAAGGTTGCCACAAGATCCTTTTTGTGCGATATGTCAATTCGATACAAGCCTGTCCTTTTGGTCGTGTGCACGAGTCTTGCCTCCGCTACGACCCTGTCGCCGACCTGTGCGGTTCTCAGAAAAGACCCATTGATATCCAAAGCATAAGAGGGTAAATGATCGCGGTTTGAAGCTGCTGAAAATGCCACGTCAGCGAGGCTGAAAACAAGACCACCATGAACCAGACCCAGAAAATTGAGCATGTTCTCTCTTATCACGATGGAACACAAGGCATATCCCGGTTCAATTTTGTCAACCTTGATGCCGAGAGAAATCACGTACGGATCATTCCTTACTCGATCTATCAAATCAGTCACGCTCTCTCCATTCGAATGTTTAACGTTCGATCTTGAAAATGGTAAAGGAATACTCCAGGTTGGGGGCAAAGGCAACTGAAAAGAAGATCACGGTGCAGTGGGGACATTTCCGTCAACCAGAGCAACCGTCTTGGCACTGGCATTGAGAACCGGAACAGGTGCGGCAGATGTCACGGAATAGATTGTGTCCCCGGGGGTGCACTTAGAGGCCGTGGCATAGGTTTGGTTGTTGGCGCCCACATGGACTCCGATCAAAACCGCTCGAGATGTATTGAAAGTCACGGAGGCCCCTCCGTGGCTGAAGAAGAATTGATCCCCTGCAGGAGGGCTCACAGCGTCCGGATAGTTTCTATTTTCATTAAAAAAAACCTCGAAGGTCGTCTGGACTCTTTTTAGATCGCTTTCCGCAGACGAATTATGGGCCCTCACCCTATAGGAGGTAAAAGCGGGAATGGCGATAGCAGCCAATATACCGATAATCGCGATGGCGATCATCAACTCAATCAGGGTAAAGGCCTCGTTTTCTCTTTTCTTCTGCCTTGTTGACATACGTGATATTTTTCGCCTCTCATTGCGTGTATTTTGCTCAGCACAAACAGTACGTTTGTGTGTTTTTCTTAATCGCCCCATCATGTTGCGGATAAAAAATACATGAAACATACAACCAAAAGGAATGGCTAAATCCACAAAATTTAGCAATTACCATGCCATAACACTCCCAACTCGTTCACGACCCTATTCCCCTTTCAATACCAGAAAATCGGCTGGGGTCTACACTTCCCTCATGTTTTCAGAGATAGGGATTCCATTCGAATGCTCACGGAAAGTCCTGGTAGGAATAGTGAACGGTTTTTAGGAGTGACCTGGTTGGACCTTAGGAGTGATAAGGAGTTTGTCTATCTTGCGACGGTCCGCCTTTCGGACAGTGATTTCAAGGTCTTCAAATGAAATTGTCTCATCCACCTCCGGGATTCTTCCGAGGATATGGATAATAAATCCACCTACCGACTCAAAATCTCCTTTTGGCAGATCCTTGTTAATCTTCTCTTCCAATTTCTCAACCCCCAAACGGGCATCCACAAGGAGAGATCCTCCCTCAGTCACAGTCAGAAGCTGTTCCTCACTGTCATGCTCATCCATGATCTCTCCAACAATTTCTTCGAGAATATCCTCAATAGTAATGATACCGGCAGTACCGCCGTATTCGTCGGTCACCACGGCCATATGAGTTTGTTTGGCCTTAAGATCTCTTAACAATTCACTCACTTGGGCCGTTCCAGGCACGAAATAGGGCTTTCTCAGGATGTCGTCGGGAATCTTGGCATCCGGATTTTCACCTAACAGTCTGAGAAGATCTTTTGCGTGGAGGATACCGATAATATTGTCGATGTTGCCTCTGTGGATGGGGATCCTTGTATGGCCACAATCCGTGACCAATTGGATAATTTCCCCTATTGTGGAGTCGGCCGAAGAGGAGGAGATCTCCGTCCGGGGGACCATTATGGAATTGGCTTTGGTCTCTTTTAAGTCGAGGACACCATAGACCATATGGGATTCTTCGTCGCTGATGAACCCCTTGGCCTGCCCCCTATCCATGAGATCATGGATCTCTTCGGCCAGTTCGCTGCTGTTATCAGGGTGGGACCTTCTCTTGAACAAAGATTTTATGAATCCCAAAATGCCTTGATCTGGGTCATCTTCCAAGGAATCTACTTTTACTCCTCCTTATAGAGCTTATTATACAGAAGAGATTGAGGCTAAGATAGCACTTTCGCATTTAGAGGATCACAGTGCTTCATGAACTGCGGTGAAGTACATCAACTTTATCTAATTTTAGTTTTTTATATCTAAAAAGTCAAGACTTTCGGCAAGGCTCGCGCGACTCCCCAAGTGTCTCGGTGTGCCGACTCTTATCTGGAGATTAAATTCAGTCTGTCTTTATCCACCATTCCTTCCCTCAATATTTTTGGCGGATCGACAGTGACATCAAGAATTGTCGAGCCTCTGCTTTCAGCGCATGTACCCCCGTCCACAATCAGATCGACCTTGTCCTCAAAAAAACTCAGGACTTCTTGAGCATTCCTGCAGGCCGATTGTCCGGAAATGTTGGCACTTGTTCCTGTGATGGGGTTCCCCAAAGACATGACAAGTCCTCTAACAAAAGGGTGAGAGGAAAGTCTGGCCGCGATTTTACCGCTGCCGGCATGGAGGAGTGGTGAGACCGCGGGATCGGCTCTAAACACCAAGGTCAAACCACCGGGCCAGAACTCCTTGATCAGTCCATGGGCAATGGGGGGAATATCAGCCACATACCGCCCCAGCATGTCCAGAGATGAGACAAGGATGAGGATCGGCCTGGTAAGAGGTCTTTTCTTCAGCGAAAAAACGCGCTCTATCCCCTTTTCGTTTGTGGCGTCGACAGCCAATCCATAGACCGATTCCGTGGGATAGGCAACCAAACCACCTGAGCGAAGGACTCTCCCTGCCTCATCAACAGCCTTTTCAAAACCTCCTGCCCGGTTCAGGCTGATGACTTCTGTCCTCTTTATTCCCCCTTGTTCTTCCAATGGTCCGATTTTTCTGAGGCTTGTTGAGTCAGGTTTTCCCGGAAGTCTCTGAGCTTTTCGGCAATATCAGGATACTTCAAAGCGAGGATCTCAGAGGCGAGAACAGCGGCATTTTTTGCACCGCCCTTCCCCAGAGCCACAGTTGCCACGGGTATGCCGGGAGGCATTTGGACCGTAGACAATAGGGAGTCTAGGCCCTGAAGTGGAGAGGAATCAATAGGAACACCAATGACGGGTAGTATTGTATGGGCGGCGACAACTCCTGCCAGGTGGGCGGCCCAACCTGCTCCCGCGATTATAACCTCGATACCGCGATCCGCGGCGGTCAATGCGTAATTTCTTGTCAGCTCCGGGGTCCTGTGGGCTGAAAGCACTTTGACCTCGTGTGGTATTTCGAGTTCGGTAAGGAAATCAACGCATCCTTCCATTACCTTCGAATCAGAAACACTTCCCATGATAACGCCAATCAGGGGCTTTTGCTCAGACATTCCAACCTCTTCTGCTTGTTTTTGACTAAATGTCCCTATTCAGATAGATCTTTTTCTTTTCCGGCCATGCCGATGAGCGGGTAAACGGTCATCCCGGCCAGCCATGCAATATCCTCGGCAGACAAAATACCGGAGATACTCTCATCAAAGAGGATACTTCCATCGGGAGGAAACTCCTCATCGCCCTTCCATAAGATCAAAGCGACCGGCACATGGGGCAGGGCCTGGACAACGATCGAAAAATCACCGTAGTCCAGAGGTCTCGTCTTATACACCTTCTCTGCCAACTGCACAAGTGTTTCAGGCCTTTCTCCAAATGCGCTCACCATGGGATCCCTGGCCCTTTTCATGAAGGCGTCCATATAGAATCTACCGTCAGGGACCTGCTGAAAAGAGATCCAATCTCCAGGTGTTAAAGGCCCATTGGAACCGACAAGATAATGAAGGACCAATACCTGCTCCTGAAGGGGAGGCTCATCGTCTGAACCTTCCACACTGAAAGCCATATCCGGCCAACCTATATGTAGGTTTTTATTCAAGAAAGTCAGAGTGATGCCGACACCCTGCCGACTGCCTCGCTCAAGACGACCCCCGCTTAATCGAGCAACAAGTTCAACATCCTTTCCCTTGAGGCTTTGCCAGGCCAATTCAGCCGCTGCCTTGTAGTCGTCAATTCTTGCCATTCCATCCTCCCAGAAAAAGCGGGAATGCCTCGTACCTCTCGATGCTTGTTCCTTGATTCTCATGCACTCCAGAGATCAGAGCCCCTGGCTCGTCGGGAAGCCAAGAAGGAAATGAAGCATCTCTAAGAGCACTATTTGACAAGTTCTGAGAAACCGGACAAAATCCCTGTCCAATCCTTTTCATTGTGTTATAATCGTTTTTACGTATTGATTTCAAGGCAAATATTTTCTGCAAAACTCGTGGCGGCTTACAACCCCTAGCCCAGGAGGGCCGGGGAAAGTCTCGAGAGGATCTTTTGAGAAGTTAATATACTCACAGTATGATATCCCTCTTAGAATATCTCCCGCTGCACTAAGAGCACACGTCATGCCTCGAAAAAGAAAAAAACAGAAAACCACCCAGAATGGGGCTCCAAGGGAAAAAAGGTCGGGATTGTTTAATCCGGCTTTTGCAGAACTGGTTTCTCTGAAGCGGGAGACCCCCTCCAACGACGAAGTCAAAGATAAAAAGACGGCCCAGGAGAAAATCCCGTCACAAGAAACTGATGAAAACGAGTATTTTATCGAGGCCATGTCTGATGTTGTTCCATTCTCCAGAGGCAAAACCAGGGTCACCCCATCTCCGGATCCTGACCTGAGGCCGGCCCATACGACCAAAAATGATGAATTGGAAGTTATTGCTCAGCTCACCGATCTTGTCAACGGCGCTGCCGAGATGGATATTTCCTTCAGTGATGAGTACATTGAGGGGGCTGTGCAGGGTTTTGATAAGAGGCTCATGACCAAACTCAAAAAGGGTCTGTTTCCCGTACAAGATTACCTTGATCTCCATGGCCTGACAAAGGCTGAAGCAGAAACAAAGATCAGGGATTTTCTTCTTCAGAGCTATCGGGTTGGTCTGAGATGTGTCCTCATTGTTCATGGTCGGGGCCTCAACTCGGAAAGTCATATCCCTGTTTTAAAGGAGCGGTTACCGATCTGGTTAAAACGGGGCCCAGTGAAAAAGATCATCTTGGCCTTTTCAACGGCCATGCCATATGATGGAGGAACAGGTGCCATCTATGTTCTTTTGAGAAAAGAAAAGGCCATGGGTATTTAGGTTAACTTCATAAAGCCCCTGAGTGCCAAAGGGCATCGGGGAAAGGAGAAATTTATGACGCATGAGGAACTGTTCAAAATTGAAAAAGAAGGGTATATCACCTGGCTGACCCTTAACAGGCCTGAGCAGCGAAACAGAATGACGATAGGTTTTTTGGAGTCCTTTATGGAACTCTTCGACCAGTTCGACAAGGACCCGGATGTGCGTGCTGTCATTATTAAAGCTGAGGGAAAGAGCTTCACCGCAGGCATGGACGTTTCAGAACTCAGCTCTTTACTTGCAGGAGGCGGTGCAGATTCCCGCGAGCAACTGAGGAAAAGCATTCTTCACCTTCAGGAGGGCATTAACGTCATTGAAAGATGCCGCAAGCCGGTCATCGCTGCTGTTCACAGCCACTGCATTGGTGGCGGCATTGATATGATCAGCGCCTGTGACATACGTATTGCCAGCAAAGATGTCGTCTTCTCTATTCGCGAGACCAAGATAGCCATTGTTGCGGATTTGGGCACTCTACAGCGTCTCCCACATATTATAGGCGACGGATGGTTTCGCGAACTTGCCTTGACAGGAAGGGATTTTTCAGGAGAGGAGGCCTTGAAAATGGGGCTCATCACGCATCTCCTAGAAGACAGGAAAGCCCTTTACGATAAGGCGAAGAGTATTGCCGAAGAAATCGTCACCTGTTCACCCCTGGCAATTCAGGGCGTCAAGGATGTGATTCTTTATGATCGGGATAGCAGTGTGCACGCAGGACTTGAATATGTGGCCCAGAAAAATGCCACCCTCCTCCCCTCTGAGGATATGATCGAGGCTCTGCAGGCGTTTAAAGAAAAGCGACCTCCAGTGTTTAAGGGGAAATAGAAGATTTCCAAGAAAGCCTGATGCCTGTCCATTGATATTCTTTAAATTCTCGAAAAGTAGGGGTAAAGAGAGCCTTGGTAACGGGAGTGCAACCCCGTTGGTTTCACTCCCAATGTTCTTAAAGGCCTCCCCCTATCCAAGCTCAGTCTGTTCTTTCCATCTCCCCGGGATCGTGGTCTTACAGAACCGGCAGTGCCCCTGCTCAAGATGATACTGCCCGATATGATACCCCTGCCTCTCAATTAGGATCTTCCCACAGTTATGGCAATAGGTGTGGCTCCCTTCGTGGCCGGGGACATTCCCAAGATAGACATAATGGACCCCCTCTTTGAGAGCCGTCTCTCTTAGGCGTTCAAGAGTTTCCACTGGTGTCGGCGGGAGTCGGGTTAACCGGTATCGGGGAAAAAACCTGAGAAGGTGCAGGGGATAGGCGGGACCTAATTGAGATAGTATCCAGCCGCACATCCGTTTCATCATCTCAGGGCTGTCCACATAGGTAGGGACTACCAAGGTTGTTATCTCGAACCAGACCCTTTCCCTGTGAAGGGTCTTCAGCGTGTCCAGTACGGGCCTCAGGCTTCCCCCGTTCAGGGTTCGATATATGTCGTCGTCATAGGATTTCAGGTTGATATTGGCCCCGTCCAGGTATTTCGCCAGGTCCCGTAAAGGCTCCTCATTGATGTAACCGTTTGAGACCAGCACATTCTTCAGGCCCGCCTCCTTCACGCTTTTGGCAGTGTCGTACATATACTCGTAAAAGGTTATGGGCTCCGAGTAGGTATAGGCAATGGAAGGTGTTGCTCGTGCCAGTGCCGCCTTGACTACCTCATTGGGAAAAAGCTCGGTGTGTCGTACCTCCTCCGGCTTTCTCTGAGAGATCTCCCAATTCTGACAGTTAAGGCATCTGAGATTGCATCCTGTCGTTGCCAAAGAAAGCACCAGGGATTGAGGATAAAAGTGATTGAGGGGCTTCTTCTCAATCGGGTCCACATGAACGGAGCAGGGGTTTCCGTATGCGAGGGAATAGAGCTTGCCGCCCATGTTTACCTTCGACCGGCACACACTCCGATCTCCCGGCTCAAGAACGCACTGGTTCGGGCAGACGAGGCATTGAACAGTGTCTCCATCCGTGTCGTAGTAAAACCCCTCTATGGACCATTTCCACCTTTCTTGAGGGGCATCTTTGGGAAAGATCCGTTTTTGAATGTCCTGCTTTTTTGGACCCTTCTTCAGAGGAAAACCGAACCCTGAAGCCGCACACAATAGGCTTGCGGTACCCAGGCCCATAGAGCCCAAAAACTCTTTTCGGGTCATCATTCTTGTCATGGGGCGTTCCCTGTCCTATTGGTTAACCATACTATCATACTGCTTGAAATCTTAACCAAGATCAAGAAAACAACAGCAGATCGAATACCCAAAAGAGGAATCAGGATCACCCCTGTGGCAAAGGTTCCGATGGCTGCTCCGCTCAGGTCGGCAGCCAGACATCCTGCAAGGGGACTTTTTTGTTCTCCTATCATTCCCGTGACGACTGGAAACTGGAACCCGCATATAAAGGAAAACACGAGACCATACCCCAGGAAGTAGAGGGGGTGTACTTCTTTTCTAAGAAAGAGGGTCCATGCAAGAAATACTATCAATAAAACGAGGAGGCTTATCTCAGAAACAACAATTTTGAAAAAGGGCCTTTTCTCCGAGATCTTCCCTATTGTCACACCAGGAAGGAGACCCAACAAAAAGGCGGTCACAATAGCGCCGATCTGCAAGTACACATAACCAAAGACCACCTGGAAGGACAACACTACAAGCATCTCCACGCCCATGGTGGCCAGACCTGTGCAAAAAAGGATATACTCCTCTCTCCTGATGAAAGCCAGATAGATCACCGTAAGCCCTGAGAGTACAATGATGAAATAAATGGGTGATGTCCCATGTATCACGAACCACTCCTGAAAGACCAGCTGCACCAGCCTTGGTTTGAAATCGAAATTCGCCCGTTCATTCTTCTTCACGGATTCATTGATCTCTCTGATCCTCTCTTCGGTAACGTCACCACCGTAGGAGCCTTGAATATAGTCGGTTTGAATGCCCTTTTCTCTCAGCCTGACAGGGATGTCCGTTCGAATGTCACCATCGCGGCACAGGAAATAGGCCTCTCCCCCCGGGAGGATAGTCACGTTCGAAAAATGGTTTCTAGTTGTGGCATAAAGAGTCGATAGCTTGCTCCTCCTGATATCGCTGATGTAGTTTGGGGAGTACTCCATGCCTATTGAGAGTAATCCCCCCTGGGTGAGTGCTCCTTTCGCAAGGGACAAGAACTCACTTGTATAGAAGCGGTTGATCTGGAAGGTATCGGGATCGGGCAGATCAATAATCACGGCGTCGTATTTTTTTTTGGTCTCCGAAATAAAGCGCCTTCCATCCATATTGATTATCTCCAGAAACGGCTCGCTCTTTATCGTCCCTGTGGCCAATGCCATTTTGGTCAGATAGGGGTCGATCTCCACATAATCTACATGTTTTGGTCCGTACTTTTTCACTTCCGATAGGGTCTGCCCCAGTCCCCCCGATATGAGAAGGACATCTTCGACGTTGTCAAGTTGGCAGAGGGGGTAGTGGACCTTTTCCTCACTACGAACAACGTCGGCATCTGAATACAGGGGGAGTCCCGACTCCCAGAAGGTGTGTTGTGTCCCCTCTTTGGATAGAATAATTCTGCCGTAGGGAGACTCTACATAATGGACGATCTCTCCATATTGCCCGGACAGGGTCCTCCTTTCAAAAGCGGAATGTGTCGCATAATAGAGATACACAAAGGCCAAAAAGATCCCCGCCAAGAGGAGCACGAATTTTCCCGAAATGTGGAGCAACATTAGAGAGACGACAATGAGGAGCATAGAGGTAAGGGCCATGGTGGGAAGGGGCTTCACCCAGTAGACAAGGACAAAGGCAAAGAGTGCGCCTCCTAAAATATCTCCGATGGAGTCGATAAGATAGATGTCGCCGCTGACCAACCCATAGCCCTGATCATTGCACAGCTTCTGGGCATAAGGAAGAAGAAACCCAAGGAGCAGACAATAAGGCATCACAGCAGCACTGATATAGAACAGAACAGGATAGAATCCTGCAGAGGCCCCATGGACAAAGACCATATCTCTGAGGCCCCTGATGAGGACTATCATCATGAGAGGAAAGAGAGCGGCGGTGAGTGTGAGAAGGGCATATGTCTTGAGAGAAGAACGCCTTATTCCCTTGGCCAGGAAACTGCCGAGACCTGTCAACAAAAGCCAACAAAAAAGGCATAGCGCAATGGTGATCTCATTTCCATGAAACTGAGACAGGAATTCCCTCACAACAAGCAGTTGCGTCGTAACAGAGGAGATACCTGTGCCGATGAGAGACCATATAAGGAGCCGCTTGAGCTTCATCCAGATAGGACCATGGGTGAAAAAGGATCATTCTTCTTCAAAGGCCTGGACCTGATAAATGGAAATTTCGAGATCTCTTTCCTTCCAGGCATCGCCATCAAGGCCGGCTTTAATACATAAATGCGTCAAGAACTCCTCCTTTTCCGGCAATTGTTCCCATACCTGCGGAAGGAAGGTCGACTGGCGATGGCCCTTTTTCAAGATCACGCCGTCAATGTCGGGGGTCAGCTTTTCCAGGAGGTCTTCAGAGCTGGAATAGGAGAGTGGCTCGGGGTCGGTGAGGATACTGATCTCTATCTTTACTCCCTTCCATTCCTTCTTTGATATCGGACGAAACCGTGGATCACGGAAAGCAGCGTTTATCGCATTGATGCGGATTCCCTCCAGCAGGGATTCGTGGGGGATGATATGTCCAATACAGCCCCGAAGGCCGCCCCCGATCGTGAGGGTAACAAATGTACCCCTTTGTTCATCAAATTTGGCGGGCAGCACCCTATTTGATCCCTGCGGTCTTTTCTTCGCAAAAAGCTCCGCCTCGATAGTCTCCCGAGCCAAGGCCAGGAGATATCGGCCCTCCTTTTCTGTGAGTCTTTTTTCCCCAGTCATTCCGCTCTCCTTTTCATAGACTCCCGTCGGCAAGTTCAATGAAGACGTTTTTTCGGTATCTCTATTTTTCCTCTGACCGCACGCTTCACGACCGGCCTCGGCAATAAGGACTCCAAACAGGAGGGTGAAAAGAAGAGAAAAGCAAAAAATAGCCCCCGGGATAGGCCCACCCCTTTCTCCTGTTGCGCTGCACTGATTCTTACCCCCATGAAGCCTATTATTCGTACCACTTTTCAGTTGGTCAATAGGCATCACTCGGTACCGCGACCGAGTTTTTTCAAGTGGATCTGAACAGACATAAGGGCGGAGGGCGTGATGCCCGATATTCTTGATGCCTGGCCCAGAGACAAAGGCCTGACCTTGGCCAATTTTTCTCTTGCCTCTGTTGAAAGCCCATGCACCTCTCGATAGTCTAAATTCTCCGGGAGCCTGTTGTTTTCCCTGGTTCTCAATTTCTCAACCTGCCGCTCCTGCCGCACGATGTATCCCTCATATTTTACCCTGGTTTCCACCTCCGCTGCAACGTCTTCTTCGGTATCTAAGATCTGAGGATCAAAAACAGAGAGTTGTTCAAGGGAGATCTCATTTCTCTTGAGTAATTGTCCAAGAGAAGTCGCATTCTTGACGGGAGCGGACCCGAGTTCTTCCAGCCTCTTATTGAGCTGAGGATCCGGTCTCAATTGAACCGCATTCAATCGCACAAGTAGTCTTTCTACCTTATCCCTTTTTCTTTCAAACTCGGCATAGACATCATCAGAAACAAGACCAAGATTGTGCCCAATATTCCTCAGTCTGAAATCGGCATTGTCTTCCCTCAGGAGAAGACGATACTCGGCCCTCGATGTAAACATTCTATAAGGCTCGCTGGTTCCTTTTGTGACCAGATCATCTATTAGGACTCCTGCATAGGCCTGGGAACGTTCAAGGATGAGAGGATCCTCTCCCCTGACCTTTAAAACAGCATTGATCCCCGCCATCAGTCCCTGCGCGGCAGCCTCCTCATACCCGGAGGTCCCGTTTATCTGTCCTGCGTGGAAAAGGCCCTCTATCAGCTTGGTCTCCTGTGTCGGTTTGAGCTGAACAGGATCAATATAATCGTATTCAATGGCGTATCCCGGTCTGACGATCTCAGCCTTTTCCAGACCGGGTATGCTCCTGATCATCTTGATCTGGATATCGATCGGCAGGCTCGTTGCCAGACCATTGGGATATACTTCATTGGTGTCGACACCTTCGGGCTCAAGGAATATCTGGTGACGATCCTTTTCAGCAAAACGGACCACTTTGTCCTCTATGGAAGGACAGTATCTGGCGCCGACGCCCTGGATAAGACCGCTGAAGAGGGGCGAACGATCCAGACCCTCTCTTATGATCTCATGGGTCTTCTCATTGGTGTAGGTGATATGGCAAGACACCTGGGGCAGAGGAATACGGGTCGTGGTAAATGAAAAAGGCTTGGGTCGCCTGTCACCCGGCTGTTCAATCGTTTGGGTATAGTCTATAGTCCGGCCATTCAAGCGAGGTGTGGTACCGGTCTTGAGCCTCCCTAACTCGAAGCCCAGTTTCTCAAGTTGTTCGGAAAGATGAATAGAGGGGGGATCACCCATCCGTCCCGCGCCAAAATGGTCAAGGCCGATATGTATGAGCCCCTTCAGAAAAGTGCCAGTAGTGAGGATGACCGTCTTTGACAGAAACTGTTCATGTATCCTGGTTTCCACACCATAGACCTTCCCCTCCTTTACGAGCAGCCTGTCCACCATGGCCTGACGTATATCCAGATTAGGCTGGACCTCCAGAACCGATTTCATCCTTTTTCGATATAAGTCCCTGTCGTTCTGAGACCTGGAACCCTGAACAGCAAGGCCCTTGCGAGTATTCAGCCTTCTAAACTGTATGCCTGTTTGGTCCGCGTTCTTGGCCATCTCCCCGCCAAGGGCGTCGATTTCCTTGACAAGGTGGCCTTTGGCAAGGCCTCCTATGGCAGGATTGCAGCTCATAGCGGCTATATGATCCAGATTGATGGTCAAAAGCAGCGTAGGATGTCCCATCCTAGCTGCTGCAAGGGCCGCCTCACAACCGGCATGGCCCGCACCTACAACAATCACATCATATTTCTTTTCATATGCAGACATGGTCCCATTTTATCCGCGTTCAAACGGCGCCTGTTGATGGAAGCGCTAACAAAGAAGGCTTTCCTGGTAGAATGGAGTTTCCCGAACCCATCGTTATACTTACCAAATTATCATCTTAATTGCAAGAAGACGCCTGATGTCATCCTCTTTTTGAAAACCCTCCGGAGAGAAAAAGCTGGAGATGTCGAGCATGGAAGATGGGGAATGATTGACAAAAGGGGTAAGCACCGGAGCGATTGTAATCCTTCCTAAGGAGATTTTTCTCCCCCCGGAAACCCAAATACCGGGATAAAAGCTTCACATACGATTGTCTTTCCGATGCGCATCTAAAAGGGGTTCTGAATGATGATGGTTTCTTCCCTGTCGGGTCCGACAGAAACAATGGAAATGGGAACACCTGTTACCTGTTCAATTTTCTTTAGATAAGCCTTGGCTTGGATCGGGAGGTCCTCCATCCTCCTGACCTGGGAGATATCTTCTTGCCATCCCTCCATTCTCTCGTAAACAGGTGTACACTGGGCCACTTTTGTGAGACTTGCAGGTCTGCATTGAATCCGCTCTCCCCCCAGATTATAGCCAACACATATTTGTATTTCATCCAGCCCCGTCAGCACGTCCAGTTTGGTGATGGCCATGCTGTTGAGACCGTTTAAACGTACCGAGTCTCCCAGGATGACCAGATCAAGCCAACCGCACCGCCGTCGTCGGCCTGTGGTGGCCCCGAATTCCTGCCCCCTCTCCTGAATGTATTCACCAACCTTGTCGGCAAGTTCAGTCACAAACGGTCCCGCCCCGACCCGTGTGCTATAGGCCTTCACAATCCCAAGCACGTGATGAATCTGATTGGGACCGATACCTGCCCCTGAACACGCTGAGCCGGATATAGGATTGGATGAAGTGACAAAAGGATAGGTCCCATGATCCACATCCAAGTGCGTCCCTTGGGCTCCTTCAAACAATATCCTCTTGTTGTTTTTTCGTGCCTGATCCAGTTCGACAGATACGTCCGTGATATAGGGTATGAGTTCATCGGCCATCCTGAGATACTCATCCCGTATGGGCTTTTCCTCTAAGGGCTCTGCGCCGAGGAATTCCTTGAGATAAAAATTCTTTTCTTTCAGATTGGCCTTGATCTTTTCCTCAAGGGTCTTCGGTTCGGTCAGGTCTATGGCCCTCACACCTGTTCTGGCCACCTTGTCCTCATAACAAGGGCCGATGCCGCGACCGGTAGTGCCTATTTTGTCTCGACCTTTGGCAGCCTCCCTCGCATGATCAACAGCCCGATGATAGGGCATAATCACATGGGCCTTTTCACTTAATGAAAGCCTCTTTGGGGTCACCTCAATCCCTGAATCTCTCAGTTTCCGGATCTCCTCCAAAAGGACCACCGGATCAACCACCAGACCGTTACCTATCAGGCATTTTTTGTCTTCATAGAGAATGCCGGAGGGTATTAAATGAAAAATAAACTGCTTGCCGCCCACGACCAGGGTGTGCCCCGCGTTGTTTCCTCCCTGAAACCTCACGACCATATCGGCCTTGGCCGTTAAAAGATCAACAATCTTACCCTTTCCTTCGTCCCCCCACTGGGTTCCTACTATGACGGTATTCGACATCAATTGACTCCGATATATTCTCTAAGGCTTAGAAGTATTTATGTGAGCGCCCGCAAGTCCCTCTTTTTTGGGCACGTGAGAATTCCCCCCGCTGGCATCATCGCTTTTGGAAGCTACGAGGACCCTGTCGGGAGGGGAATGGGGTTATTTCGCATCTCCCAAAACCGAAGGGATATTAGACCTGATCAGTCCGGTGGGTCAAGACAATTCTGTTTCTATCCCTTTGTGGTCGTTTCCTGAGGAAACACCACCTTTCCACACAAACTCAAGTCGTAACCCTCCAGGGTATCGGCCATATCTCGAATGGAAGACTCATGCAGGAGACCTAAAAAAAGCTGTATTCCTTGATCAAAGAAACGTTCTTTAGATATAAGCAAATCATACCGTTCCCATCTAAGGGGAATAAACTCAAGGCCCAGAAGGCTTCCAGCCGTCCTGATACCAAGAGCAACGTCAGCCCGTCCTGAAAGCACCTCTAAAGCCACATCCATATGGCCCCGGAATTCCCGATCATAACCTTCGAGTTCCCCAACTTCCATTCCAGCCTTCTCCAATTCCATGTCAAGCAGCACTCGGGTGCCTGTACCGGGTGGACGGTTGGCGATTTTTATTCCACCCCTTTTCAGATCGGAAATACCTCTAATCCCTTTGGGATTTCCACTGCCTACCAAAAGACCCTGTTCTCTCTTACAGAAATTAACCAGGACCGGCAGATCCCCTTTGAATTCCTGAAATGCAGAATCAAAATTATAATCCTTTTCGTCTCTCCCCAAGATATGACTTGCCGCTATGTGACAGAGACCACGGCCGAGGACCTCTATACCCCCCTGGCTTCCCAGGTTACCAAATACGGCAACATGATCGGTGTGACGTTTGTTGAAGACCGCGATTGTTCTATCAAGGAAGATGTCATTACTCCCGCATATAATGAGTAATCCTTCATAAGGAGGAAGGAACCGTGCTGACTTCGGATAATTGATGGTCTGGTTTTCCAACCAGATCTCTACAAGGTGCCTCGGGAAAAGCCATTTCCCAGTCACTTTAGTGGCAGGGAGTCCCTTCTCAGAGATCAGATGATAAACCACTTTTTCATTGATATCCAAAAAGCTGGCCACCTCTCGAGTATTGAACAGAGCCTTTTTTTCCATTATCTTATCACCTTACACGAAATGATTTGTCACTTTTCAAAGACCTTGGACCGTGTAGTGTTCCCCAAGGGGTCAAGGATCCAATGGGCCCCTGACGACGATCTCCCCCTCGTGACAGGAGGCCTCCTATCCATTACCGTCTCGTTTTATCACTTCCACACCCAGGGCTTCCATCTCAGAGAGCATCTTTCGGCAGGGTAATACATTATAACGACAGTGACTGGAGATGAGCAGTTCTTCGCTGTAGGGCATGGTTACTCTAAAAAAAAGACCACATTCTCCTGGATATTTGAAGAGGATGTCTCTGACATCTTCCAAGAGTTCTTTTGTTATATTATCCTTTTTGAGACAAAGCTCTATTCCTCTGATAGATTTCTGAAAAACGGATTCGAGAGTCACAGCTTCCTGGGCGATAATCTTCCAACTGCTCTCACTTTTTTCGACGCTTCCCTTAACAACTATGGGTTCCTCTCCTGCGAGGAACTCGGCTGTTCTGCTGAAGATATCGGGAAAGAGGATCACTTCGACGGCCCCGGTGAGGTCTTCCAAAGTACAGATCGCCATCTTGTCCCCTTTTCGGGTCCGCTTCATTTTGAGATTCTCTACGATCCCCACAATCTTGACGATACTCTTATCCTCCTGACTCGGGACATCTTGGACAGAACAGGTAGCGGCTCTTTGTGCAGCTTCGCCGTACCTGGATAAAGGATGGCCTGTAATATAGAAGCCGAGGGCCTCTTTTTCCCTTCTCAACAGCTCCCTGTCATCCCATTCATCAACCTCCGGAAACTCGAAGAGTCCTTGAGAATGCCCGCCATCAGACTTGAGCGAACCAAACATGTTCATCTGATTCGGATCATGATTCGCACCGCAGAACCGGAGTACATCGTCGAGGGACTGAAAAAGACGAGACCGGTATTCCCCCATAGTATCAAAGGCGCCACACTGGATAAGACTTTCAAGCACCCTCCGATTCACCTTGGAGCTATCCAACCTCTCACAGAAATCAAAAAGATCATTAAACGGCCCGTTTTTATCACGCTCTTCAATAACCGATTCCACGGCCTTGAGACCCACATTTTTCACTGCGGCTAACCCGAAACGGATCTTCCCTTCTACCACAGAGAAATCCGATTGGCTTTCATTGACATCGGGGGGAAGTATTTCAATCCCCATGCTTCGACATTCAGCAATGTTCTTTATGGTCTTGTCCTGGTTGCCCATGTCGAGGGTCAGGAGCGCGGCCATGAATTGGACGGGATAATGGGCCTTTAAATAGGCTGTCTGATAGGCTATCAGGGCGTAGGCAGCGGAGTGTGATTTGTTGAACCCATATCCCCCGAACTTCTCAATAAGCATGAAGACCTTTTCGGCTTTTTTGGGGGTCGTCTTATTTCGAGAGGCCCCTTGAATAAACCTGTCTCGATGTTTGGCCATGACCTCGGGCTTCTTTTTCCCAATGGCCTTTCTCAATTCGTCCGCCTCTGCCAAAGTGTAGTCGGCCAGGACTTGGGCAATCTTCATTGCCTGCTCCTGGTAAAGTATAATGCCGTAAGTCTCCACGAGAATAGACTTGAGCTGAGGAAGGGGGTATTTGATTTTGAGTTCTCCATGCTTTCCAGAGATGAAATCATCAACCATGTTGCTTCCCAGGGGGCCGGGCCGATACAAAGCAACCACCGCAACCATGTCCTCAAACAGGTCCGGTCTCAACCTTCGGAGGAGATTTTTCATACCCTGGCTTTCCAGTTGGAATACGCCGGTAGTCCTTCCCTCGCTTATGAGCTGATATGTGGCCTCGTCGTTCAAGGGGAGATTCTCAATATCCACTTCTTGGCTCGTCGTCTCTTTGATCAGCTTGAGCGCCTCTTTGATAACGGTAAGGGTTTTGAGTCCAAGGAAATCAAATTTGATCAGGCCGAGTTGTTCAATTCGATCCATCGTGAATTGCGTCATGATTTCATCTTTAGATCCTTTATACAGGGGCAGATACTCTACTAAAGGCCTATCGGAGATGACGACTCCTGACGCATGGGTGGATGAGTGCCTGGACAAACCCTCAAGTGCCCGTGAGATCTTCAGGAGCTTCTTTTCATTGCTTTTACCCTTTTCCAGACGTTTGAGTTCGGGCTCTTCCAATAGGGCCTCATCCAGGCTGATACCAGGACCTTCGGGAACGAGTTTGGCAATACGATCCACCTCGCGCAGGGGGATATTGAGGCTCCGCCCAACATCTCTTATGGCGGCCCTTGCCTTCATTTTCCCGAACGTAATAATCTGACCCACGCAGTCCCTACCATATTTCTTAGACACATATTGGATGACTTCCTCTCTTCCGTTGATACAGAAGTCAATATCGATATCAGGCATGCTGATTCGTCCAGGATTCAGAAACCGTTCAAAGATAAGACCGTACTTGATCGGGTCGATATAGGTAATATCAAGACAGTAGGCCACAAGAGAGCCTGCCGCAGAACCCCGCCCGGGCCCTACCGGTATTTCACGATCCCGAGCGTATTGGATTAGATCCGCGACAATCAGAAAATAACCGGCAAAGCCCATATCATTGATAATCTTAAGCTCGAAATCAAGACGTTCCCGGTATTCCCTCTCCAGATCTTCTGGCAGATCGCCATCCTCCTTTTTTCTTTGAATGAGCCTTTTTTTCAGCCCCGCCTCGGCCTCCTGAACCAGAGCCTCATTCAGCCCAATGCCCTCTTCGACCTGAAACACCGGATACTTGTAACGGCCGAATTCCATCTCATACTCACAACGATCCGCTATCATGGCGGTGTTGTCGAGGGCGTCTTGGTATCCTGGGAGGACCTGTTCCATCTCCGATCGAGACTTGAAAAAGAAAGAATCCCTGGAAAACTTGAGCCGCTTCTGATCCTCCACCGTCTTTCCGGTCTGGATACAAAGGAGGACATCATGGGCCTCGGCATCTTCCCTGTTCAAATAATGGCAGTCGTTGGTGGCCACCATAGGGATCGACAAATCGTCTGAAAGCTCTCTCAGAATTGCGTTCACCCTGTTCTGTTCCTCAAGTTCATTGGCCTGGACTTCCAAAAAAAACCGGTTATCATCAAAAACATGAGACAGCTCTATGGCCTGTTCTCTCGCGACCCCGATACGCCCGGCAGAGATATGAAAAGGAATC
>JAXHUM010000099.1:0-14499 GCA_034189325.1 Thermodesulfobacteriota bacterium
ACTTGTACTTGACCTGGGCAAGGCATCCAGAAAAGGCCTTGTGCACACTCCAACATATCCATCATAAGCCTCCTGGCAGGATAAGATGGTGAACTTTGAGCTGGTGTAGTGGGTTCCCATGAGCTGGGCGTTTTTCAGGATCTTTCTTGCGGTCTTGAAGAAGATGGCTGTGTAGCTCCCAGCCCCAGAGTATCCGTGAAAGACCACATACTGGGCCTTGGCCTTGCGCAAGGCCATGCATTCGTTGGTCGCGTCGGTGGCGCTGTAAGGATACTCGATTTCAGCCACGACATCAAAGCCGAGCTGCTTGGCATAGGCGATTGCCTCGGGCGGACCGTCACGGCCCCACGCTGTGGGGCTATAAACAAAACCGACCCTCGGTTTGCCTTTGGCCTTATGATTCTCCTTGATCCATCTCATAAGGACCCTTAACTGGTCGCCATAGGTCGCTCCCAAGGAATAATAATAGGGATACTTCTTGGGTCCTCCCGTTTCACCGAAGATCTCCGTGCTATAAGAACCGTCCAGCCATGGAATTTTCTCCTCCTTATTGACTTTGTCAATCAAAGGCTTGAGACCTCCGGTGATGTATCCGGTGGCCATGAGAAGTTCATCCTTACTATGCTCCGCACAGTACCTGTTGAAATTGGCTATCTCAACGTTTGCCTTGTATTCCATGTCTTCCAAAAACCATGTAATCTTCTTACCGTTGACACCCCCTCCTTCACCATTAATCCAATTCATGGCGTCGATGTATCCCCAACCAAACTCCGGGAGGGATCCGGCAACACCACTCAAAGGAAATTGGGAAAGGACCTTGATCTCTTTAGCCGTCACCGGGGATAATCCAAAGAGAACCAGTGCCAAAACGATTGCCATAAAAAGGGATGTTTGTTTCTTCATGGCTTTTCCTCCTCTTGAGAAAAGTCGACTCGCCGCAACTCTCTCCTTTAGTTGTGAAGGTTGACGCGTTAGGCCTTGATTTGTCTTAATGACTCAAGGAAACTGTGGAAACAAAGGAAGAGCCCTGCTCTTAACGGCCAAAATGGGCTAGAGCACCGATCTGATGGAAGAGTATTCGCAGAACCTTGAGCACATGTACCTAAACGGACAGACACTGGTTAGAGGTGGTTTTGGTTCCGGATGATGTCGATTGAATTCAGAGGTAGCGATGCAGCATCTAGGCAGGAGTGACGCAGGTCAATGTAATAGACAGCGCGAATGAGAGAGCAGGGCCGATTCAAACGTGGTATGTTCTCATTAAATTGAGACGTTTGTAAAACGCCCCCTTTTGCCCAATTGCGGTGTCAGGTTCAAATTTTAATCCTCGAAATATTCACTATATTCCTCCGGTTAAAATTTTCGCCTTTCTTGCACTTGAACAAGATTGAGCATTTTTCAAAGGCCTCAAATTCTATTGTTCCTATAGATTACTGAGAATTTTTTATGACATTATGGAAACAGGACTCCCTTGTCAAGAGATTTCGCAGAAAAATCTAGGCGCTTTCCTTGAATTGGGATCCGATTTTGTCACATTGAGAGGGCATTTCAATATTTTAAAAGAGGTGGATAGTGTGGTATGCTGTCTACTGTGGGAAATATCACAATAAGGGAGAAAGGAAAACCATGAGGGAAACCGGTATGAGAAATTGCATTCTTCCCTGTTCTTCTCCCACACGGTCGGACTGAGCCCGGAGTTTTTGAAAGGGTGATGAGATCTACCCTAAAAGGACGAGTCAATTGAGGGGTCTTTACTTTTTTTTCATTATAATCCTATTGGGTTGTCTTTTCATGTCGCCACCCACGATCACCGCCCTTGATCGAGGAGATATGGAAGAGATGGACAGGATAATGCCAAAGGCCTTTAACGGATGGAGCCTGTCCGACGAATCAGAACGGTACTTTCCCCGGAACCTCTTCGATTATATTAACGGAGGAGCCGAGCTGTATCTCTCTTTCGGATTCAAAAAGCTTCATGTGGGCCGTTTTCACAAAGAAAAGGGCCCGTCACTTGAAGTGGATATTTTCGATATGGGATCTTCGGAAAACGCCTTTGGTGTCTTCAGACACGACCTGGAAGACAAAGACGTCGGCATTGGACAAGGATCTGAATATGGGGGGGCCTGGCTTCGTTTCTGGAAGGGGAAGTATTACGTATACATATATGCCGAAGGGCAAGATTCTTCAACACAGCAAGCGCTCCTTGGATTGGGGAGACACATTGCAGATCGAATTGAAAGAACCGGTGCCAAGCCGGATCTAGTGAAGAGAATCCCGAAGCAAGGCCTCATTCCGCGGAGTCTTCGATTTTTTCACAACCATACCTGTCTCAATTACTACTACTATCTGGCATCCGAAAACATCCTTCGACTTTCAGACAAGACCAATGGGCTCTTTGTAAAATATAATACCAAAGATCGCGCAGTACCTCTCGTCCTTATTGAATATGAGGATCCCGCTCAGGCGAAACAAGCGTATCGCAACTTTCTTTCAACCTACCTCCCCGAAGCCGAGCAAAGCGAGGCGATTCAAACGGAGAATGGAAAGTGGGCAGGGGCAATTTCCCATAATCAATATCTCGTCATTGTCCTTGACGCCCTCAATCAAGATGGTGTCCGCCTTTTAATTCAGGAAACATTGAAACTGTTACCATAACATCCTTTGATTTCGTCACAGGTTATCTGAACGAAGTATTATCACGACAGAGATACTTTTGAATGATCTCAGACAGCGGATCTCCTTTAAAGGCCCTATTTTCGGCCATATTGATGAGGTTATGCCATGGATCACAATGAAAGGACCCTGACAAGGCGTGATTTCATGAAGGGGACGGCAATGGGCATTCTTGCCGCAACAAGTGGATTTCCTTCAGTTGCGCTCAGTCGACCTATTCAGAAGTCACGAGTCGTCGTTATCCGTGATGTAAATGCAATCGATGCCCATGGCCTACCCAACATGACGGTCCTTGAAAAGATGCTGGATAGAGCGGTCATGTTACTCGTATCGAAGAATGATCCCTTGGAGGCCTGGCAGCAACTCATAGACAAAGATGATGTGGTAGGCATCAAGAGCAATGTATGGCATTATTTGCCAACACCCGGAGAGCTTGAACAAACCATAAGGCATCGAGTGATGAGTGTGGGTGTGGCCGATGGAGATATCGCCATTGACGATCGCGGTGTCTTGAACAATCCTGTCTTCCAAAGGGCCACAGCCCTTATTAACACACGTCCGGTCAGGACCCATTACTGGGCCGGGATCGGTGGATGTCTCAAGAACTACATTATGTTCACCCCTTCTCCATATGCCTATCACGGCGACAGCTGCGCTGACCTGGCCAAGGTCTGGAAATTTCCCATTGTAAAGGATAAGACAAGGCTGATTGTTCTGAGCGCATTGAGAGCCCAGTTTCACGGAAGAGGCCCTCATCATTTTGACAGGCGCTATGTGTGGGACTATAGGGGTCTCATTGTGGGGACTGATCCTGTAGCAGTGGATAGAATCGCCCTGGAATTGATACGAAATAAACGGAAGGCCTACTTCGGGGAGGAACGAAACCTTGCAACTCCACCCCACCATATCATCTATGCGGATACAAGATACCGCCTGGGAACGAGTGATCTGAACAAGATCGAGCTCATAAAGAAAGGATGGCAACAGAACATCCTGTTATGATGCCTCGCATTTCCAAGAAGATGCAAAGTGAAGTAGAACAAATAGGGACAGATTTAAGATTCTTCTCCTATGTAGCCGTCTACCTCCATGCGATTGTTCAAGTCAGCCGCTAAGCGGAAAAGCACCATGAGTCCTTCCTCGATCCGGAATTGACCCTCTATCTGTTCGCAGCAACCTATTTGTCTGAAATAATGTCAATTGGTTCAGCCAATATCAAAAAGGGATGTCCTCATCTTCTAAATCACCATCAAATCGCATCATTTCACTTGCCAATTTCAGAAAAACGCCCAAAGATTCACAAAGATTCTTGATATTACGGCTATAAGCCTCTTTATCATTCAGGTTTTTCGCTTTGTTCATGGGGGTTCGTCCAATCGGGGCTAATCAGCCACGCGTCTCTTGCCTCGATTGCATTAGCTTTGTGATATAAAACCTTGTCATATCGTCTTATGGATCAATTTTTGATAATGATTTTCTTTTCCCAATAACAATTATTATGTCTCCCTTTACAAGAGTGTCATCTGCTTTGGGTATATACCGATAGCATGACTCGTTATGTTTCCGAACCGCAATAATTTGGCAGCCAAGTGTATTGGTTAGATCAATCTCACGCAGTGTTCTTTGGGCAAGTTTTTCAATGGTGAGTTCCCGAATTATCGTTTCAGAGTCGAAAGGGAGCCGTTGGACTATTCCTGGTATGGCAATCCTATCTGCCAGTTGATTTGCTGCGATATGTTCTGGAATGATAACTTCATCTGCGCCGATTTTGCTTAAGAGCTTGGCATGGTCTTCGTTTATTGCCTTAACCCAGATATTAGGTACGCTCAATTCCTTCAGATACATAGTTGTCATGGCACTAGTGGCTATTGAATCCCCTACACTGACAAGAACATGCGTCATTTCAGAGAGTCCAATTTGTTCCAATGCCAGTTTTTGAGAGACATCGGCCTCAAAGACTTGGGAAAATATTTTCTGAGCTCTTTGAATATGAGCTTGATTATAATCAATACCTATTACCTTATGGTTCAGGTTTAAAAGGGAAACGCCAAATCTATACCCGAATTTACCTAACCCAATGACACAAATTTGCGGCTTGATAAGCATACATTATTCTCCGTATCAACCGATCGGCAAATTTTCTTCGGGGAGGTGATACACCTGTATTTCCTGGACGCTCTGTAATGCGTTAATCAATACAAAAGGCCCAAGACGTCCGATGCACATCAAAAATATTATTATCCATTTTCCTGGAACTGAAAGCGCCGAAGTCAGGCCTGTGCTTAAACCGACAGTACTGAAAGCCGAGACGGATTCGAAAAGGATTTCTAAAAACTGTCCTCTTACTTGATAATGTGGTCTGTTACCACCTTCTGTGAAATCCAGTAAAAATACTGCAATAAAAACAATAAGAATGGCAAGGACAAACAAAACCATGGCCTTTTTTACAGCAGTTTCGCTTGCCGCAAACCGTCCGATCACCACTTGCTTCTTTCCTTTTAGCTGGGACCATATTGAACCAACCAGAAGACGAAATGTCGTTACTTTTATGCCGCCCGCACAGGAACCTGGTGCGCCACCAATGAACATTAGAAAAAGAAGGATTACTAAAGAAACATTTGTTAATTGTCCTATATTGAGGGTATTAAATCCTGCTGTTCGGGATGACACTGATTGAAACAAGGCAGTTAAAATAGCATCGTCCAGCACCATTGTTCTATGACATCCTACAAATTCGGCAAAATATATGGATACCCAACCGAACATTATCAGGAAAAAACTGGTTAAAACAACAGTTTTTGCATTCCAACTTATTCTTAAGGTCTGGTTGTGTGGGCCCAATTTGAAGATACGGACGACTGCATTCTTGAATTCAATAAATACTGAAAATCCGATCCCTCCTACGATTATCAATATGATAAATACAATACCTACGCTCCAATCACCTTTCCAATCGATGAGGCTGTTTGAAAACAAAGAAAAACCAGCATTACAAAAGGCTGAAACCGAATGAAATATAGCTGAAAACGGCGTAAAGGCTTTGGGTACCATGATGTAGAGCAGTGCAGCACCGGTTACCTCAATAATAAAAGTCCAGACGACAATCTCTATTAAAAATTTTCCGAGCTTAAATTTCGGGTCATATAATAGTATTTGCCCGACAGCAATGCGGTCCGTTATAGTAGTTCTTCGCTTCCAAAGATAAATTGAAAGGCTAGTGAAGGTCATAATCCCAAGCCCGCCAGCTTGGATCAGACATAGTATGATCACTTTACCAAACATCGTGAAGCAACTACCGGTATCAACAACGGTCAAGCCTGTTACGCAGGCTGCTGAAGTCGCAGTGAATATGGAATCTGTCCACGACAATGATTCTTTATTACTATTTTCAGATAAATGGAGTAAAATAGAACCGATTAAAATAATGAGCATGAAGAATATGATTGGAAAGATGATGGGTGATTTTATAGTCTTAAATATTTTCATTCATTCTTAAACTTCAAACTTATAAGGCTTCTCATTTTCGGCATTATATATAAAAATATGTCAATTGGTTAACAAAATAGGCCGTTCAAGTTTTTTGTAATGTGACCGAGGGTAGTTACAGATGTCACAAGGTGTTTCCGGCTCCTCGTCTACAGTAGAACCACAGATTTCACATACATGATAATTGGGATTCATTCTTTCAATTCTTTTCGCTAAAGGCTTGAAAAACAGTCCAGAATACTTTTTAATATTCTTTATGATTTCTTCATGTTGCTTATGAGATTTCCAAGAATACATACAGTGTATTATTGCTCGATCATTTGATTCGGGTGATAAATCCTTCAGAATCTTAGGATAAAAGTGTTCTATTTTTTCCATTTCCTTCACTGCAGCAGTGTTCAGGTTTGCCTTTGTGTCAGCAACAGAAACTGGTATTCGCTTTTTTTTGATAGTTGAGCCAAGATCTTTGATTAATTTCTGATAATTTTCGGCATGAATTCTTTCAGAACTTGATAATACTCTGAAAAGATACGCAATATTAGGGTAATTTTGAGCAAGAGCTTTTTGGCAGTATCCATCATAATGATTTTTAGCTGTCATTTCTGCCCAATAGGCTTCTTTAAGTATGTCTATGGTTAACGGATATTCAATATCCTTTCTCATGTTTTCAGCCACTACAAAAGAATCTATTCTTAAAATAGGATAAAGAAATGAAAGCAGCGAGAAAGAATATAGTAGCTGTCTCCTGGAAATCATTTTCTCAAAAAGCATGTGAAAGTCTATTGTCATATGCTTTCCGCCTAACCTTAAGATGAGGTAACGAAAACCACCAGATTTCCATATATCTCAATCGTGTTGTGTACCCCAGCACGGGCGCGAACTCACGGGCTGATATCCCCTCAGTGTGAATCCGAATTGATGTATGAGACATATTAATCAAAATACTAGCTAGAAGCAAGTGTTAGCTTCCAGACTGCGAGCGGAGGTGGAACCGCCGATCGGAGCAAAACTATTTTGACTATCAAGCGCCAAAAACAGAAATTCGATCATAAGAATCTACTTTGCTTACTTTGGGCCTAGACCACACAGGGAACGCATCTCAAAGGAAAGGCAAATTTCATGGCTCTTGCCTATGCCAGATAATAGATTCTGGAGTATAGGAGATTACATAGGTCACGCGTGGAGCGCCGGGAAGAACTTCAAAAAGTAAAAAGAACGACAAGATGCATCGTCCAAACAGGGATCAGCGAAAAAGGACCTTGCCAAGCAGAGGGGTTTTTATATCAATCGCTCCATCAGGACACATCTCCTGACAGCAAAAACAACGAATGCACTGGTCATATTTGAAGGACGGAGAATTCGACTTGTCTCCGCTGTGCCAGTTGACCGCTTTCGGGTCAGCCGGACAGAGACTGACACAGGTGCCGCAGAGAGTGCATTTTTCCTTGTCGATGGTCGGTCGGGGGCACATACGATTCCGCAGGTATTTCCTTATCCTCCCACCTGAAACGGACCTTACAGATCTTCGAACGACTTCGAATTCCTCGTCAATAAACATTTCCACGGGCTCACCGATTATGTCGATGTTCTCATAGTGATAGGTTCCAAGCCCGGCTTCCTCCCCAGGCCTTGAAGTCGGCACGTATTCGGGATCAAGGTCGACAATTCGACAGGCAATTGCGTCCAATGCAACAGGGTCTACAGAGAATAACAATACATTCAATTTCTTTGGTTTTCCGCTCCTCGGTCCATTGCCCTCCATTGCCACGATCCCATCCATGATGAACAGGCGTGGTTGGATGAGGGTGTTTAGATCCACAAGCATCGTAGCGAAATCACCTGGGTCGGGTAACTTGACATGGAACTGGCTCTTTAGTGTGCCGGGAATACATCCGAACTGGTTCTTGACGGCCCCGGTGAGCCGGGTGAGAGCATGTGACTTGAGCTTTGGCAGACTGACGAGCCCATCCGATTCCATGACACCGTTTGCAATGACAAATTGTTTCACCAGCCGTGCCTCTCTATGGCTTACTGTCTGCCCATTGTCAAAATCAGCTAAGGCTATCCCGATCTCGTCCCCAGCCTCTTTGAGACCGGCCCTTTTCGCGTTTCCCTCGCACTTCCCCAAGGCTGAAGAATCACCGTAGTATACATCTCCCCCAGCCTGCTTGATCAATTTTCCCACCGCCTTCAACACAGAAGGGTGCGTTGTCACTGATTTTTCGGGGTTCGACCCAACGAGGATATTAGGCTTGAGGGTAATGCGTTCTCCCGATTTTACAAACTCTGTGACACCGCCGAGGAGATGGAATCCCTGCTCAACAGCTTCATAGACCCGAGCCTCTTCGTAGGAATCGCATTTCACCAAGACTACCTTTGATGTAAGCATCGTGATAAGGCCTCCTTTTTTAGTGCAAATATAGCGAAAACAGGGTTATATGCCAATAGGAACTTCATTTTCAAGATACCTTAAGAATTTTGGGAGAGCTTTCTTCTGGATAACTCGAAGGCGACGAATGAAAACTGTTTCAACACATTTTAGAGTGCGGGGCGTTGGATCTGTTTCACCCAAGAAGGGCTGACGAAGGAGAGATTGTTGGTGGATACCTCACATGCCCTGTTGGCACGGCTTGATTTTTGACAACTGAAAAAGTATGTTGAGGACATTGCGCCCTCCCCCCGTACCTCGGGATGATGCAAACCATTCATGGTGCCTAGGCTGTGAACCAGAACTGTAGTCAGCTAAAAGGTCTTTAGATCCCCCGGGGGAGGCGAGTGCGCTGAACCGAAAAAGGAAGCCTCGATGATGAAAATACTGGCCATTTATGGTAGTCCGAGAAGGAATGGAAATACAGCCCTATTACTCCGAAAGGCTGTTCAGGGAGCAAAAGCGGCAGGTGCCGAGGTGGAGGAGATTGTCCTTCGAGACCTTAAAATGTCCCCCTGTCTGGAGATCTATGGGTGCAAAAAGGACGGCCGGTGCGCCATCAAAGATGATTTTCAGGAAGTGTATGACCAGATTCTGTCCTGCAAAGGCTTGATGCTCGCCTCTCCCATATTTTTTTACACTGTAAGCGCACACACGAAGATCCTAATGGATCGCTGTCAATCATTCTGGGTCAAAAAGCACTGGATCGAGGAAACCCCTTTTGGAGAGCTCAACCTGAAGCGAAAAGGTCTATTTATTTCTGTGGGTGCAACCAAAGGGAAAAGGCTTTTTGAAGGAGTTCGATTGAGTGTAAAATATTTCTTCGAAACCTTTGATACCGAGCTGTGGAGGAATCTTCTGTACCGTAATTTGGATTTTGAAGATGATGTTCTTAAACATCCCGAATACCTGGATGAAGCCTATACTGCCGGGAAAGAGCTTGTTGAATCCGTTAAAAATATGAAATAGGCTGTAGGCCCCCTCACAAGATCTCCTTGGCGCAACATCGGGGATCTCCGACGAGATGACAACTGTTTCTTTCAAGCATATTATCAAGATTATAAAAACGTCAGAACTTCACTCTCTATATGAACCGACTATCCGATTTACGAGATGAAACGGTTTTCCGTGCCTTTTCAAGCCAACCGCACTGTATATCCTTTTGAGAATCGAATTCAGGGACATAGGGCTTGATGTCCAAAAGGGGGGTACCGTCCAACACGTCGACATTTTGTATATAGAGGACATCGGCCTCAACCCTGTCAAGCTCCACCACGGAGAGGCCGATTGGGTTCGGACGTCTCGGAGCACGCGTCGCAAAAAGCCCGCGGACCTCGGAATCGAGATAAGGAACGACGCGCAGTTCATATCCCTGGCTCCGGTGGAAATGATAGAGCAGTACAATGTGTGAGAATCCGTCCAGATCCTTTAGTCCATCGCGATAAACCTCAAAGATCTCCACAGTGCCTTTGACGCCGGCCGCAGCGGCCGGTTGGATCGGCATTCCTTCCCGGTTTTTGAAAGGTGTATGAATGATCCCGATAGGTTGGAATTCAATCTTCATTTTCTTGTACCATAGACAATTTATTTCACACTCAATCGGAATCATCCGATTCCTTTTCGAGCTCCTTATCTTTCATTTCAATGTGCGCCCCAAGTTTTTCCGCCTCGAGGGCTGCGTCTTCCGCTTTGGCCGAGGCCTTTGCAGCCCTGCGGGCCACCTTCTCTGCCTCTGCTTTGGCCTCTGAAGCAGCTTTTATTTTTTCCTCCAAATCCTCTCGGGAACCCGAGGCCAGGGAAGATGCTACGTCATGGAGTTTTTCCTCAACCGTCTTTTCAGCCTTTTCAGCATTTTTTTCCATCTTCCGTGCCTTTTTTTCCGCTTCAACGAGGGTGTCAACGGCTGCGGCACGCTCTCCTAACTTACCCTCTTCGGGCTCCGCATCCAGGTCAATGTCTTCAGCCGCCAAGACCATGGCAACAATGGGCAATTTCGAGACCAGGTCCTTAATCTCAACACCCATGGGACTCACCACCTGATTTTTCTTGAAAGAAAAGGGAAGAAAAACCATAGATGCTTCGGATGAGCGTCTCACAATCATCTCTTCGCTTATATTTTTTACGACGATCGGCTCCGCTTCAATACGCACTTCTTGTAATGTTTTCCCCAAATTCTCCAGTGCGTCTTTTTCTTCTGACTCACTTTCTGGCCCCAGCACCCGAATCTTCGCTCCATCCCACGAGGCATCCCTGGTCATGAGATAGGCAAAGAGGAGCATCAAGTGACTGGTCGGGTCATCCCGCCACCAGATATCGATACTCCGATCCCTTGATGATCTTTTTTCAAGAGCGGCCCATTCGTCTTCATCAGCATGCAGTATGATGATGTTGCTGCCATAACGAAAGGCGGCTCTCAGGTTCTGCCCATACTTGGCCTCGCCCAATCCGAGTATACCTTTTGGGAGTTCACCGCGCCAGTTGAGGAGAATCGTATTGGCCTTCAAGGGGCCGACACCAAATCCCTGCACAAGAATCTGAACCGCAACATGCAGCTTCGGGGCCACCACTACTAAAGGAAAGGCAGTCAGCCCTTGAGTTTCAATATCTCGCTTCAGTTCACTTTCGGCCTCCTCCCTGAGTTTGAGCATTTTCAAGCCCTCGCCCTCCAGGATTCTCACCACGGATGTTACACCACTGCCTCCTTCCAGCCAGGAAGCAAATTGGAGAAGTTGACCCCGTCTCCGTGAATCGTTGGAAAAGGCCAGGATCTGGGGACGCCAATCCCTCGGATGTTCAGGCTCCAATGCTGCTGAAAGGAGATTTTCCCTGACTCGCTGAAGAAAATAGGATCGACGACTGTCAGCCCAACGCGCCGGCCCCGATGTACGTTTGAGATACTGATATATGCCGAAAAGTATGCCGATGGCCACTGCGCCGGCTGGCAGATTGATCGCCAACATGGTACCGAGACACGCAAAAAAGCCCAAAAGACTCAGGCGCCCATCGAACCAACGAAAGGTTGGACGAAAGGAAGGACTGGATGTACGCGCTTCATAGTAGGTGGCATAGTTGAGAAGTCCGTAAGAGATAAGAAAGAACATGGACACGAGCGATGCGATCAGGTTCAGTCTTCCCAGGGCAATGGTTGCCAAGGCGATCCCTGCTGAGAGGAGGACACCTCTTCTCGGGTTGCCCGTCTCCCCATACCCTTTTGCAAACGGTAACAGAAGGGGAAAAATACGATCGCCTGCCAATGACTGAAGGATTCGAGGAGCCCCAAGAAAAGAGGCCATGGCCGAGGACAGGGTCGCGGCTATGACACCGATATGGACCAGAAAGCTGACAAAGGCCACCTCTTTCATGGCACCGTAGTCGCCTATCAGAACATGGCCGGGCAAGACCGCGGCAAAAACTATGGCAGCCCCAAAATAGATGAGGATGGAAACGCCAACAGCCATAAAGGTTCCGTTAGGCAGACTTTTGCCGGGGTCCTTGAGGTCACCCGACATACTCACGCCCTGTGTAAAACCGGTAACCGCCGGGAAAAAGATGGCAAACAGGACCCAAAAACCGGGTGTAGAGGGATTGGGTGCCCAGTTTTGAACCAGGACCGCGCTATCCCACCTGGCAAGACCTCCGATAAAAAAGGATACAAGCGCAGCGGCAAGACAGCCCATGATCACGTACTGCAAACGAGTGGCCCAGTCCGCCCCCATCCACGCAAAGATGAAAAGCAACGCCACCGCAAGAGCTGCGACGATTTGAGGAAAGGCTTCTGTGGTCCGAGAGAGGATTCCGGTCAAGGCTTCGCCAAAACCAATGCAATAAAAGGCTATGGATACGGACTGGGCCAAAAAGAGGACAATACCGATAGCCCCCCCAAACTCCACGCCCAGGGTACGGGAAATCATGTAATAGTCTCCGCCCCTTTTGACTTTCAGGTTCGTGGCGATCGCGGCCAGGGAGAAACTGGTCAAGATCGATATGGCATTGGCCAGCCCAATGATTATCAGGGCCCGGGAGAGGCCGGCGCTTCCCACAACATAACCCAGCCTAAGGAAAAGGATGATGCCGAGGATAGTGAGGACACTGGGCGTGAATACCCCGGAAAAGGTCCCGAGGGAGCCCTGATATTCATTCACGGCATCCTGCCCCTGGTGATGATTTTCAGTCATGATATCATCTCGTCCATCTTAGCTCTTCAATATCTATAATACCGCCGAATAAAACAACAGGCAATATTTTACACAAACGCATCCAACTCCCCGGATTGAGACTCTTTTAATGCGCTCATGATTTCTGAAGTCGGAGAGGTTGGGTCGTCACAAAGGCTTTCAGGTCTCTTCTCGCTTGATCCTTTCGAATCTTTTAAACCTTCCGGCCCTTTAATGCAACCATTGAACCCAAAAGGGGTAGAAACTCTCTCTATGGGATCCGCCACAAACCACTGATGGCGGTATTGCAGGGGTCTATTATCCTTGGGAAAAAAGATGGTGCCCCATCCAAAGGGGAGAATGGCCAAGGAGACCCCGGCCCGATCGATGATGAGCTGCTGGGCAATGCCCAAGACAACCTTGAAAACCATTCAGATCTTGTAGTGAGGATGGCCGGGCACAGTGCCTAAGTATTACCAAATTCCTTATGGCTCATTCATGTTCCTTCGACATCGATTGGTTCATATCCAGGACCCTTCGAATCTTGGCAGCCAGATCCGCTATTGAAAAGGGTTTATTAATGAATTGGATGCCTTCATCCAGCACTCCGTGATGGGCAATCACGTTGGCTGTGTATCCGGACATATAAAGGCATTTGATGTTTGGGTACAATCGAAGAAGTTTTTTAACCAGGTCTCGTCCACTCATGTCGGGCATCACAACGTCGGTCAAAATCATATCAATATTACCGTAGTATGACTCACATTTATGTATCGCCTCGATTGGACTGCCGGCAGGGAGCACCTTATATCCAAGACGTTCCAAAATGATGGTCGTCATACGCAAGATCTCCTGTTCATCTTCCACCAACAGAATTGTCTCGTCGCCACCCAAAACCCTCTTTTCAAGACGTTGCTCTGATTCCTTGGGTGGTTTTTCGATGTGTCTGGGCAGGTAGATCTTGAATGTCGATCCTTTATCCGGCTCACTGTAGACATTGATAAAGCCATCGTTCTGTTTAACAATGCCGTATACGGTCGATAAACCGAGCCCTGTTCCTTGGCCCATTTCCTTTGTGGTGAAAAAGGGTTCGAAGATTTTGTCGACCATTTTCTTTTCCATTCCACAGCCGTCATCACTTACGATGATCACAGCGAAGTTTCCCGGCATGAATCCGTCATGGTCACGACAATACTCCTCATCAAAAGCAATATTCACGGTCTCGATGATGATTTTGCCGACACCCTTTATCGAGTCCCGGGCGTTGACACAGAGATTGGCCAATATCTGGTCGACTTGGGATGGATCTACATTGACCTTCCACAAATCATTAAAGGGCAGCCAAATAAGCTCGATGTCCTCTCCTATCAACCTGCGAAGCATTTTCAGCATTCCTTCAACCGTTACATTGAGGTCGAGAACTTTGGGAGCAATTGTCTGTTGCCGCGCAAAGGCCAAAAGTTGGCGAGTCAAGTCTGCGGAGCGGTTTGCCGCATTACGGATTTCTTTCAGGTTATGGATACATCGACTGCCCTCATCCATATCATCGAGCATGAGCTCTGTATTACCGATTATGATGCTCAGCATATTGTTGAAATCGTGAGCAACTCCACCGGCTAAGCGTCCTACTGATTCCATTTTTTGGGCCTGGCGGAGCTGGTGTTCAAGTTTTTGCTTTTCACTAAGATCAAAACTGACGCCAAGCGCAGCGTACATCTTACCTTTTTCATCAAACAAAGGATAGGTTGATAACAAGCC